>JAGXNT010000013.1 GCA_019894765.1 Candidatus Heimdallarchaeota archaeon
AAAATCTAATTTCCGGTTATAAAGCTCAAGCAGATATTATGAATTCAATTATTCAAAAAATGATTGCTGATAGAGGATTGAGAGATGGGGAAAGTATGATTGTGGAATATCTTCATTTCTTACCAACTCAATTCAATTCAGATCTATTGAAACATCCAAGTTTAATACCAGTTATCTTGCAAATAACAGAGAAGGAACTCTATAAAGAACGCATTAAATTGCGCTCAAAATATTCTCATCTCAGAAATTCTGGTGAGCGACTTATTTCAGAAGTCGATAAGTATCTTCAGATGCAAGAATATCTTTGCTCTGAAGCTATTAAATTTAAAATACCAGTAGTCAGTGTAAATGATTTTGTAGAGGGATATGAAACCATCTTAGATATCGTTTTAGGACGAATCAAGAAATTAAATGAATTAAAAGACTATACAGATCGAATAAACCTAGTTGAAGAAATTAAGAAAGAGCGAAAAGCTTGATTTCTGATATTTCAAATGGTGCTAAAAATGGAAAAGATTTCTACAGTCGTTGCATACCCAACAATTCCAATCATATTTTTAGGCGGAATTAATCCTGATAGAACACCACTTTATGATACAATGGGCTTAGCAGTTACTAATAAGGAAGAAACAACAAGAACAGAGACAACTGTGAAATTTACTAGTGAAAAGGAAAAATCTGAGATAAAGTTCTTTTTAGATAAACAAGAGTTAACTGGAATACGAGGATCGCAAATCATAGATTCCATTGAAGCATTTATGAGCAAGAATAAAATACAAGCAAATATCCATATTGAATCTAATAATTATAATATTTTTAGTGGAAGCTCAGATTCAGGTTTAGCTGCTTTATTCACAGCACTAAACGATGTATTTGGATTAAATTATTCAAAAGAAGAGATTCTGAAATACTCTATGAAAGGTTCTGAAAGTGCAGGTAGAAGTTTATATGGGGGTTTAACTCTAACCAAAGCCAATGAAAAACCATTGAAAGTGATTCAACTCGCTTCTGAAAAAGTATTATCGGAAATTAAACTATTCTCTGTACCTTTTCATTATGATACAAGAATTTCTGCAGACGAAATCCATGCAGGAATAATAAAGAATCCACAATTCTCAGACAGAGTGAAAAGCATACCAAATTGGGTTGAACGGATTAAGAAAGCTCTTAAAAATAAAGACTTTGTTGAGCTATTAAAGACAGCTGAAGAAAACATCCAAAATGCACATGAATTACTTGAGGGAGTAGAAATCAGAGTTAGGAAACCTGATATGTTAAAATTATGTGATCATGTCAAACAAATGCGAGAGGAGAAGATTGAAGCCTATTATCTCATAGGAGGAGGGAATCTTGTTACAATTGCCACAACAAATATTTTTGCAAAAGCTGTTTCGCGTTTTCTATCAAAATATCAGTGGAATTATTATGAATTCAAAGTAGCAAGTGCTCCAAAAATCATTAAAAACTAAACTTTGAAGGAATAATTTAATTATTAGTTTTTTCAATCTTTAATAGAGTAAAAAAAAGAAAACCAGTTTTTAAATAGAAATGGTCTTCTTCGATAAAATTCTATTAGAGCGAGGTCAGATTAAATGGCAAAAAAAGATAAGAAAATTTCAAAAATAACTATTGCAAAAATGTTAAAACTCGAACCAATGAAATCAGTTCAATTAACAAGTGAATTCCTCGAAGCACTTAAACCAGAAGCTGGGAATTATGCTGTAATTATACTTACTCCAAACACCAAAATAATTCGGATTATACCAACTTCTACAAATAAAGCATACAAAATTGCTATTGATATTGGAAAGTTGACACCTGATTTCCTCAGAAGAATTGGGAATCTCTTCTTAAAACTGGGAGTTAAAGCACTTTACTCTACAGGCCTTTGCTTCATGGAAGAAAAGTGTGTTTTTGATGGCTATATTGATTCAGAAGAATTTGATAAAATTGATGTCGAAAACTTAAAAGCTGAAATAATGGCTGTTGAAGGTATAACTGGATTAGATATTACTATTCTTGAAGCTGAATAATCAATTATCTTTACTAATAACCCTCAATCAGTTTCCAGATTATTTTGCCATCATACTCAGTTTGTTCTGTTTTCTTCTTTGCTGCTAAACCGTTTAAAAGTTTCAAAAATTCAGCTTTTTGTATGGGGGCTTTTGCTAATTTCATTAGCTCCATAGTATACCTTGCATACAAAGCATCTTCAAAATCAAATTTTGCTCCAGCAAAAAGATCAAGAACATCATACTCAACTGGAGTTAATTTCTCTATTCTTATTGATGCTGGTTCATGAGTAATTGGTTTTGGAGTTATTTGTTGTGGTGCTGGTATTTTTGCAGGTTCTTTAGCTTGCACTTTATTGTCCCCTAATATTTCAAGTAGGGATTTTCCTCCCTTCTTTGTCTTGGGTAATCCGTACAATTGTGCAATAATTTCAATTGAACTTCTGGTAAAATCTTTTCTTGATTTATAGTAACCCTCTTTTGTAAGACTATCAATAAATTCAGCAAGTTTTTTTGGAACTTGGATTGTGATTTCTTCTGACAACGATGTATCTCCAATTATTACTATACAAATTTTTGTTAATTAAAGTCACATAATATTCACATATTCGCTTTTAATATTCTACTAATTTTAAGCGATTTTTCTTAATTTTCTCTTATTACTTTATAGAATTTTTCCTTTTTTTGATTAGATAACAGAAATTTTTATTCCTTAAATTCTCTTGAGACATTTGCCATTTCTTCTAGGATTTTTTCGGGATTTGCAGCTTTAACTACTCCTGATGCAACCAAAATTCCTTTTGTTCCTAACTCGAGTGCTTTTTTAACGTCACCACTATTTGTTATACCTGCACCACAAAGAGGAACAACATCTGCATTGATTTTCTTCATTATGTCAACTGTCTCAGTTATGATTTCTGGTTGAGCAGTGCTTATGGATATTCCGGAACCAATTAATTCTGGCGGTTCTGTTGCACAGCAATTTGGTCCAAGTGCTGCAATAGCTCCTGCAATTTTTGGTGTGCTTGCACAAACACAACTAAACAAATCAAACTCTTTTGTTAATCGCAGAATTTTATCTATGCTAGCAAGCTTGATTTTTCTTTCACTATGATTAATTAATGTTCCAACTGCACCTGCTTCTTTAATTGCACCAACTAATGTATGTCCGGTATTACTCCCAGGAGTAATAGGATCTATATGCTGTGCAAAAACAGGAATATCAACTTCGGAACTAATCATTCTAATATCTGTTGCTTGTAAAGCAACTGCAATACAAACATCAGTTTTCTTCATCACTTTTTCACATATTTTTGCAAGCTCAAGAGCCTTCTTACCAGTACCTTGCGGATAAGTTTTGAAATTTACCAATAATAATGGATATGTAATTTTACTCATTGAATCAACTCAATTAAAG
This sequence comes from Candidatus Heimdallarchaeota archaeon, assembly GCA_019894765.1. Next base: position 3,430 of record JAGXNT010000013.1, read on the forward strand.
CAAGAAATCTTTTTTGTTTGAATAATTTCTTTAATGTATTTAATCTTTTAGAACATTTATAGGAATTTTTTATTAATTATTGTGATATTGAAAAATATATTAGATAAAGAAGACCAAGTTTTGTTAAAAAAGAAATTATAGGAGACATCCCATGTTAATTTCCCTTGCCACCATGGATTTTCGTTTATGCCATCTATTACGAGAGAAATTAACGCAAGAAGGTTTTAGTATTGAACAACTTCAACCAGGTGAAATGCCTTCTAAGGACTCGATATTAGTTGTAACAACAGAGGAAGAGAATAAGCAGAAAAAAATGTCCTATAGTAATATGGTTATTCTTTCCAAAATTGAAACCCTCAATTTAGATAAAGCATATGCGAAGATTATGCTGGGTGTGGAAGGGAAAAAAATTTGGGAATCCTTGATTATAGGGGTAGATCCTGGACTTACAATTGGCATTGCAGTCATTACTGATAGTTGTTTACAATCCACTTTAGAAACTAGGGAAATTAAAGAAGCAATCAATTTTATAATTCTCACATTAAAAAATCTACCAGCAAAAATGGCAATTATCCGAATTGGATCTACAGGAGGATACCGTCGAGTTCTCATTCTTAATGAATTACTCAATGTAAAACCTGAACATGTTGACCTGGAAGTTGTAGATGAATTAAATACAACCCCAGATCGTGGCCAAGAAGCTAATGATATTTTACTCGAGGTTATAAAAGAGGGTATGAAAATACCAAAAGGAAAAGATGCAACAGCAGCAATGGAAATTGCTTTTCGTCTTGGTGAAAGAGTGAAAAATCCTGAACCATGCGAAACTCCAGAGGGAGAACTTAAAGAAATTCAAGTTCTTTCTCGTCAGTACTCTAGAGGTGTTGTTACTATTTCGCGAGATCTCGCTAAAAAAGTAGCATCTGGAAGATTAACAATTGAGGAAGCAATTGCAATTCACAAATCAGAAAATAAGTCATCTTGATTTAAGTAAAGATTAGTTTATTAATAATTGACAAGTTTTACTATTAGGAGACATTTCTTAATTGACGGAAAAAGAAAAAGAATTACTTAGTACTTCTGCCAAAATGAAATCCTTCGAAGCATTTCCGGAACTACTTTCCAAAATTAAGAAAGGATCTAAGTTAACAATAAAAGATATCGAATTCTTTGAAAGCATCTTTGGTGATCGTGTTAGAAAAGCATTGGAAGTTATTGGAGCGAATGGGGTGAAAAAATACACTTTTTCTCCTTCTAGAATTTCTAGATGGACTGTGCAAGGACAAGGAAAAGAGTATTTGGTTATAGAAAATTCATTTTGTTCCTGCAAGGATTTCTTGTTTACTGCTTTGCTCCGGAAAGAAGCACCATCTTGTTATCATCTCTTGGCAAGAGAAATTGCAGAAAGAACAGAGCATTTTGAAAATATTACTGTTGAGGATAATTTATTTGAAGAATATATGAAACAATGGTTTGATTAGAAAAACGTTTCAAGTATCTTCTGTATGTAAATGCACAACATCAAGCTGTATACATCTAGCTTGACTTTTTAAAATACTAGAAAAACTGGGATTCGTTCTCCCTTCATCTCCTGAAATTAATTCTTTGATGTATAAACCGCCTTCTCCAACAATTTCTGCTTCAATTTCTTTTTCAGCTAATTTTTTGATCGAAACATTGTAAACCATTTTAACTCTTACGAGATCGGATCTCCGGTGTAAAACTCTTTTAGGTGTCCTTTGTTTTATCTTTGTTTCTTTTAATTCATTCTGTAGTTTAAGGTACGATTCTTCTGGTAAATCTTTGTCAAGAGTTATTTTTGCTTTGTATGTCTTTTTGGTTTTTTTCGCTAAACTCTTTATATCTTGAACTTTTCTTTTATCAGCAAAAGAAAGATTCGAAACCTTAACTTTTTTCTTGATTTTCCTATTAACTTTCTTTTCAATTTTCCTCAAATCAATATGACGTTTTTCAGGTTCTTTTATCTCAAGAACAAAAGGTCTTCCATTACCCAACATTAACGCATCGATATCTTCTCTACCAGCTCCATGAAATCTTGAACCCGTACCACCTGTAATTTCAAGAATTGGTTCAGCGATTAACTCTTCTACACTTTCTGTATATCGTTTCCCAGTATAACCGCATCTGACACATCCTTTACCATTACAATCGTAGCAAGGCCATCTTGTCTGTGGAATTGTTCGAATAAATTTATTGTATCTCCCATATATGAAGAGTGATCTTTTCTGAAGAGTTATTTTTTGTTTAAATAAATCAACAATGATCGTGATATCAGGTAACTCGAAATCTGGTTCTTTATTTGTCTGGTTCATGATTAATTTGCCAAGTTCTCGAGTAAATTCTGATTTTATACTCTCACCTTTTGTGATGTTATATTTAGCTCGAATATTGTCTTCCCTTTCAAGAATTTCAGGAGGAATTATTGCTCCAATAATGAAACTTTGATAATCTTCATTTTCAAGTTTAGAGAAAATTGGTTTAGCATATACAATTAAATTATCAAATAAATTATCACATAATTCACAGATCTTTTCAGTTGTAGAATTAGAACTAATTTCACACTCTTTCTTTTGTAGAGATTGCTGAGCTAATATATTACCCATATTCGCTATTTTTTGACTAATATTAACTGCGTCCTTATCATCAGGAATTTTGTCATATAATTCTAAGATTAAAGCGTTTTTTAGAATGCTTCCTCTTTCCTTATTTGTTAATCCAAAACCCACAAGAGCAAATTGTCTCCCTAAACAATTATCGCATAATCTATTATCGGTTAGAATTTTAAGTGCAAGCTCTAGCATGTCCTTGGAATAATTCTTCCCTATTTTTAATTTTCCCATTTCTTTAATCAAAAAAAATCATCTTATTGGAAGTGTTCCCATCCTTTTGGGGAAACATCAATCAATTTTCCCTCTTTCATATATTGAATTAAACCTGGGTTCTCATTGGTTATTCTTCCAATTCTATGTATTACCTTTCCCTTTGATTCCATTAGCTTCTGTAGCTTGTGGAAATTATCTTCTTTTAATGTGAATAGTAATTCGAATTCTTCTCCAGCATGTAATGCAAGATCTTCTGCTTGTAAATTATGGTCTTTCGCAAAATCATTAACAGTTGGATCAATTGGGATATTCTCAAGAATTATACCTAAATCATTCTTATTTCTTAATAATTCATACAAACTCCATGCTAAACCATCACTACTATCAATACAGCTGTTTATTTTTCCGAACTGAGAGAATAGCAATCCTTCTTCAAGACACGCTTTTGGTTCATAAATTGCACTCGAGAATTTATTTTTCTGTTTTTCAGTTGCAGAATAATTATCTAAAAACACTTTAAATCCTGCACCGGTCAAACCAAAATAACCTGTTGTACAGATTATATCATCTATCAAAGCACCAGAACGGAGTATAAGGTTCTTCTTTTGGCACAATCCAAGAGCTACGATAGAAAGAATGACATCTCCAGCTGTATTTGTATCTCCACCAAGAAATTTAGTATTATAACTGTGAGCGGTTTCTCTTATACCAGTAACAAGTTCCAAAGTATTTTCAACTGAGAAATCTCCTGGAAATACTCCAGAAGCAACTATAACTTGAGGTTGAACTCCTTTTGCTGCTAAATCGCTTATAGTCATTGTAACTGCTTTACTTCCCATTTGAGCTGGGGTCATTTTTGGAGGAGCATCAGTTTCTCTAACAAATGTATCAATATTTACAACCATTGATTGGTTCTCGGAAATTGAATATGCAACAGCATCATCATTAAACGGCAAGTCGCCGGAATCAACTAGTTTTTCAAACATTTTAAGTAATGCTCGTTCTCCTATATCCCCTAGATTCTTATTCATTATTGATACCACTTCTATTTACTCTGATTTTATTCCAAATAAATCTTCCAATGAACTCATATTAGCAAACCTAATACCAAGTACTATTGTGTTAATAAATTAAAAGAAGTTGGGATAAAAAATAAGGATTAGTGAGGAACTTCTGCTATAGAAACATCTTGAACTTCTTCTATTTCCTTAAGTAAACTCTTTACTTCTTCCATTGAACGTGTTAGATGTCTTTTCTCCAAGAAACCTTCCCATACACAAACATCATCAACCAAACATAAGCCTGTTGAATAAGTAATTTTGTTAGCAAATTCATTTATTTTGGCCATAATTTTAGCGACAATTCGGGAAGTTAAGGGATAAATCTTAATACCGATTTTGATAACTTCAGATTCCACTGTAAAGAAGTAAATTGCTTTAACGTTAGAAGCATACACTATCAAAATTTTGCCACTGTCACCACTCATATCTGATAGATCAGATATTACTGAATCAGGAAAAGCTATCTCTTTTGGAGATGAAACTAGTTTTGAAGCTGTTATTATGCCCTTCAATAATCATCATCCTCTTTTGTTGAACCACTCTTTCTTATACTTATTCAAAAAGATTTCTCTACATACAAATTTGGAAATTGCTGAAATTTTTTTTGTTTCCTTAAAACAATTTCTATCTGAAATTAATTAGGAAAACGGTTCAGTAAAGATTCTGAGTTATATTTTTTTCTTGAAAACATATTTCATAGCATTCTGAAGACTTGTTGCAATCATTTCATCTGATATCAGATATTCTTCAGCTGCAGTTATCCTCTCAAGACGTGCTTGTGTTGCTGGTTTGTTAGGAACCGCTGCACAAGTATATTTCGCAGCAATCTCAGAGAATTTGTACGTTCCAATTTCTCTTGACATTTTTATGACTTCTTCTTTGTTTAATCCAATATTTGGTCTGATTAATTTCTTCTCAGACAAAACACTTTCAATTATCCTAAGATTTTCAATAGTCTGACTAGCTTGCTCACCAAGAATCTCCCCTGTAACAATATAATCTGCATTGACTTTTCTTGCTAATTCCTCAGCTTTCTTGAGCATTAATCTTTTACAAAGAACACAATTTATTTTTGGATCTTTAGATTCATTTACTACTTTCTCTAAGTCTTTCCCATTCGGAACGACGTATAAATCAAAAGTAGTATGGGTTTGAAAGGAATTCACTAAAGTTTGAGATATATTGTGGATTTGGCTAATAGGAATAGTAATCTTTTCTTCTAATAGTTTAGTAACTGTACCTTCTTTGTTTTGCTTTTTCATTTTAGATGGCTTAACCATTGGTTTATTATCAAAATTTAATCCAATAACCTCTACACCGGAACGTTCCATGAGAAAAGTGGCGATAGGAGAATCTAACCCATCGCTAATTAAACAAACTGCTTTTCTTTGCATAAGAGTATTAACCTTTCAGTTTTGAAAACGCACTTCGAAGTTCATCTTCAAGATCACCTTTGAGCTCGCTACTTGTAGATTCTTCTTCAACCTCTTCAGCTTCTTCACCAGGTTCTAACGCAAGATCAGGAGCATCAAAATCATCTTCAATTTGCTGTGTTACTTTTTGACGTCTACTAGCTAATTTTTCAGCTAATTCCCCTCTGAATCCACCACCGGGTCCAGCTACACCACCGCCTGTTCCCATACTTGTAGGTGCTGCTGCATCAGGTTGGATAGCTCCACCCAAACTTGTTTCAGCTGGGGCATCAGGGTTAACGACTCCAGTAAGGAAAGAAGGTCCTGAATCTGAAGTGGCTGCAGGAGTAGTAGTAGGTGCTTTCTTCAAAGTTACCCCTAACATAGAAGCAGCTTCAACTGCACTACCAGGTCCAGCATCAGCTGTTACTGGGGCAGCAGGTCTTGGAGGTGGGGGAGGTGGAGATGCAGGAGAACTAAATGGCGATGCTACTTTTGGCATTGGTGAACGAGTTGTTGGAGGGGGTGCAGGACTGCTTGGTTGAGGTGGTCTTGGCGCACTACCACGCGCTACTTGCTGTTCTAGCTTCATAACTCTGGCTTCTAATTGACTAATTGCTTTTAGAAGGAGTGATGATAAATTATTAATTAAATTCGCTAATTCTTTTACACCTTGACTTTGACTGCTTGATGAATAAATGTCACCTAAGAGATTATCTAAGTTATCGCTCAAATTTTTTTGCCACCTTAAACTATGAATTTTTTCTCCTTAATTTCAATTTAATATTTTTTTAGTATTACAAATAATCGTTATCTACTATATAATTACTTGGAATTTACTAAATAATAATGCTACTCTTATGGCATATTTCTACAAAAATCTAATAAAAAACATTTCTATTTTAGCAAAAAATCAAAGGTCTTTCATGAGTTCATATAACTCAAGAATTTTTTCGATCGATTTTGTCTTTATTGCTTTGCCAACTGTTAAATCAATTTCAGCATTAGAAGCTCCAACCCAAGGACCAACATCTATAGGTGAGACTTCATGCCTATCCATCAAACCTTTTGATCCCTTTATAACATCATCACCAACTAAGGTTAATTCCGTTAATCCTCCAAATCCTGCTACTTCTTGAGGAACTTTAATAACAAGTCTTGTTAATTCCAATGGGTTGCTTTTTACAAATTCTCTTATAACCATAGCATTAATTCTCAACCCACTTGTTTTTACATTAAATGCTTCTTCAAAGAGATGAAGAAACTCCTTGGTTGCTAATTCAGTCCTACTTTGAACTAGAAGCATCTTCTTAGAAACTACGATATAAATTCTGAAATATTTAGGAATTTTTGCTTCTATTTTTGAGAGAATGGTATCAGCAACAATTTCTTTTTGCCATTGCTCTAACAATAAAAAGATTGTTTGGGATTCTTCATCAACTGTCAATAAATCAATATTGATTAAAGAATCGATTTTTAAGATGACATCCTCAAACCTCTTCTTTATTTTATCAGGATAATATCGAGCAATACTCTTGTCCCAGCAGAAAATATTCCAATCAAAATCACCAATTGAGAAATGTTCGCTTATTGTCTGAATATTACGTATAATTTCAAGTGAGACTTCATTACCAAGATGCTGACAGAAATAATCCCTCTTTGTTTGCTTCTCTCCAATAGGAGGTCGCTTTTTTTTCCATTCCTTAATTAATGCTATTCTCTCAATGAGTTTGTCTGTAGGTATTGGATTAAGAATGTCATCAATGGCTTCATTTGATAATTTAACACTTTTATCATTATCAGAAGTTGCCGGACTATCCATGAATCTATACCTCAATCATAAATAACTAACAAAAACATAATCCGTTGATTATATCAAAAGCTTTTGGTTTGGGCAGAAAAGAAGAAAGAATAATTTTCTATAAAAAGTGATTTCAACTTAGAGCTCCAATTTCTTTTTTTAATTCATAACCTCATTCTAAATAATCGAACATAAAGAAAATGAAGAAATAAAAAACAGAAAAACTTAGAATTAAGAGGAAGTAATTACACTAATTCGATGCATTCCTCTGGGCATTCCTCAACACAAATTCCACAATCAGTGCAATCATTTGGTCGAGCGTTTATAGGAGCTCCATCATCAGTTTCATCATATACTTCTTCAGGACAAACTTCAATACAAGTTCCACATTTTGAGCATTTGTCAAGATCGATTTTTGTTGGCATATTATATCCTCTGTAATTATTTATGTAGATTAATAGTAAACCACAATATTAGATTATCGTAGCACTATCAAGAAATTACTCGAAAAAACACTCTTTTAAATGTTTTTTATCATTTGGTGAATCATAAAAAAATAGGAAATTAGGTTAAAAAACCTAACTTGTTCTGCTTACTACTAGACGATAAGCAATTGATTGTCCTGCGACTTGACTATCTCTGAAAATCTTAACTACTTGTCCTGGTCTAGCTCCTACAGCTTTAACTGCTGGATCACTTGACAGTATTTTTGGTAGATGTCTTCTCTTGATATTGTATTTCTCTAACAATGCCTTTAATTCTTCTTCAGGACAAATTACATGTTCTGGAACGAGATCATGGGTGAAAATATCAAACCGAGGATCTTTGCTTGTAACAATCCAGATGTTCTTCTCTTTTGCTTCTCTTCTTGCATAGTGAGTAAAGCGATTTGAAGCGACAAGCAAACCTTTAACATTTTCCTCTCCTTTTTCTTCTACTCTTTGATCTAATCTTTTGAAAAAATCACGTAGAACTGATACACCAACCTTATCCTCCAACGAAATGGATGCAAGCATTTCCTTAGTAGGGTCCTTTTCGAGCTCACAAATCATATCAATATAATTTTCGAATCGATCTTCTTTAACTACATTGTAACCTCGTCGTTTAAGTATGGACTTTATTCCTCTCAATAGATTTCTAATAATAATTTCTTCTTCAGTACTCATTTTCCCACACTTCTTTAATGGTGTTTATCTTACGATTCACTTAATTCTTGACTAAACTATCGTTTTTAAAGTATTGGCATCATAACGATTTTAACTGTTTTGAGTTATGATTTTAATTGAGTCTTCTAAGGCATTTATGGTTTTCTCAAAATCATCCTTTGTATGTTTGATGGAGAGATATCCAAAACCACTCCTAATAAGAATATTCCTATTGAACATTAGTAATTGGAATTTGTTAACTTTGTCAGTGTCTAGATTTAATTTTATTTCAGTTCCAGTTCTTACATTTGAGATCTTTTCTCTAAACCAATGGATACAAATCATTGAACCCACACTCGTAACGATTGCAGGTGCTTCGTATTTCTCAAGGAGCTCTTGTAATTCCTTCGTAATTTTTCCACCATCATTATTCAATTTATCATAAAATTTAGTTTTATTCTTTCCCAAAGTATCTATGGTAGCGTTTCCGGCAACCATACTTACAGGATTCCCTGAAAACGTTCCACCACCAATCCAAACTTTTCCATCTTTCTGCAAATTGGCTTGTTCTAAAATGTCGTCTCGTCCACCAATGATTCCAATTGGAGCACCTCCTCCTACTATCTTACCCATTGTTGTCATATCCGGTGTAATACCAAAGTACCCTTGTCCGGAATTAAAACTCAATCGAAATCCAGTAATAATCTCATCATAAATTAGAATGATATCGTTGCGTTCTGTTTCTTCTCTTACAATTTCTAAGAATCCTTCTCTTGGGGGGATAGCTCCACCGGCTCCTAAAACAGGTTCCATAATAACAGCAGCTATCTCGTTTTTGTTTTTCTTTAGGATTTCTCTGAAACCATCTATGTCATTATAGTCAAAACTTACAATATCAGCTTCTTCTTGTGTTTTTAATCCATTCGATTCCATGCCCTTTTCGACATGCTTCACATAGTAGAATAATGTGTCATTACCGCCATGCCAGCCACCCCTTATCTTTGCGATCTTATTTTTCTTGGTGAATGCTCTTGCTAATCTAGAAGCATACATAGTAGCTTCTGTTCCTGTTGTGCAGAACCTTAATTTCTCAATACTTGGTGTTGCATCTCGAATTTTTTTCGCTAAAATTAACGCTTGCTCATTAACCATTCCAAAATGATTGCCAAGAGGTAGCTGCTTGGTAATAGCTTCTATAATAGCTTCATGAGCATGTCCTAAAACAGCCACTCCATGAGTCAACCAATAATCAATATAGCTGTTGCCATCTATGTCAGTTAATCTTGTACCTTCAGCTTTACTAATGAAAGGAGGTCCAAGATTTAGTGGAGTCATATGAAAATCTCTAATATTATGAGAAACACCAGCTGGAAATAATTCATTAGCTTTTTTCCACATAGCCAATGATTTCTGATGATTTTTCTTATATTCATTTACCTCTTTATCTAACCATTTTGACATATTAACTACATCCCGTGATCTCATTTAGTTGGATAATTAACTTGTTTCTATGAAATCGAATAGACTTGTTTGTGTTTGCTTCTTTATATCAAGTGGATATCCATCAAGCAATTTATAGAATTGCCCAGATCTAGTGGCAATTATGAAGTTAATTTTATTCTTTTGGCTATTTAATAAATTGGCAAGTAGTTCAAGTCTGGGTGGATCTAAAGCCGCCTCAGGAGAGTCCAATATTAATAGTCCTTTCTTCATAATTCTATTTTCAATTAAGAAGTGGAATATAGCAATTCTAAATACTACGTCTATGAAATATCTTTCAGACCATGACATAGCTGCGAAATCCCTGTCGGAATCATCTTTAGTGATGCTTATCACTCGAGTGTCTGTATCTGCCAACATGCTATAACCAAAGATTTCTTTTGTGGATCGAGTGAAATTGTTTAGAATCTTTTGTAGTTCTTTTTGTTCAGGTAAATCACGTTCTAATCTTTCTAATTGTCCATAGTAATTTTCTAATTCAGAACTAATTTTTTCTAAATTGACTTTGATTAATCCAATACTTTCATCCTGATTAACCATTTTCTCTTGCGCTGAAAGGCCGCCTAATTCCACACCAACCCTTTGAATTTGCTCGTTTATTTCCTCATTTTTCTTTTGAATCTCTCTTCTTCGAGCATTATTGGTTGCAAGTTTCTCTCTAAGATTTTTCAAAGCTGAAGTTATTGTACTCTCTTGTTTTGCATACTTGTTATCGTCTTCTTCAATAGCTCGTAATTCATGAGTAATAATATCAATTTCCTTTTGAATGTCTCGGGTATCATTTTCAACTATCGTTTGGTCTTTCGCAACAGTTTCCTTTACAGTCTTTGGTATATTTTTCCAACCAGTACCACAAACAGGACAACCTGCTACAATTCTTTCTTCCCAATGATCAAAAATAGTGCTACCACACAATTCACAATTATTCTTCTTCTCCCAGTTGTCTTTAATACTGCCATAATCCACTTTCCCTAGTTTCTTAAATCCTTCAAGTTCTCTTTTTAATTTATCAAGTTGATTTTCCATTGCGTAACGTTTTGATTTTAATTCATCATGTTTTAATCGAATTTCAACAAGTGTTTCTTGATCTTTATCAAGATCATCAAGGATTTTTTGGTCGTCCTCTTCCAGCTTTAGTAATGCTTTCCTCTGTTTTTCGATGTCCTCTTGTAGTTTAGAGCTACTTCTTTCCAATTCTCCTTTTCGAGAACCAATCGTATCTAAAGCCTCTGCAGATGTATCTGCACTTGTGAAAATTATCTCCATCTTTTCAAGTTGTGTTTCATATCTGCGTTTACTATTCTTTCGCATTTCGATTTGTCTCTTTACTTCCCCAATTTGATTGCGTAGTTTTATTGTTGTCGGAGTTTCCATTCGAATTGCTTTGTTCAAGAGCTCAAAGAAATCCATTAAAGATTCTTCGCCTGGAGTTCCTAATAAATTCAAATCATTTTCTCTTTTATAATAAACCCCTTCAAACAATTTCTGCGTTTGTTCCAGTGTTAAATTAGTTCGTGAATATAAGAAATCAGAATACATATCTCGAGTATGAGCTTTATTTGAAAACTTAGCTGAAGTCACTCTGGTTCGTGCCCCGGCATCAGTTAGTTCATGAATAATAGAATTTACTTCTTCACCAAACGTCCATTCAGCTTTCACATAAGCTGTCCGATCTGCCCTTTTTTTCGAGAAAACATTCCATGCAAATGCATGAGCATCTCTTACCAGGGAATGTTCAATTAAATCTGTTAACGTTGTTTTACCTGAACCATTCTCTGCAAGGAATTTATTGATACCCTCACGAAAGTTTATTGTTTCAACAGAATCCTCACTTAAGGGAAGAATCTTTGAAAATTCTAGTAGTTTTAAAATCGGTAGCATTAACCCCACCAAGTAACATTAGCTAAATAATGATTTAAGGTCATTGTATTAATATCAATTCTATAACTTTTCTTATAATGCTTTTAGTCTTTTTGCTGATTATTTTAAATAAAAATATAATATTAAGTGACATCAAAGTATTTCTATTGTATTAAGAGTTCCCTAACGTTTTTTATATCTAAGTGAATTATATCCCTCAATGAACAATGAAAACACTTCTGAAAAAAAATCAAAAGCACAGGTTAAACTCAAGCAGATTGGGAAATCTCTTGGTATTGGAATAATTGAAGGTGGAATAACTGCAGGTATTGGTTATTTGCTCCTAAGATTACACGTTTATACAATGTTTAGTATTTTATTAATATGGCTAATTTTCGGGTGGTTTTCAAGTTATATTATAAACAATAATGCTTTGGAAATATTAACTGTCATGATTTCAGGTAATGTTACAGCTGGTTTAATTTACTTCTTTGTGGGAATTGAAATATGGTTTCTCTCACTCATTATCGGACTCTCTATTCTCTTTTGGATGATAAGTTTTACAACTAAAATTCTTCTTTATCCAACAAAGAAAACACAAGATGAAGTTAAAGAATTGGAGAATAATGGAAACTAACCGAACAAATATTAAAACACACTAGATACTAACCTATAGATATTAGTTGGTGATGGTTTTGGTAAACCTAGAGATTTCAGATGAGAGCTTTAAACTATTTAAAAAATTTCCAGTAATCCCTCGTTTAATTATAGCATTTATATTTGCTATTGGCGGACTTGTAATTCAAATTGTTTTACCACAAAAAGGCATTTTTCCATTTGAATCCTTAAAAGTTTCTTATCTAGCATTTGGTGTAGGTTTTATTTTCATTATTATTTCCATAATCCTTCTTTTCCCAGAAAGATTAGTCATTTCCGAAGAACCAAAACTTGTGGATTCAAAGGCAATATGGGTTGATTCCAATATGAAACTTCTCTCTGATTATTTCAACATAATAAATACTCGAGAAAAGAAAAGAAAATCGAAATCAGCCTTCTTTGATCTTACAAAAGCAAAAGGGAAAGTGATTTTCATATCCACCATTTTGGGTGTAACATTCATTTATGTTTTAGTCCTTATTTTAGGAAATCGAGATTTTCCATCGACTTATATTTTCTTACTTGATATTTACGCATTTTTATTTCCTCTGTGGTTCATAATTCGAATAAAAACATGGGAACCTGAAATACTAAGAAAAGTTCTCTTTTATTATCAATTTACCAAACATGAAGAATTAGATGATTTCGAATTCACTACAACACCTGCTTTGCAGCTACAACAGCTTGAAGAAGTTGATTCGAAAGAAGAAATTATGTTGCCAATAAATGTTCGCTTTATGATTGATTTTGAGGATCAACCGGATTCATTTGATTCATTTTCAATTCAAATTTTAATAAACGAAAGTATGAGTAATAAATTCCCCTCATTTATTTGTTTCCTTCGAATGAAGAAGCCAAGTGATTGGAAACCACTAAAAAAAGAAATAGCCTATGCAGATAGAGTAATAAAAATACAACACATAGTTGAAGAGGATAACCTTCATTTATTTGTTCTATCAAAATCACCAAAAGTTGAAAATCCAAATCATACCTCTCCAAAAGAAGCAACAAAGATTTTCAAAAGAGCATATAAAATGATGAAGGATTTTACTTTATAATATTTAAGCAAGCAACTCCAGATGAAACAAAGGAGAGAACGTTAGATGATTTCAAGGGATATAATTTCTGAATCTGAAGGCAATGTTATTTTACAATTACAAGTAAAACCAAATAGTAAGAAGCAAGAAATTACCTTGGATTCATTAGATAGAAAAATAGCTGTCTTTGTCAAAGCACCTCCTGATAAAGGAAAAGCTAACAAAGAACTGCTAAAATTCATAGCAAGAATCCTTGAAAAAAATTCTACTGATATTTTGATAATTGCAGGACAAACATCTCGAGATAAGACTGTTCTAATAAAAAATGCTCTTATACAAAATGTGGAAAGAAAAATAATCGAATATTTGAAAGAATAGAATTTTAGTAAGAAATTCTCTCATATGAACCTATCAATTTTGCTCTATCATCATTTAGACTTAATAATTTTCCAATGAGCCGATCAATAGTCTCAAACCACAAATCTACATCTTCAAGATAATTTCTTATAGTCATATCCATGAAAGCTTCAGTTCTCTCTTGCATTCGATTCAATGCGAGAATGAATTCATTATCAATTAAATAAAGTTGAGAAATATCAAGCTCCAGTAATTTTGGATTCTCGAAGAAAGTAGTGAAACCATATTCTCCTTTTTCTACGTCTTTAGAAAATGATGCAATTTCATTAATTAACCGTTCTGCAACAGCCCAAGTAGACATCTGTTGTTTTTCGATTAACATGGCATGAATTTCTTTTATTTGATCATTGGTTTGGTTAATGTAATTCCTCACATATTCTCGGAAATGGAAATCAGTTTTTCGTCTATTTGGTACAGTGAGATAATCCACATAGTCCTTTATTAAACCACGAAGCAATTTCAGAGCTTTTTTGGGATTGATTTCTTCTATAGTTTCTATTTGCCCACCTACTTCAATTCGCTTAGGTCTAGCTTCTGGTTCTTCTCCTTCAGTTGTTTCATCATTCCTTAATTCTGCCATTGATGATCCTCCGTTAATACAATGAGATTAACTGTTATAGTTAATCAAATCTTGTTATTATTGTTTTCGCTCGTGGAAAATTAACCACTTCTCAACCTTTGCTTCTTAAAGGCATCAACAACTTCACTTGTAGTTGTTGCTAATTCAGGTTTTTTATCATCTCGGAATCGAATAAACCTTGGAAATCGGATTGCTAGTCCAGTATCCTTTTTTATTTCATCTAACGCACATGTGTGAACAGGGCTTATTGAGAGATCAGCCCCCTGTATTTCATAGACTTTTTCTGGAACAACCCAGACATCAGCATCAAGCTTTGAAATAACATCTTTTGGTTTCTTCTCTACTGAAATACTCATCAAATCTTTTGTTACTTTAATCAAATCCTCGTCAGTGAAACCAGTTCCTAGTTTACAAACTGTCTCAAATCGTTCTTCTTCTGCGTTGTATGCAGCCATCAATATTGTACCCAGAGTTCCCTTTCTTCTTCCTTTACCATAAAATCCCCCAACCACAACAAAATCATAACTATCATTGAAAGCTGAAGAGTAATCAAATTTATGTTTAATCCAGAGGAATCCACGACTACCTGCTTGATATTGTGTTTCTTTTCTAATATCCTTAGCCATGACCCCTTCACAGCCACTTTCAATTGCTTTTTCAAAATACTCCACAAATTCATCAGGAGAAGAAACAACTTCTCGAGAAGCCAGCACTATTACAGGATCATCTTTAATAAGAGATTCTAAAACTACTCGACGCTCAGGATAAGATTTATTCAGTAAACTTTCTCCATCTTTATAGAGAATGTCAAAAAGGAACACCCTTACAGGTATTTTTTCCATAGCATCTTCAATACCATATTTTCTTTTTCTTGACATTAGAATTTGGAACGATTTCAATCGTTCGTTATCCGGATCCCAAGCAGTTATTTCACCTTCAACAATAACTTGAGAGGATTTTAAGCTACGTTTCAGAGCTGCTGTAACGTCTGGATACATCTCTGATATTTCATTTAGATTTCTCGAGTAAAGTTTGATGCCATCTCCATTTATGTGTGCTTGAACCCTTTCTCCATCATATTTGAACTCAAGAGCACAACTTCCACCAAGCTTTTCAATAATTTCTTCTGCTGTTGGCATTCTCTGAGCAGCCATCATTCGAATAGGTCTTCCGACACTGATCTCTATTTTCTTGATTGCTTCCATTCCTTTACTTGCTAAAATATCACCAATTGTTCCAATATCGCTTGTTACATTGTATGCATGTTCTATTATTTTTCGTGATTCTTTTCCGTCACCATATTTTCTAGACAAAGCTTCAATTATAGTTAGATCTTTAATACCCAATCGGAGCTGCGATAAAACAATTCGAGTGATATATTTCGCTTCAATCGGGGTTGCTTTTGAGTACAAACCCAATAACAAATTTGTTTTCTTTTGATTTGCTCCTTTTCCCTCAATAAGAGCAATTTTGTTGAGAATATCCCAGACATCATCTACAGTTAATTCCCCGGTTTCACTCTTCTCATTCGGTGTAAAGAAAGCTCCTAATTGTTGTTGCCCGGTTTGTCCTATCAATTTTTCAGCTACTTCACCTAGATCTCCTTTTTTCTTGAAAAGTTTATTAACTTCACTTTCTGCTTTACCAATTGACTTTGCAATAGCTTTTATTACCATTTTATCTGCAAAACCAAGTTCTAATCCGATATAGTCCGCACATATTTTTCCTGAGGTCAAATAGATAACAGCACGCATTTCCTCTAGAGGTGTGAGTTCAAAAAGCTCTACCAAAATATCAATCATTTCAAGTCTCTTTGTAGTAGCATCCAATTTTTGATAGATGTCTGTGAGTGTTGATAATTTCATTTCATAACCTCAGCAATTGAAAGTGCTATTATTCAACGAATAATTAAAGGTAACTATTCTTAGTAGCATTAAATTACTTTATTAAACTATAAAAAATTGTTATAAAAATAAGAAAAGAGAAGGAAAAATCATCCTTCTTTTGTTCTAATATAGTCAAGCATTGAACGAACTTCTTCTTTCATTTCTTGTAAATAACCAAGAGAATCGGAATAAAGACGTGCTATGATTTCCCTCATTTCGGAAATTTCTGAACGCAAACGCTCAATCTCTTGTAAAACATTCTGATCATTCGCTACAACTGCTTGAGTTTGTGATGCTCTCGGAGCTACTGTTGTAGGGGGTGGTGGAATTGATGATGGTTTCATATCTGTAGCAACTGGTTCAGTCTTTGGAGGAACTATTGCATCAATTTTGGTTTCTTTTTTAACTGCAACTGAAGGAGCTTTGCCTGTTTCAAGACGACCTAACCATCTGAACATATTCATAGCAAACGTTCGGTTATTTCTCAAAGAAAGACCTGCACCATAATTAGAGAATAAACGATAGGAGCCTACTGCTACTACTCTTCCTTGTTTGTATTCCCCTGCAACTAAAACAGGTGCATTGGGCGGTTCAGCAGCTGGTGATGTGTAAGCAATACCTTTCATATTAGAAGAACCTCTAATAGAACATCCTGCTACAATAACAATTTCAGCAACACCATTCCCAATAGGATGTTCCTTAACATCATTAATTACTGGATGAGTGGGCATATTGAATTCATTGTTGGTTTCATCCTTAACTTGATCAGAAACCATCTCGATACCAAATTGATTTAGAATCTCATTCATGTTGGTACGTAATCCTCTGTCTCCGCCTGCATTTCCGATTATTAGTAGACCTCCTCCTTTTTCAACAAAATTCGTGATGGAATCAATCTCATTTTTTCCTAACTTGGAACCATCTGGGCAAGCGAAAACAAAAACATCGCATTTCAATGTTTTCTCTGAAATCGGAAAATCATTATATACCTCAACTTCTAAACCTTCGCTTCTTAACGAATCACGAAGAATGGAATAATTAGTATTAATTTTGCCGCGTTCTTTTTGGGTTTCATCAAAAAATATCTTCATCTTTTATCTCATCCAATTTAAATTTACATTATGTTCTTATCAATTAATTAAAGTCAATCGTTTTTTGAACATTACGGAAAGAGCACATTCAAAATTCTGATATGTAATAATTAAGTTATTATCCAATAATCTATTTATTAACAGAGTAAATATACTTTGTTGAAATTTAATAACAAGAATATTTACTAGTGGTTAACAAAAAATGAAAACAAAAACTTCCAAGGAAATTTTCGATTTACTGTTAAAAGATGCTTTACATCCATTCTCTGGATGGGACTTTTCGCATATAAAAGATAGAATAGTTATGGAACCACTAACTTGGAGTTACCACGGTGAAATTCTACCTTTTGTAAGAACAGCTAAATCTATGTTGGATATGGGAACAGGAGGAGGAGAATTTCTATCTTCTCTGCAACCATTGCCCAAAGAAACGTATGCTACAGAAGCATATGAACCAAATGTTCCTGTCGCAAAGAAAACCTTAGAACCTATTGGTGTTAACGTAGTTCAAATATATGAAGATAATATTTTACCCTTTGAGAATGAGCATTTTGACTTGATAATTAATAGACATGAATCCTATTTGCCATCGGAATTATACAGAATATTGAAGCAGAATAGCATGTTTATAACTCAACAAGTAGGATGGAAGGATAATCTCGAATTAAATCAGAGATTAGGTTATCCTATTGAAGAATTAGAGTATCTTGATTGGAATTTAAAGAAAGTTGCACAAGAACTTGAAGATGTTGGTCTTACAATCAAAACAAAACGGGAAGCATTTCCTATTACAAGATGCTTTGATATTGGTGCAATTGTCTACTATCTGAAGGCGATACCATGGCAAATTCCAGAATTTTCCGTTGAAAAATATGAGAATAATTTGTGGGAGATGCATCAAGAAATTCTGAAAGAAGGGTATCTTGACCTAACAAGTCACAGAATGTTAATAGTGTCTGAAAAAAAGTGAAAAATATTTAATATGTTAAATTTGAATGGTAATTGTTTACTATAAGCTTCGAGGGTTTTGATTTCTGAAGTAAAGGAGAACTAGCATTGACAACAAAAAAAGAACAATATATTCTAAGCATTGATGTTGGAACAACAGGTGGAAGAACAATTATTTTCAGTCAGAAAGGGGAAATAATTGAATCGGCTTATCAAGAATATGAAAGCTTTTTTCCAAGACCGACAGATGTTGAACAAAATGCGAATGACTGGTGGACTGTAACAGTAAACACGATCAAAGAGGTACTAAAGAAATCAAAAATTAATCCATCGAAAATTGTTAGTACAAGTGTCACAAATCAACGTGAAACAATCGTTCCGGTAAACGAAAATGGGGTACCACTCTCTCGAGCAATTGTTTGGCAAGATAGACGAACAATAAACGAATGTGAAGAAATCAAGGAATCAGTTGGAAGTGATAAGATATATGATCTCACCGGATTAACTGTGGATCCTTACTTTTCCAGTCCAAAGATCCTGTGGATGAAAAAGAATTGGTCAAAAGCATTTAATGATGCTTACAAATTTTTACTGGTTCATGATTTTATTCAAATGAAACTTACTGAAGAATTCATTACAGATTACAGTAATGCATCAAGAACCATGTTGTTTGATATTAACACCTTAACATGGTCAGACAAGATTCTAAGTGCTTTAGATTTACCTAAGGAAAAACTGCCAAAACCTCTTCCATCTGGTACGAGAGTAGGAGGATTATCGAAGAAGGCTGCAAAAGAAACTGGATTGCCGGAAGGATTACCAGTAATTGCAGGTGGAGGGGATCAGCAATGTGCAGCAATTGGAGTTGGAGTAACAAGAAAAGGTAGAATAAAAGCAACAACAGGAACTGGAACATTTCTATTAGCATATTTAGAAAACAGTCAGAGAGATAAGAAAAGACGAGTCCTTTGCAGTTGTCATGCCATTCCCGGAAAATATGTGTTTGAAGCAAGTATTTTCACAACTGGATCCATTCTTCGCTGGTTTAGAGATAATTTCTCATCAGCAGAAAAAAGCCTAGCACCAAGTTTGAATCTTGATTCCTATGAATTATTGGGAATGCAGGCTGAATCTGTTAAGCCTGGTTCAGAAGGCTTAATGATTTTACCCCACTTTGTGGGTGCTGGAGCTCCTCATTGGGATCCAAATGCTAGAGGATTAATATTTGGATTAAGCCTTGGTCACACTCGTAAGCATCTCATTAGAGCCATTATGGAAGCTACTTGTTATGAGATACGAACGAATCTCAATGTCTTTGAGGAATTAGATGTAAATCTAAAAGAGCTGAGGATAACAGGAGGAGCATCAAGAAATTCTACTTGGAATCAAATTGAAGCAGATATCTGTGGATTACCAGTTATTAAAGGTCAAGTTGAAGAAGCTACTGCTTTAGGAGCTGCGATACTTGCGGGAGTAGGAGTTGGCATCTACAAGAGTATAGATAGTGCAGCTGAAGAAATGGTTAAAATTGATGAAAAGAAAATTCCGAATTCTGAAAACGTAAAATTGTACAGTAAATTCTATGAAGTTTATAATGCATTATATTCGACACTCAAGAGTCAAAATCTCTATGAAAAATTGTCTAGAATATTATAAATTTCATATGTTCCTTTTTCATATATGTAAAAAAATTATCAAACAAGCGAAAGAATATTATTTTAATAGATAGAAAATAGCGTTATAGATATTGTTTATGGAAGACAATTCGTAACTTCCAAAAACAAACTATTATGTTGTGATTATATGTTTGATCGACTTAGAAAAAAAGCCACTAGAGCTGTAAAACGAGTTGCCGGTGATGCTGTCGAAGATGAAGCTGAAAAACAGACACAAAAACAAATTGACAAGCATCGTGGTGCTGCTCAAGCTGAATATGAAAAATCCACTGAACATTCATTTCGCGGGATGAAAGAGCAAAAGAAAAAAGTCACCGGTGAAATGATTACAGATTTTAAGAAATTTAAAGCGAGCTGGGAAAAGAATGCCTCTGATCCTGCACAATCAATATTTCATTTCTTAATTGCTGCTTACAATTATAGTGTAAAGGATAAAGCTATTGGTGATGCAATGGCCACAGTTATTTTATCGAAGAAACACAATCTTGAAGATCCAAGTACCCCATCTGGATTGAAACTAGGTCCAACAAATAAAACCCTGCTGAAATATATGCGCAATGATCCAAATATAGTGAAGAGCTACTTAGGAGCTGAATACAAAGAAGACTACAAATTCAATGAAAGCAAACCAAAGATGGCATTCTTAGGCTTCGTTCCTGAAGGAGAAAAACGACTTAAGGCAATTATTCAAAGCACTGGTAAGGACTTCCCAACACCAGTTGGTCTAGCTAAAAACAAAAATGGTCAGTGGAAGATAACTGAATTCTCTTCAATAGCTACTGGTTGTAAGAAACCAGCTTCCGAAGAAGATGATTTCTAGCTTGAAAAAAGTGATATAAGTAGTAATTATAATTCAATTTGGGATTGTAAAATAAGAAAAAAAGTAGAAAGAAAATCTACCTAAATGGAAATCCCAAATCCTTCTATTTTTTCTTTGATAATTTGAGTAGTTCAGCAGCGAGTTTTTCAGCATCACCGAGAACATATTCTTCAAAAGGTCCTTCAGGTACAACAACTTTTCCTGATAAATATTCAGAATAAACAGTTACAACGTTTGGACTTTTAGCTAAAAGTTTGTTGAGTCTTTTACCTCTGCCATTAACTATTTCTTTCTTCATTACATGAGTGAGAAAGGTTGCACCAATTTTAACAGTTTTATTAGCTTTTTGAAGTTCCTTATGTAATTTTCGTATCCATCTCTTTGAGGTAAAGCTTGTCATGAACGCTCTAACTGCAGCACCAACAATAACAATATCAGGAGAATCTGCAACAACTTTCGAAGGATCAATCTTCTTCACATGACCGATATTTACTTCCATATCTTTTTCAAAGGTTTTACCCAATGTTTTCGCTAGCAATTCTCCATTTCCCATTTGAGAATCATGTACTATCCAGACTTTCATCTTGTGCACCTAAAAGTTAACAAATTAACTATCAAACTACTGATATTATAAACATTGATATTCAATTCGAAGATTTTTCTAAAAAAGAATTCACGATTTAGATGGATTATGTATTTTGTAGAATTTCTTTATCTTATTTGAGAGATAAATAATTTCATCTTTTGTCATATTCACTACACAAGGTAAATATGCAATACTATTATTGAATTTCACAATTTCTGGATAGTTTTCGTAAGAAATATTGAACAATTTGTAGGTGGGATTTGGTAAACTAGAGATGTGAAAGTAACTTAAAAATTCCAGAAACTGATCAACAAGATGTTCTTCTATCTGTATAGTATTATACGGTGTAAGAGATGCATCTCCTCTATACCAGGGGAAAAAATGAGATAGTAATTTAGGTGAGAAACAACTAAAAAAGAAATGATAGTTTTTAGCATATTTTTCTTCTACTTCTTTGTATTTGTGAAAATTCTCATACATTGATTTCTGTAAACCTGAAGATGGTTTAAGCATATAGCCATGTCGACTAAAACCAGGATTACTAGATCGATATGATTTTGATACAATTAATATGTTTATTTTTTTATTGAAAAAGCTCAGTAAGTCTAGTACACCTAAAAACACGAAAACCAAAGATCTACTGTTGTAAAGTAGATAAGTGGGTATTTTCTTTAGTAACTCCTTAAATCTCTTACTTGATTTTTCAACGGGTAAATTCTTAATTATCTCTTTGAAATCTGTAATTAGCTTCTTGTGCTTATTACCAATATACATAAATCCTCCACCAAGAGCAATTGGTCTTTTATCCATTGCCATAGAATAAAGTGCAATATCTACAACTTTGTGACTGAATTTCTTATCCAAAGATCCACCTTGGACTCTATCTTCAATGATTATGCAATTATGTTTCTTTTTAAATTCAGATAAAGCAGCCAAATCCATATCTTGACCAAACAAATGAGTAATAACTACTACCTCACATTTTTTTATCTCAGGAACTTTCTTTATTCCATTTTTATTACTATTTAACTCAATAATGTGTATATTTTCGGGTTTCACATATTTCTCTATAATGTTCCTGAATGATGTGTGATGAATTGGTGTAGTAGCTATGACTAACTCATTTTTACTAAAATATTCCATACACATATCAAATAATGCTCTGCAAGAATAACCAATTATTTTTGTATGTTTTTCATAAGCAATTGAAAGATCATACTCTTTGTTTGAAAGCAAATTAGAAAAATGTCTTACAAAATCTCTAGGACTCAGAGGCAGATAATCGGGAGGGGTCTTGATTGCGTATTTCATTTTGCATCATTTTTCCTGATCTAATTCCTTAATAAAATCATAAAGTGCATCAGCTAAAGGTTGAGTATGAGCAGCAATATTGTCTCCAAGATCAATATAAGATGAATTTGGCATTAATTCATGGGTTCGAATACATTCATCTGTTGCATGCACTCTATCAGTAGAAGCTCCAATGAGTAAGGTTTTAGTTTCAACTTTTGGGGGTAAATGCCAACATTTGTATCTATACATTTGCCTTAGAACTCTTCTTATTTTTCTTAAATGTGCTTCTTCACCTGCACGAACATATTTTGCATATTGTTTCGGATGCTCTTTTTTGTCTACGTGTACTCTGCCCATAAACCACCTGAAAAGTGGCATGAATGGTATTTTCATGAAATGGGGAACAATGGTTATTAGAAATGGAGCAATAAATTTGATGTGATATTCTATAGTGGGTCCAACCGCTACCATACCATTAGGTTTAAGCCACTTCTCGCTTAGAGCTTCATAGAGTATTGTACATCCTACGGAACTACAAATTGCGATGTAATCTTGTTTGTCAAGCTCTAATTGCTCAATTGTCTCTTTAATATCATGAGCCATTTTGCGTATTGTAGTTCTACGTTCCACCTTTCTATTTGGTGCTATACTGCTTGATTTTTCCCGAGATTCAAAATATAAAACACGGAAATCCTTGGAAAGAATCTCAACCAATATCTCCCAACTCAAAAATACAGTGACAAAACCAGGAATTAGAAAAATGGTATATTTATTTGGTTTTTCTGCTAAATCAAAATCTAGTACTCTTACTTTCATACCATCAGACATTTCACAATAGATTTCTTTCGCTTTCTTCTCAATCTCTGCTCTTAAATCTTCTTTTTTTCTGCCCATTTTTTATATCTCCTGTAATTTTTCACTTATCGAATTCACCATTATCTAATCTTATTATAAATTTCTCCAGTTCCTCAATTAATGGTTCCGAATGTGTTGCTTTATTACTACCCAAGTCTACGTAAATTGAATTTGGCATTAATTCATGTATTTGAAGGCATTCTTGTGCGGCATGCATTTTATCAGTGGATGCTCCAAGCAAAAGTACTGGTGTTTCAACTTTTGGTGGCATATCCCAAATATTGTATCGATAGAATCTTCTCATTAAAGGCATTGCTTTTCGTAAATTAGCTTCTACAAAAGCTCGAATATATTTGTCAAGCTGCTCCGGTTCAGCTTCAGTATTCACATAAAATCTTCTCATATACCATTTTATCGATGGAACCATTATGGTTTTCTTAATGAAATTAGGAATTATAGCAGACATTATTACTACAAATAAACTAACATGAACTGCAATCGATGGACCAACCATAATTACCCCAGTAGGTTTAAGCCATTTTTTACCTAAAGCTTCAGTTAATATGTTTCCTCCAAGAGAACTAGTGAGAGGTATATACTTCTGTCCATCCAGCTCTAATTGTTGAAAAACTTCTTTGAGATCATGAGCCATATCAGTAAGCTTGATTTTTCTCTCTAATTTCCTTGGAACAATAGAAGTAAACTTCTCCCGAGATTCAATATATAACACTCTATAGTTAGGAGTCAATATTTCCATAACACGTTGCCAGCTTTGAAAGACTGTAAGGAAGCCTGGAATAAGAACAATAATGTAATCCTTTGGATTTTCAGCAAGATTGAAGTCTAAAACTCTTATCTGAGAACCATCTGACATTGTATAATAACTTGGTAACCCTTTTTTCTCTAATTCAGTACGATAATCTTTCTTCTGTTTTTTACGTGTCATGAACACAAATCTCCTGTTAATAGCACATTATAGAGGAATTTTTCTAGATTTGTTAAAAATAATCAGTTATAAACTTGTCCGTAATAATTCTTCTAAACAGCAATTTCTGATTTTACTTTTAATCCATGTTCACCCATAATAATAGTGAGATTCTCTCTTTCTTCGTCAGTAAGATTTCTTAGAGGTGGTCGAACAAAGGAATCCCTTCCAGAAATTTTTGAAAAAATGAATTTTTGAGCAGAACGCGATGGAAATCTCTTCATTAAGGATCTAATACCGATAACCGATTCCTGTTCAATCCAAGCTTGATCAGTATTTCCTTTCTTATAAGTATCATATATTTTCAGAAGATACTCAGGTAAAATATTAGCGATTGCACTTACTGCCCCATCACAACCAACATTGAGCCCATTGTAGACCATTCTGTCACTCCCAACTAAAACAGAGAGTTCTTCAAAAGCTCCAGCATATGCAAGAATGCTATCCGTTACTCCACTTAGATCTTTTACTCCTACAATGTTTTTGTATTTCATCGTCAAGTTTTCTATTAAATTCAAGTTTAACTCGATCAATGAGTATATAGGGACATTGCATAAGAAGATGGGAAATTTTTTGACCTCATCTAAAATCTTGCTAAAGTAATCGTATAACCCTTCTTGAGATGGTCTTCTAAAGAAAAACGGTGTTGTTAAGATAGCTGCTGTTGCACCATTATCCTCAGAATACTTTACTAAATCAATTGCTTCTTTATAACTACTAGAATATGCTCCAGCTATAACAGGAACACGATCTTTGGTAGCGTCTACTGATGCTTTAATTAATTTCTTTCTTTCAGTAAGAGAGAGACTAGAAAATTCACCATTAACCCCACAAGCAACTATTCCATGGACGCCTTTATCCACTACAAAATCTATTTGGGCTTTTACTGTTTCATAATCAATTTCGAGTTTTTCATTAAACGGGGTTAATGTGGAGACGTAAATCCCCTCAAATTTCTTTATAGTACCCACCACCAGATAAATTGCTCTTTCATGAAATGTAACTTCTAATCCTTTGTAACTATCTGTATAATAACAAAGGGTATTATATTTTTTTAGGAGAATTGAAGAAAAAAAGCAATTCTTTTTGCATTTTACTCTAGTTGACTCATGTTTTCAATTATCTTGACAACAACATCCCAGATTATTCCAACACTTGCAATTTCAATATATTCATCTGGGCTATGGGCGTTGTAGATATTTGTTCCAATAGAGGTAACTTGTAATTCTGGATCCAAAGAAACAAAAAGTCCGCATTCTAAACCACCATGTATTGCTTCAAGCTCAATTGGATTTTCAATTACTTCCTCATAGATATTTTTTACAACTTTTAGAAATGGTGATCCAGGATTTGGTTCCCAACCGGGATAAGCCTCATCTTGTATTACTTTTGCTCCATGACTCTTACCAATCTCTTTTAGTTTAGCTCGAACTTCTTCAAGTTCCTTATTTACAGAACTTCTTGTACTAACATGAACACTAATCTTCTTATCAGTAGTTTCAACCACTGCTAAATTACTTGATGTTTGAACCAGTCCAACAATTTCCTTACTATAAGCTATTGGTCCATGATTTATATCCAGTAAAAGATTTAACACAGCTTTTGTTGTCTCTGAATTGAAAGCTTGATTTTCAGTAACTTCAGAAATATCAATTATCACTCCAGGTTCGGATGTTCTAGCAATCTCTAATGTGTTTTTTCTCCATTGCTTTAGATTTTTCATAATATTTTTTCGTTCTTTTTCTGGAACCATAATTATACATTCAAAATCTCTTGGGATTGCATTATGAACTGAACCAGCCTTTATGGAATTTAACAAGATTAAGTCTTGATGTTCAAGTAAAGCATCAATTCCCAGCTTTATTGCGTTTAATCTTGGCAAATCTATGTCTACTCCGGAATGTCCTCCTTTCAATCCAGAAATAGCTATTTTGATACCTTTATGATTGGATTTATTTTCTAGTTTGGAATTGTAAACAAAATCTGTTCCACCCCCACCAGCGCTACTTATAGTAATTTTGCCTACCTCCTCACTATCAATGTTTAACAAGTATTTTCCACTAATGAAACCAGCTTCTAGAGCAAATGCACCTGTTAACCCTGTTTCCTCATCGAGGGTTAATAGAACCTCGAGAGGACCATGTTTTAAATCAGGAGAAATTAAAGCAGCTAATCCGATAGCCATACCGATACCATTGTCAGCTCCAAGGGATGTTCCTTCAGCTTTTACAATATCACCATCAACAATAGCATTTATTGGGTCATTTTCAAAATCTATCTCTACATGTGGGAGTTTTTGACAAACCATATCTAAATGAGCTTGTAAAATTAATGTGGGAAACTTCTTACAATCCGGTGCAGCATCTTTTGATAAAAGTAGGTTGCCAGTTTTATCTTCTTTTATTTTAATGTTATTTTTTGTTGCCCAATTTTTCACCCATTTACGAATTTTCCCTTCTTTTTTGGAAGGTCTGGGCACTTTTGTGATTTCCTTGAAAATTTTCCAAACAAGATTAGGCTCAAGCTGTTCTAAAGCTCTATCAGACATTTAAATTCCTCATTATACAAATAACTAGTCTTTCTCTGTAAGAAAAAACTTTCTCTTGTGCCATTAACAATTAAATCTTGATTTTTTCACTTATCTTTGCTGCTTCTTTCAGGAATTCTACTCCAACAAAGAATGCTTGTTTCATTAATTCCAAATCATTATGATCTTTTGCTAATAACTGAATCAGATTAAAAAATTCAGAGATGTTTTCGTTTTCATATTTTTGACAAAAAAGATCTAATGCTTCAAATTTTGTTTTCGCCCAAATTTCATTTGGATGTTCCAAATCATAACTAAGTAATGAATACATTATTGGAAAAATCTTGGTTGCAATCAATCTTGTTCTCCGATAAACCGTCTTATCCAGACAATCAGCAAAGCTTCGAATAGTTGTACTCACCTCAGCAGGTAAACCTTTCAGAGATTTAATCATTCGAATTTTGAAATTTTCTTCACTAAAGTCGAGTTCCTTTGGTAATTTCCCAAAAAGAATTTTATAACTTCCCTTGATGGGGGGAGTATACCAATCTGGCATATTATTAGGATTGTAGAAGTACATTTGCAGATACTGAGCTCCAATTTGAGGTGCATCTAAGTTTCCAACTAGATTTTGTATTTTCATGCATTTTTCGAGTTTTAGATCGAACTCATCAAATGAAGATTCTTTTAGGAAGACTTGAACATCTAAGTCAGAGAATCCTTCAATTAATCCTCCTTTCACCATTGATCCATGAATTAGAAAACAGAGAACGTCTTCCGGAAACACTTTTTGGACCGCTTCTAAAAGGTAAGAAAAAATTTTCTCCCTTTTTTCTCTATCCTTTTCTAACATTTCTTTTCCTTCGTAGTAAATGTAAAGTTATTTTAATACAAATTTTTCCTAAGTTTGATTATTAGTTTGAAAGCAAGGATTAAAAAATAGAAGTCGAAATCGACAAACAGTATTTATCAGATGTGAACTGTGTTGGTAGAAATCAAAGAAATACCTTTTGAGGACTCAGAGGATTCAACAGAAGATATTGATAGTAGTGATCAAGAGACAACTCCTGAGGAATTGGAAAAACGCTCTAAAGATATTTCTAGCTCTCTTTTCAAGCGACTGGGTATTATTATTTTGATATTGAGCTTGACAATCTTACCTTTAACAATCTTATCTTTCTTTGTAGATCCAAATCAAATTGATGCCACTTCTTTACTCATTCAACAAATTGTTGGATTTGTTCTTTTCGGGGTTGGAGCAACAATTGGTTCACTTCTACTAGTTAATGCACGTAGAATGAAGAAAAAAGAGGATTACGTATTAGAACTAGTTATAGATAAAGAGATAGAGAGTAGTTAGCTCTTCTCTATCTAAATTCATTTGAAGTGAGTAGTGTTTATTGGAAGCTTCTACAAATCGAATTTTTAGCAATACCTTCATCCACTAATTTCTTACATAGATCTCTAATATTCGATTTGCACTTTGAAATGTCTGCCACTACAATCCATTCAGAAATTTCTCCACTTTGTATTTGTCTTGATTCACTAGCAATGAGATTGATTTCATTTTCACTAAGAAAAGTTGCACACTTTGCTAAAGCTCCCGGGACATCAGCAAGAGTAATTTTAAATTCCACCAAATTGGCTTCTGAAGTCATAAATGGAACAATACTAATCTCTCTTCTGTCAGTATCAGCTTTAAGCATAACATGCATTCCTTCCACTATACCGATATTGTCTCTTATACTCTGAGGGATTTTTATCTCACCTTTTTCATTAATTCGAACTATTTCAGTTAGTTTCAATATCTCATCCTCCTTTCACAATGCAGTCTAAATACCTATCAAAATCTTTTCTGCAAAATATCATAGTCTTACAATGCTAATTAATTTTATTAGTAAATAACGAGTGAAGAAGTATTTTTACACAATTATAATTAACAGAAAGTACAATTATCAACTACTTGACAATGATGCTACCAAGAGAATTATTCGAAAAAATGCTATCATTTTATGGTCCACAGAATTGGTGGCCAGGAGAAGGATTTGAAATTGCCATCGGAGCTATTTTGACTCAAAACACTTCTTGGAAGAATGTTGAAAAAGCAATAGAAAATCTAAGAGAACAAAATCTCCTAACTCCCAGAGGTATCTTAGATTGTGATTCTGATATGTTGTTAAAGATGATAACACCTGCTGGGTTTTATAATCAAAAAGCCCGTTACTTGAAAAATATTAGTAGATTAATGATTAGTAATTCAAAACCAAGTAGACAAGCATTGTTATCTGTTAAAGGAGTCGGAGAGGAAACAGCTGATTCAATTCTTCTATATTTATTCAAAGAAGCAGAATTCGTTATTGATGCTTATACAATAAGAATTAGTAAAAGATTAGGATTTGGTGCTTCAGACAATAGGAATTATTGGAAAAGCTTCTATGAGTCTAGTTTAAACAAAGAAGTGAGTCTATTCAATGAGTTTCATGCATTATTTGTAGAGCATGGAAAACGGTTTTGTAAAAAAGAGAAACCGCAATGTACCAACTGTTTTTTAGCTATAGATTGTGAATTTGGAAAAAAGGAATCTAATCGAGGTTAAATCCCTGTTTTCTTAATAAACTCAATAACGATTCGTCATACCAAGATCCTTGTGTAATTTTTCGACTTATATGCTCAGACCAGGAGTACTTATCCATGTCTACTTCGTCTTTACCATCTTTCAAAGGTATTTTTGCTCCGAGTTTAATATAATACCCTTGTGTGATATAGCCCTCATCCATTGCTTTCATGCACTCTTTTAGTTCCTCTTCTGATAGGTTATTATATTTATCTTCAAAAGCAGTAAGCTTCAAAGGAAATCTTGGACGAATATGCATTTTATGTTCTGGATCTGGATAACCTAAGCACATACTAACTACCGGAAATGTTTTTTTGGGAACCTTAAAAACTTCTGCAATTTTATCCACTTGAAATGGTGCCCCACCTAGCAAAACAGATCCCAGTCCTAAAGCATCAGCTGCTAAGATAACATTTTCCACAACAAGTGAAACATCTTGAACTCCTAACCATAAAATCATGCTGTCATCAAAATCATAGGTATAATTTCTTTGTTTGACAATTTTCTCCATTCTATTGAAATCAATGAAGAACACCATGTATAATTTAGCAGATGGAAACACCCTTAGCTTCTTCATTTTCTCTTTATCTCGAGTGTAAACAACACTGCAGCTCTGATATGCAAATGGTGCTCTAATTCCTGCACTGAGAATCTTTTCAATAACGTCATCTGGAACTTCTTTATCAAGCCATTTTCTTATTGATCGTCTATTATGAATTACTTCAAATAAATCATATTGGACTTTTTCTTCATTTTTACTCATGAAAACACCACTAACAAAACTATCTTCTTATCATATTATTTTTCCGCTTAATAGCGACATTATTCCAAATGTCCTACAAGATAACGAATTTATAGAGGTAGAAACAAAGTAAATATCAATAACACAAGGAAGGATTATCGTGAGTGAAGAAGCAATAGTAAAAATTCCCGGAACAACATTTTCATTGAAATTTGGTCTCGAAGGTAAGTATTATGCAGTTTACCTTGTGCAAGGAAAACATGCTGTTAGTAGCAAAAAAACAAGTATTTTAAAGGGAACAACACTCAAAGATTTACCAGAGGAAATAGAAAAAGGCATGCGCTTTCTTATGGATTCTGAAGAAGTGTATATCTCACCAGTTGTTGTTGATCGTGTTGTGAATGATCTATTAGAACAAATACCTAAAGATGGTCAGGTTTTTGTGAAAGAAACAACTGTTAAACCTGATATTGAAACATCTGTCAGCGTTTTAGATATGATAGAAAAATCCGATCACAGAGCTGGTAAAAAATCAATTGTGGAATATACTCCTGGTGAAAAACCAAAATATGATGCAACTGCAACAGATATTGGTACGAAATCTTTGAAGACTCCTAAACCATTGCTTAAAAGAAGTGCAACAGAAGAACAGGTATCAGAGTATTCCAGACCTGCAATTAGTGCAAAAGATGATTATCTGGCATTAGAGGAGAAACTAAATTTTCTCACTAATGAGGTTAAATCATTACAAGAAACCATTGATAAAAATAAGAAAGCCATTACTAGCATGAAAAAACAAATCACAACACTCAAGAAAAGTACTGCTGAGATCAAAAAATAAAAAAATAACTAACAACAAAATAGTTTCTGGTTTATTTTAAAAAAACAGAAAAAGGAAAAAGGCGGAATCTATGCCTTTTTTCTAGAATTTTCTTTTACCATTGAACATTTCTGATAAAGGTCGTAATGCGCCTGATAATATATCATTTAGGCTTTTGCCATTAATCATGACACCAGCAGAACTTGTTTTTACTACTTCGCCACTATCATTAGAAACCTTTACGCCTTCTTTCTTTGAAACTTCAACATAGGAATTCTTCTTTTTATCGCACACAATGACTTCTTTATCATCCTTTCCAATAGCAATAATTGTGCTTTCTTCTTTTATCAAGATGAATTCTTCAGGTTCAAATAAGTAGATGTAGAAATCTAGTCGCTTAAGATCCTTGGGCCATGAATAGCGTTTTCCATTCACCCGCCATTCAGATCTGCCGTGTTTGCTGAATTGGGAATCGTGGATTTTCTGGAAATAACGATAAGCTGTTAATTCGATATTTCTAAAATCTTTGTCTGAAAGATTTTCAGATTTGGTATTAGAAAGATCGATACTATCGCATTTTATGAATGCTTCTTTAGCAAGTTTTTCAATGGGTTCTCCTATTGCACCTTTCTTTGTATTCACAATTGTATCTGCACCGAGGTAAATATCTCCGGTAATGTAGTAGCCAATTGTTTCGTAATCTCTAGTTTCTACAACAGGGAATATTCTGGATCGTTTTCCAACAGTTACCATTGTATCTTCTAGGTCTGCAATGGCAATTGTTTGCACAACTTTTAGTGGTTCATTAACTAGCTCTAATTTCATTTTTCAAGACTCTCCAGATTATTTAATATGTACATCGAACTCATCGTCGGAATCCTTGCCTTTCTTACCTGCATTCGCTTTCTTCTTACCTTGTTTTTCTTCAAGGTATCTCATGAATTGAATTTCGGTAAGCTTTAAGGCTTCGCGACCTCGAGTGGTTAGTAAGTAACGTCCACGAACAACTTCTTGGGTAACAAATTTAACATTATCTTCAAGAAGACGATCCATGTGATGTTTGAAAGTTCCACCTCGAAGATTAGTGATGTCACTAAGCTCCTTTTGATACATAGGACTCTTTTCAAGTTCTTTGAGAATGCGTAATCTATTTGGGTCACCAATTGCAGAGACAATGGTTGATCCTACTTCATAGAATTCTTCAAGTTTGTCTTCAGGAATCTTTGGTCCTATGCTGACATGAACATCTTTAGCGATTTTATCACCGATTTCTTTGCCAATTTTATCAATTTCTTTTCCTACAACTTTCATTTCTTGACCTATATTGCCTGCACCTTTGATTGCGATGCCCATTGAGGATTTAATACTATCAGCAACTGAAGCGAGAATTGATTTAGTATATTCGCCAAGTCTTACTTCGAGATCAGAAGTTACTTCTTGCATATCTTCATCCATATCTAAATCCCAAGTATAACTGTAAGATCTCTGTTGATCTCTTACGGCTCGTTCTTTCTCTCTTATTTCGCGTTCTTTACTACGGAGATCTCTTCTGATATGTTCATATTCACGTTGTTGCTCTTGAAACTCTTTTTGTTTTTTCTCAAAAACACCTCGCATTACATGGAGTTCATCTTTGAGTTGTTCTCTTTTTACTCGGACGATTTCTTTTTCTTTTGCAATGCGTTCTTTTTGTTCGGGAGTAAGTTCTGCATGACGAACAACTATCGGCTTACCATGCCTATCTGTTCTAACTATTCTTGCAGGTTTGGCTGGTTTAGCTGGTTTAGCTGGTTTAGCTGGTCTTGCCATATGTGGTGGCATCGGGGGCATTGGAGGGAAAGGTGGTATTGTATCATCTAGTTTTTCTCCAGTATAAGGATCGAATCTGACTACTACATCTTCGTCATCATCAAGAACATCAAGTTTTTTGCGAAGTTTCGCCATTTCTTTTTCGAGTTCTTTTCTTCTTTTATCTTTATTTGACATTTTTAAAAAACACTCCTAATGTTTTCTTAGTTCATAACACCCGCAACTAGAGCCATTCTAATTCGGGCAAGCTCCAAATCTTTCTTTACTTGTTCTTTGATTTTCTTTTTCTTGTCTGGCATTTTTTTCTCAATCCAATCAAATGTTACATTATTCTATACTTAAGTTACACAAATATGGTATATAAATATTTGTAATTGTCTTACATGAGACTGTAATTACTTTTTCCCGCAAGAAAATACTGATTTAAATGAAATAAGTAAGCAACACGAAGAAAATTGCTCATGAAAATCTTTATTAAAAAATTAGTATAACTAGTTGAGTGAAGAAGAGAAAAGTAATCAAGGATAATTACTCACGCTTCTCGTCTCCTTAAAGAGTGCACTCAAGAATTGACTTTGGATAAACACTTCAAGCAGCGGGTTAAGTGTTTATAGAACCACTAAAGGCACTTGAGAAATCTTCTAAACCCGAGAGAAGAGAATGGTACTCGCTTAAGAGGAGACGTTAAGAGCCGGAACACTGTAACACGATTCAGATGAGTCCTAGAATGCCAAACTATGTGTTATCGTGTTAAATAGGTGGTCGGATCCTAAGCCCTTATTCATTCTTCTGGTGCTTAGCCCGACCATCTAGCGGTTTACTTTCAAGTCATTTCCGGAAATTTATGATAAACAAGAATATGGAGCTACGTTTTTTAAGATAAAATCCTACATATCATAGATGCAGATTTGAAAATTAATAAATAAGATGACCTCCCTTTTGAGTTATAATAAGAAAAATGGTGGCGTTAGACCTGGCTGCAAATGTAAAATCATCTCGAGTAAGACTAATTGCTATTCTTTTACTTATGATGTCAATTACATTTATTTCTTTAATTCCATCAGCACCAAACCAGACAGAAACAGAATTTACATCATTGGTGCAGGATGATAATTCCAAGGTATTAACTTATCTTACATCTTCTATTTCTGTAGGTGGACCAGAAGAGAAACTTTCACATGAATCTAGCAATCTAAATCCTGAAAGTGTTTCTCCAGCAGCAATTCTTCGTGGGCGACCTTTTACAATGGCAGGTAGATTAATCGACTTAGATACTTTACTAGGCATCCCAAATGAACCCATTTGGATTTATTGGAGCTATTTCACTTGGACTGATTTAGAGACTGATAAAATCAATCTAGATAACAATTACAAAGTCGGGGAAGGAATTACTAATAGCAATGGGAATTTCTCCATAGTTTGTGTGGATAATGATCATTCAAAAAGAACAGGATTCGTAACAGTCTATGCAGTTTTCCCAGGGGATCCTCTTCTCGGACCAATTGAATTAAATCGACAGTATTCAACTAATACTATTGAATGCTATGCTAGGGTTCAGTTAGGAATGTTAACAAATAGCACTATTGTCCGTGAAGGGAATTCATTTGAAGTGTTAGCTGCATTACTTTTTGATAATTCTACTGTTACCGTTCCTCAACCTGTTTCAGCAGCAAATGGTCATGATATTACCTTTGATTGGCTGGGTTCTCTTTACAATATTACAATTGTGGGTGACATTGCAGCAACAATCCTAAATGTCCCTATGGGTACTACGGTCGGTGTTTATCACCCTCTGGAAGGATCGTTTAACATTAGTACTTTAGGTTTAACATATACAGTAGGTGGGATAATCACCGAAGCAGAACTAGGAACGAGTGCAGCTGATTGGTGTAATACAACAACAAACATATTTGTGTTCACAGGGGCTGGTATTGTATTTGATATAGATGAACCTGCAGCACCTGGAATTGGATTTAATCCTGAAATAGTTCGAGGTGATACCTTAATTACATTATCAGGAGTTCTATCTGATAGTGGTGGTGGTCCTTTTGGATTTGGGGTAAACCTAACAGTCTTTGTTGAGGGTACATCAACAATTGGTGTGACCACAGAAAATGATGGTAATTTTAGTGTTTCTTTCATAATAAACCAGAGTATACCAGTGGGAGAAAATTCAATTTCAGTGGATGTAGACACAGGCCAAGGAATAACTGCAATAACTGAAACCGAAAATATAACAGTTTTAGGTAATTCCTCAATTCTGACTCCTTCAGTTAACGGCACCTCTGTTGCTGTGGAAAACGCACATGCAATGCCTAATGAAACGCTTCAAATAACAGGAATAATTAGGGATGCTTATAGTAGTGTAGCAATAGTCGGGATGGGAATCTCAGCTCAGTGGGAGGATTTTGGATTAATTTACATTACCAATACCACAGCTGGTGGTGCATTTACGATTGATATGACCGTTCCATTAACTGTTAATCCTTTACTGGAAAATGGAACAGTTTACTTGAGTTCAAGCAGTATGCAATATTATACTTCCTCTAACTATAGCTTTGTTGTAGATGTTTTTACAGAAGCCCAGTATACAATTTCACTAAATACAACAACAATAGCAGATGGTTCATATAAAATCTCAATTGGAGGAGAAACTATCTATATTAATTCTAATTTAACATTTTCAGGATTTGTAACAGATCAATTTGGTCGTCCTATTGAAAGTAGAACAATTACATTAAACATGAGTGTTTACTCAAATATGTCTAATGTATTCGTTATTAGTAGTTCAATAAATGGTAGTGGATATTTCCAAATGGAATTAAACGATTCATTAGGTTACATAAATGCTACAAGGTATTCGATTGTCATAACATTTGATGATGCACCAAGTTACAAATTCAGTTTTGATATTTATTTTGAGACCCTTGTCGAAAGTAACGGAGGATCGTCTCAATCACCAACAACAGGAGCACCGTTTGGTATGACTATAGTATATGTTTTAATAACAGTGGTTTCGCTAATAATCATTGTTTCAGGCGTGTATGCATTTGGTCGGTTCAGAAGAACCAAGAAAGGGGTACTTCCCGGACCAGATGTTGAATATATGGATCTGCCAACAATTATGAAGCAGATTGAAGAAGCTGATAAAGCTAAAGATTATCGTCGAGCGGTGGTTTTATGCTTCAAAGCTTTTGAGTTAATGTGCATAAATGATCTAAGGATTCTATATGCTAAAGAACAATCTCCACGAGAGCTTGCTCGATTAGTTGCATCTACAAATCGTATACCAGTTCGTGATGTCACAATGCTTGTAATGCGCTTTGAAGAAGCACGATATAGTGATCATAGTATTACTAAGAATCAATTTAATCATGCTTTACAAGCATTAGATAATGTGCAGTTAGCTCTTAAACAAGAACCAAAAACATCCTAAGGAATGACTTGAGGTAAGAATATGGTCACTATAAAGTTTAATCGAAATACTTTCATCTTATCGATTATCTTCATCATATTTTGTTTGCCCATAATCTTATCTGTAACTAGGATCGGACAAGAAGGTACTAGACAATTCTCGATTTACAATGAATATTGGGATGGTACTAGTGATTTACGAGAAAATCTTGAAGGAGAAGGTTTTGAGTTTCATCCTGTTGTTTCCACTTTGAATTCATTAACAAGATTAGATGGAAATGAAATGGGTGTTCTAGCAATCATTGGACCTACTATCTTTTTCGATCCGACTGAAACTGCTGCTCTAGCATATTTCATTATGCGAGGAGGTAGTGTAATAATTGCTGATGATTTTGGAAGAGCAAATGATATTCTAGGATTAGTGAATACTATCATTGCTCCATTTATCAGTCAAATAAATGCATCCGAACTTGGTTTTGCAACTCTACCAATTGCTGGTTTGAAAATAAACAAATCTCTCCTAATGGATGCTTATTCATATCACAAAAGCCCAGTTATGCCTGTAATTAGGAACTTTCCATCATTACCCGGTTCTGTACCAATGAATGGTGTAAGCCGAGTCGTAACTAGCTTTCCATCATCTATCTCGTTTTTGGGTATAGATAATGCCACTGGAGAAACTCAATGGTATCCTAGACTCTCAATATCAGGAGTGCCAATTGCCTCAGGTATTGCTGTATCTTCCAATTTCGGTTGGTTAGAAAAAGATGTGGAGAAAGCCAAAGATGGCGAATATTATCCTGATGATGACGAATGGAAGGGTTCTTTCTCGCTAATGGTTCCAATACCACTAGGAGGTCTTGGTGTTGGCAATATTCTAATATGTTCTGATCCAAGTATTTTCATAAATGAATTAATGGGACTTGGGTATGACAACGCACAGTTTGCGAGTAATATCTTTAATTGGTTAGATTTTAACTCCACGGGCAGAATTTATTATGATGAGTCCCATCTTTCCTCATCTAGAACTGGAAGATTCGTACTAGGAGTAGTCGATCCCTTTGAGTATGTTAGAATGTATCTTCGCTATGTTAATTCATTCACAATGTTTCCTTTACTAGCTCCTTTGTTTCCATTCATAACCTTCATGTTTTTGAGAAGACGATATCCGAAATCAAGAGGACCTTCTCCGTTGCTAATGACTAAAGTGAAACGGAACCAGTCTCGGTCGTTTTTCGCAGCGAAAATGACGTGGTATATGAATTACCAACAATTCTCTAATGCTCTTGATTTAATCTATAAAAGGTTGAAAAGACGAATGGTAAAGAAATATGCTGTAACTGAGGAATTAAGCTCAGACAAAATAGTAGAGTTATTAGACACTCATTTTCCAAATCAATTCAATCTAAAAGACGCAGATGAAATGCTGAAGCGTGTTGAATTGATAATACAGAAATCAAGAAAGATTTCCGAAGAGGAATTCACAGACTTAGTTCTTGACCTGAAAAATTTAGAGGAAACTACAACTAGGTCTCGAATGTAAAACAAAATCATTACGATCATCAATAAGATGTAAAATAAAATAAAAACAAAAAATTCGGGGTATAAAAAAATGTCAGAATTCGTTCCACCACCTCCGCCAGACAAGAAAGCATCACGCGGTGATTCACTTGTCAATGTATCGGATGTGGAAAGAATATCAAAAAGCATCCAAGAAGAATTATCAAAACACATCGTAGGTATGAAGAACGTAATGCAAAACTTGATTCTTAGTTTACTTTGTGATGGGCACATACTTCTTGAAGGTGTTCCAGGGATTGCCAAAACAACTTTAGCGAAGCTCTTTGCAGCAACGCTAGGATGCAAGTACAAACGAATACAATTCACACCAGATTTGTTGCCCTCAGATGTACTTGGAACCAATATTTTTGATCAAAGATCCGGGACTTTCAAACTAAGAAGAGGACCAATTTTTACAAATATTCTTCTTGCCGATGAAATAAACCGAGCTCCACCAAAAACTCAGAGTGCTCTCTTAGAAGCCATGGCAGAAAGACAAGTATCAATAGAAGGTAATACTTATCCATTATCTTCACCATTCATTGTCATTGCTACACAAAATCCTATTGAACAGGAAGGAACTTATCCTCTTCCAGAAGCACAGGTTGATAGGTTTCTTTTGAAATCAGTTGTTGGTTTACCAAATCCAGCTGAAGAGGAAAGGATCATCCAACTTAAACATCAACCAGAAGACAATACTATCAATGAAATCACTACACCTGAGACACTGATTAGATTACAGAAAATCGTAAGGGAAAACATCTATGTCGATCAAGGCATCATTGAATTTATCCGAGATGTTACCATAAGAACTCGAACAGATCCTCGTTTGTTATTAGGTGGAAGTCCAAGAGCAAGTATTGCTATGTTAAACACCTCAAAGGCATATGCTGCTATTTGTGGTCGTGATTATGTCGTACCTGATGATATAAAGAGAGTAGCAATAGAAGCGGTATATCATCGACTCATTCTCAAACCTGAAGCTGATTTAGAAGGAATATCTTCTCAATCAATAGTTAAGGACATCATCAGAGAAATACCAATCAGAGAAGTAAGAGCACAACAAAGGTAACTAAGAGAGAAAACAATTGAAAAACCATATCAAACAAAATAGGTTGTCGTACAAATGATTTCAAAAAGAGGATCATTTATCCTTTTCGGAGGATTATTTATGATATCAATAGGTCTAGCACTAGAAGGAATTGTACCTGTTTTTGATATCGTCATTCTCTTTATGGCACAACCATTAGCATATGGTATTTCAGATATTATTGTAACTTATTTTCTCTTAATTGGAATTCTAATGGTTATAGGGACAACTTTTGGTTATCCAATCTTTCGTATCCAAGCAAATACTGAGGGAATAACCGTTAAACGAGTTCTAGATAAAAGAAAAACCTTTGCAGGAGAATATATCCATGTGAAAATAACTATTCACAATAAAGGACCAAATGCTATTGATCATTTAGAAATTTATGATGCATACCCCGAAACAATGGATTTGGTGCTGGGAGAAAATTACCTTTACACAAGGATTAATGCAAATTCAAAAGCAGAATTCTCCTATATTGTCAGAACTCCAGTAAGAGGTTTATTCAAGATTGGCCCAACAAAAGTTATCATCCATGACCGTTTAGGATTCTACGAAGAAGAGAAAATTAAACAAGATTTTGATGAAGTATTAGTTTATCCGTCCTATGAGGATATCAAGAAATTAAAAACACTAGGTGCAAAAAGACAACTTGGCAAAATGTTTGGAATTCATAAAACCAAACTCAAAGGTACAGGTATGGAATTCTGGGGAATTCGTGATTATTATCCAGAAGATGCTTTTAGATACATTGACTGGAAAGCGTTTAGTAGAACACTCAAATTACAAATAAGAGAATTTGAAACTGAGAAAAATATCCGGGTAATGGTATTACTTGATACCTCTCAAAGCATGGATCAAGGATTAATTCGCAACACTAAACTCGAATTTAGTATTCGAGCTGTTGTTTTATTAGCACATATGGCTCAAGAAAGAAAAGATATGATTGGACTTGCAACATTTGATAGTAAAGTTAATACATTTATAAAACCTGGGCATGGAACTTCCCAATTTAATCGAATCCTCGAAGATCTTGCATATACAACTCCAAGAGGTCCATCTTATCTTGCAAAAGCAGTACAGAATCTAATAATGCGTACCCGAGGTAGAGGATTGCTACTTATAATCACAGATTTAGAAGGTAAAAAGAAAGATATTCTTGATGGAGTTCGCAAAGCATCAGCAGCAGGATTCGATGTCATAATTATGTCACCATTTGGACCTTTCTTTGAGATTCAAAATACTCGATTAGGTCCCACTGAGAAAGCTCTGGGTGAAGCCATTGCAGAGGAATATTTTGACATAAGATCAAGATTGAGTAGAGATATCCAACGATACCGAGCTGGTGTTATATCTGTTGGGCCAGATGATTTCTTGATATCTGTAATTAATGAATACATCGAAGCAAAAAGGAGGGGCATTGGTCTTGTCTGAAATAATTGGTACAAGAGTTGAAGAAGATAAAGTAAGGAAAATGCGTAATCTCCTCAATATGACTCGAGTATTTGCGGTATTAGTATTCATAGCTGCCCTTGCTTTAGTAATAAGCTCAATAGATGCTTCGATTTGGAATTTCAGTTCATTTGGGAAAAGTTTGAAATTATTTGTGTTCCTTTTTGAATTATTGTTTCTACTAATAGGTTATGGAATTGCATATATGTTAGGTTATGATGATTCCGGAGCAGTAGCTATGATGAATGCATTTCATTCAGCAATCTTTGGTGGTGGGGATACCATCATGGGTGTTTCCGTTGAAAATATTATTTTAAACCCATTACAATTTTTCAGCCAGCCTGGTCTTTTTGAACCACTGTATTCTTTCTTCATTATGATTATCTTGTTTATCGCCTTAATTTCTGGTCTCGGATTCTTAAGAGAGTGTAATCCTGCGCTTTCAGCAATATCCTTTTTCGCAATGAATATCGTCCTAGGTTTAGCATCTTTAAGTGGGAAATTACTCATAGATATAGACTTCAGTGGTGGTATTGCTCAGATGATTTTCTCTAAATTAGTAATAACTGCTTTCCTGATTTACTTCTCATTAGAATTGAGTTTTCAAGCAAGCTATGTTTACAACGTAATAGGTCCTAATATCCACAGACATAGACGAATCTCGAGTAATATTAAGAGGTTAAGAGATTTCAAGATGCCACTCGAGAGAATGAGAGATGAAAGACCTCAAGCAGATGAAGAATCCGACAGAATGGGTATTCGCGGTAAAAACACCTCGAGATCAAGAATGA
Organism: Candidatus Heimdallarchaeota archaeon; assembly: GCA_019894765.1. Next base: position 44,702 of record JAGXNT010000013.1, read on the forward strand.
CTGTATCGACCGCTTTCTCGAGAGTGAAAGGATTAGTCGGAAGGAAACTATTTAGAATATCACCAGATGAAGATTGGGATAAAATGAATAATCGTCTCAGGGGATTCTATGAACAACTTGAACGGGATGATCCGATGATTGCTGTATCATTATCAGCATCTGCTTATACTCCATCATTAGCTCGTTTGATTCTAATTATAACATCAGGTACGCTATTTAGAATGGCAGCTTTGTTATTACTTTCTTGGCTAGCATTGAATCCTGTACCTATCCTACAATTTCTTAATTTTCCAGATTCAGTTGTCAGTAGTGTAGAAGGAGCACAACCGGAAATGATTATGCTTGTATTAGCTCCATTATCAATACTATTCTTACTCGTAGGACTAGTTGTCCAATTTATACAAAGAAGAGCAACAAGAAGAATGGAAGCTGCAGCTCAAAGACCCACTATTCATCCAATCTCTGAAGAAAAAGAGACACAGCGAAGAAGACCAAGAAGAAGACAAAGAGTTCCACAGACGGAGCAATGAAATTTTCCTAAAAAAGTGCCCCATCATTAAAGCTTTTAATTAGGTGTTTTAATACTTATTTAGAAAATAATAGACAAGGTAGGGTGTAATATTTTGTCAAAAAAAAGCGATACAATGGCAATCGGAATAGATCTTGGTACAAGTATAACAAAACTAGTAGGACCTGGTGGCGAAAAGATTGTAAAAATACCAAGCTTGGTAGGTGATCCAAATCCTGGATGGAAAGGATTAGGAACCGATAAATCTTGGGTAAATAATCTTGTGCTACAAACTGATGATGGAAAGAAATTTTTCGTAGGTGAATTAGCACGATTACAAAGCGAAATAAAACGACCATTAGCAGACAAAGGTAAAATGAAAAGCTTGAAAGATGCAATAATAGCAATAAAAGCTGCGCTCTCGAATTTTGTAGAAAAGGATTATGGTAATTTTATAGTTGCCACTGGAGTACCAGTTGCAAGCCCACAAGATGAAATGATAACCTTAAGTAAAGGTCTCAAAGGAGCAATGACTATAAATGTGGCAAATGATGCAACCGGAGAAGAAAAGCAAATCAATCTTAAAATAGATCAATGCTTAGTTATGCCAGTTTGTTATGGGTCATATTATGAGATTTTGAAATCATCTGGAGAACAAAGAGCAGTTGATGCTGTGGTTGTAGATATTGGTGCTGGTGCAACAAATATTCTTACAGTTTATGAAGGACGATTAATGCGAACAGCAAGCGGAAGCGTACAAGAATCAATAACTACTCTTGCTGAAAGAATTGCAAGCAATTTGAATCAACAAACAGGAAAAATAATGCGTCCATTCGAATTAATTAAATCCATTGAGATAGGAAGAAAGAGTGTAATGGTTGCAGGAGAACAATATGATATTTCTGAAACCTTGGAATATTATGTCAATTCAATAGCAGATATCATAGTGGATGAATTAACAACCTTGCTTAGAACACTTCCACCCGATGCTTGGATTGAAAAAGTTATTCTAACAGGTGGTGGAGCTGAAGTCTTTGGTAAAAAAATGAAGAATGTTCTCACCGAAAACAATATTGTTCAAACACCAGAAGAAGTTATTGTTCCTGAAGATCCTGTCTTAGCTAATGCTATTGGCTTCCAAAAAATTGCTCAAGCACAAATTGACAGTAAAAAGAAGAAATAATTTTCTTAGGAAAAAATATGATTCGCTTGGTAGCGAATCTTCTATTTTATTTTTCAATTGAATTACTTGTGCTTGATAAATGTTTTATTTCTATACTCTTGGAATGCAACACGAAGTTCATGTTCTGTATTCATCACAATTGGACCATTCCATGCAACTGGTTCTCCTATTGGTCTTCCAGAAATTAGAAGAAATCTTACTTGTTTTTCTTTTGTATATATTTCTACAAAATCACCATCAGCATATAATACTACAGAACCTTCGTTTATCGATTGTTTTTGTTCGTGATCAAAGAATCCCGCTCCTTCGAAAATATAAGCTAAAACAGTATGTCCTTGTTTCTTGGGATGTTTGAACCTACCTTCTGGTTTAATAGTCACATCGATATATTCCGGATCAGTCACAATATCTTGCACTGGACCTTTAGTACCATTAACATTCCCGCAAATAATCTTTACAAGCACTTTATCATTCACCGAAAATTCAGGAATTTCCTCATTCTTTACATCTCTATATCTTGGGTGCATCATTTTATTCTTAGCTGGAAGATTAGCCCATAATTGGAATCCCTGCATTAATCCTTCAGACCGATGGGGCATTTCTTGATGAATAATACCACTTCCTGCGGTCATCCATTGAACATCTCCGGATTTAATTACGCCTTTATTACCAAGGCTATCTTCATGTTCTACTTCACCTTCAAGCATATAGGTAATTGTTTCAATCCCTCTGTGCGGATGCCAAGGGAAACCAGCTAAATAATCATCAGGATTATCCGATCCAAAATGATCGAGAAGTAAGAAGGGGTCGAATAATGGAACTTCATGAAACCCAAAAACCCGTTCTAAACGAACCCCAGCCCCCTCAAGTGTTGAACGGCTCTTTAGAATTTTATTCACTTTACGTTGGTTATTCAAATTATAATCTCCAATATTATGAAATTGGTTGTAAGCTTGAATTCTCACGATTTGATTAAAATATACTTCTTCAATTAGTAAGAAATTCTAAAGAAAAAAACAAAGAAATTTCAATCTTAAACAATCAACCTTTTAACTCAAATGAAATTAGTCTAATTTGGAGTATGACTTATTGCTAAGAAAGAATTCCCAGAAGAAAATTGGCTTGCTTATTCTTGTTTTTGGTATACTCATATTATTTCTTCCACTGAATGAGAATGGTCTCACACAAAGCTATAATTCAAATGTAGGAACCACTGAAGACGCATACTTCAAAGTATTAGATTTAGAGGTTGGAGTAGTATATAATTTCACAGTAGATGTGGAAGATTATTATCAAATGGATATTGGGTTTTCTATTCATATAGATGATAGACCCAAAAAAAGGAATGCTTTAGTAACTATTGATGAACCAGGTCAAGGGGATGAAACAACACTTTACACACCAGAAAGTAGTGGAGATTATTATGTACGTGCGTTCTCGAATTATGATTGGGGATTCTTCACAATTACAGTAAAAGAGAACCTAACAGGGATAGATAAGACAGTTGAACCATATCGTATACCTACAAGTTGGAACTGGTTATGGATATTGGCCTCGGTAATTGGTGGGATTTTCCTCTTAGCATTTTTGATAGGCTTTCTCTCAAACGTTGTCGGAGTAATAAATTGGCGAAATATACGTTTACCAAAAATAAACGTAGATGGATCAAAAATAATGCGAAGAGCAAAAGCAAGAAGATATGAAAGGATGAAAAGAAGAGTTCTCAGAAAAGACCAACGAGAAGAAAAAAAGGAATTAATGAAGAAAGAGCAATTAAAAATACCTATTCAAGTGAGACAGCGAAGAGTTGTGAAAGGCGGAGTAGAGATTATCTTTGTTTCAAATAAGAAACCACGATGCATGGTTTCAGGCTTGGATATTGATTTTGATGAGGATGAAGTTGTCGCTTGTCCGAATTGTAGCAATGTAGCGAAGAAACCAATGCTGGTAGAATGGTTGAAAGTAAAAGGTATCTGCCCAATGTGTAGAAAAAACATCATAATAGAGCAATGTCCAAAAGTTGAACACAAGGAAAACTAGCTACTCCTTTTCACCAAGTTTTTCTCTTACAAACCTATCAGCAAGAAGCAATGGAACTGGTAATTTTGTGTCAAAAATTTGATTCCGGATAAATTCACGCATAACATAAATCATGGTATTGAAACCAATCATGTGACCTTGTGACAAATAAACCGGTTTTGCAGGGAGATCTGCTGATTGAAAAGCAACTCCAATGTTTTTTTCCTCGTGGATTATTTGTGAGTAACCTCCTTTCTTTAAAGGAGGAGTATATTCTCCAAAAAGAAGTTTCTTAGCAATTCCTACAGTGGGTTGCTTTATTTCTAATCCCATTTGACTTGCTAAACCAATACCTTGGGGGTGAATAATCCCATTACCATCAAAAAGAAAAAGCTCAGGTTCTACCTTCAGACGCTTAATCACAGTATGGTAACCAGGAGATTCACGATAATGCAGGAAACTAGGAATGTAAGGAATGCGAGGTCGAAAATACTCAACATGTTCCTCAACAACTTCTAAGGTTCGGAAATCAACGACAACAAGACCAGCACAAGCAAGCTCATCACCTTTCAAATAAGCAACATCTAAACCAGCAACAAGGGTAATGTCTTCTAGAGAGAGGTCACTATCAAGGATAATGTGGGACGAAAGAAGGACTTGTTCTTGACGAACAGGAATTAACTCTTTTCGGTACTCCTTGGGAATGTCGAGGTACTGATCATCAGTCATATATAATTAAAATACTCCAAGGAAAATAAAACTATGCTAAAAAACAAGAGAAGAAACATAATCACAACTCAACCGTAATGTTTTTTAAATTGCTATGAAAAACACAAAAATGAAAACAAGCCGAGGTGTCCTAGCCTGGTAGGGAGATGGATTGCTAAAATCCCTCCTGCTGATGGATTGCAAACATCCATTGTGCTTCCGCACGCGCGGGTTCAAATCCCGTCCTCGGCACCACTTTTCTTCAAGATTTTAAGTAACTTATTTTAATATTTTTACCTATATGTAACTCATGAACTCTAAAATTCTTCTCGCAAAACAACTAGGAGAGACTGCGAACATAATTGAGTGGGCTATTAATCTAGTGCCTGAGGATCGACTGTTAGAAATACCACCTCACAGCATTCACCCTAAATCTGATGAAACACTGAAAAAATATTTTGGATTGTGGTCTGCATATCGTTTAATGTTTCATCTCGTTCATTATGAAGAGAATTGGGCTCTCCCTGGTTTAAAGCATTGGTTAGGTGAATCAATACCTCCCAAGAATGAAATGCCTAATGAAGAAATGATGTGGGAAAAGGAATTACAAAAAGTTGTGGATTTGAACTTACTGTTGAAACGATTTCATTTGGTAAGAGGAAAGCAAGTTGAAGCAATCAACAAAATGACAAATGACATTTGGACAGAAAAAAAGATGAATACTTATTGGGGTGAAGCAACAGCTGAATTTAGTGTATCAAAAACTATTCAACATACATTCGAACATGGTAATAAAATAATGAGAATTGGTATACACTGGGACCGATTGTTAAATTATCTAAATCAACTATGAAAGAAGGATAAGGTTAAAGGAAGATCATAAAACTAAATTCTTAATGTGAATCCGAATGTGGGCTCCATTTTTAATCCAAGTTCTTCGTATAGTTCTACGTTTTCAATATCTCTTGCTTCATACCATAGGGTGTTATATCCAGCTTCTTTGGCTTTCTGAGCAAGGAATCCGAACCCCTCTTCAATGATTTCTTTGAATAAAGGCATAGCTTCTTTCTTAACTACTGGAACGAAACTCAGAAAAATTCTTCCAGGAATGTCCAGATATCGCAATCCCTTTGCTAGATAACCAAAAGATGCATCACCTCTTTTATACACAATTGTGCAAGCAACTATTGCATCATCCCAAATTAAATTGTTAAGATACCTTTCAACTACTTCTTTTGGTTGTTTGCTTTCTTTCACAACTAGTTTAATGAGTTTCTGTTTGTCTCTTGGTAGATCTAATTCTTCTATATTTTCGGATTTTTTGTAGTCGTCTTTCACCAATAAGTCTACTGAAAACATAGTTGCATAACTTAGTAGTTTCTTCTCTTTGAAGCCATGTTTCTCAAGAATTTGTATCGTGTTTCCCCAGCCTGGCATGGCAAATGAGCGAATAGCTTGTGCTCCCTTTGATTTCAAAGTCTCTATTGTTTTCTTCACTAATTCCTCTTCAATATGTTCGTAACCTTTTCGAATAAATGGTATGTGTAAGGATCCAAACGAAACACCTTCAATTTCTCTTTCAATAGTGCTACTCAAAAAACCAACCATCTTATCTCCATCAAAAGCATAATGACGTGTTTCAGGACTAAAACCTACTCGAGAGTAACTTTCTGTAAGAGATGCCTTATTGGGGTACCAAATTACCCAATTCCAATCTTTAATGACATCTTTTATTAGATCTATTTGATCATCCAACAATAATTCATCATAATTTCTAAATTCAATCAACATTAATCCTCTTTAGAATTTCTCAAGTTAACAAATTATTAAGAGAAGTAGTATTTTTCCCATTTATAATTATTAGTAATTCTTATTTTATCTAGCAAAACAGATTGTGAGTTAATCTTAAAAGAGAATTGCACATAGAAAATTTAGGATGAATTCTTTATGAGAGATTTACTGAAAATTGCTATCGATAATAGACCTGATGGAGTGCACGTGGAAGCACGATACCATCAAAGAAAAAAAATCGAGGTTCGTGCCGACAAGGGACGACTTCAAAGATCAATTGTCGATGACTTTGCAGGAATAGGTATAAGAGTTCTCGCTGAAGGCGCTTGGGGGTACGGAAGTACAAGCGAATTAAACAATAAAGCTGTCAAAGAAACACTGTTAAATGCTGTTGCAGCTGCCAAGAATTTAGCCCCAAGTATGAAAGAGAAAATAGAACTCGCACCAATAAAACCTGTTACAGGAACATTCCAATCTATCGGCAAAGATCCATTCGCAAATCATAGCATTGAAGAACGAGTCAATTTAGTTATGAATACTGATAAATTGCTTCGGGAAACGGATGAGAAAATAAAAGGATCAATGGTTTTCTTACGAGAACCAACTAACCACCGGATAATAATGAATTCCGATGGAACTGACGTTGAATTGTTTGATAGTAGACCAGATTTCTATGTCCAAGCAACTGCTGCTGAAGCAGGTAAAATGATGCCGTTTTATTCCGTCAGTGGAATGACAGGTGGATGGGAAATATTCAAAAAATTCACACCAGAGGATATGGTGAAAGAAGCAGCGGAAAAATCTATTGCTTTACTTGATGCTCCATTGGCAAAGGGCGGGAAGCAGACGGTCATAATGGAACCTTCGGTTGTAGGAATAATTTCTCACGAAGCCATCGGTCATACAGTTGAAAGTGATTTTGTGCTTGCTGGTAGTGCTGCTAAAGGAAAAATAGGCAAAAAAGTAGGCAGTGAATTAGTTACAATGGTTGACTCCGGAGAACAGAAAAATGCTGGTGGATGGTTAGCTGTAGATGATGCTGGAGTTAAAAGCGAGAAAACAGTGATCATCGATAAAGGAATTATGAAATCATTCCTACACAGTCGATTCACAGCACACCATTTCGGAGTAAAACCAACAGGAAATGAAAGAGCATGGGAATATGATAATGAACCATTAATTCGGATGAGAAATACTTACCTAGAACCCGGAGATTTTACAAAAGAAGAACTTCTAGAAGATGTCAAATTCGGTTATTTACTTGCCCAACCAGGTGGAGGACAAGCAGATAGTACAGCTGAATTTATGTTTTCAATATCAGAAGCTTATGAAATCAAAGATGGAGAACTAAATGGTCTTGTGAAAAACGTAACCATATCAGGTGACGCATTCGAGGTTTTACAATCAGTAACCGGAATCGGAAAAGATTGGAAACTAGATATGTCAGCTGGAAGATGTGGAAAGTGGCAACCAGCTAAAGTTGATGGTGGCGGTGGGCCTACTAAAGCGATTGCTTTAGTTTCTGGTGATGTAGGAGGTAAATGAAATGTCTGACATTTTAGCCATAATCGAACCTTTTGTTGATAAAGCCCTAAAAATGGGTGCTGATGAAGTTGAGTTTTTTGCTCAAAAGATTCGAAACAAAACTGTAAACTTTGAACACAACAATATGAAATCAGCCCTAGCAAGTATTATTGATGGTATTGGCATACGAATTTTGAAGAATAAAGCTTTAGGGTTTGCCAGTTCAAACTCCCTTGATAAAATTAAAATCGAGGATTCATTAAAAGAAGCTCTAGCGATCGCAAAAGTCACTCCTCCCGAAGATAATTACTACCTCTCTACAAAACAAAAGATCACAAAAGTCCCTGAGATGTATGATAAAGCAATTGAAACCTTTTCTATGGATGATACAATTACATATAGCAAAAATTTGTTGGAGAAAACTATCGGATATGACTCTCGAGTTACTGTTGATTCTGGAACCTTCTCTTCAGTAATTAGAGAGAGTGCGCTAGCAAATTCAAATGATGTCAATATATCTGAAACAAAATCCCTTTTCAGCTGGATGCTTTTCGGTATGGCTGTTGACGGAAAGGATATTGGTTCTTTTGACTACTGCTTTGATTCTGTTGTTAAAGTGAGTGATATCGATATTGAATTCACAGCTACTGATTTTGCTAAAAAAGTTCTGCGAAATCTTAACGCTCAAAAAACTGAATCTTTCGAAGGCCCTGCTGTTTTAACACCTGATGCTGTTACTGATCTATTTCAGTTGTTAGTTTATGCATCTACTGCTACTCAAATTCAAGCAGGTTCTAGCTTCTTACAAGATAAATTAGGAGCTAAAATTGGAGTTGATGTTCTCTCTCTTGTTGATGATGGAACCATGAAAGGAGAAACCGCAAGCTCTTCTTTTGATCGAGAAGGAGTTCCTCACAAGAAATACAACCTTGTTGACAAAGGTGTTTTCACAGGTGTTCTCTATGATACTTTTACAGCAAACAAGGAAGGCTTGGAAAGTACTGGTCATGCTTCTGGGAGCTACAGAAATATTCCAAGCATTTGGACCACAAATCTCAATATCTTGCCAGGCACAAAATCCTATAAAGATCTGATCTCGGAAATCGATCATGGAATTCTAATTAATAGAATAAGCGCAGCACCCGATCCAATTTCTGGAGATTTCTCTGCAGTCCTAAAAGGTGCTCAATTGATTGAAAAAGGAGAAATTAAAGACACGTTACGAGAAATCACTGCGGTTGGAAATATTTTCTCCAATTTGAACACTATTACTGGTATTAGTAAAGAACAAGTGCCACTTCGAGGAAATCAAAGCTGGTTAGTTCCATACATCGTTATGGATAAGATCAAATTTGTTTGTTGAAATAGTTTTTAATTGGGTTTTCACTAACCCAATCCTTCTTTTCTTTTTGCAATAACAAAAAAACAGTAATATAAGCTATTTTTCTCTTAAAACCTTAAAGAATAATAGTTAATCTTTTTTAGTGGATGTTGGCAGAAAACACATACTAAGAAAAAAGTAAAGAACGTGGTTAATTTGACTCTAGAATGCATTGAAGAGCTATCCTTTACCCCTCGAGATTACCAAACAGATGCAGCGAAAAGCATCTTGAAATCAATCATCGAGGATAAGAAAAAATCCACCGTTTTATTACTTCCAACAGGCATGGGAAAAACCAATGTTGCTATCATGGTTGTTGTTGAGTTGTTGAAAAAAGGACTCATCACACCTGAAGGGAAAGTATTATTCCTCTCCCCTGATAGAAAACTCAAGCATCAATTACATGATGTTTGTCAAGCAGATTTTTCCTCATATGGTAGTTCTTATCTCTTACCTGAAGGTCAAAGTTTACCGCCCTCAATAACTCAAAAACACTTTGCAATTTCAAGATTTATTTTTGGTACTCCCTCATTATTAATGAATTCACTTTTTGCTCGAACGCCTGGTCAAAGGCGTGTTAGACCAGAAGATTTCGATAAAGTAGAATTTATTGTAATTGATGAGATATTAGATGTTACAGCTCAAACAATTGCGGGTGAAGGCTTTAGAATGAATAAGCATTTTGCTCCTCTTATTGATCGGTTATTAGCTAAAGAATCAAATCAATTCTTAGGTTTAACAGCATCTATTCTTCAAAAAGGGAAATTAAAATTCATAGAAGATATGTTTGGTGGAGAAAAGAACACTGAATTTATTTATCCCAAAGGTGACGATTTCCAAGAACATGCTCCAGCCATTAAGCTGAAGCGATTCTATGTTTTCGATGATATGAGGAAGGAAATGGATAAGTTACTTATGGTTTTACGATCTCAAACTGAAAGAGTCCTTATGGCTGGGTATCGACGATTATCTGGTGGGCAAAAATTACCTTCCAATCGAACATTATTATTTGCTAACGATGTTATGAAACGATCTTATGAGGGTACAAATTTTGAAGCAAGTTCAGAAGGGTTCTTCAAGAATTTGATAATCAATGCAGGAGCTTATCTAGACTTAATCGTTGCTAGACAATTTTTGTTTGAACACACATTTCCAAAATTCGCTAATTTTGTTTTAGGTATTAAAAACACTCTATTACTAAATGCCCCTGAATGGATAGAAGCTAAAGAACTAGTAGAATTAGCATATAAGGATGGTAAAGCCTCTAAAATCTCACCAAAAGATCTTCGTTTAATTCAAGTGGTTAAGAAATTAGTAAATGAAGAAAACAATTCAGTCATTATCTTCTTACGATTTGTAGAAATGACTAAGCACCTTTCAACTTTACTCGAGAAGGAAGGCATTCCTAATCTTTTTGTTCATGGTAGGATGAGTGGTGATTCCCAGAATATGCAGCTCAAACGCTTCAAGAGTGGAGAAGTGAAGGTTCTTTTCGCAAGCGAACGATTGATTAGAAAAGGAACAGACTTACCGGAAGCAGATAGATGTATACACTTCGGAACAACTCTTTCAATTGAAGCACGAGAGCAAGCTATGGGTCGAATTAGAAGCACTCGCACAGACTTAAAAGAAGACATCACGATCATTTATCATCAAACTGCAGAACAAGAGAAATATACAAAATTAGTAGAGCAGTTCCTCGAATCGGTTAAAAGCTTGAAAACTTCTGCTGGATGGACCATTTATGACGATGGGTCTGTAGAAGCTGATGGACAGGCACAACCAGATTTTGTGGTTGAAGATGAAGAGAAAAAAGAATAGGTCGAATTAAAAACGACCGTTTTTTTAAATTAGATTTGAATTCCTCTTTCATCTAGGTATCTTCTGAATTCACTTGCTTTTTCTTTTAAGGGTTCAATACCTGAATCGTCCATATCTTCCAGTAAATTACTCAAATTAGCGATGAGTTTGTTATCTGGAATTAAATCTTCTGCTTTAATAGTATTGAATTGCTTGCGGATAATATCTAAAAATCCCCTGAAAAAACCAGGAGCATTTGTTACACTCCATTCACCAGCATTATACACTGCTTGAATTAAATAGAAATAGCAATCGTATGCTTGTTCATCTTTGAACAGGACATAGGAAATGTATGCAAATTGCAATTCTTCAAAGAAACTAAACATATCTCTATTGTGTTTATTTTGAAAAGCTTGTTCAAATCTTGACTTAAATGTTGTAAGATACCATTCTTCCAATTCTTTTGGAGTGAGTTCTGTTGGGGGAGTCATTGGTTCTTCTTTATGTAATGTAAACGGATAGTTTTCATATTTTAAATATGAAGTGAGTTCTAACCAGAATTGCACTAAAGAATAACTTTTTTTCATAACTGGAATCAATGCTTGATTCATAGCACCGCTGATAGCCATGTCTTTGTATCGTAATTCTTCTTCGGGTTCACAGTCAACAAAGCTCTTACTTTGATAATCATACCGTTTAATTACAGTATCATTTGATTTAACTTCACACCAAAAACCTTCAACCATTTTACCATCATCTTTGACAGTAACATAATGAATGCCAGGTTTCACTTCAGCAAAACCACGGAAGCCACCTTTAATTTCATAGATTGCTAACATCTAGTTGTGCTTCCTCTTTGGGGATATCTCTTAGGATTATATAGCCATACATAGTGATTACCTCCTTCGACTTTGAGTCAAAGGTTGTGAATCAGTGAACTGAGGATGATTTAGTATTTAAACATGACATAGCATTAAAAATGTTAATAGAAACAGCTGTTAAGGGTCTTTTTTTTCAAAAAAATATAAAAAGTGAAAAGAGAGAATGGTTTGTTTCACAAGATTTGGAGATAGTTTTTGATGGCGAAAAAAGTAAGAATCAGACAAGCAACAATAGACGATCTTCAAGAAATTATACGGGTAGAAAAAGAAGCTTGGCCAGAAGGTATTGAGGCTTCTGATGCATGTTTCGTTCTCGAATTGAAACATATTCGGAAGGTGTTTTCGTAGCTGTTTACGATAAAAAGATCATAGGCGTTGTTGCTTTCCAACTAATAGATTATGATGTTGAAAATCCCCCGCCAACCTGGAATGCTGCAACTGATAATGGCCTGATTAAGAAAACCCATACTCCAAAGGGAGAAACTGTTTTTGGTATTGATCTTACAGCAGTACCAGGTGCTCCGAAAGGAACGGGAAATAGACTCTTGGTTGAGGTTGGGAGACAAGCAATAATGAAGAACCTCAAAAGAGGAGTTCTGGGAGGAAGGCTTCCTGAATACTATAAATATTCAGATAAGATGTCTCCGGAAGAATATCTACAAGCGAAGGATGACACTGGGAGATTTCTTGATCCAGAGGTTCGATTCTATAGAAGAGCTGGACTAGAGATAGGTAAGGTACTTCCTGAATACATGCATGATGATCCGGATAGCTTGAACTATGGTGTTCAATTAATTTGGAATAATCCGTTCTATGCTAAAAGACGAATTTGGCGACCATTCAAGGTTTTAGTTGGTAGAATGTTGTTTCCTATCTACTTCAGAAGTATCGGAGAAGGGTAGTTCTTTATTCCTATTCACTCAAATAGTAAAATATAATACTTATAGAGCTACGTTTTAGATGATACTCATTCAAGGATGTAAAAATAATGTTCAACGATGAATTAGTTAAGAAAATTAGAGCTGCGTTCCCTAGAGCAGAGAAAGATTATACTGGTAGAAAAAGAGCATTTTTTGATAATGGTACTGGAACTCTTGTCCTAGAAAGAGCTGCTAAGGCTGAAGCTAAAGCACGTGTTGATTGTAGTGCTAATATTGGAGCAAATTTTGATGAATCTAAGCTAGCAAAAGAAACTGTTAAAGAAGGCAAAGAAGCTGTCGCAGAATTTCTTAATGCTCCATCTGGAGATACAATAGTTTCAGGCGAATCAGCAACAAGATTACTCTTTGATGTTAGTTATGCAATTGGAAAGGAATGCAATGGAACAGAAAACGTTGTGATTACTGAATTAGAACACTATGCTAACGTTAGTCCTTGGAATGAGTTAGTCAGACAAGGGAAAATTAAAGAAGTCCGATTTGCTCGCATGAATTTAGAAGATGGAACTCTTGATTTTGATCACCTGCAAGAATTGATAGATTCAAACACAGAAATAGTATCAGTAACATCTGCTTCAAATGTGACAGGAACAAAAATTCCCCTTGAACCTGTAAGGAAATTAGCAAAAGAAGCAGATTCATACTTTGTTGTAGATGCCGTTCATCATGTTCCTCATGGACTAATAGATGTTCAGAAAATTGGTTGTGATTTCCTTGTTTTTTCAGGATACAAAATCTTTGGCTCACATGGCAGTTATATGTATATGAATCCAGAATACATGGAAAATTTGAGACCATACAAAGTAAAACCTTCAACAAATACTGGTCCCGGAAAATGGGAATCTGGCACAAGGAATCAAGCTATGTTTGCATCAATTAAAGGAGTAATGGATCACTTCCTTTGGATATCAGAACAAGTTAAATCTCAATATGAAGGAAAATTCAAGGAATATTCTGGGAAAAGATGTGATTATAAAATTGCTATGAGTGCAACCCAACAAAATGAAAGGGAATTGTCTAAAGCAGTTTTAGGAGGATTTGATGATATTCCTGGTCTTCTGAACATTCCAAAAGTGAAAATTTATGGAATAACAGATGTAAATCGCATAAACGAACGAGATCCAACTTTTGCATTCACAGTGGATGGCATTCCCAATGAAGACATTATCAAATATTTATGGGCGGAAGGCGGGATTGCTACACGTGCTGAGAATTTCTATTCTTATGCTGTTGAAGTCTTTAACCAGCAGAAGGTTAATCGAATCAGCTTAGTTCAATACAACACGTTAGAAGAAGTAGGTATATTCCTCAAAGCTTTGAATACAATTTGTAGCAGAAAGTAATAATTCCTATTTGGCAAGTGCTAGTGCAAATTTCATTGCTTCTTTCGCATAGCCAATCCATTTATCAGAATTTTTCAATGGAATTATTACCCATTCTTTCTGTATTTTGCCATTTCCGGGGTCGTATGGTAATCCTTCTCCAGAACTAAGAAGTTCCGTCACTCGTTCTTTTGGTAATTTCACAATTAAATTACCATCCTTAGTTGGAAAAGCAAACATTTTCCTCTTTATTTTTAGTGATTCTCCTTGCTTCTGTACATCATCTAATTTCAGTAGTTTTTCTTTAACTTTCAACCAATGTTCTTCTGAAGACACGATAATTACTCTCTCTTTAAGGATATTATATTTTTCACTTCAATTAAATATTCGTTATCTTCATTGCTTTAAAATAAGTGATTTGCAAGGAATTATTGTGGTGTGCGAGGCCGGATTTAAACATAATTCTGTGTTTCAGGTTTAGCATGATAACCTCTAAAGAGATTTACATCAAATTCTGATGAAATGCTATTCATCATCAAAGTGGGTTCATATGATAAAGATTCTATTAGAAGGTTCACAAGAGGTTAAAATTACTCTTAAGAAACTATTAACCTGTTTTGAAGAAAATATATCAAAACAAGAAAAGAAAAATGCTTATGAAGAAAAATACAAATAAGCATTTACTTTTTCTGAAAAAAACCTACTTTCTTTAGTTTTTTATAGCAATCTATAATTTGCTCTTCTGGAAATGAACCATTCCAATTTGAGAAATACTTGTCCAAAAATCCTTTATAACCTTCTTTCTGAAGATCTTCTTTAGTTAATGATGAGAAATGATTTTCCTCTTTGTCGTATTCATCAACAACTTCCTCAATCTCTTTTGAGGACAACCTTTGGTATTTATTGTAATGGATAACTCCTTTCCGAACACGCCCCTTCAAATGTTCAGGTTCTTCTTTTGCATAACCAAGACAAATTGAAATTAAAGGAAAATTATACTTGTCTGGGAGATTAAGAATCTTGTAGACTTTCTCTAATTTCATCCGGAATAAGCTTGATGTTACTAAGGAATCTATTCCTAGTGATTTTGCTGCTATAACTGCTGTTTGGGAAGCCATTATAGCGTCAATATTCCCAAGAAAAAATCCTCTAATATCACCTACTTGAATGGAATGATTAAGATGATTAGCACAATCAATCCAACGATTAAAATCAACACAAAAAACCAATGCTTTATTTGCTTTGTAAAAATATTCATCTAATAACTTTCTGTCATTGACAACAACTACTGAATATACTTGTCTTCCTCCAGAATTTGCTGTTCGTAAAGTCGCTTCAAGTATTTCCTCTAATTCTTTTCCTTCGATTTCCTTATTTGAGAATTTTCTTATTGATCTCATACTATGTAAAGTTTCCAGTGTTTTGTTCATCCTCTTTCGCCAATACTAAATTTGATAAATTAGTACTATATAGAACTAATTTAAACTTTCCAATAGATTCGTATTAATTATTATTAAATCAAAAATAATCCTCTTTTTTTTTACAAAAAATTTAAAATAAATCAATTCAGCGAATTCCTTTTTAAAAAAAGCGAAAAGATTCGAAAAGTAACTATAAATAAATTTTGATAGTTAAAATTGGTGTGCGAGGCCGGATTCGAACCGGCGACCTCCTCCGTGTGAGGGAGGTGTCATAGCCAAGCTAGACCACTCGCACTTGTATCATTTTTACTTTCAAAAGCAATCTTAAGAATATTTTGACAATTATAAAGAGAAAAGAAAGGAAAAATGAATCTGCTTATCCTTTGCTTTCACGATTCTTCATTCTAAGTCTTTTTGATCCACACTTGCGACATTTTGTGGCTCGAAGAGCATTTCTTGCATAGCATTTTCTACAGATTTGTACGTAAAGCAATTTTCGTCTTGCGATTTCTCGCTTCTCTGGGTCAGCTACGGGCATTTCTATTTCTCCGTTTGTTTAGAACAATCTGCAATCAATTCGCTTGCTATATTAATGTTTTTCGTAAATAACGGTATTTGTATTTATTCTACTTCTACGTATCTATGTTTTTTTCTCTTATTCACACACTTCATCCTTTAATGATTTGTACCAATCAACGGATTCTTTCACTGATTCCTCAAGTTGATATTTTGGTTTGAATCCTAGTTTTTCGGTAATTTTTGTTGTGATTAATTGATCTGATGCTCCTAGTACTTTTACAGAAAATCTCGTGTAATCCGAATTAATTGGTAGAAACTCCAGAAAGGCTGCCAAGGAATAAATTATCCAATAAGGGACTCTCATTCTTAATGGTTTCAATCCTAACTCCTTGTTGAATTCATTTGCAAAATCTCTAAAGGGCACATGAAAGCTAACGAAATGGAATGCTTCTCCATCATTCTCTCTTGCTTTTTCTAGAGCAAGTAGATGTGCTTTTGCTGCATCTTCTGGATGGGTTACTGGTACAATTCCCTTGCCACCCCTGCATAGAGGTATCATTTTCTTCTTTAGATTGTCCATAAGAACTCTGGTTGGTTCATCACCTGGTCCAGAAATCATTGGTGGGCGCAACGCTACAAAAAAGATGCCTTTTTCCAGACACATTGTTCTCGCTAAGTCTTCTTGCATTTTTTTACTGACTTGGTAATGCCAGAAAGGATTTTTTGGTTCAAAATCCTCAGCAAATGGTTCTCCATTATTTGTACTCCATCCATAAACTGCTGTTGACGAAGTAAGAATAAATGTTGATCCTGGTTTTAATCCCTCTAACAAGTATCTTGTTCCATCAACATTGGTTTTAATGAAATCCTTCTTTTTCCCTTTTATCGCATATTTACTAGCAACATGTATGACCGCATCAATTCCTTTTACTGCTTCTTTTAGAGCTGCTTCATCCGTCATATCCCCAACAGCTAATTCTATTTTGTACTTGTCACTTGTGATTTTCTTACATTTCTCTGGATTTCTTACAAAAAGACGAATTGTTTCAAGCTTAAATTTCTCTTTATACCCGGGTTTTTCCAATTCCTTTAGGATGTAGCTGCCTAAGAAACCTGTTCCCCCTGTAACTAATAACTTCATTGTAATCTCACTAAAGAATAGGTTACACTAAAATTAATCTTTTGATGAAAAATAATTCTTGATTAGAATTTTGAAATTTACTTTTTAGTTGAACTACTTTTAGTGGGGGTTTTTGTAGACTTTGTAGTTGAGCTTGTTTTCTTTGCAGTTGATGTTGGTTTCGTTGTCTTAGGAGTTTTCTTTACAGGTGTTTTTTTAGCTTCTGGTTTTGCTTTTGTTGGGGTTTTCTTTGGAGTGGTTTTAGGTTTTGCTGGTTTTGGCTTCTCTATCATAGCTCCAACTGTTTCCTCAAGTCCTTCTGTTGTAATAAAGGTTCGACCATTATTCATGGTTATTGCTGCGTTAATTCTTTTTTGAACCACTAAACGATAGATTATTTGTTCTGCTTCTTCTGGTGTGACATATGAATTTTCTAGAAATACATCCATTGGAACGTTTTTGACACCCTGTAGAGTTTGAATGATTTTTATTTCATAGAATTTTTCTATTACTGTAGTAGGAATTTCTATTTTCTTATCAACCACTTTCTCTAAAAGCCCAAATGATCCTTCCTTATAGGCCTTAAGCATCTCTTGAATTACTTCTACAAAAATAGGTCCTAATTTCTTAAAATTTGAACTCTTAAGCAATTTCTCTGCTTCTTCTATGCTGAATGATTCAATGATAGTTAATCCAATTAAAGTCGCATTGTAATCTTCAAGTTCTTCTGCACAGCGTTCGGCTAGTTTGCCACCTTTTGCAATAAACTTCAGTCTAACTCTAATTGCGATTCTTGTTAATTGAAAATTCCCGGAAACAACTTTCAGCGTTACGTCATGGAGTATTTTCGAAGGAACCTCCGGTACCCTCTTGCCCATGATTACCTCTTCTATGAATTCTTCTAATTTTTCGCAACAAATCTCTGGTGTATGTATAGCAATATCATGTAAGGCTTTAATCAGGTGCTCGCGAATGTCCTCAATTGGTTCCTCATAGGTGTTCTCCAAGATTTCTAAAAAGTATCCTTTAAACAACTCGGGATTAGATTCCCCTAGAACTTCAAATTGCTGTGCAACTGCTAACCGCACATCTTGTAAGGGTTCATCACTTAATTTCATCATTTTTGGTATTAAACTTAAACCTAATTCAGGAGAAATCTTGCATAAAACTGTTAATGCTTTTATTGCTTCAATTTTTGTCCTCGCATTTCCTTCTGATAAGAGTTTAAACAATGCTTCTAATTTTGTAATCGATTCTTCTAAACCAACCATTAACTCGGTTACCCTTTGAGATGTGCTAGCTATTTGTTCCTTAGCAATTATTTTTTTCTTATCTAGAACCACTTCTTCTTCTAGTGTTTTGGATAATTGTTCTGTTGCATCTGCTTGTGTTGTTTCTACTGGAGTTGTTCCTGTGAGTTTTTCAGCTTCGACTGGGAGCTCAATATTAATTGGAACATTAGCTTCTTCTGTAAGAGGATCAATCTCTTTACTTTCTTGTTTGACAGGTGTTTCCTTTACATCTTCTTCAATAACAATAGCTTGCTCTTCTTCTTTAACTTCCGCTATTTCTTCCGGTTCGTCGGCAACTATTGGCTTATCTTCTTCTGTCGTTTCTAGGATTTCCTTAGCTGATTGTGCAACTTTAATATTAATTGGTACTCTTAATTCAATTACATCTGTAATTTTACTGATGGCACTATAAGGAATGGTTTTGGATGGAGTAACTGCTTTTCCATTAATCTCTGTCTCAAATGCTAGTCCTATTTGTCCATCGTCACCTATGCTTACAGCTTTGCATGTGCCAATTACCTCTCCGGTAGAATCAATAATCATCTTTCCCTCTAAATCGGTGTCCCCATTTAAAGAGGCTGATGATTTATCATTATCTTTTTGTTCTGGCATTGTTGCATTTCTCTTAAAATTACCTCTTTCTTAAAGGGCACCATAGCATGCAAATCTTACTGATATTTGTTAGCTTCTTGGATAAATATATTAGCATTACGTTAGGGTGAAAATGGTGTTTTCCTCATACAAATAATCAACTTATTAGATATTCAACTAATATTTAAATCATCTATTGATAAAAATAACACATAAATTATTAAATCGTTTATTTAATCTTTCTAGTAAAAAGTATTAACATAAGAATAAATAGGTAATACACCACAGTATAACTAACATACAATTAAATTTACGGTGGAATTTCCATGGTTAAGTACTGTGCAAGATGTGGAGCAAGAGCAATACCAGGTGCCAAGTTTTGTCGATCATGTGGCAATAAATTAGAGAAAGCCACACCTGTGGTGAAGGAAAAAGAAGAGAGATACGAAGAAGAGATAGTGGAAGAATATGAGCCTGAATCACCATTAGTTAAGGTCGAACTTTCAAAGGAAGAAGAAGAGTCGCTTCTAATTTTATCTGAAATTATTCCTTTACAAAAGAAAATTGAGGAGCTAAACAAAGAGAAAGATACTCTGGAAATTAAATTCCGAGTTGAAGAAGAAATAACTGAAAAGGATTATAATTCTGAATCCAAAAAATTAGCTGCTGATATTACCAAGTTTACAAAAGAAATTGAAGAGAAACGTAAAGTAATGTCATCTCTTTCTTTGTTGAATCTCGTTGATGAAGTTGTCGAGTTGCGAGAACGACAAGAGAAACTCGAAGAAATCTTTGAAGAAGGACGAATCCAAGAATCAACTTACGATCGATTGAAGAAGGAATACAAAGAGAAAGAAAAATCTGTCAAAGCAAAAGTTGATGAAGAAGAAGCAAAACTCAAGCAATTTAGGCGCGAATTAGTTGATGAAAAAGAAGAGATTGCATCTTTGAAAGAGGAATTATTCGCTCGCTATTCCGTAGAGGAATTTACTGAGAAAGAATACCGTGCAAAAATCAAAGAACTTGAATCTCGTAATACCGATGGCTTAATAGCTGCAGTAGATGAAGTAATCGCTCGTATGTCTAAGGTTTAATTTTTTTTCTGATTACTTCCAATCACTCTTTTTTTTGTTCATTTTTTATTTAGTATATCTAGCAAAGAGTTTAATTGCAATAAGCTAGGAACTGTAAATTGTACAACACCAAGGATTGTAGATCTACGAATGACTGTAGGAACACTCAAAAAGAAATTCTCTAAAGAAGAAATTGCTAAACTCTCTGAAGAGATATTATCATTAAAAAAAGAGAAAAACGCTGTTATTCTTGCTCACTATTATCAAGAGCTAGCAATACAAGATGTAGGGGATATTGTAGGTGACTCTTTGGGTTTAAGTCAAGCTGCTCGAGATATCGATGATGCTGATTTCATAGTTTTTGCCGGCGTTCATTTTATGGCTGAAACTGCAAAGATTCTTAATCCCACAAAAACTGTTCTTATTCCTAATGTTAATGCTGGTTGCCCAATGGCAAACCAATGTTCCCCAGATATAATACAAGCTGCTCGAGAGAAACACGGAAAAGATGTTCCAGTGGTTGTATATGTAAACACAACAGCAGAAACTAAAGCAGCTGCGGATGTAACATGTACAAGCTCAAATGCTCCACAAGTAGTAAGAAACCTTGGTGTGAAGAAGGTTCTTTTTGGTCCTGACCGAAATCTCGGTTTATATGTTCAAAAGCAATTACCTGATGTTGAAGTTATTCCCGTACCTGAAGATGGTCATTGTATCGTTCATAAGCGTTTCAGTGTAGAAGCAATTGATGCTATTAAGGAACAGTATCCTGAAGCCGTTTTAATCGCTCATCCTGAGTGTAATGAAGATGTACAAAACATTGCTGAATATGTTGGGTCAACCTCTGGTATGAGACGCTACGGTAAAGAAACAGATGCAAAAGTCATCATAGTAGCAACCGAGAAAGGACTAGTGGATCGATTAAATAGGGATAATCCGGAAAAGAAATTTATTCTAGCAAAGGATACAGCTATTTGTAGAAATATGAAGAAAAACACTATTGAGTATCTTAGGGATTCATTGCTGTATGAACAGCATAAAATAGAAATTCCAAAAGAAATTCATGATAAAGCAGAAAAAGCAATCTTAAGGATGTTTGAGCTCACATGAGGCGAATATTACCGTTACCAAAAACACTAGTTCGAGAAATGCTAATCAACTTCATGATAGAGGATGAAGGGTATGGAGACATTACTTCCGAAATTCTCTTTCCTGTGGATAAACAAGCACAAGCCAGGATTTTTACCAAAGAGGAATGTATACTTGCAGGATCCGTTTTAATCCCTGAAATTTTCGAACCTGAAGGATGTGAAGTTACTCTAAAAGCAAAAGATGGTGATCATTTAGAGAAGAACCAAGATGTGGCTCTTATTTATGGTCCAATGAAGAAAATCTTACTAAGAGAGAGAGTTACCTTGAATTTGCTTTCTCGAATGAGTGGCATAGCAACCCAAACATGGTCATATGTTAAACTTGTGCCAAAAGATTCCCATACAGTGATTGCAGCAACTAGAAAAACAACCCCGGGATTACGATTACTAGAAAAATATGCAGTTGCCTGCGGAGGAGGAGACACTCATCGTCTTAGACTTGACGATATGGCCTTAATTAAAGACAATCATCGAGTTCTCTTCAAATCTATCACAGAAGCAATCAAAGTCCTCAAATCTCAACTAAGCTTTTCAAAGAAAATCGAAGTCGAAGTTGAAGATTATGAGATGATGCTTGAAGCAGTAAACGCTGGAGCAGATATCATCATGTTGGACAATATGTCTCCGGACGAAGTAAAGAAGGCTATTAAGATTCTAGTGGATAAAAAATTACGAGACAAAGTAATCCTCGAATTGAGTGGAGGAATAAATAAAGAGAATCTTCCGGAATATGCAGGATTAGGTGCTGATGTAATATCCTCTGGCGCATTAACACATTCATATAAATCAATTGATTTGTCACTTGATATTATAAAATAAAAGAAAAGTGATATGCAGATTTAGTGAGTTGCTTTCGTTTTAGAAATTGGTTCACTATTCTTTACATTTCTTTACTGGTAGTTTTTGTTTTTTTGGCATTCTTCATCCAACTCTACCAATAATCTATCGACTTAATTTCTCTTTTCCTCTGTATTAAACAGTGATTTGAAGATAAAATGGAATCTTAACAATTTTTCTTCCTAAAAATATAAGAAGAATCATCAAAGAAGACAATTCGAAGCTGTTCTAAAATGTAGTTCAGCAACAAATCAGCTGTTCTAAAGTGTGGTATCTTAAGCAAGTTATACCATATAATTACCATGCATTTGTGTTTGTAAATTTGGACTTACAAACCATATCTTTGGAATTTGAAGGAAAAGATGGTGGAAGAATGAGAAATCCTGACAAGATTCGTAGATTTTTGATAACATCGTTTATTGTAGTATTGACTATTGGGACTCCCTTTATTTCAAGCGTACTCTTGGTAAATGGATTACCTGGGAAGGAAGATCCTTCAATCACAAGTAATAGTGATTTTACAAATAACTATTCAACTAATCCCCCATATGAGTTGAAAAAAGCTCCAAATCTAGATGATTTTTTTGATGACTATAATGATGGTTATCTTCAGCCTGAGAGTTATTTACCTGAAGAAGTCTCACAACTAGAACAAGAAACCTCTTACTATGATTATGATGAGAATCTAGCTGCAAATATTGACTTATCCAAAGTTGCTTACAAAGAAGGTGAAATAGTCGAGTATTCCGTGCAAGTTACTAGTAAATTAGATCAGAAGGCAAATTATCCAATAAGAATTCTAGTAACAAATGGTAGTAGCTTTTACTATTGGTATTACAACCTCAAGGATTATTCAGTTATACAAGATATCTATGTGCAAACTAATACCGAAGGTTTCTATTATGGATCATTTATACCACCAGAAGAGGGAACTTATACAATAATGGTCATACCAAATTATAGTACTTATCCAATTGCACGTCGATCAGTTACCATTTCAGATTTGAGTGTTTTTTGGAGGGTGCCTTTCAATGCTGTAAGACATGCAAGTACTCAATCGTATGCTCTTGTTTTAAACACATCAGATTTTAGCCCCCTTGTAGATGCTAATGTAACTTTAACCATGGAAAATTATGTGAATTATAATTATGACTACAATTACAGCTCAGAATTACTTTATTCAGGGGTTACAAATGCTGAAGGATTAATGCTTATGGATTACTCCATAGATACTAGTGGTAATGGGTATTCTTCTCTTGTTTTATCTGTGGAGTACAATGAATCAGAAGCGGAGTTAACACAATTCATCTGGTTTAATGATTACTATTACTTTTCAGAAAATACGTATCAGAATTATAATTTCATAACTACAACAGATAAACCAATTTATCAGCCAGGAGAAATGGTCCGAACTCGAACTATGGTTTTCATAGATGATTATTGGAAAGTAAACAAAGAACCCGCAGTTTCAACAGAGGTTGAAGTGGAATTTAAAACCTTAAATGGTTTCACACTATTTCATAAAACACTTACAACCGATGAATTTGGAATAATTGAATGGGATTATCAATTCGATGTTGATACTAAACTGGGAACATATACTCTGACTTTTAGAAAAGACTCTTCACAAGAAAGTATTGGAATCGAAGTTGATCAATATGAAAAACCTGATTTTCGAGTGAATATTGAACTCGAGAGTGATTATGTTCCACCTAAAAAAGACATTGTTGGAAAGATAATCGCTGAATATTATTTTGGTAAACCAGTTCCCGGTTCTGTCAAAATTACCTTCCTCTATTATGATATAGTTCTTGATGAAATCGAAGGCACTTTGGATTCCAATGGTGAGTTTTCATTTACATGGAGAGTTCCGAGAACTAATCCCTATGACAATGAGGAAATTGAAGCACTCTATCTTAGTGTTGAAGTGACTGATCCTATAGGTAGAACAGTTTATGCAGAAAAAGATGTAACTTGTCTTTCGAATATTTGGGCTTATCTTTGGACTTGGCCTTATGGTGTTTTTGATAAAGGAGAGGAAATCAGAGCTAGTTTCTCAGCATATCAAGTAAGTGTAAGGAATGATTACTATTGGTATTCTTGGAGTTATGTTTCAAATGCAGAGGTGACAATAACCGTATTTGGATTAGGCTCTTTGAATAGAAAGATCAAATTATTCTCACTTGAATCCAGCACAAATGAGTTTGGTTCAGGATCTGTGATGTTTATAATTCCCGAGGAATACTGTGATGATTTTGATGAGTTTGTTCTAGATTTAGAAGTAAGAACAAGTGATGGACGAACTGGTGAAGATTCTCGAGCAATAGCTTTGGCAATAATCCATACAACTATAGAATTAAACCCAAATACAACCATAAATCCGGGAGATGATGTAGAACTTACAATTTCCGTTGTCAATACAGAAACAAATTCTTTGGTTGATGCTGAAATCTCAGTCTATATTATGGATTCAGAATACGATACATTATACTATACTTGGGATTATTATCTAGATGGTTCAGAAACATTTACAATTAAATTAAGTGATTTTGCTCCCAGCGGTAATTATTACATTAACACTTATTGCCGAACTGAGAATCGACTTTTTGGAGGATATTATCCTAGCTATTCCAGTACCTATACTCAATTTGTTGTAGGTGAAAGCAATTCACTAACAATTGAAACTGACAAAGACACGTATCTTTCATCCGAGGAAATTGTCTTAACAGCTCATCTTGGTTCAGCTAACAATGTCCCGACCATCTTTGAATTGACAAAAAGAGGGATAGTGGATATAATAACTGTTGATAAATCACAAACAGATTTTATTCTAAACATTGAAGATATTAATGACTTAGGACCTCGTCTAACGATTTTTGCTTTCACAGTTACTCCAAATGGTTTAATCCTTGAAGCATTTGTAGTAGTTGAGATTATCAAAGATTTGAATGTAGAGATCGAATCAGATAAAGAAATATATGAACCCGGTGAAACTGCAATAATAACCATCAAAGTAACCAATGAGAATGATGAACCTCTAGACGCACTCGGTGTATTCTCGTTAGTTGATTCTTCAATTTTCGCAGTGAAAGAAGACATCTTATCAGAAGAAAGTTATTTTGAGGAATCCCGATATTGGGCACAAATTTCAACTAGCGCCTCTTGGACTTCTCCAATGTCATTTTGGTGGTATTGGTGGATGATAGATGCATCAAGCTCATACTATCCTTACGCACCATTTTACAGGGAAGGCTCATACGATAATCTTTTCTTAGCTACTCCAGGAGGAGTACAAATACCTCAAGTTGAGGGAGAAATTCGAGATAATTTACCCGAATCTGCGAATTGGTTACCACGTTTGGAAATAATTAATGGTGAAGTTGTTGTTGAAGCTCAATTGCCTGATAATATAGGGGAATGGACCATCCGAGTATTCGTTACAGCAGATGGACACGGTGTTATTGAGAAAGAAACTTTCAAAACATTTCTGCCATTCTTTGTAGACTTGAAGACACCTCTTGGTATTGTTCAAGACAATGTAATAGTTGTTAGAGGAATTGTCTATAATTATCTAAGTGATGTTTGTACAGCATCTCTCACACTTGATGCTAGTGGTTTAACAATCCTAAATAACCCGACACAAACTGTAATCATACCGAAAGATTATCTTGTGGAAGTTCGCTGGTCTGTGTATTGCGATAATTTTGGTTCTTACAATATAACGCTAACAGGTCTAACAAATGTTAAAGGTGCTAATTGGTTTGATGGTATTCGGAAATCCATAAACATCCAACCAAATGGAGTTATTTTAGAGACGGTCATGAGTGGTTTTGTAAATAATTCCAAAGTAATCGAATATGAGATCTTCGATGAAAGTGTGTATGAAAACATTGACTTAGTGGTCTCTCCAGGAATAATGGATGTAGCAATTACTTCTTGGGAAAGATTGATCGGGTATCCTTATGGTTGCATTGAGCAAACTATGTCGAAAATATTCCCTGATGTAATGATTTATCACTATTTGAATCAGACTGGCCAATTAACATCCGTAATTGCTAATCAATTGGAAAGCATGCTCCAAGTAGGTTTATCGAAAATAGCCTCTAATCAACACTATGATGGTGGTTGGGGTTGGTGGTCTGATGATCAATCACAAACTTACATGACTGCTGTTGTTCTTTACGGACTAGGTTTGATGAAAGACCTTGGCTACCAGCTCTCAGATGAGCGCTTACTTCTGGGAGGATTTTTCCTTATCAATAATCAGCTCCCATCAGGTGCGTTTTCCACTGATGGTTGGAGGATAGACGATCTCTCATTTACTGCTTATGTTATTCGCTCCATTCTAACAAACAACTTCACAGATTTTGTCATTGATGACAGCCTAGCAGAAGCAATTAATTACTTCAAATCTAGTTGGATCGGTGGTAGTAGCTTGAAGAATCCATATGCTGCAGCATTATTCATAGAAGCAACTTATGGAACCTCGTATGAAGACACCGGTTTTCTCAACGATTTAGCTGATTACATTCTGCTTGAAGCGATTGTTGAAGATGAAGGAATAAGATGGGATATCACAATTGATGATCACTGGAGAGCTCTTGGAGGTACAATTGAGACTACTGCTACTGTAATTACTGCATTAACAAAGATGAACTTCATGCTCCACTTTGTAACTATTAGAAATGCTTTGTCATGGATATTAACCCAACAAAATTACTGGGGTTGGGGTAACACAGCAGATACATCTGCTGCAATAAAAGCAATTGTTACAGTTGCATCCTCAAGTTCTGATCCAATTGATTGTATTATAGACATCACCATAGATGGTTGGACTACTCAATTTGTTTTCAATGAAAGTGAATCTGAATTCCTTTCAGCTGAGCTTTTGCAACTTGAAGAATACTTGAGTGTAGGAAACAATAGTATTATCATTAACCAAACTGGAACTGGTCAGATTTACTACTACTTTGCTGCGAAACAAATTCTTCGAAGTGATCTTGAGATAACGATAACCAATCCAATTTATACTTCTCCAGGCGAAGAATTTTCGGTTGAAGTAAATCTCCAACATAATTCTGATGTAGTGTATCCTGTTAACATAAGGATTGATAGTCTTGAAGATGACTTGACACTTGTCGGTGATCAAAACCAAACTTTACAAATACTTCTAGATAGTGAAATAGTAATTTTCCACTTTATTGCACCAGATGCGCCAGGTGAATACTATGTCGGTGGATTTAGTGTTAGCTATTTATTTGCAGACTCACAATTAGAGAATTTCTCCCCAGGCATTGTTATGAAAACTTTGACCGAGGTACCTGTTATTGTTGAAGAAAGCTTTGTAAGTCTATCGAAATCTAACACAGTGAATTCATATTACTACCAACCTTTCTCAGATGACTTAATCACACAAGCTAATGATTATGATATTTACATTTCGAGGGAGTATTCAAATGAGATCGATCTTTCTCGAGGAGAAACAATTGTAGTCACATTAGTTATCAATAATCAATGGGAAGACAAGGAATTCGTTATGATAGAAGAAAGCATTCCTGCTGGTTTCATAATAGATGAAAGTTCCTTGCAAACCGGTGCACTAATTATTGATTTCAGTATTTCAGCTGGGAAACTTGCTTTGTTCATTGGAGAACTAGAAGAAGGTATAACTGAGATTTCATACAGATTGATAGTTTTTGATG
This sequence comes from Candidatus Heimdallarchaeota archaeon, assembly GCA_019894765.1. The sequence goes on from JAGXNT010000013.1 coordinate 72,463, forward strand.
TTGGTTCTTCGATTGCATTTCCAACACAACTATCCTCTATGTATGATTCTTGGATTGTTAAAAGCGCTCCATCAATTCTTGGTTCACTAATGGTTAACATTGATCCAAGTACAGGAACTGTTACAACAGACAGCTTGAGACCAATTCTTGTTAAGAAAATGGCCTTCTTGAAGAATAGGGAATCCTATTTTGATGTGTCATTAACATTACAAGCATTTGATAATGATGAGATCTACAATGTTCAAGTATTGTTTAGTGGTGGCATTGAAAATTGGAGGACAAAAGACGCAATAGTTACTCATACATACGACAACGGAAGCAAAGATTTCCAAATTGACCTAGGAGCATTTGCTGATGAAGAAATAAAGTACCTTATTGCTATTGAGGACCGCTCCGGAAACATATTTTTCACGGAAATTAATACAATAATTGTTCCAGCAGTTACAGCTGCTTTCATCTTCATATTTATCGCAATAATCATCTCTACCGCTTTTGCATTTGCTACATCATCTGCAACAAGACAGCTTAAACCTAAAACAAAAACTTCAAAGTTAATTTCAGATGCTACTAAAACTACATACAAAGACACAAAGGAAGATCTTACGGCATACAAGAACCTCCCTGAATATAGGAATGGTGAATGATTAGAAGAATAATTTCTAATTATCATCTTTTCTCTTTTTCGAAATATTATATTTTGATTTTTTAACTAGCAACAAGAATTTTAAATAGATAGATTATTTCTTTTAGTCGAACCTTAAATTCACTAAAAACGGGGAAAAAAAATACAATGGAATTCGCACCCATAATTGAAAAGGTGGCCTTTAATTTACTCAAGTATGCTGCAACTGTTTTACCGGATAATGCTATACAAGCAATAAAAACAGCACATGAAGACGAAACCAATCCGGTAGGTAAAAGTCAATTAGAAGCCATCATCAAGAATTTTGAAGCAGGATCAAAGCTCAGCATTCCAATGTGTCAAGATACTGGAATACATATTTATTATGTAGAAATTGGCGCTGATAGCCCAATTAATGACATAGGGAAGATAAAAGAAGCATTATCAAATGCTTCCAAAAGAGCGACAACTGAAGTACCAATGAGACCTAATGCAGTAGATCCATTTGGTAGTAACTCTGGTGACAACACAGGAAGATACATCCCTTGGATAAATTGGGAAATTGTGCCTGGTGATAAAATCAAGATAACAGCCTTCCCAAAGGGCGGTGGAAGCGAAAATATGAGTACAGTAAAAATGCTGAAACCTGGTGTTGGGATAAAAGGTGTTATGAAAGAAGTTCTTGACTGGATGATTCAAGCCGGTGGTCAACCCTGTCCTCCAACTGTAGTTGGCGTAGCAGTCGGTGGTGGTGCTGATATCGCAATGAAACTAGCTAAGAAACAATTAATGAGACCAATTGGTGATCCTCACCCACAAAAAGAAGTTGCTGAAATTGAAAAGAAACTCAAAGAAGCAATAAACGCTACCGGAATAGGTCCAATGGGTTTAGGCGGCAAAATAACTTGTTTAGCTGTCCATATGGATTATGCACACAGACATCCTGCATCCTTGCCTATGGCGATTGCAGTTCAATGTTGGGCTGCAAGACAGTCAGCAGCGGAAATAGGTGCTGATGGTAAGGTAAAATATTTACATCACAAGATCAAGGATTGAAAGAAAATGGCTGTAGTAAAATTACAAACCCCCATCCCAGAAGAAGAAATTCGTAAACTAAAAGCTGGGGATATAATTTACATAAGTGGTATTGTATACCTCTCTCGAGATGAAGCTCATTTAAGAGCTTTAGAATATGCAGAAGAAGGAAAAGAATTACCATTGGATTTCAAAGGATTAGCTCTCTTCCATTGTGGACCAATCGTGAAACAAGATGAAAAGGGTGAGTGGCACGTTGTTGCTGCAGGTCCTACAACATCTTCTAGAATGGAAATTTTTCAAGACAAATATATTGAGAAATTCAGAGTAAGTGTTGTTATTGGTAAAGGTGGAATGTTTGACCGAACCGCTGCCGCAATGAAGAAATATGGTGCTGTTTATGGTGCATTCACTGGTGGAGCAGCTGTCTTAGCAGCAAAAGCTGTAAAGAAGGTCAAGAGTGTTGAATGGTTAGATTTAGGTACACCCGAAGCCTTATGGGTCTTTGAAGTTGAAGAATTTGGTCCTTTAACTGTGGCAATTGATACTCATGGAAACAATCTCTTCAAAGATGTTGCAGCTGAAGCCGAGAAGAATCGAGAAAAAGCCTACGATATTATTGGAGTTTCTAAAGAATAGTAGGATCTTTTTTTCTCTCTTTTTTTATTATATCTATCTCTTGATAGTATTGATCCCACTTATGGCCATGCCTAGTTCTAGTTCTCCCTTTCTTAAACCCGAAATTTTCCGCTAATTTTATCATTGGATAATTATCAATACGAGTCCAGAGTGTTGCTTTGTTGTATCCTAACAATTCTCCTCTTTTAATGATGTTTAGTAGTAATTCTTTACCAATTCCTTTTCTTTTAAAAGCTTCAGCAACAGTTATTCCTATATCAAATTCACCTTGCTCTAAATCATCATCTTCTTGCCAGTCAGCATATAATGTAACTAAACCAATAATTCCACTTGGATTATCTTTCAACCTTTTCCAGGGAAATAATTTTCGAATAATGCGTTTCTGTTCAATCTTGTATGCCTTTTGTGAAATTATCACAACAAAAACTTCCCACATCCCTTCTTCTATTGTATTTATCCAATCATCTACAAGTTCTTTTGTCTCACTGTACATTCCAACAATATTCTTATCGACAGGTTCAATTAGATCGATTAATCCTTGACGATCACCAGGCTGTAGGAGTCTTATCTGTATCATTTCTTTTCAATTTAAAAGAGTTAAACTATTTTATAAAAATAATCTTTAGTGAGAATTTGCTTGTTTATTATCCTATTTCACCAAAACTTTTTGAGGTAGGAAAAGTTAGCAATTTTATCATGGTTGAATTTGATCCTAGACTTATCCTCGCTATATTTTTACAATTAATTTCAACTTCAATAAACTACATTGGCATGACTATTCAGAAAAAGGCTGCAACTAAAATACCAAAAATTGGTCCTGAGACTGGTTATCGCAAATCACTAAAGAATATGATTATAAATAAAGCTTGGATTTTCGGATTAGGATTAAATGCTTCTAGCACTTTTTTTGCAGCTGGTGCTTTTGCTTTAGCTTCAATAACGATAATTCAACCATTGTATGGATTTGGACTCATCGTATTGGTTATATTTATTCGGTTTTACTTAAAAGAAAAGATTAATCGTTTAGATATTTTAGGAGTCTTAATTGGTGTTGCAGGAATAGTTGTTATCGGTGTTACTGCAAGGTCATTGCCTGAGATTTCATACACAGATTTGTTAGATATGTTCATACATTTCCGAGGGATCATCTTTTTTGCAGTCTTTTTGACTATCGCATTAATTTCTTATATTGTGAGTGAAAAAACAAAAAAAACTACTTCTTTGATTTTTCTCGTAATCTCTTCTGCAATTTGGACTTCAACTCAAAACATTTTCAACAAAGCTGTTGCAACTGCTGTTCGAGATGCGGGTTTCATCGGTGCTTTTTTTGGTGAAGCTTGGTTATATTCATGGAGTTTTGTTCTGTTATTTCTCTTTGTAAGTATTATTGGAATTATTATGCTAAATATTGCCTATCAGCAAGGTCATGGAGTTATTATTCTGCCTATTTGGACCGCAATGCAAGTCGTAATTCCAGTGTTGTCCGGAATAATTGTATTTAGAGAATGGCAACCAGTTTATGGTTATTCGGGTTGGGAAATCGCTCTTCAATCCGTTGGGATTTTAGTAATGTTAGCGTCTATTGTTATATTGTCTATTAGCAATGGTCGAAAGGAAGAATTCAGTAAAACTTTATCTCCTGTTGCGGATAATGGAGAGTCCATTGAGGTTTTGAAATTAGAATCGAAGGAAAACAGTATTGAACAATCAGAACAAAACAGTAATAATAAAAAGGATACATAAAAGAATCCAATTAAACATATTAACAAATTAACTATCTGAGGTTGAAAAATGTCTGGTGGACCACTTCGTTGGGCTTCGAGTGAAGGAGTGTTTCTATTTCAGGTTCCCGATGAGGAACTTTTTCTCCAGACGGAAATTGTAATTTTACTTTCTAGCAGTTTATATGCCATTCAGATATTCTTCAATAAAGGAGAAATACGGTTCAACAATGAGGATCTTAATATAACTAAACTAAGTTTCCATCCACCCTTTTCATCACAAGAAAATGAAGATGAGAGTCCTGGGTTTGTTGTTCATAGTTCATTTAAAGGGGGTATCTGTTTTCAAAGTATCTTTCATTCACATGAAACAACAAATCAACTTAGTGAATTTGAAACAGCTTTTCTTGATTCTGTTGTAAGTAATTTATTAGATACTCTTGAAAAAGAAGGTCGAAGTGTTTCCGATATACCTTTTCTTAAAGATAGAAGAGTCATTGATGAAATTGAAGAAATGCTTCATGAAATAGATAACAAGTATAAATCATTAGCTGCCAGTTGGTCTCTAGTTACAGGTTCAGACAGTGATAACACTCGATTTGAATTTTCTCATGTATTATATAATGGGAAAATTAAAGTTGAGGAACTACTTTATGATCTGGGGGATCGGGCCATTGAATCTTTCAACCAACTGCTCATGGGTAATGAAGAAAAAAATGTTCTCTACAAGATTGCCAAGAGTCTAGTTAATCTCTCATCATTATTATATGAAAAACAAACTGATGATTCGCAAAATGAAGACAAATTAAAATTCAGTCACTCTGAAATAATCCTCGAATCAGTAATTACAAAGAGATTATTCAGACTTGATGTTCGTTCTTATGAGATCGATGATGAACCGTACTGTGATATTACCATAATGTGTTGAATTCTGAATTCCTAATTCTTTCGTACAATATTTCTCATCCAATCAAACATGTATAACTGCGCTAATCCTGCCCACTTGCCGTAATGATCAACCATTTTATCTCGGCATTCTTCAAGTGATTTTTCCTGATTACGGAAGAAAATCTTTGAGACACCTCTTTGTATCCAAATATCTGTTGGTGGTGCATCCATCTTTCCTAAACCATACAGTAAAAACATATCTGCGACTTTTGGACCAATTCCCTTTAATCGTAGCAATTCCTTTTTGGCTACTAAAGTCGGCATAGTACGCATTTTTTCAAGACGTATTTGATAATTAGCGATATCTTCTGTGCTTTCAATCACATATTCTTCTCTGTATCCAAGTTTAGCTTCTTTCAAAAGATGTTTGTTACGATAGAGTTTTTTCGGCTCTGGGAAAGAATGAACCATGAAATGATCTGTTGGATATTTCTCCCCCATTAATTCTTTAATTCGTCTTGCTTGACCAATCCATTTCCAAACAGAGCTATTTTGAGTTAATATAGATGAAATTAAGCTTTCAAAGAGATCATGAGCACAAGTAAGTCTGATTCCCAAACAATGATCAAATGAAGGAGCAATTGGATCTTTCTTGAAAATATCATAAAATTCCCGCAAATTCAAATGTAATCCAAAGGTTCTTCGCATTAAATTTCTCATGGCTTTAATATCATTTTCTGTTATTGGTAGCGTCTGTTCTGCTAACTCAACAACTAGGTTTGAACCTTTTTGAGCGAATCTCGTAACAATGTTCCTATTCGAATTTGGAATGTTTACAACCATATAGTATCTATCTGACTTGTCACTTCTAGGTATCGGAAAAGAGCTATGACCTGTCTCTAACGTATGTTTTAAATCGAAAGGTCCTTGTGTTGCAAGATTTAATGTAATCCAATTATCCATAACCATTGTTTTATTCCTTCTAAAAAACTAACCAATGATGTTTCTTACTCGCTCTTCGTACTTGAAGAAAGCCTCTTGAATTTTACTAAGAAATACTCCACTTTCTTTGAATTTCTCTGTGGAAAAGTCTCGAGCACTTACTGCGAAAGCCATCATTCTCGAAGCAGTGTAGACCTCATAGAAGAAGATTCGATTACTGATTTCAGGTAGTTTAACCTTTGTGATATAATCATTATAGAATTGGTGCCGGTAGTTGTTTAGCTCCGGATAGAGAGAAAAGAAGAACAAAGTCCAGCCTGCATCCAGTGCAGGGTCTCCTAGTCTTGAGTATTCCCAATCAATTAAGCCTGTAATTTTAGCTCCATGTACCATGATATTTCTAGGTTGGGGGTCACCATGCAATAATGAAAACCTATCTAGTTTTAGCTGCTTCTTGAAAGACAAGAACCATTTAGACAAGGGTTCAACATAATAACCTGCTTTCCTTAAGAAGTTTAGAGATCTAGTAATATCATTTAGTATAAATCTCTCATAAGGAATTTCTTCCTTTATAATCCCTTGAGGTGTTTCAACGCCAAAATTCTTGAAACGGAAATTATGTAAATTCACTAAATATTGTGCAAAACTAGAAATGAATCTTTCAAAATCATTAGGTGAGTAACGCATTATTGCTTTCTCTAAAGTTTCCCCTGGAATTCTTTCAATTATTGAAAAGGGATATCCAAGAATTTTTGGATTCACTTCCAATACATACGGTTTTGGTACTGGAATAGGAGCATCCTGTAATCTCCCTAATTTCCTAAATTCTCTTTGTGGTTTAAGAGGATCATGTTTTTCTGGATATATTCGCAAAACAACACTTTTTCGTATTTCTCTATCCATAGCTTCAAACAAAATATCCAAGAAATATACTTTATTCGACATTCCAGTTTGGATTTGTTCAGGGGTTTCAATGGATAAAAGCTTTGCATTTTGTGGTATAAGTGCCCAAATCTTACCTGTATCAAATAAGTAGCTTTTGAGTCTTGCTTGAATGTCTTTTACAGGTAAAAGTGGTTTCATATTTAGAACACCAATAAATCATTACTTTTTCTTATTTTACAAAATCTAACCTTATAAATTGTTCAGTATCTCTACTATCTTTTATTTTAGTTTGCAATCTGATTTTAAGAGTTTTCTATTACTGAATTTTTTATTACCTCGAGTCTAATAATTCAAAAATTACTTTACTAGCTACTTTAGATGTGATTTCATTGATATCAAGTTGGGGATTTACTTCTACTAACTCAAAACATCTAGTATTTTTGGCAAATAGATTAACTATTTCAAATAACTCTCGAGTGGATAATCCACCTGGTTCTGGTACACTTACTCCAGGAGCATATGCGGGATCTAAAACATCAATATCTAATGAGACATAGATGTTTTTCTTCTCTGTAGCAATCTTTGAAAGAGAACCAAGCAGGATATTTCTATTTTGAAATGTTTTAGCTTCGATTACATTCATTCCTTGATCCTTAAAACATTCGATTTCTTCTAATCCTAAATTGTGACCTCTACTACCAATAAAGTAAACATCTTTAGGTTCAATAAAATCTATTTCTAAAATTCTCCTGAGTACAGTTGCCCTTGTGAATTTTTCTCCTTCTGGATATTCATTCATCAAATCTAAATGAGCATCTAACCAGACAATACTATCAATTTCCGTCTTGCTATTTATAATCCCCTTAGCTGTTCCCAAAGCTATTGAATGGTCTCCTCCTAGTATTATTGGTAGTGCTTCTTTTTGCAGAATTTTTTGAACACTATCACTTAATTTGTCCTGCATCTCTTCATAATTCAAATTCTCATCGAGATTCATTAGATCTAAAACATTTTGTTGGTGGATGCTCTGCTCGGATAAGGATTGTCCGGAGAAAAAGGAGGAAGCCTTGCGAATACTCTTTGGTGCAGATGATGCTCCTTTTGAATATATTTTTGAGTTGTCTTCGAACGGAACTCCAATTATTACAGCATCTAAATCTATTGCTGAATCTATTTCTTTAACCGGAAAAGTTCCGTAAAATGATTTAGACATTATTTCCCAACTCTTCGTATTGTCTTTGGAGATTTCACTAATTTAAGTATATTTCAAGTAATCATATTTCTCATTTTTCGATTTAGCAGAAATTTCATAGCAATTGTTGAATAACGTTTTTTACTTTATACCATTATAATTTATTATTGGTGTACAATGTGATAAAAGAACACACTTTTTCTATAGAGTTTCCTCATCCTCCAGAGAAGATTTGGTCTCTTATGCAAGATTACGATCTCTGGAAGCAATTTACCCAAGCAATAGTTATTGATATTGAAATTTTGTATCCTGGAGACAAGGATGGGAACGGTCTTATTAGACGAGTCCATTACAAGCTGCCTTGGGGGTCTCGGTGTTCTCTTGAGTTAATTACTGATGTTAAACCAAATGTTGGTTATACCTTTACTATGATGAGCTTAAAGCCTGGATTGGATACTAATGGTTTGATTCGCTTAGAACCAATTGAAGACGGAAAAACAAAAGTACACTTCGAGGAACGTTTCAACATTAAGAAATTACCTTTACTCTATCGTTTACTTGGTAATCGCTTGTATAAGTTTATCAATAAGCGTAATGAGGGAACTTTCATAAATCTGTCAACTTGGTTAGATGAGCATCCCGATTATATGAAATAATGAACGAGTTAAGTTAGAATAACTCTTGTTTGCCAAGTCAATTTTTAATAACGACAATTAATCTTATTAAAGCATGAAATATTTTCTGGACAAAAGAACTTTTAATCTAAAACTTTCGTACATTAATTAACAACGAAAGTATTAGACTCTCATCTATATTGGTGTGTTACATTATGGATAAGACTAGAAAAACTGAAAAAAGCGTACCAGATTTAACCGATTTAGGGGGATTAATTCGGGCAAGTAATATTTTCCTTTCTCAAGCTTCGAGAACAAGAAAGGCATTTCTAAATCAAAATGAGGAACTTGTAAAATTATACCATCTTCTAAATGAAACCAAAAAGAAACGAAATATCGTTCATGTAACTGGCATGGGAAGAAGTGGAAGAGCTGTTGAGTTTTTTGCTGAAATGCTTAAGGATTTAGGATTTCATGTATCTATTGTTGGCCGAACTTTAGCCTTACCAGTGTCGACTGATGATGTTGTAATTGCTTTTTCAGGCTCTGGGAAAACATCTACTACTGTAGCAAATGTAGGGGTATGTGTAGATGGTGGAGCAAATGTTGTGATTATCACTCAAAATAATAAATCCCGATTGGGTCGTTTGGCAGATATTTGTTTAGTAGTGCCCAAATCTAAGAAGCTTCAACGTGAAGAAGACAATCTCGAAATAGAAACTGATAAGGGGTTTGTGTTATCACTAAGTCAAATTCCAGAAGAAATGAAGAGCTCCCTATCACCTATGGGTACTTTGTTTGAATTGTCTGCATTACTTGTTTCAATTGGATTAACAGGTATGTTGCGCAATGATGAAAACCCTGAGAGAGCTTTCCAAAGCACTTTAGACACAGTTATAGATAATGCAGAGAAAGCCGTACAACAAATTATGAAAAATAAGAAAACACAAGACGAAATTGTGCGAGTTCTTGATTTGTTCTTAGATCTTAGTCCAGTTTCTACAAAGAAAGTTTTCTGGATAGGAGCCGGTTTAAGCGGCGTCGTTGCATCAATGCATGCTATGAGATTTCAACACCTTGGTTTCAACATACACCTCCAAGATGATTGGCGTTTTAGAAAGAAAAATGATGTAATTGTTGCTATTAGTGGAAGTGGAAGCACACCATTTACAAATAGTTTCATAATTGAAGCCAAGAAGAAGATGATGATTACTGTTGGGTTCACATCTATCATTGACTCTGAATTTGGTTCCAACGTAGAATTTCTGGTCAAAGTTCCTGGACGTTTAGACCCTGATAGTTGGTATAATAGGATGTCGGAATCCAAACCCTTCATTGAAACACAATTCGAATTTGCTGTTGCTATTGTAATTGAAAGTATCATTGCACAGCTAGCTATTCATAAAGGAATAACTGAAACTGAAATGAAAGGTCGTCACGCAAATATAGAATAAGGAAAGATTGACTTTACACAAACACTTAATTATTATTGGCAAACACAACCAACTCGAGAGAATTTATAATGACCCCTGATCATGAATTAGACAGTCTTCGTGAAAAGCGAAAAAAAGAACTACTTGCTCTAAACATAAAGAAAGAACTTGCTCTAAAGAAAAAAGAAGAAGAAGCTCTTAAACAGAAAGATAGACAAGCCAGAGCGGCTGAAATTGTGAAACAAGTTCTGGAACCCGAAGCTGTTGTATATTTGAATTGGTTATCTAAATCGAATCCCGCTGTTGCCTTAACCATTAAAGACACAATAATTTTACTTATTCAAAAAAATATGCTCAGAAAACAATTATCCAAAATCGATATAATGAAAATAGAACGAGAATTAACTGGTACTGTTTCTAAAATTCAAGTGAAACGAAGAGGCAAAGAAATAGAAGATTTAAATGAGAATCTAAAATCAAAGGATTAGAATCTCTTAGCTTTTCATTACAGTTCCATAAATCACTCTTTCAATTTCTTTAATAATCCCTTTTATTGTAGGTGTTGCAGTCCCCACACCGTCTTGAGCTTCTGCTTCGAAAACAAATAAACCAATATATGCTAATTGCCTTTTCATACTTCGATCTCTAATAGCTTCTATCCAAACCAAATGCGGATGCGCATTGACCCATCCGTATTCATTTCTTTCTTCTAGAACTAAACTAATTTTCCAGAATAATGATGGAATGCTGCTATGAATATTTGATAATGTCTCCTTTGCAGCACTATCCACAACAAAACTATAGATTCCTTCACCTCGTTTATTATACATTGCAAAACCAGAACACGATGGAAAAACTATGGTGAATTGTTCAAGCACTTTTTGTATTTCAGCTTTTTGTACTTCTACAATTTCAAGTTCTTCTGAAGGAAGCTTCATGGTTTCACGAATTTTTTGCACAGTTTCATCAACAAGAACTTTTAGCTTTTTATCTTGTTCCAATCTATCAAGATGTCCAAGATAATGTGAAATTTCTTTGTCTAAATTATCTATAACCACTTTTCCATCTTTGCGTTCGATTTTTTCCTGAAAAACAGAAAGTTCCATAGCAAATAGAACAATGTCTCCAGCATCCGCAAGATTGACTTTTAGAGCTTTTGCAATTATTGATGGATTAGCTTCTGCTACTTCTTGAATGGTCATATAACCAAGATCTGTTAATGCTTTATTAATCCCCTCAGGTTTGTCTCCTTGAAATTGGGCCTGAATATTTTTCATGTGAGTCTTTAATGCAGTAACAAAAAGATTTTCTGCAGTAGAAATTGTTGATCCAAGTATATTCATAATAGTTGGGGGTAGAATCTCAACTAGATCCGGTACGGTGTTGTAACCCGCAACACGGAGTCTTTCTAAATAGATTTTTTTTAATTCTGATTCCTTTTCCTTAGACATAAGAAATCCATCCAACTATGTTAATAAATGGAAGTTTCACCTATAAAATGTTAATTACCCAAGATTATTATTGATTTTGCTTAAGAAATGGGTATTAAAACAAAGTGTATTGAGTTTCTATTTTACTTATTTTTTGTCTGTGTTAAAAAAACTTAAAAAATAAAGCAAATAAGCAAACTTTCATTAAGTTAATGAATGTAAGTCATTAAATAACAGTAAAACAATTCATTTACTGTAGTTTGAGTAGGTAAGCTATATGGATTTTTATACTGACAGTTTTTCAGGAATCAACGCCCCATCGGCAATAGAAATAAACATACGACCCAATATATTGTACACAGAAGAGTACTCCTACTTGACAAAAGATGAGCTAGAAGTTTTATTCCTGTTAGCAACAACTGACATGTTTACTGATGGTCTATCTTCATTTTCATTTTCTGGCATAAAACGACAACTTGGGAAACACCAGCAAAAAATAACCAAAGCTGTAAATAGACTTCTTTCAAAGAGTTTGATTTGCAAAAATAGTCTTGGTTACTCAATATCATCTAAAGGAACTGCCATTCTCTCCGAAGTAATAAAGCTTCAAAATGCTGTGGATTTACAGCAATCTGCTGATGACTACTTGCAGCAAAGAATTACTTTTAATGAAAAAATACCTCTTGATAATATTACTACCCTACTCGTAGGAAAATGGTTTGGATCTTTTCGTTATATTTCTCATACGGAAGGAAAAGATTTGGTTATTCGGTGGCAATTAGTTGATAGTCGAGCATCTGCAACATTACACGTTTTTGATGATGAAGCGATTCTGAATATAATACCTGATAAACAAGATTCTCAAAAATTCTCTTATGAACAAGCGCTTGATGACCTCTCAAGATACTTTTTTGAAATTCTCTCCTCATTAGGCATAAATGCTATAATAGAATTTGAAGGTTGGAGAAGAAGATCATTCTCTGAAATAGATTTCCAACAAAGATTCACCGCCTGGTTGAGCAGTCTTAATAATTTGTCTGAAAACTGACCAGATATCTTCAAAATTCTACTATTTACTTCTCATTCTTCATTAACACAAAGTTTATCTTTAGAAACTTTTTCAGAAAAATCCAGCATTACTATTACTTAGTCATTTTAAATAAAGAAATACTATGTAATGTTAAGAAATTAATTTGAGGTTGAAATTATGCAACCAACAGATATTGAAAAACAACTAGCAAAAGGAACAACAACAGTTGGTCTTAAATGTAAAGACTGTGCAATCCTTGTTGCTGACATGAGAGCAAGCATGGGAAACCTAGTTGCATCGGATCATGCAAAGAAAGTTCATCAATTAAATGACTTCTCTGCCATTACAATTGCTGGACTAGTTTCTGACGCTCAATATATCATCGATATTATGCAAGCCCAAATTCGTTTATTCGAGCTAGATCGAAAACGAAGACCAAAGACTTCGATGATTGCAAATCTTGTCAAAAACATGCTTTATGGTCAATATCGTGCATACTTCCCATTCTACGTTCAACTTATAGTTGGTGGATGGGATCAAACAGGTCCTCACATCTACTCTTTTGATATGGCTGGTTCCTTATCAGAAGATGATTGGTTTTCATCTGGATCAGGTTCACCAATGGCTTTTGGTGTTCTTGAAACCATGTATGAAAAAGACATGACAGAAAGAGAAGGACTACAAGTAGCATTGAAAGCCTTAAAATCGGCCATAAAAAGAGACACAGCTACCGGTGATGGAATAAGAGCTGTGGTAATTGATAGTAAAGGATTTAGAGAACTATCAACAGAAGAGATTATTGAACTAGGAGGAAAGCTCTAAAATGTTTTCACAACCAAGTCAATTCGGTTATGACAAAGCAACCGTAATTTTCTCCCCTGACGGCAGAATTATCCAAGTAGAATATGCTCGTGAAGCAGTCAAAATGGGTAGCACCGCAGTTGGAATAAAAACAGAGCAATATGTAGTGTTAGCAGGACAAAAACGTACATTTGAACTTATAGAGTCCGCTGATAAGGTTTTCAAAATCGATGACCACATAGCTTCTACATTTTCAGGTTATTCTGCTGATGGACGTGCTTTACTCCAAAGAGCAAGAATCGAAGCTCAAATCGAAAGAATTACTTATGGTGAAATGATAGATCCTGAAGTGCTTTCAGAAAAAATTGGAGACTATTTACAATCCTTTACACAATACGGTGGTGTCCGACCTTTTGGAATTGCTGTCTTATTTGGCAGTGTCTATGAGCGCGAAACTTCCTTATTTTTCATAGATCCTGGTGGGGCTATTTTCAGTTGCCTTGCTACAGCAATCGGTGCAAACGAAGCTGCAGCGAAAGAGACTTTAAAGAAAAATTATAAGAAAAATCTTACCAAGAAAGCAGCTATAAAATTAGCACTTGATGCTCTTAAAGCAGCTGTTGAGGAAGACGAAGCAAGTCTTATCGCTGAAATGGCAGTCATTGAGACAAAAGATGGATTAGTCCAAGTTTTAAGTCAAAAAGACATTGATGAGATCTTAAAAGCATAATCTCATTAATTCCTTTTTTTTCTTTTTTTTAATTATAATTTATTCACATTTCTTCTTTGCCCTTAATTTTTCGCAGTAAATTTGGTAAATCCTTTAGATATGGTATGATATAGTCTGGCTTTAATGATTCGAAGGATTTCTGTGCAATTTCTTTGAATTCCCCTAGGATTCCAATGACTTTAACATTTGCTTTTCTACTTGCAATTACATCCGATGGCATATCCCCAACATACAAACAATCGCTAGCAAATAATCCCAGACCTTTTATCCCCTTCAAAATTCCTTCAGGATGAGGTTTTGAATAAACACAATCCTCTCGAGTAATTAAGACATCAAATTCCTTTAATATTGGAATTTGTTCTGACGCTTTATTAATTAATTCTCTCTTAGCTGATGTAACCAATCCCATTTTGTAATCTTTTGCTAGAAGGCTTAAAGTATCAATGGCTCCTGGTTGAGGAACAACAATCATTTTACATTTGTTATACATTATAACTCCAGTTATAACAAATTTTACTTTTTGAAAGAAATTTAATCCTGAAATATTGGATACTTTGGCAATAATTTGCGGAATATATAATGGACTTAATCTCTCTGTTGTTGTAAGTAGCTTTTGAGCTGTGCTATAAAGTGCTTCATTGACTACTTCTCTTTTAATATCTGGTTTTGCTTTCTTTAATGCATAAAGATAAGACCAACCAACACGAGCCATTAAGGAGGAAATAACCCCATCGTAATCAAATAATAGCCCCTTAATACCATGAGTAGTCATTTTGAATCTCCTTGAACATCATTTTTGCTTAATTTCATATTCATTAAATGTTATAGTTATATTCAATTTTCTTTCTAGAATAATAAAATTGCCTTAATAAATTCATAGTCGAAATATTCATTTAACAAGACCTAACTTAATCTACTACAGTGATTTTGAAGCAAAGGAAGTGAAGGGTAAATATGTCTGAACATGAGAAAACACTCACAGAATACATTAATGAACTCGAATCAGATGACGCGAATGTTCGAATTGAAGCTGCTGTAGCTCTTGGTGAATGGGGAAATGATCGAGCAGTTACTCCACTAATAGAAGCCCTTTTTCATCCTGATGAAAATATGAGGAGAGCATCTGCTAGAGCTCTTAAAGAGATTTCAAATAGACGTTCAGTTGAACCTTTAATTACTGTACTACTTGATGATTCCTCTGCTGAAGTAAGAGCGGAAGCAGCATATGCTTTAGGGTATTTTACCAGATTGAATTTTGAAATAGATGGTTTATTATTGGCATTAAAAGATGATCATTATTTAATTCGACAAAACGTAGCTTTTGCTTTAGGCAGGATCAAAAAACGAAAAGCATTAAAATCTTTAGTTGATTTATTGCAAAGTGATGAGAATTACCATGTAAGAGAAATGGCTGTTTGGGCTTTGGGTGAAATCAAAGATAAACGTGCTACTGAAGTATTAATTTCTGCCTTAAATGATACTCGATTAACTGTTAGGAAAAATGCTGCTTATGCTTTGGGACGAATACAAGATAGTGCTGCTGCTAATGCTTTAAAACTACAAGTGGTTAAGGAAGGGGAATCCAAAGATGCTTCTTGGGCACTTTCTAAAATTCTTAAGAAAAAAGATGCTGTTGCTACATTAAAAGATGCATATAAGAAGACGAGAAAAGAGAATTTGATTGAGGATTGCATTGAAATATGTCGAACTCTCTTTAATTTGGATAGTAGAACGGCTGAGAAATACCTTAAAGAAATGTTAGAAGATGAAGAACTGTCACAATATTATGATAAAATAAAATCTGTATATTAATCCAGAAAAATTTTTTTTTATTATTCGTCGTCCTTATCGACTGAAACAATTACTGTGTTTAGAACATCATCTAATAATGGTCGATCCTCAGGTTCGAGAGGTGGACCATCTATTGCTTTTGCTATTCCTATTTTTGGAGCCTCACCTAAATCTCTTGTACCCCGTCTGGTTGGAGCAGCAGTAGTTGTTGCTACTCTGGATTGTGAAATTGCTCGAGTTAATTTTGATTCGAGTTGATCTATTCTTTTTATTAGCTGTAATACTTCTTCTTTGCTCATTTCGGTTGTTTTTCGTTCTGTAGTTTGTTCACCCTTAGGAATTATTTTGCTGAATCTCATTCCTAATTCTTCGATTTTTTGGATTATTTTTTCATTAGCTTCTTCAGATAATTGATGAACAATTTGAGCATTTGATCCAGTTTCAACTGGAGCTTGTGGTTTAAATTGCTCTTTAATTTCTACAAAGTATTCCCACAATTCATTCAGTTTTGTATTTGCAGTGTCATCTAAGCCTGAAAAGGTTTTAGAATAAGTTGGAGGTGGACTTTTTGTTGAAATTACTCCAAAATGCTTCTCATGAAGAGCGGCAATTGCTTTCGTAACAATATCATCTGCAGATGAGTACTGAGTTAGCAAATCTTCAATTTGATCTTTCGTATCAGAATTATACTCATATTCGAGATAAAACTTCAATTCCCTTGTTCTTCGACCGCTCATTAATACAATGCTCCAATTAATAATTAACCTGCAATTCTATACTTACATTAGTATTTTACGTTTTTAAATGAAAAAGGCATTGGTTTTCAATTATATATTTGCTTTTTCTTCGTTCATGATTTATTTATTATCGTTTAAATAACCATTCTTCATCTTTAAATAATTCACTAGCAATTCTGTTTGCATTATCATGTTCTGTTGTAGTAATCTTTTCATGGATTAATTCAATATCCAGAACAGAACTTAGACCGTTAATCATAGCTTGTCTGATTTTCTTAAATGAGGGTGCAACACCTAGTTCATCCTCTAAACTCGAAACTCTCTCTTTCGCAGAAGAAATCATTTTTGCTTTAAATTTCTCATCAGGAATTACTAATAATGAAAACATTTTTTCAACATTTACTTTTCTCAGTATTGTTCCATGTTGTAAAATTACTCCGCTCTTTCTTGTTAGAGCACTTCCAGAAATTTTCTTTCCATTACTCTTCAAGTTAATATCATTTATTGGTTTAAACTCAGCATCTATCCCTAATTCTTCTAAACCAAGAACTACTCCACCACAAATTTTCTCATATATTTTTGAGATATCTCGAGGTAAACGCGGATCATCATCAAGACAATTCACGGAATAAGTTAGTTCCCCTTCAAAATCATGGTAAACAGCACCACCGCCTGTGATCCTTCTTATATAATCCACTTTTCTCTCTTTACAATTCTCAATATTCACTACCTTATTCATCGATTGAAAGTAACCAATTGAGACTGCTGATGGTTTCCAGCGGTACAACCTTATTGTGTTTCTTGATTCGTGTGCTGCTACAGCTTCTTGAATCGCTTTATCTAGCCCCATGTTATAATAACAATCAGCAGCGCCTTCTACCCAAATCAATCGCCATTCGCCTTTAGACATATTACAACATTCCTTTGTTGAATTAACAGATTATTGAATTTCAAAGATAAAACATTATCCTCAAATTCAAACATATAAATATGGAAAACCACCTGAGAAAAGCCAGATGTAGAGACCAATAGCAATTCCGAGACTTAATATAACACCAGCAACTGCAACAATAATAGCATGATTGAGTCTCGGGCTTCTACTTCCCAGTTTTTTCGCTTCCATTACAAAAAATACTGTTAATATGAAGAAGATAATACTTCCACCACAGAAAGTGATCCAAGCAAAAATCCATGCCAACCTTAATTTTGATTCAGCTTCCCGTTGATTATAGGTTTCCCCTACAACATAGACGGGTTGTTGTCCTGGTACTGCTTGACTGGGTGTTCCATATTGCTGAGGTGGTGGTTGACTATAACTAGGCTGTTGTGGTTGTGAAAAGGAACTCTTCTTTTCATCGACATTACTTCCACAGAAACCACAGAATTGAACTCCTTTTTCTAATAATGCGCCACAATTTGGGCAAATAACGAATTTTTCTTCAGACATTATTATATCCCCTTAGTAATGAGTATTTTTTCCACTAAGTTTCTATCATTAATGTTGTCCTTAATATATCTTGCTTTTCAAATCTAAATTATGGTTATTCTTATAACAAATCAAAAAGAGATCTTCTAACAACTGCAACATTCTCTTCAGTTAGTTCACCTGGAAAATTATAGAGATCTTTGCCTGGAGATTCATTATAGTAAGGTCTATTACAATGAGGACATCCACTGGTTCTGAAAGGTTTGCCATAGGTGATTATTTGCTGTATTTCTTCTTTTTTAATTCCATAATCAAGAATACGATTTCTTGTTTCCCCCTTTCCCCCAAAAAGCATTTTGGAAAAAGTAGTTTTTCCTATATTGATCAAATATCGAGCCAATTGTATTCTTCTATAACTTCCAATATCTGGTTGTAGATGTTTTTCCAATGTTGTTCCTTTTACAGGAGTAAATGCGAATAAACCAACAGTTATGTTTTGATCATAGAAACTTTGTAAAAATCGAACTGCTTCCTTCTCAGTTTCTCCTAAACCGATAATCAAGTGTGTACTAACAAATCTACTTCCAAAAATTTCTGCTGCATCTTGCATTGATTTTTCCATCAGTTCCCATGAAATGCTGGATCCTCTCTTTTTACCTTTGATTTCATCATATAATTCTGGAGTAGCACAATCAAAAGATATTCCAACTCTTGAAACACCAAATTTTTTCATTTTCATGAATATCTCTTTTCTTGTTGGGTAACAACAAACAGTTAATGGTGTTGTTATTTTATTTTCAAAGATTCTCTTAATTATTTCTAATAATTCTTCAGTGGAGTTTTCATATCTAACTGTTTGAATACAGATTCGTTTTATTCCTGTTTTTCGACTTCTCAAAAGTTCAATAATTGCATCAAGCTCATAAACTGGCCACAGTACTCTTGAGAGCCCATCCTTTCTCCCTATACTTTCTTTTGCTTGGGGGCAAAAACTACAATTTGATAAACAATTAGTCTCTGAATACATCAACAAATATGCAGTTGTAGGTTTAGCTTGCAATAGAATCTTTTCCAGGCCAAGTACTGCTGCTGTTCCTATTGATGCTCTTATTTTCAAGAATTTACTTCCTCAATATTACGTAATTAGGTTTAATCCAATTCTTGATTTAAATCAGGTATTATTTTAATTAATTCTTCCAAATCAGTAATAACTATTTTTGATTTACAGATCTTATTGAAATCTTCTCGAGAGAACATTCCAATTTTACCAATAAATACTATATCATTGTTTTGTGCTCTTTCACAATCTTTTAAGGAATCTCCAACATAAACTAGTTCTTCAGCTGAAAGATTAAATTCCTTCCTTAGGAAATCAAAATGGTCTTTCCCTTTTTCAAATCCTATTTTATAACCAACTATTTGATCAACAACTAATCCATTTATATTGCAATACTTCTCAATAATAGGTTGAGTTGTAGAACTAGAAATTGCTACTAAATAGCCCATTTCCCTGAGCAGATCAATCGTGGATTTTGCATCAGTGAATAGTGGCAGATCAAATATACTTTCAATTTTCTCTCTCTCAAATTGAGAAATTACTTCATCATTGTTTGGATTATCTGGGAATATTAGTTCCATTTGCTGTTCAAAAGGTAAACCAGTAGTGATTTGATACTTTGTTCTCGCATCTTCTGTTTCTAACTTGTAGTATTTCACCATCAATTTGACAGCGAATTCTTCTAGGGTAGGCATCGTATCTGCTGTTGTTCCATCAAAATCTAGTGTGACTAGTTTAATCATTTCGTAGCTCCACTTAATGGGATGATTTTTCTTTAATTACTCTTCTTAATTGAATCTTTGGTTTATAATGACAGTTTTGGTATAATTACTGGATTAATTCATGATAATAGGGAAAAAATCTAAAAAGAAAAATAAGAACCACTCATAGCATCATTTGGTGGTTCTCAAATGAATAAAGTAGTTGTTATTACAGGGGCATCCTCTGGTTTAGGTTTGTCTCATGCTGTTTTTCTAACAGCCAAAGGATATACAGTCTTTGGAACAAGTCGAAGAAGTCAAACACTTGATAATAAGAAATTGAAAGAAGATTTTGTAAGAGATCATACAAAATGGAAGTTCACGAATAAAGAGAAAACGATCGTAAAACCAGTAAGAAATTTGGTTCCGAAGAAAATGGAAAAAAATCTCGACGAATTAATTAGTAAAATCAGATTTTTCAATATGGATGTAACTTCTGATGAATCTGTAAAAAAAGCTGTAAGTGAAATGGAAACAGAAGCTAAAAAAATCAATGATCGAGGAATTGATATTCTAATTAATAATGCGGGTATTAGTTTTTTCAAAAGTGCTGAAGTATTGTCCATGGAAGATTGGAAAACAACATTTGACACTAATTTATTTGGTATGATTAGAGTCGCTAAAGCTGTTTTACCACAAATGAGAGGGAGAAGAGAAGGACGAATAATTAATACAAGTACACTTGGTGCATTAGCAGTTATCCCATTTCAATCTCATTATTCCGCATCAAAGATTGCAATTAAAGTTTTTAGTGAAGGTTTACGGGTAGAGGTTAAAAAATTCAACATAAAAGTTTCAACAATTCTACCAAGTGACATTAACACTGCATTCAATACAAACATGCATGCGATTTCAACAACAATGGATCCTTCTA
This sequence comes from Candidatus Heimdallarchaeota archaeon, assembly GCA_019894765.1. Next base: position 93,071 of record JAGXNT010000013.1, read on the forward strand.
CAAAATCAGTTGATTTAGAAAAGATGATTAACCAATCTCCTACAACTTCCGATTCACCATACTATAAATATCTAAATCCCGTTTGGAAAGTAATCGTGAAGAATCTAATAGTTGCTCCTCCACCATTAGTAATTTCAAAGAAACTCTATAGAATAATTAAAGCTAGAAAACCAAGGGTAAATTATCACGCAGGAGATCCTATACAAAGAATCTTAGTTTTCCTTATACGTCGAGTTGTAACAGATGAAATTGTTGATTGGTTATTACCTCTCTACTTCGGACTTAAATGAGATAACTCACTCTGGAAAACATATTAAATTAAGAAAATACTGTTGTTCAGAGGGAGAAAATGAGACTCTTCAGAAAGCTACGCACCTACATGAAAATGGTTTTTCTTTATTTGACTAAGAGAATTGTCAGAAGAGAAGATTATCGAGAGGAATACAACATAGCTGCTTCTACGTATCACATTTGGCTTAAAAAAATGAATAAACACACGAATACAATTCTTAAGATTGATCATTTGAAAAACCAAGAGAACATCCACATTCTGGATTTTGCTTGTGGGACAGGATATATTTCTGGTTTTGTTTTGTCAGCATTAAAGGATCCTACAGTAAAGATCACTGCAGTTGATATTTCAGATAAAATGATTGAAATTGCTAAAGGTAACATTTCTGATTCCAGGTGCTTATTCATTGTTCGAGATGGCACAGATTTTCTTTTTGGGGAGGAAGATGAGAAATATGATGCAATATTTTGTGGTTATGCTTTGCCCTACTTTAATCATAAAAAAGTGATCAAAGAATTTCATCGAATTTTAAAGAAAAATGGCACGGCTCATTTTATAACAAATTGTAAGGGGACTTTGAAAGGAATTGATGAAATTTACATTGATACAATGAAGGAATACTCATCATCTCTGAATAAAATAATGGAGATAGGATATCAATTACCTAAAAATCAAAATGACTTAAAATCCTGGTTTGAAAGAAGACAATTTTCAACCGTTTTTCTAGATACTGTTGAAGAGATCATAAGTTATAGTTCTCCTGAAGAATTGTATAATTGGCTGAAGAACACAGGGGCCATCGCTGGAACAGATCATATCTTTTCTGATGAAAAGGAAATAATTGAATCCATTATTAATAAAATCGAGAATAGATGTAATTGTGAGGATAAATATTGTACTAATCATAAATTCATCCAAGGAATTTTCAAGAAAAAGTAGATATGCACTTTTTGATTTCAAGGAAAGAACCTTTATCTTTCTATGAGCAGTTATTTTTCTGTTGTGAGAACGTTGGCAATAGTAGATGAGCCTAAAGAAGAAATTAAGGAAAAAATCCGTTATATGAGTATAGATGTTTTTCGAGGTTTAGCTATTGCCGCTATGATATTTGTAAATACACTTTCTCCTTTTGAAAATACTCCCCCTTGGTCAAAACACGCATTCGATTTTGGTTTGACTTATGTTGATTTAGTAGCTCCGTTCTTTATTTTTGCAATTGCTTTAACATTCAAGATGTCCTTCACTAGTACTTTGAAAAGAGAAGGAAGATTACAAGCCTATGTAAAGTTCATTCGACGATATGCCGCTTTTCTAGGATTTGGCATGCTTGGCAGCATTTTCATATCACCAACTGGAATAAATTTTGGTTGGGGAGTCTTTCAGTCAATTGGTATAGCAGGCATTTTCACTGTGTTTTTCATCGAAATACCGCGATTCTATAGATTCCTCATTGGCTTTTTACTTTTAGAAATTTATCAATTTGTTATTGGACTAACAGTTAATATTGATGGGGTATTCATCACTATAAGTGATTTAGGTTGGGGAGATGATCATGGTGGTTTTATTGGTGGGTTTGGTTATGGGGCTATGCTTCTACTGGCTACAGCAATCATTGATGATTTCCGAGAAACAGAGAAATTACTCATCTTGATTTATGGATTAGTGTTCACAGTTTTTGGCATTAGCTTACACTTCATTTGGGCTGCATATGGATTCCCTAATTATGGCGGTCTTTCAAAGCTAAGGGTTTCTCATTCCTATGTTTTGTTAACGATTGGTATGGCTGCTCTTTCGTTTCTGTTAATATGGCTTGTATATGATCATTACAAAATTACGAAGAATAAAAGCTACTTTCTACAACCTCAAGGAAAGAATGCCTTCTTCTTATTTGTGCTTCAACCAATTTTCTTAGCTTTAGCAACTGTAATTTTGAAACTTGATTCGCATGTTGCATTAGTCTTTTTCTTTGGATCTCTCAATGTAGCAATATTATGGTCAATATCGTTTCTCTTGGATAAATACAAAGTTTATATTACAATATAAAAAAGAAGGAGAAAGCACTCACAGAGTGCTATATTTTTCTAATCTTGTAAATCTTTGATGAATGGTAAAACTTCTTCAAATAACCATTCAGGCCAGAGTTTCTTAGCTGCATCGAGCTTAATGACACCGGATTTATGGTTCCATCCACGTTTCTCGTAGACAGCATCCTGCAACTTGTCATATTGTTCTTCTCGATGTTTACGAGTAATAGCATGTCGTTCTTCAATGGGTATTTGTTGTACTTCTTCAAGCTTCTTTCCGAGAATTTCAACTAATTGCTTATCATAGCGTTCCATTCTACTTTCATATTCCTCAAGAGTAACTGGACCAACGGATCGATAAGGGACATTACTATCATCAATTCTTCGACCATGCCCAAGTCTTACTTGGAAGACTCTTTGGAATTGATAAACACGTTGACTTAAGTGAATTAGACTATTCTCTCGTTCTTCAGGACTCTTGCCCATAGGAACACCAGTAATAGATTCGAATAGTGTTGCATAATTTTGTATGTGGTCTGGTACTTTATGAGGAGCACCACTTTCTTTGTTATCTTCTGGCACGACATCATTCCAAGGTAGCTTGCATAGACCATTCAAGGAAAACCAAGTGCGCCAATATGGAAACCAGCAAAGAGCTTCTGCTTTGTTCTCAAAAGTAGGCATATAATTGTGAACCATATCTAAGAAAATCAGCCATGCTTCATCGTGTTGTGGTCCTTTAAGAGTTAAGCCATAACCACCTTGTTGAGCTAAAGATTCTTTGGTAATGTATTCACTGTACTCAAGTCCTTTATGCTCCATTCCAATGTCTTGAATGAATTTCGATTGATCAGGGGTTAGATTATAATTGGCATTGAAGTATTCCTTCATCTTCTTAATACCCTTAGCAAAGACTAAAGCAAATTCATCTTTACCTAGAGCAATACGATGCATAATTTCCATAGTGGCTTCAAAATTACCAAATTTAAGATCAAGACCACTTGTTCGTTCCTTATTCAAAATACCAGTTTCGTAGCATTCCATAACAAAACCTAAAGCTGTTCCAAAGCTAATAGTATCAAGACCATAAGTGTCACAGTAAAAGTTGATTTCAACAACATGTAAAGGATCAAAGATTCCTAAGTTGCTGCCAACACCTGCGATGGTTTCGTACTCAGGTCCATCAACAAGCACTTTTTGTCCTTTATATGGTCCTGTTTCTAATTTGTAATCTTCTACACAGTGTGCACAATTAATTGCGCAACCACGCCAGCAGCCATCCCAACCTTTACCGGTATTAGTAAAGATCTTCTCGTATACATCTCCCCATAGTGTTTTATCTTTTCCATCATCATCTCTTCCATATTTGAAGTTGTAAGTTGGTAAGAGATCGAATTCGCTCATAATTGAAGGGAGATGGGCTGTACCGATAACTCTCATTTTATTTTGTTTGGAATCAAGTTTTAGAATTTCACTTGAGTGTTTTCGACCAACTAGCTTTGCTGCTTCTTGGTCTTCAGGATGTTGTGATTCCAAATTAACAGATGGAGAATGAGCAACAATTGCTACTATGTTTTTGTTTCTGAAGATTGTTCCTGTGCCACCTCTACCTGCTTGTTTTAGGTGGTTTGCCTTTCTGCTATTATCCCACCAAGAGAAGTTTAAACAACCAAAATAAGAATGATCAGCACCGGGACCTGCAGAAACAACAGAAACATATAATCTGTCATCTTTTCCTGTTTCTTTGTTAACAGTTCTATATTTTTCATTTAATTGTTCAGCTAATAGATGTGACTCAGTTGGTAGATCACCTGCGGGTTCAATCCAAACTTTTTCTTGTGTACCATCAATTACAATTACCACAGGTTCGTTAGCTTTCCCAACAATTCTGAGAGCATCAAATCCTGAATATTTCATCCATGGGCCAAAGAAACCTCCAACATTGGAATCAATAACGATATCTGTTAAAGGAGAAATCGCTGTTACTATGGATTTCCCTGCACCTGGATATCCTGCTGTACCACCAAGCGGACCACTTGCAATACATAACGGATTCTCGGGTTCATTCCATTTGACGATACGGTTTTTTGGCAAACTTTCCCACATTAACCATAAGTCATAACCTTTTCCACCAATGAAAATTTCTCGAACTTTTTTATCGACATCGTTTTCTTCGATGGATAACTTGGAAAGGTCAATATGCAGTGTTTTATCTGTATAACCTTTTACAGCATCTTTGCGTTTATATGACATTTCGGCTAGAGTTTTTGTCATTTTACATCTTCACCGTTCTTTTAGTTTTGTTCCTTACATTATTTGAACGACTTACCAAATATTCTAATCAAACTTAAATCTTACGACATTTAATCGATAGGCATATGTGAACATATCGAAACTCCACAATTGGTATATTCTTAATTAGCATTTAAGATTATTAATTAGCAAAAACACTTGAGAAAATCAAAAACATGAAATTGCGAATGCGTATTTTTTAGAATAAATAAGGTTGAGCAGTGCGCCAAAGAATCTTATTGTAAGCTTCGGCAAGTCTAACCCCTGCCATTCGTCCATTCATCATAAGTTGAGCAGTTATATATTCTTTAATCGGCCATTGACCATAAGCTTCTATGTAGACATCTATAACAGACATAATTTTGTCATATTGATTTGAAACATCAACATAAAATGGTTTATCAGGATTTCCAATAGCAAAGTAATTTGTGTACAAACCTATGGGTTCTCTATGCGGAGGATGTTTATGATCATTATTTTTGTATCTTGCATATGAAATTGCATCCAAAGTTATTGTGTAGGTGTATCGATGATCAGGATGCCCGATTCCAAGATTGGGTGCTTGTGTCCAAGTAATAACTACATCTGGTTTTATTTCTTTGAAATGAGATGCTAATTTCTTTGAGTTTTCAACCGAAGGATGAACTCCCGAATCCGGAAGATCCAGTAATCTATATTCTACTCCAAGTATTTTTTCTATCTCTTTTGCATGATCAGTTCTAATTTTGATTATTTCCTCTGGGGAACAACAAAGCGAGGAAGCGTTTTCTCCTCGAGTGAGAAATATTGCATAGACATTATCCCCTCTATCTGCATGATTAGCTAAGGTCCCAATAACTCCTGCTTCATCATCCGGATGAGCAAAAACTGCAACAATGTTTAGAGGTTTGATTTCTTTTTCTGTCATATATAATAATAGATTTCTCTCTTTAAAAAATCTTTAAGTCACAGAAAATGAAGTTTTATACGTGGTTTATTTGCATTTCTGAAGTATTAAATAAAAGAATTAGAACTCTTTGAAAGCACAAACTATAATTAATTCAGTATGTTTTTGCTTTTTCAACAAGGTTCTTTGTCATCAGATCGAATGATTCGCTTACATTGGTTCCGGTTTTTGCACTTGTTTCTATGTAAGCAAGAGCGTTAATTTTCTTCGCAAAAGCTAAAGCATCTTTCTTTGAAATACTTCTCAAATCTTCAAGGTCATTTTTGTTTCCAACGAGAATTGTTAAAACATCTTTTCCAGCATTTCTGACTAAGTCTTCGTACCAATCTGTTAATTTTGCTAGTGAAACAGGTCTTGTAAGATCAAACACCAATAAAGCTGCTTTGGCTCCTCTGAAAAACATTGTACGAAAAACATCGAATCTTTGTTGACCAGCAATATCCCAGATTGAAAGTGTTACCATATCATTTCCTAGTCTTATGTATTTACTATAAGGTTCCATACCTACAGTAAGAAGATAATCTGATTTGAATTTTCCATGAACGAATTTTATAGTTAATGAAGTCTTACCTACTGCAGCTTCTCCTATTAATAACACTTTGAAAATGTAAGTTGAATCTCTTCCTCTTTGACTGGCCATTTTTCGACCTCATTCGTTTCTTTTTTTTATGAACTTGCTATTCGAGTTCCTATGTATACTAGTCGTGGTCTCTCCAAGAGCATTATTATTTGTTGATCAGGGATTTCTGATACTGGGGAATATTGTGCTTCATATTGTGATCCACAGATCGGACATTCGAAGAAAACTTTTCTTTCTTCAACATTCATTATTGTGGATGGTGTGAATGTTTGGCGACATTGTCTGTTTTTGCATCTATAGATTATTAATGGGTCGATTTGTGATAAGTCCTTGCTCACCTTTGATGACACCTGCTTCAAAGTATTTGCTTGTCACCATTCTATCCAACGTATTGTTAATTAGCGGTTCTTAATTATAATCTTTTGATGGTGACATTTTTGAGATTTTTATTCGTTTTTTAGCGTGAATGATAGATATTTTTCTAATCAAACCAATGATTTTAGATCTTTAATTCTTTGATTTTTTCAGCCCATTTTTCAGTAAATTGCCTTTCTATATCCTCATTTCTCAATTCTTTGTGCAACATCATTGGTATTTCATCGATGATTGGATAGAAGGCCTTGCAACCTGGACACACTATCAAGCCGGCAACTATCTCGCTTGATAAGCACTCCTTACAATCTGTCTCATATTTGATTTTACTAGCATCCTTTGTTACAATTACTTCTTCATTATCACTGTCTTTTGTAAGCTTAATTTGTTTCTTTGGACAATAAAGAGTACAAACAACTTTGGTATTTTTGTCTTCTTGAGGTAAAAATGGTTTTTCAATTTCTCTTTCTTCAAAGATATGTACTTTCAAAGGCCATTCTTTGTTATTTGGACAAACCAATACATCTAGTAATCTTAACTTCATTTTACCCTTTACTCCAACACTTCATCATAATTTCTAATCTTATTATAATATATGAAAGCTTTCGTATTATCAACTAGCTATCTTTTCTCTAGTAATAATTTAAAAAGTCTTTTTATCTAGTTTATTCTTTTTCAAGAATAGTAAAAAGTAATTCTGATGAGATTGATTAGAAATCATAAACATCTGTTAAAGCCAAGATATGTGAGTTCTGATAAAAAATCCTAAGCATTTGACCTAGATTGAAATCTAGGAAATGCTTTCTTTTCACTTTTCTAATATCATTTGGTGTAAACTTTAATTTTTCTTCGATTAACCACTTTGTTGATTCTCTTGCTTTCAGTAAAGTTTCTTTTGCCCAATAATTTTTCACACTAAACTCCCAAGGTTTGAATTTACCTGGATGTAATGCATTTATGGCTTGATAAGGAGAACTATTGTATAAGGTCTGTAACATCCCACCCAAACCATTTTCTTTGAAAATTTTATAACTTACTTTTTTAGGAATTTCTTCGAACTTTATCTCTAAGGCATTCAATAGGTTCCTAATGGCTTGAAGTGATCTTTTCTTACCTATCGGACCTTCCCATATTCCTGTCATTCCTTTTCTAAATTGCCAAGGTTCGAAATGTCCGGGATATGTATACTCAAGTGCTTTAAAATATGAAGAATCAAAAAACTCCACTAAAATCCTGAATAATCCTGCTTCGTGAAATGTTTTAGCGCTCAAAACTTTTGGGACATCATCCAAAGCTAATTTCAAATGTACCTCTACTAAATATTTTATAGCAATTCTTGAGTGTTCTTTTCCTCTATCACAACGCCAAAAACCATAAGGTAGTTGAGCTATTTTTCCCTCTAGTTTATATTTTATTAATTTCCGTACTTCCTCATCTGTCAAGCTAGTTGACCTTTCTTTGGATTGATTGTATTCCAATTATGCCAGCATCCTAGTATTATTTTGAATTCTCAAATAAACTGAAATTATGAGACTTTGTTTGTTTTTCTTCTATACCCTCCCAGATTTTCTTTTTAAAATAATAAACCAAACCACAAATAACATTATTATACGTGGTTTGGGTTTTTAGTTTGCTAACACTGGAGATACTCGGTATGCTTCTTACAAAAGATGAAATTTTAGCCAAACTTGCAGAGGATAAACATGTTTTTTGTTCTGCTGATTTATCGGGTGTTGATCTTAGCGGTGCATCACTAATTGATGTTGATTTCTTTGATACTGATCTTACTAACGCTAATTTAGACGGAGCAATTCTAGATGGAGCGTGTTTGGATGCTGCAAATCTTGAAGGAGCTAGTTTAAAGAAAGCTTCCTTAATAAGAGCGAAACTTGAAGAAGCTAAACTTATCAAGACTAATCTTACTGATGCAAATTTCCACGAAGCATTATTACCTGATGCTGTTCTCGACGATTCAATTATTATAAATACAATTTTCACTAAATGTGATTTAGGCAATGGGAGTCTCTATGAAGTCCAAGGTGCAGGTTCTAAGTTTAATGGTTCAAAGTTATCTTTAGCCAGTTTAGATTATAGCGATTTCAGTGGAGCTGATTTCACTCTTTGTAATCTTCAATTTGCTTCTCTTCGCGAAACTAATCTTACAGGTGCAATTATGACAAAAGCTCTTATGAAGGAAGCACGTCTGATAAAAGCTAACCTTGAAGGGGCAGATTTATCTGGAGCTATTCTGGAGGGAGCTGATTTGAAGGATGCCATTTTAACTAACGCTATCTTAGTTGGAGCTATCATGAAAGGTGTGAAAAATAAACCTCCATAGTAATTTGTCAAATATTTAGCATTACACTTCACTTTTATCTCTTACCAGATTTTTTTTGAGTGCAAATGTTTTTGAACTACTTCAGCAATAATATAAATATACTCTACCGACAATAATCCGTGAGGGATTTTATGAGTGACTTTGAATACACAAAAATGATAGATCAAATTAAGGAAAAGAGGGACCCTAAAGAAAGAGAAGAGTTGTTTGATTTCATAGGTGAAAATGGCGATGATCGCTTTGTAGAACCTTTGACTGAACTACTCAAAGTTGATGATAGTCCACAAATGAGACAATCATTGTATGCAACCTTTACTAGAATCGGTACAGATCTTGCAGATGAAGTTATCCGTGAGAAAGTAAGAATACGCTTGCCAAAGGATGATGGAAAAAAGATTACAAAGAAATCCTGGGAAGAAGCTGTTGCTTTTCTAAGTAAAAACCTAGAAAAACCATTTGTACTGAAAGCAAAACAAATTATCTCAGAAGAAGGCAAACTCTGGGGAATTAAAAACAAAGGTGGCATTGGTATTTACATACGAAATCTTCTACGAAACAATGGATTCAATTGGGGTGAATCTGCTCTTGAGACCTATTGGTGTTGGGTTGTAGAGGATGCCTTAAAGAAAATGCAAAAATAAATTTACGATTTTTTGAAATAAGAAAATGATTGGAGAAGTTTTCTCCATTTTTTATTTTTATTCTGATACTGTTTCTTTTGGTGGAATAAAGAGTGTTCTTGAAACATCTACTAAAAACTTTAGAAACAATGCACCGAGAAATGGGAATAGAACCAATGTAGCATAAAGTAATCTAGATCGTCCTAAATCCTCTGAACCAAAAGCAAGAATATTAACCAAAGCATCCCAATATCTGAAATACAAGAAGAATCCTGCAAATACTACAAATAATAGTACTAATTTTATAATGTCTTTAATTGATACTCGATCTCTGAATGGTACTTTTTCTTCTTCCTCAAAGTATTCCCATTCTTCTTCTTCTTCCTCATCGAATTCTTCATCATCGTAGTCGTCAGAGCTCAAAGTTATTCCTCAGTAAAGCTAAATTATATCTTCTGTTTTCATTTACTGTTTAAAAAAGTTGTTTCCATGAAGATTTTTCTTTCTACTAATTCTATCATAATTGCTCTTCTGAAGCAACTAATACAAATATCAAATTTGGTTTGTTTTATAAGGTGGATTGCCCTAAATACACACAGACTTTTTGGAGAGTTCCACATGTCGCGAGGTTCGAAAAAAAGAAAGTTGAATTGTAAGTTTTGTCAAGAAAATGCCGAATATATGAATCTGTATAACGATTTCTTTTGTTCTAGTTGTTTAAGATTTCAAAAAGAATCCAACGTAACAGATCCAAAATTATTGCCAGTTTTCAAACTAAAAAATTACACAATCACAGCCCAAAAATATGCCTATTTCATTTATAGTGAAATTGATTCTAAGATAGGTTCTTGTGAACGAAGGGATCTCTCAAAGTTTCTTAGTAAGAAAGATTACAATATACGTTATATATTTTTGAACGATATGGATCGCATTATAGCTTCTATTGATGGTAAAACAGTCAATGCTTTGAAAGATACAGATGCTTCTTGGAAAGTATATGATTATGGAAGAAATTATCGGGGTGAAATAAAACTCCTTAGCGATTCTGATTCTTGGCAGATTTTAAATCCAAATGGTGAAATTATTGGAGTGCGTGATCCTCTAGACAGCAAAGCAGCTCTGCAAACAGCTCGACAGTTTACAATAATTGATGCTAATAATTCTGAGAACATGCTTTTCCGCATTACTCGTAAAGTAGGCTTTAAACTTCAAATGATTTCAGAAAATTTTGATCCACATCTTGCTTGGGGAACTGTAATTGGAATTCACAGGAAATACTACATGTAAGTTACATTCTTTCCGAATATCTACCTCGAGAAGATATCTCCAGTAACTTATTTTCAATATCTTTGCCAAATAATGTTATATTTTTGTATCCTTTAATTACCATTTTCCAGGCGTTATCAAAAATTTTGGAATGTGTATTCCTAAAAGCTCGTTCTAGTAAAAACAAGTCAATACCAAAATCCTCCAGTCTATCTGAATTATAGCCAAGCCCAAAATCAATGAAAACTAATTGATTATCTTTTGGAGTTTTAATAATATTAGAAGTAGTCAAGTCTCCATGAATTATTCCTGCGTTGTGAAGTTTTCCTACATCTTCACCAAGTTGCTGACAGATTTCTTGCATTTCTTTTTTACTGATCTTCTGCAAAAATGTCTTTAGAATTTCTCCATCTATATGTTCTAAGACTAAAGTTGTATTTGAAACATCAATTTCAAAAATTATAGGAGTTCTAACTCCCGCTTCCTTGGCTTTTGCTAATAATTTCGCTTCATGTATAGTTCGGGATTTTCTGAATTGAAAGTCTAATTCCTTTATACGGTAGCTTTTTGGAAGCCGCACTTTGTGTAATGCCGGAAAGGTAAACCATTCCTTGAAAAATAACGTTGATTCTGCTCCACGCAAATCTTCCTTCATTAATTTAACCGCCTATACATACTAGAAGAATATTACCTAATAAAAGATTTAATCACATTCTCTTATATTATTAGAATGTAATTTTACAATTAGTAAGGATTTTGTGTGTATATTTGAAAATAAAAGAAATATTTAGCGACTACCTTTAGTTTTAAATTCAGTATACCCACAGTGACCACATGAACTTCTGTCTTTGTGTTCTGCAAGGAATGAACCCTTACATCGTGGACATTCTTTCTTCGTTCGTTTAATACCTGATTTATCTACGCTATAATACTTCCAAACTTCTTGGTTTTTTTCTTTGGGCATTTCTGTTTATCCTCTTAATCGCTTTTGTTTCCTCTTATTCTTTAGGAGGTTTTGGGGTATTCCTTTTAATCAAGTATTCTGGTTCAACGTGTTTCAAGGTGTCAACCGATTTATACGCGTGTGCTACTCCTTTACTTATTCGATTGCCAGTTTCTTGATGTATACCCTTGATTACCACTAGATTTTCATCATAGTTGATCAGTGCAGCAAGTTTAGATCTTACTTCAAGTCTCTTTGGAGTTTCTTTCTCTGCTTCGACTTCGAAATGTACTTCTAATCTGTCGAGTAATTTATTGGTGTTCTTTTCTATAATTTTAATTTTCATTTCACTCAACCTTCATGCGTTCGATGAGCTTCTCTAATTTGAATTTTGCGTTCAATGTTACTTTTATTAGAACAATCCCTTCATGGGGTTGTCCGTAAACAACAAAGGAATTCTCAGGTGCTTCCAAAACGGCTGGAAACACAAGCAAATCCTCTTCTCCAGTGATTAAAAGAACTATTGGTTCTTTTGGTAATTTCTTTTCTTTTCTCTGGATTTGTCGTATTATAGCTTCTTTTATTTTCGTCCAAGATTCAACGGTTATTTTTGCTGGAGGATTATTGCTATTTATTACTTTTGCGTTATGAATTGAGATTTCATGGTACTGTTCTCGAAGATTCTTACCATCTATAATCGAAATATCTGGGACTAATCCGTGCTTCAAAGCATCTTCGACGCAAAAATCACCAACAAAAATAATTAGTGGCGGATGTTCTTCTTGGATAATTTCAAGTAGTTTTTGTGTTGGTTCTCCAGTGATTAGTTCTCCTAGTGGTTCTTTTAACTCTGAACGCATTTCTTCTGGGAGAAGATATTCCTTAAAAGAATCTTTTGAATTATCTTTCATTTCACTAGCAACCAAATAAGAAAATAAAACCTGATAATTATCTCACTCGTAAAGCGTAAGTGCCAGGTTTTTTGATATTAAGCTTTTTAGCAATTTCAGAATTCTCTGGATCAATTATATGAACTTCTCCAGAATAATCCTTAGAAAAATTATGAGTCTTACAATTAGGGCATTGATTTCCTTCTTCGATAATTCTGTGGCAAGTTTTACAAGCTTTAGCCATTTTTTAACACCGAATTGTTTTATTATATCTATTAACTATATTATGATTTTTTGGTTGTTTTCTTTGCTGTATCAGTCTTTTTAGCAGGTTCTTTCTTAGCTGTTTCTGTCTTTTTCTTGGCAGGTTCTTTTTTGGTGGTTGTAGCGGGTTTCTTAGCTGGCTCCTTCTTAGTTGTAGCAGGTTTCTTAGCCGGTTCTTCTTTCTCTGGTTTCTTTGCTTTCTTCTGAGTTTTAGCAGTTCCTTTTTTCCATTCCTCGACCCAACTTTCTACTCCAAGACCAGCTTGTCTCATAGTAACTCCAACACGAATTTGGGATTTACCAATAGTAACTGCAATAATTCTAGCACGGACACGATCGCCAACACTGATTCTTTTACCACTCTCTCGTCCTAAGAGGGCTCCTTCTTTAGAGCTGTAAGAGTAGAAATCATCGGCAACTTGACTAACATGGCATAAAGCGTCAACACAACCTAAT
>JAGXNT010000092.1 GCA_019894765.1 Candidatus Heimdallarchaeota archaeon
ACCGAATACATCTGGCAGAAAGCTATGAATGAACAAGTACTAATGATTAATCCTCATGCAGAAGAGAAAACACTCTTCTGATACATTCTTTTTTATTTATAGTTGAATACATTTTTATTAACAATAGTTTTTCATTTATTTTTATGCCAGTAATTATGCGATCCTTTAACTGGAAGCAAGATTTTGAATTGGTTCAAGAATTTCTAACTGAAACATACATAATAACTAATACTTTTCATAATTGGGCTCCTATAAGATTTGAAAATAGAAAATTCGGACCATGTGGTACCGAATATCAAGATGAAGAGGATAAGCTAGTTAAAATTTGGGAAATTAGTGATAAATCCAAAATTGGTTCTCAAAAGATTGTTGCAGTAACCATAATGAATTCTTCTGGGGCAAATTGGATACAAATACATCCAGACCATAAATACTTGGAAAGAGAATTAGTTCTTTGGATAGAAAAACAATTGAATGCTTCTGAAGACAACTTAAAGATTATTTCCAGGTTTCATGTATTAGCTTCTGATAAAGATCGTGTAACATTACTCTCTAACCTAGGATATGAAATGCTTGGTGTCGAGGAATACACTCGAGTTCGACCAGTAGATATGCCTGTTTCAGAATATAACCTACCAAAGGGTTACGTTGTAAGAGGTGTTAACACCAGTCAAGATTTCGAGAAATACAGAGAAGTAATGGGTTCAGTCTTTCCGCATTGTGGAAAGATGACTGAGAAATTATTCAAGATATATACTTCTGCATCCTTTTATAATGAAAAACTTGATATCATTGCTGTTGCACCAAACGATAAATTCGCAGCATTTGCGACATTCAGATTAGATCCTGTAAGTAAAATTGTTGAATTAGAACCAGTGGGCACACATCCTAACCACAGGAAACTTGGATTAGCATCAGCAGTTATTTTTGAAGGATTAAAACGTATAAAACAATTTAATCCCGCTGCTATTGTTATTCTTGGTGCGGCCAACAACCCGGGGGCTAATCGATTATATGATAAACTTGGTTTTACAGAAAAAACAGAAATTTATATTATGGAGAAGAAGATAAAATTTTAACTAAAAAGAAACTGTTCACCGAAAATAAAGAAAGAAGTAATTTGCAAAGAAATTGACCTTCAAGAATCAGAAAATTCATTATCTGAAAGCAGGTTTTGTTCGGTTCCTTTCCACTTAAAATAACGCCAAATAAGAAAAGTTGCTGCGACGATGAGAAAAATCCCTGGAATTATTGTTAAAAGATAAATATAGAATTCTGAAGAGGCTGTGGGAGTAGGCCAACTAGGATTGTTGAGTGTGTAAATGATAATCTCTTCGATCATTAAATTCCCTCAAATATTGTACAATCTTTTCCAACAAAAAATGTTCTGTATGATATGTGAAGCAGAACTTAATAGATCAGACATGTTAAGTTTTGCAAAACCTGAATCTCAATAGACACATTATCTGACGTTTTTATTTCGTAAGTCACAATTTGTGACCTCTACTTGAGTCTTGTTTTTGAGTCTCTAAAAAGTGAATCCGCTTTAAATACTATTGAGATAGTAGTATAATTAAGAACAAAACTCGGAGAAGAAAAAAAATGAACAGAACCAAACAAAAAATCGAACAAAA
>JAGXNT010000093.1 GCA_019894765.1 Candidatus Heimdallarchaeota archaeon
ACACAGAATGTTGATGGATTACACCTCATTTCAGGAATAAAACCCGATCTACTAGCAGAATTACATGGCAATAGTAACTTGATGGTTTGTTTATCCTGTAATAAAAAAATGACCTACGAAGAAGCAGGTTGGGATAAAAGCAGATGTGGTGCAAGTTATAGAACAAGTACAGTTAATGAATTCCAACCAACATGTCCAAATTGTGAAGGAAGAATTATCTCCTCAGTAGTGAATTTTGGGGATCCTTTACCAGAGGAAGATTTTTTGAAATCTCAAGAACATTCCGAAATTGCTGATGTGTACTTAATTATTGGCTCATCCTTAGTTGTTACCCCAGCAGCAGATTTGCCAGAATTAGCAAGAAAAAATAACGCAAAGACAATCTTAATCAATATGGGTCAAACACCATATGATGAATTGGTTGATATAAAGATAGAAGAAAAGATTGGTGCTGTAATAACCAAGATAGTTTCACAAGTAAAGGATATTCATGGATAATCCTTTTTTTTTGAAAGCAATGTTTTTTATTTCCAAGACTCCATAGAGTGTGATGAGTGAAAAACAATGATGGATTTTAGTAAGCTAGAAAAGCTAATGAAAGCATTTGCTTCATCAACTCGATTAGAAATCATAGATTGTATACAAATGGGTATAACAAATCCCGGAAACATTGCTATAACAATTAACAAACATCGATCAACAGTCGAAAATCATTTGGGTATACTTTTGGAAGCTGATGTGGTAAAGAAAATACAAACTAAATCCAAGAAAGGTGTACCCGGGACAACATATGTCTTACAGAAAAATGCAAATGTTCTCATGGCAACTATAAAGCACTTAGCAAAAGAAAATCAATGATTGCTAAATTCAAGAATAATAACTTGAGAATCAATCAGAAGAAGACTCTTCAATTGATTTAAGCATGTTGTCACTCTTTTCTTGACGTTTCCGCATACCTGTGCGAATCCATTTCAGTTCCTCAGTTTTCCTTCGTAAATTAATGATATAAGGAAGAACATAGTAAACAAAGAGACCGCCAACAGTGCCCCCAAAAACTGAAGCCAAAATTGTGAAAAGTCTCCTACCAGGATTACTTCTAGGATTTAATGGATTAGTACCTGCTTCAATCTCCTCATAATCACTATAACTATCGCTGTCGGTATCATAGCTCTCAGGATTAGTGCCATATGTTAGAATTTCTTCTCCATCGGTAAGTCCGTCATCGTCCATATCTGGATCTGTTGGTGAGGTATTATAGATAATTGCTTCTTGAAAATCAGTTAGCTCATCACCATCTGTATCAATTTTAATTGGTGAGGAAAGGTATAGATAAACTTCATCTGCATCATTAAGTAAATCTCCATCTGTGTCATTTACCGTTGGATCGGAGAAATACCAGTACTCTGCAACATTGACGAGACCATCTCCATCGAGATCCCATCTGGAATCATCAAATAGAGGATTGAAATTGTAGATATACTCGAAGTAATCATCCATACCATCGTTGTCTGTATCCGGCAAATATGGGGCTGAGCCAAAAGCAACTTCTATAGGATCAATTAAGCCATCATAATCTGTATCTACTCTTAGGGGATGAGAACCATAAATGTAGACTTCATCTCCATCAATTAAGCTGTCGCCATCTGAATCTTGATTAAATGGACTGGTTCCGAAAATATACAATTCAAAAAGATCACTTAAACCGTCATAATCAGTATCCCAGTTGGTTGCATTTGTTCCGTAATAAATGACTTCTAAGTAATCTGTTAAGTAATCACCATCAGTATCATCTAATCTGAGATCTGTTCCCCAAAAAACTTCTTCAGAGTCAAGTAACCGATCATCATCTGTGTCGGCATCAAAAGGATCGCCATTGTAGAGGAATTCTTGATAGTTTGTTAATCCATCTGAATCGTTATCATAGGAAGCATCATCAAAGAATGGATCTAAATTGTATAAAACTTCATATCCATCAAATATAAGATCTCCATCTGTATCATTTAGAATTGGGTTCGTTCCACTAGTCGCTATTTCATAATAATCTGATAATTGGTCTCCGTCCGTATCCCAGAGATTCGGATCTGTTTGAAAAGTATTATTCAAAAGGTATTGATCATCAAGTGGATCAATCATCACTTCATAATAGTCATCCAACAAATCAATATCTGAGTCATTAGTCAATGGGTTTGAGAAATAAACAAAAATTTCTACATAATCATCAAGATTATCTGTATCTGTATCATTCGAATTTGGATTAGTACCGTAACCAAATTCTCCTAGATTTGTAATTGTATCTAAATCAGGATCTAGTCCTGAATCATTAAACAATGGATTTAAACTATTAGCAATTTCATACCCGTCTGGCATCCCATCAGATTCGCTGTCTGGGTTTGTTGCATTAGTTCCATGTATAAATATCTCATCGCCATCTGTGAGTTGATCATCATCTGTGTCTGGATTGTTTGGATGTGTACCATGAATGTTAACCTCGTCTCCATCTGTCAGTGTATCAGAGTCCGTATCTGAAAGATAAGGATCGGTATCCCAAGCAAATTCCTCTACATTCGTCAGACCATCAGGTTCGAAATCATCACTCGCATCAGTAGTATTTAGAGGATCTAATCCATATGCAATTTCCCATCCATCTAAAATAAGATCCAAATCTTGGTCCGGATCCATTGGATCGAGTCCATTGAGTATTTCATCTCCGTCCATAAGGAGATCATCGTCGGAATCAGCATCAAGTGGATCTGTGAAATAAATACTCAATTCCTCTGAATTAGATAAACCATCCAAATCTGTATCGAAAATTCCTTTAATATAATACATTGCTTGCCCAGAAACAGGATGATTATCTCTCCACAAAACATGAATCTCATCAGTATTTTCATCATAAGCTACAGAAGGGGACCAAGCTGTTGTATAATTATTTGTAATGAGAACTGCATCAGTCCATGTTCCCAGTAATGAATCATACAACATAATGTGAATCCCTCCCACATATGTTGCTACATATTGATTATTAGGCCATGTTAAGATTATATCTCCTCTTGGAGTAGCAGCAGCATCAGGAACATTCAGTCCTAATTGAGAAACCTCTAATGATAGAATAGATGGATCATTCCATGAAGATTCAGTTTTATTTAGATAAACGAGACTAGGTCCGTCAATTTCACTAATAGAATTTATGAAAACATGAACAGTATTGTTAATTGCAAGAATTTCAGGTCCGGGAACATATGTTTTTCCTCCGTCCATTTCTTCTTGGCCTATTCTTTCTACTAATCCCCAAGATGTGTCATCAATATGCTTATCTAAATATTCTATCCTGTGTAAAACATAATAGATTTCTCCCAATCTCTGTGATAGTACTACATGAATTATGTCATCATTTGTAATTGCAATTTTAAAATTGTATGGTTTTGCGAATTCCGAAAATAAGATCTCTGACCAACTATCCTCTCCGAGTCGCATTTGATAAAACACTGGATACATTAATAGATCTTCAAACATAGCTAATTGGCTCGCTCCAGACCAAATTATGTGGGGAGTATTATATTGATCTACGGTTATCTGTGGACTGTGAGAAGGCAATGTATAACCACCACCAATTACTCCTGGATCAATTCTTTCTGTACTACTCCATGTACCATTAAACCAGTTTTGATAATAAGTATGAGAGCTATCTTGTGTTGATCCCCAGCAGAAGGCTAAATGCACTCTGCCGATTTTGTCTGCAACAGCATCTAATCTATATTCAAAATTCATACTTCTGCTGTCCAATAAATCTAAAGTTGCATATGTTCCATTTTCATAAATTAATTGATGAAACAGTGATCTTCCATTTGCATAATTTGACCAAAATATGTGCTTTCGACCATAACTATCAACCACAACAGTCGGAGTTATCGGTTGGTAAGGACTGTCAACTATTGTCAAATTTTCCCAATCAATTCCAGGATCACCTGCTTGTGTTATCATTGAAATTACAATAGGATTAGTTCCCTGTGATGCTAAGACTGATTCATCATCTTCGATTCCTTCTGAATCTATTGTAATTAATTGGTTATAAAATGAGTGAGTCGAAGAAATGGTTGTGGTAAGCATACATGTAATAATCAGAATTATGCCTAACCTCAAGAAATACTTATCTTTACCATCTACTTTACTAGGGAAACGAATTCTAACGTTATTTCCCCCCATTTGTCCAGTAGTAAATAGATAATCTCTCTAACTTAATAATTTGTTTACAAATATCGTATTGATTTTGGGAGTAATTTATTAGTGATAAAACAGCAATATTTTACTCATGTCAACACTTGATTTCGAAGAATATGTTAGAGACATAAAAGAAGACTTGTAGAAAGTAGTAAATCCTTCTTACTATGAATCCC
This sequence comes from Candidatus Heimdallarchaeota archaeon, assembly GCA_019894765.1. Next base: position 4,395 of record JAGXNT010000093.1, read on the forward strand.
ATAAGAAAAATTATCCTGATAGTGAATTTCATTACATGGGTGTTCCAACGCCAGAAGTAAGAAGAATAGCTAAAAAATTTCTCAAACAACTGAAAGATAGACGTATTAGAAATATTGAAGTCATTCTAGGTTATTGTAATAAACTACTTGAAAAGGAAATTTCTGAATTACGCACAATTGCAATCCAATGGAGCTTTCAGTATAGAAAGCAATTGAAACCCAAACACTACGAAATGCTTGAAGAATGGCTTGACAAATATGTTACTGGTTGGGGGAGCTGTGATAATTTATGCATCTCAACATTTGGTTACTATCTATGCAAATACCCAGAGTTCATTCCTAGGGTTAAGAAATGGGTGTCTTCACCTAAACCAATGACTCGTCGAGCTTCTTCTGTCTGTTTTATCTTTTCTTTACGTAGAGGGAGATGCATAGAACATATTTTTGAGATTGCTGATGCTTTGCTAAATGATAAAGAAGATCTAGTTTTGAAGGGATATGGTTGGATGCTGAAGGAAGCAACTAAAAGATTCCAAGATGAAGTTTATGAGTATGTCATCAAAAATAAAACCAAAATGCCTCGAGTATCTTTACGTTATGCTATTGAAAAGATGCCACAAGAAATGAGAAAGATTGCTATGACAAAGAATTGAAGTATTTTCTTTAAGTTAATTGTAAAATGCACGAAAAACTAATCTTTTATTTGATTAATCCACCATTTATCTTGGGGTCTATGATTGGTAGTGATCAAGATATTGCTAGTCGATGAAGATAAAGCATTCCTCGAGGCAACAAAACTATATCTGGAGAAACTCAATCAATCATATATTGTTAGTACAGTCACTTCAGTAAAGAAAGCAGAAAAACTACTAAATAAATCAGTGTTCGATATTATTATTTCTGATTACAAAATACCAGGAAAAGATGGATTAGCATTCCTAACTGATTTGAGAGCTACAGGCAATAATTCTATTTTCATATTGTTTACTGGGAATGTTGAGGAAGATGTGATTATTCAAGCACTAAATATTGGAGCTGATTACTTTATTCGGAAGGGTGGGGACCCTAAGAAACAATTCAAGGAACTTAGCAACCTAATTCAGAAATCAGTTAAGAATATCGCTCAACTCAGAAAGGCAGAGAATACAATCAATCTAGAAAGAAAAGCATACCAACTCATTGCTGAATCTGCAATTGGTAGAGCTCAAATGACAAACTTGTGTAATGATGTTTTGCGGGATTTAATAACAACATTGAGCTTCAATATCGGCACAATACGATTATATAATCAGGAAACAAAAAATCTCACATTAACAGCTTTTTATGGTACTGAAAAAGAAAAAAGACAGCTTGCAATAGAACAGAATATTGAAGATGATAACAAATATATTTCAACTTTAGTTGCGAAAAGCAGAGTAGCTTTAATCTCAGCTGATGTCAACAAAAGTGAAGAGCTGATTCCTTTTATTGACCGACTACACGAACTGCAAATCCAATCTATTATAACTTGGCCAATAACAAGTTCAGATAACAAACTTTTAGGTGTAGTCCATTTGGCATCCAAAACGCCTAAAGATATTCCAAGCGAAAAATGGATTTTCTTTGAAACAATAGTTCGATTTTTCGCAACAATATTGGAACGAAGAAATACCGAGGAGTTACTTCGACTTAGCGAAGAGAGATATAGAAAATTAGTAGAAACATCTCCTCTTGCGATTTTAGTGACAGATTTGACTGGGAAAATACTGATGATTAATCAAGAATCTCTCAATTTGTACGGAGGAGAGAAAGAAGATGAATTGCTTGGAAGAAGTGCTTTTGCTTTAATTGCTGAAAAAGATCAAAAACGAGCAGAAAAAAACCTTGATATGACACGGAAAAAGGGACGAATGAAGAATCTTCAATATACGATGCTGAGAAAAGATGGTTCCAAATATATTGGGGAATTAAATGTTACACTACTAACTGATGCTGATGGAAAACCTTCTGCTTATCTTGGGGTTGTTCAAGATGTGACAAAACGATTGAGAACACATGAAGTACTCAATCTAAATCAACAGATGTTACAAAAACAAAGAGATGAATTAGAAGAATTTGCTACTACAATTGCTCATGATATTCGAGGGAAATTACAAATTATTTCCATGTATAATTCCATGAGTGATTCGGATTTCGTAGATAAAGTAGACCAACAAATAATCGAAATGACCAATTTCCTTGAGGATCTATTATTTCTAGCAAAAGAGGGAGAAATATTAGGAAAATTCACATCTGTAAATCTCACAGATTTAGCGACTGAACTTGTTGCAGAGCTAAAATCCTTAGAACCAAATCTTAAAATTAATGTTATTGATTTGCCCACAATAAAAGGTGATAGAATAAAATTGAAACAAGTTTTCGAAAATTTGTTCATTAATGTTATCAAACATGCTGATGCTTCTAAAGTGGATGTAGTAGGAAAAGATTTCCCCAAAAAACATCAAATAGAAATTCAGGATAATGGTAGAGGGATGTCAATTGATCAACAAAAAGAAGTTCGAAAAGCTTGGACAAAAGAAAGCTATGCTTCATTTGGTTTGCTAATTGCAATTAAAATTGTTGAAGCTCATGGTGGGTCAATGGGTTTTGAAAGTGAAGAGGGTTTAGGGACAACTTTTGTTATAACCTTTCCAAAGAGTGTTATGTAATTTTCTTTTTTTGTTGGATTTTATGTGAGAGAAAATTAACATAATCATATAAACTCAACAATTAATAAAGCTATCATGTTTTCTTAGCATGGTAGCATAACCAATGACACAAAAAAATATCGTTACAGTTATTGATTTTGGAGGACAATATACACACCTAATTGCTAGAAGAGTACGTGAATTAGGTGTACATTCTGAGATTTTTTCTTGGAAAGTAAAGCCTGAGGAACTACTAACAAATAATGTAAAGGCGATAATTCTTTCTGGAGGACCTAATAGTGTATACGATAAAGAAGCTCCAAAAGTATCCAAAGAAACTATGGAATATATCGAGAAAGAGAAAATTCCTTTACTTGGTTTGTGTTATGGTCACCAATTTATATCACAATATTATGGCGGGCAAGTTATTCCAGGAAACCAGAAAGAATACGGTCATACCATGATCCAGATAAAAGATACCCAGAATTTATTCAAGAGTTTCAGTAAAGAAAACAAAGTTTGGATGTCCCATGGAGACAAAGTATCTGAATTACCTTCAGATTTTAAAATAACTGCCTCTAGTGATAATTGTGAAATTGCAGCCTTCGAGAATCTAGAGAGAAAAATTTTTGGTTTACAATTCCATCCTGAAGTTGTGCATACTGATAATGGTATGATACTTTTGAGTAATTTTCTTTTTACAATTTCTAACCTCGAGAAGAATTGGTCCATGGAAAGTTATCTCGAACAACAAATACAAGAGATAAAAAAAGAGGTTGGGGAAAATAGCGTTATAATTGGGGTAAGTGGCGGAGTAGACTCAACAGTATCAGCAATACTTCTTCATCAAAGCATAGGTGATCGTCTCTATTGTGTTTTTGTTGATCATGGATTTATGCGAAAAGATGAACCCGATCAAGTTGTCAAATTTTTCAAAGAAGATTTGAAGTTTGTAAATTTCTATAAAATAGACGCTCGAAAAACCTTCTTGAAAGCTTTGAAAGGTGTTACAGATCCTGAAGAGAAAAGGAAAATAATTGCTTACAAGTTCATTGAAACATTTGAAGCCACTGAAAAGAAATTGGAGAAAAAGCATGGGAAGTTTGGCTTCCTCGCTCAAGGAACAATCTATCCTGATCGAATCGAATCAGCTCAACCTTCAGAAACAGCGGCGAAAATAAAGAGTCATCACAATGTAGCGTTACCTGAGAAAATGTCTATGAAAGTTGTAGAACCACTAAAAGAATTATACAAAGACGAAGTAAGAGAAGTGGGAAGATTACTGAAAATTCCAACTGAGTTAATAGAAAGACATCCATTTCCGGGCCCTGGTTTGTCCGTCCGTATTCTAGGTGAGGTAACACAAGAACGGCTTGATACACTAAAAGAAGTTGACGCTATATTCATTGGAGAAATTAAGAAACGCGGGGAATATGGTAACTACTGGCAGACATTTTCTGTACTACTTCCGGTGAAATCCGTTGGTGTTATGGGTGATTCTCGAACCTACGAATGGACGGTAGTGCTACGATCTGTCGATTCCATAGATGCTATGACTGCTGATTGGTCAAAAATACCTTACGAGACTCTAGCCATAGTTTCTAATCGGATAATTAATGAAGTGAAAAAGGTCAATCGAGTAGTTTATGACATTACTTCCAAACCGCCAGCGACAATCGAATGGGAATAATTACAAATTTTTTTAATAAATTCACTTGTTTTGTCACAAAAGTTTATTTTTTAAGTCAAACAAGTTATATAATAAGAAAATTAGAGTTTATAATATTGTCGAGGAAATAAGAAGGCAATATAATAGGATAAAAGGGAATTTAACCTATGAAACGTCATAGAAATTTACCACTTTACATGATTGTGTCACTACTATTCGTATTAAGTCCATTTCTAGTAACAAAAATTCACGTCTCAGGGCATTCAAGAATTGCTTATCCCACGGAAATTTTCTCAATTTGGAATAATACTGCACCAAGTATTAATGGACAGATTAATTTTGTTCATGATGATATAGATCAAGAATGGACCTCTGCAGCAGTTTACAATCTTTACAATTCATCGAATCAGATTGGTGGAAAATTATTCATCCAAAATAATAATGTAAATCTGTTTATAGGAATGGATGTATTGAATTTACAAATTGAAACACCTATAACAGATTGGGGAAGTTCCATATTTTTCGATATTAATCATAATGGTGCATTAAGCTCAATGGATAGAATGATTAGATTTATTGATAATTCCACAGGTCAATTTGTAGAGTTATTATCCTTTAGTTCTTCTTTGGGCGATTGGATTCCTATTGACTCTGGTTCATTGGATATTCCTTTAGCAGGGAGTGGGATTTTAGTTTCAACATCCTTTGGCATATCCGATTTTGATTCCACTAATAGTCATAGACAGTATGAATTCAAAATTCCATTTACAGCAATTTCTAGTTCAGCAGGAAACGTTCTTGGGATAGGTCTTGAAGCAACTGATAATTATGGAAACAGTAATGCTGGGATCATTTGGCCATATATTAGTGGAAATCAAGATTTAATACGAACAAATGTGTTCAAATGGGGAGATATAGAATTTGGGGAAAGCTCTAAAACTTCATTTGATTATGTTGTTGAACATAATTTCAATATAAAATCAAGTGCTATTGGATATAATAATGGGACTTTTCTTACAACTGCTGACATCAACGGTGATGGGGATTTCGAATTAGTAGTTAGTTCTAATAGAACAGTTCTTGGTGATAGTTATCGAATTGCTATCTTTGATTATCGTTCAGGAGATTATCAAAGAATTTGGGCTAGTTGGGAAACCAGTCATCAATCAATAATAACAACTGTACTATCTGGTATTTCAGCTTATGATTTTACAGGGGATGGAAAAGATGAATTATATGCAGTAGGAACTTCAAATAATATCCTACGATTTAGTGAGTGGAATTCCATAGCCAGTGATTTTGAAGTATCTGAGACTGTTTTTACTCACACTTCTGCTTTCATGGGTTATTTGTCTGTTGGTGATGGAGATGCTGATGGTTCCATGGATCTTATTGCTAGTGATCAAAATGGTGGTGTTGTTGTTCTAGATTATGATGATGTAGGAGATACTTTTAGTAATGATGATCACTCACCTTTCAATCCTACTGGTGCTTTCAGAATCCATGCAGTCTCAGCGACAGATATGGATAACGATTCACTTTCTGAGTTAATCCTCTCCGAACAGATTACTGCTGATAATGTAGAATCATTGACTCGATTATTCGTCTACAGACGATTACCACCAAAATTCGCAGATAATCCTGAAGATGATTTACCAGTAGATTCAACTGCGACAACTGAAGATAATTTTGGACATACAATTATTTTTAACGATATAAATATGGACACTATAACTGATACGATAATTGTAGGTAAAAATTACTTGAAAATTTTCAGTGCAAGCTACTCGTTTACAAATCCATCTCCATCTTTAGAATTGCTAATTAATGATCAAACATCTGATCCATCGATGGGTGGAGGAGCAGCTGTTGCAGATGTAAATCAAGACGGACAAAATGAATTAATCTTCAGTGCAAATAATGGTACAATTTACGTGGGCTATATAACTGGTAGCGGACCATTTACTTTCCATCTAAATTGGTCTGGTAATTTTGGAACATCTTTTGGAATGAGGGATTCAATTCTTGTTTATGATATCGATAATGATGGGGAAAATGAAATTATACTTGGAGATACTATGGGACAAATTTTGGTTCTTGGAAAAGGAGATGCTCCAAGTATAACAATAGATAGTCCCAGTCCAAGTTATGTCTCTTCCTCTGTTAGTATTATGGTATCCTGGACTATTACTTCTGAGTTTTCTTCTGTTCATCACACAGATATTTATGTAGATAGCATTTTCCAAAAACGTGTTGGTGGAAGCATTACTTCATCTGAAGTTTTCTTAAATCTAGGACCAAATAATATTGAATTAGTTACTTATAGCTATGCAGGAAAAATTGATTATGCTAATGTTTCAGTTCTATTAGATGCAAATGCACCGCAAGTTACGATTATTAGTCCCCAAAATAACTTCAAAACTGATTTAACTTATGTACAAGTTACTTACAATGCTACTGATCTTGAAGGTAATGTTGATTTTTATAAAATTTACAGAAATGAAACTATAATAACATTATATACAACAGAATTAAGTTATTCAATTAGCTTGCCTTCCGACGGAACATGGAATATTACCATTATTGCAGTGGATGAAACTCTAAAGGAAGGAAAATCATCAATATATGTTATAAGAGATACAACACCTCCAATTGTTTCTATAACTTCACCTCTTAATGGAGCAGCTGTAAAAGTTTCTAATCTTGATATTTACTGGACAGCTTCCGATGCTATTACTTCTGTTGATTATTCAGAAATATTTGTTGATAGTGTATCTAAAGGAACGACTTCATCTAATACTTTCAATATCGATTTGCTTTCAGATATAAGTTATTTGATTGAAGTAGTTACCTATGATATCTTAGGTAATTTTGCCTCTGATTCCATAACAATTACTCGAGATACAGTTAATCCACTCATCTCAATTGAGCCAATTGCTCTCCCTCAACTTACTGATGGAACTTATTATACTAATAATCCTTTAGTTAGTGTTTCTTGGAATGCAACAGATAACCTACTTGGAACAGGTATTAAACAAGTTCAGCTAACAATTAATGGGGCAGTTTATGGGACCTATTTACCCGAAGCAACAAGTGATATTGTGAGTCTTGGTAATGAAAGTTACAAGGAAATTGGATTAACAGCTTTTGATAAAGCTGGAAACACCTACACTGCATATGAAAGCATTATCTTTGATCAAACAGCTCCTAATTTAACTATTGATTATCCACCTAATAATTTTCAAACAGGACTTAGTTACATAATCGTTTCCTGGGATTCTTTTGATGAAGGAGTTGGATTAAAGGAATTTAAAATATATGCTAATAGTACATTACTAAATACGATTACCGATGTAAGTATCACAAATTACTTTTTATCACTTGTTGAAAACGAAACTGTTATAGTAAAAATACAAGCATATGATTTCCTAGATTATTTTGTAGAACAAACGGTAACTATTATTCAAAACAAGAGTGCTCCTACTATAGTTTTAATCAATCCAAATAATTTATATTCATACAAAAATACCACCTCATTTGATATTTCTTGGGATGCAAGTGGTTTAGATATTGATCATTTCGAGGTTTTTGTGAATAATACACTCTATAATACCTATTCAAACACAACCTTTACAGCTACTATAGATTTAGGATTTATACCAGTTGATCAGTATCCCTATTACAACATCACTGTTAAAGCTATAACAACTGATATGAGCGTCTACGAGGATATTCGCTGGTTAACCATTGACCAAACACCTCCGGTAGTTTCGTTCATTAATCCAGCTAATAATTCATTCATTCTCGATTCTCCAATGCATGTTGAATGGTTTAGCAATGATGCGTGTTCTGGTTTGGCATCCTTCAGAATTAATTTCGGAAGTATTAAAATTAATAGAGATGCAAATCCTCCTTTCAGTAGAATCATAGATATTACAGGGTTTAATGGATTTTATGAATTGATAATTTTTGGTTATGATATAGCTGGAAATAAAGCAAATGCTACAATAATTGTTTGGGTTTCATTATATTCCCCAATTTTCAGTACTACACTTGCTTCTCCAGAATATAGTAATAGTGGAAATATCACATTCAATTTAGAAGTTAGTGATCCAGGACTAGGTATTAAATCCATAACAATAATTGCTGATGATACAAATGTTATTTATGAAGAGGATTTTGGAACTGCTTATGTTATCACCCCCATTTTAAGAATAATAAATACTTTCTCTTGGGATTTCATTGCTGGTATTGATAACCATAATTTAACTATATCAATTATGGACAAAGCAAATCGAGTAAGCAGAAATACATTCGACATAATTATTGATACTGTTTCTCCAGTATTCTACCAAGCACCTATTATTGACGACAATTTTTTCAACACCGTTCCAAGAAATATCGTTCAATATGATGATGTAGGAACAAATAATCATACCATTTCTGTGTATATTATTGAAAAATATGGATTAACCAGTGTAGAAGCTCGATTGATTGGACCTGGTTTTGATCAAGTTTTTGAAATGACTAATAATTCAGAAGATTCACAAGGAACTGTTTTTCGATATGATTTAGCAATTAGTTTCGATTCCCTCTCACTTGGCTTATATGAGTTAAATTTCACGTTCACTGACTTTGCCAGCAACACTAATACAGAAAGCTATTATTTCAATTTAGTTGCAGAACCAATTATCTCTGATTTTCCATTGATTCCTCTTATTGTTGGAATAGCTACTATCCTTATTGTTTCAATTGTTGCAGCTATTTCATTAAGAAAGCCAATTATGAATAGAGGTTGGCATGAGGAAATTCAAAATATTACCTATATTTTGAAATCCGGTTTGACTGTTTTATATGTTCCATATTCTTCTAGAATGGTTACTGATGAGCAGCTTTTTGGTGGTGCAATGAGTGGTATACGTGGGATATTAGAAGAAATCATTGGTAATCAATCGAAATTCGAAGTAGAAACCGTTGAATTTGGTAAAAAGCATTTATTGATCTACTCTAGTAATTATGGAGATACCGTGCTTGTTGTCAGCAAAGTTAAACCAATTCATTTGCAGAAATTAGCATTGTTTGCTAATGAATTTGAATTCATTTATCAGGATGCGGTTTCAGATGATACTCATGTCAATATGTCTAGATTCAAAGGTTCAATGGATATTGTTCAGAAATATTTCGGAGAATCAGAAATATCAAAAGGAATGGTCACTCAAAAAGCAATTCCTGCTCGTAGGAGATCGAAATTAGCCAGGCAAGTTGCAGTTGACTCCGAAACTGAGAAGGAGATTTTGATAACATCATTGCATCAGAAGCTAAGTATGGATGAATCTTCACTGGAACATATTTCTAAGCAAACAAAGGTTCTCATTGGTGATTCTATTATTCTTGCAGAAAAAGCATTAACTTCACTAATAGACTATGATTACAAACAAGCAGATAAATATGCAAAAGCTGCTATAAGAAGTATGGAAATGGCGAGGAGCTCAAAGGAAGACTTAGTAATTTTCAACAGCATTTTCAATGCTATTCCGAAGATAGTAGAAGAAGTATTTAATGGGATACTTTGCGGTGAACATAACGACACAGTAGGTTTGTATACTTCAATAGAAAAAGTCTCGAAACTTTTCCTGGAATATATATCTAAATTCTCAATTTGATTAGCATCTACATAATCATTTCTTACTTCAAGAAAAAAATAGAAAAAAAAGAAAATCAGCTCTAATTATACTGAATTAGCTGTTGCAGTAATTTTCTTTCTTTCACTTCTCCAAAGGATTAGCATTAATACTAACGGAACAATGTACAATATACAAGGCATGATCCCAATGATCCAAAATGCATAGGTATCAGCTAATGGTGGAATAATCCAGCTAGGCCATGGTCCGAATTGTGCTATATAATAAATCACATATCCAAAAATAGGTAAAGTAATGAAAAACATAGAACCTATTGTTGATTTTAGAAACATGTTTTTCCAATCTTTAAAGGTTCTACCTTCAACTGATTTTCGTTTGAGAAAATAAATTGCTAACCATGGAATAAAGATCGCGAGAGTTCCTGAAACAAAAAAGGCAGTTAATATCGGGGGAACTGTTTGATTAGTGCTATTAAAGCTAGTTGCTGCAAATTTAAATCCAAAACTAGCAGCTATTAATATGCAAAATGATATTGCAGTAAGCATGCCAAGTAATTGTGGTAATAATTGTTCTTTTGAAAAAACCTCTTGATGATCTACTTCGATTATTCTGCGACGATATAGATAAAAGATTGTAGCTGAGATAATTGTTACAATACCAATAATTAGTAATGTTCTAAATAATTCTGATAGTGATTTCATTTGAATTAATAACAAGCTAAAATACAGTCTAGCTGATTCTTCAGCTGATATTGCTAGATTATATGAAGCAGTATACTGTGTGATTGAATAATTCCCTTTTGCTAATGTTATATTATTAACTACTAAATCTGATCCAGTAAGATACGGTAATTCAGCTTTAGAAGATAGAATTCCAAATTCATTTAAAGTTGCTATAAATTGCTGCTTCATGATTTCAGCTTGTTGAATTGCATAAATTGCTTTTGTCTGAATAGAACTATCAATGAAATCTTGAAGTACTTGGCCATTCATTGTAGGAGCTAAAGGTACACCAAGCATTGCCAAAAGTGTAGGAGTAATGAAATTAGTTCTCGTTAATTTGTCAGATACTAATCCTTTACTTGTAACTCCTTTTCCAGCAAGAATAAAAGAACCATGCATTTGAGCAAAAGTTTCTCCTCCATGCCCTCCGATATCCTCATGTCCATGATCACTGAAAAGCACAATGGTTGTATTCTCTATTTGTCCTAATGAATCATATAAATCTAGAATTTCTCCGATATAACTATCAGTATTTTCAATCATTTGTCTGTAAGTAGTTGAAGCTGCTCCGAAATCATGTCCAGCCGCGTCAACATCATCAAATTCAATAAATTGTATGTTAGAAAAATTGCCAGGAATAGTAGCTAGAGCAGCATCTTTGACTTCAGCACCTTCTATATATGAATGTGAAATAGTATCAACTTCTACATTAACATCGGAATCACTTCCCAAGAATAATGAGAATCCACCTCCACTTACAATTAGACTTGTGTTCAAATCATTATTATCTGCTAATAAACTGTAAAGAGTTGGAATTGCCAAAACTTCATCAAAACCATTAGCGAAAACATCTGTCATATTTGTAGTGGCCCCTGTTGAGAAGGCGGCATAATTTACTCTACTATAGCTAGGTAAAATTACTTGATAATTTGAAAAAGTCGTTCCATTAACCATCAGGGCATCCATATTTGGTGTGTTTGCCTCAAGCATTTTGTCGTATCGCATTCCATCTACAAAAAATATCAATACTTGATTGGTTATTGCTATTGGAGTGCCTATCTGAGGTACTTCTTCTAATTCACCTGCAATATTATGCTTATTATTCAAATAAAATTGAGTTGTAAGAGCTCTTATTCCAAAAGAGAGTTGTAGTGTTATTATAATAACGAACCAAACTAGAAGGAAATTTATTTTTCTTTTTTGCATTTCTAACCATTCCTATTGATAGTAATTGATGATATAGACGAATTATAAGTTGAATATAAATTGATACTGTATCTTCTTTAACTATTTTTTTATTATTCTACTCGATGGATTTCAATCTTTTTCTTTTCAGTGATTTCCTGAATAGGTGCTTTCACTTTCTTAAAGTAGAAAACAATCGCTAAAATAAGAGGGATAACAAAAAGTACTAGCATAACAACTCCAAAAACAATTCCACTAATTAAACCGGGTTCCAAGAACAAGTAAATGGCTGCTGCTAAAATGCCAATCGAAAGTATCAGAACAACTGGAATAATAATAGTAAAGTGCTTAGGAGTAAATTGGAAAGCTTCTTTCACTGGTTTTTCAGTTTCTTTATTCATTATTTTTCCTCAGTTTCGATTTCTTCCTGTATATGTTCGTGATATGGTTCAACATGAATCATGATATATATTATAGGTAATTTCTCTTTTAGGACATCTTCAACAACACACGCGATATCATGTCCTTCATCAATGGTAAGTGTTGGGTCAAGATAGATATCAAGATCTACTAGGAAAATATTGGCTCCAACTCTTCTTGCTCTGATGTTTCCAATATCTTTTACACCGGCTTGCTCTTTGGTGTATTCTTTTATCTTCTTCAGAGTTTCTTCGCCAGGACTTTGATCCAGTAATACTCCAGATGCATCCTTCGTGATACCTATTGCTGTAATTATAATTATTATACTAATACCAAGTGCTATCGTAGGATCTACCCAGAACAATGAGAATGAACCAATTGTAAGGTGACCAATGGATACGGAGACAAGCACAACAATAGATGTGAGAATATCAGTTCTAAAATTCTTTCCGTTTGCTATAAGTGTTGGTGATCCAATCTTCTTGCCTACTCTTACATTTATCCAAACAAGTAATCCCTTAAGTCCAATACTTACAGCTGCAATGATTATATTATATAGATTGTATTCAATTGTAGTTCTGTCTACTAATCTAATAATAGCTTGATAACCAATAATACCAGATGAAGCAACCAATAATATCGCAACACCTAAAGAAAAGAAATTTTCAAATTTTGCATGACCAAAATGATGATCTTCATCCGCAGGACGATCAGCCATTTTTATTGCTACAAAACCAAATACTACTGAAGCAATATCTAATCCCGAATCTAAACCATCAGCAAGTAGAGATAAACTCCCTGAAAGGATACTTATAGTAATCTTGAATCCAGCTAATAATACGTTTATAATTAGTCCTATGATTGTAACATTCCTTGCTAAAATCATTCGTTCATTTCTATCTGGAAGAGAATTGTTGTTTTCAACAGCTTCAAGTTTACTCATTATAATCCATCAAACACTAAAAAAGAGAAAGTCTGGTTATTTAACCATTTCTAAATCATATTTAATTTTACCTAGACCGATTTCTTCTCCATACTTCAGAATAGAATTACTATTCTTGTTATGAGTTCTAAATGGATCTACTCCACCATTACGCTCTATTACTAAGTCCATAGAGGCTTTATCAATTGCTATTGGATCTTTTGAGAATAAAATACCAATGTCTTCCATGAAGGGTTCTTGTTTTGATCCCACACAATCACATTTCATAGTGATATCAGTTAGGAAATTAATGTACCAACAATTCTTGTTTTGAACACATGCTAAGGTATATTCAGCTATTTTCTCTAAGAATTCTCCAGATGGTCTATTTCCCCATGGAATCTTAATGACGCCTTCCGGGCAAACTGCAATACATTGAGCACAACCAATGCATAACTCTTGATCAATAACAGCATAGTCATCGACAGTGATTGCATCTGCTGGGCATTGTTCTGCACACGATCCACATGCGATACAATTCACAGTATCAATTTGTGGGGAAATACCTGCATGCATATCCAATTTTCCTCCGCGTGATCCTAAACCCATTCCAACATTCTTTAATGCTCCACCAAAACCAGCAACAATGTGTCCTTTGAAGTGTGCGATAGATATTAGGTTATCATAATTTCTAATACCTCTACCTATCTTTGCTTTTTGGGTATTTTTTGTGTCGATTTCAATTTCAATGTAGTCTTCTCCCATCTCTCCATCAAGAATATCAACGTCAATGAAATCAAATCCATTTTTATGTGCTTGTTTTATATGATCTTCTCTTCTTAACCGGTTCCCTCGATAAAGAACGTTACATTCAATGAAAACTGGTTTCTTGAAGAATCTTGTAACATCAACCAAATGTTTTGCGCTCACATGTGTATCATTCTCTCTTTCTCCAAAATGAATTTTAATACCTACAGCTTCTTCTGTTTGGCAATCTTCAGCAATCATTTTGAAAAATTGATTTACACCTGCTTTCAAATTTGAGACGTTATCGTAGAAATAAACTTTCGATATTTCCATTAACTGTCAACTCTCTTACAATCTTTCTCAGTTTCGTTTTAAAAAGACTCTGTTTGTACAAAAATACTCCTTTTTCCCCTTTTTCTCTAAAAACCTTCTATTCTTTTAGCTTTTCACCTTAATATTTTCAATGAATTCCTCTCTACTATTATAATTCAATCGTTTCGCTATTTTTCCTAGAGCTAAATTGATTTCAAGTCTAACTAATTCCTTACTTATTTTCATTGTCCTAAGCATTATTTTTGCTGCTATTTCATTCCCAATTTCCCCGAGAGTTTTCGCAGCAGCACTTAGAACTGTTTCGTCCTTTTCACTTTCCAGAATTTTCACTAACTCATTTGTCAATTCCTTGAGTAATTTCTTTGATTCACCATCATTTAGGCTTGCAAGAGCTGAAGCTGATGCCCAACTCACTTGATACTCTGAATCCGAATAGAATGATTTAACTAGAGCATTCTTTGCTTTTTTATCTCTTATATTTCCTAAAGCATTTGCAGCTTCCATCCGTACTTCTAAATGTGAATCCTTTGTGAGTGCGTTTATCAATGGATTTACTGCTTTTTTATCTCCGATTTTTCCTAATGAAATTGCAGCCCACTCTCTTACGCTTGATTCAAGATCATTTCGAAGCAACCTAACTAAAGCCAAGGTTGCTTTTTTATCTTCAAGTTCACCAAGAGTTTCAGCTGCCTTCATTCTAGTAACCCATGACTCGCTTCTAAGTATACGAACCAACAGCTGAGTCGCTTTTTTACTATTGATATTAATCAAGGCACTTGCTGCAAAACTCTTAATTTCATTATCTTCTTCTTGATTAAGATGTCTCACTAAAATCTTAATTGCACTCTCATCACCCAAATTTCCCAATTCGGTAATGGCTGTACATTTTACTTCTTTATCGCTAGCATTAGCTAATTGTTTCATCAATAGATTAACATCAGCCATTTGACTATCCCTTCGGTAACTAGTATATTTGCTGATTTCATATATTAGCGTTTAGTATTTTTACTGGTAATGAGTATTTTTTCCTCTGGAATTTCTTCTTTTTTGAGAAGATTTTTATAGATAATCTATAGACTATAACCTCTTTACTAATTGAAGAACGATAATTTAGGAATGTAAAATTATGGCTAATGAACTAGTTGCTATTGCTCTTGGAGGTAACATGATTCTCCAAAAAGGTCAACCAAAAACCTATGCGCAACAAATGGAAAATCTTAGAAAAGCAACTGAAGTCATAGTTAAAGTAATTAAAAAAGGCTATGGGGTTATCCTTACACATGGAAATGGTCCTCAAGTGGGGAACATTCTTGTACAACAAAAATCTGGTGTATCCGTTGGGATACCTGAGCAACCTCTTAGTATTTGTGGTGCTATGTCTCAAGGACAAATTGGTTTTATGATCCAAACTGCCTTGGAAGAGCAATTATTCAAACATGATATTCATGATAAAAGAGTTGTAGCTATTATTACTCGTGCAGTTGTTAATCATAAGGATTCAGCTTTTAAGGAACCAACAAAACCTATTGGTCCTTTTTATTCGGAAGAAGAAGCAATCAAGCTTCATCAGGAGACTAAAGACACTTACATAAATGATGCTGGTCGTGGTTTTAGAAAAGTTGTTCCTTCTCCTATTCCTCTTGAGATTCTAGAAGGACCTACTATTAGACGGTGTGTTGAGGAAGGGGATATAGTCATTGCAGTCGGAGGTGGAGGTATACCTGTTTCGCAAGAGAATGGAACTTATATTGATGTAGATGCGGTTATTGATAAGGACAGAGCAACAGAAGTATTAGCAACCCAAATTGATGCTGATATTTTGATGCTTTTAACTGACGTCTCAAACGCCTATATCAATTATGGAAAAGAAAATCAACAAAAAATAGGAAAAATCGATATTTCAAAACTAAAGAAAATATTTGATGAAGGACATTTCGCAAAAGGAAGTATGCGACCAAAAGTAGAATCAGCAATACAATTCATCGAATTTGGTGGAAGACTCTCAATTATTACATCGCCAGAAAATGCTATCGCTGCTCTCAATGATAAAAGCGGTACGAGAGTAGTGAAAAAATTATAATCATTTTTCTCCTTCCTTGACAATATCAAGGAATTGTCTGCATATAAACATATAATCTTCGAATTGCACTCCTGCAATTGTGATTATTTTTTCAACGTTTAAAAGTGATTGTTGTTTTTCAGACAAATCAGTTTTTGCGAATGATATCTTCAAAATTAATTCATAAGAAAGTTCTATTAAACGAGCTGCATATTCATATGATTCTTCTATTAATTCAATCATTGTGAGGTAGTCTTCTGTATCTGCTACTTTCGAGACAATTAATCCCCATTCGTCGAATTTTTGTAACCACTCAAAAGAAGATGAAGCAAAAACTTCATCTAGCATACTAATTTCAGTCATCCAGGTTAACCAATTCAAAGAAGATATTTGTTGCTTGAAGATGATTCCTTTTGATTTATTTAATCTAGATGTTACTTTTTTTGTCTTCTCATCACTAGCCATTGATTGTGCTAATTTTATTAGTGAGCTATAAATTTCGTTTGCTTTATTTAGAATATAGCTACATCCCAAACGGATTTTTTCGTCTAAAGTCAATCTTGATTGAAAAGCGGGGCTTGATGCAATAAGTACCTTGTACAAGCATGTAGAACAGAAATCAATTTCTGCATCTTGAAACTCACTTGGCATGTTTAAATCTAATAGATAGACTGAATCTCTAATATCGTCCCACAAAATGTCTCTGTTATCCATCCTTAAATGCATTTTACGACTGGTACAGAAGAGTCTGGAATCCCTATCTATTTCTAAAGTAAAAAGGCATGTTGTAACACCTGGAACTTCAGATGCTACTGGCGGTATCTCTTCACTCCAATCGATGTGAATAAGGGGATCAATAACTAATTCCAAAACTTTATCATCATTTACACAAAGATAACTATCACCTAGGTCTCTCAGAAATGGACAAGCCTTAACATATTTAATTTTCTTCACTAGAGATTTCACCCACGTAATAGTTTCCAGTGTGAATGGCAAGAGGGAAGCGAAACACAAAAGGAATTTTGTCAGTTGGATACTATCAAAAAGCGGTTTTTAATAGAAAAGCGTTTTGTTGAAGGCAAGAAAAAAATAACACTAATTCTTCAAATAATTTTCATAGTTTTCTTTTAGCTTTATTTGTTATTATCCCCATTATTATTATATTGGTCATTACTTAGGTGTAAATAATTCAGTAGATCCATGAATCCATTATTATTTCTTAAAAATAAATTTCCCCTTTCTTTTCTCCTTTATTTTACATAAAATAGATTTTCTTTAAGTGTTTTTTGAGATTTTTATTACCTTGAAAACTTTTATTAATTATCAAAATAACGTTTTTCCAAATATCTATTGGCGAGGGTTTTAACTTGAAATTAAAGAGATATTTAATTGGTATTTTATTAATTTTATCGACCATTTCTTTCACAGTTAGCAATTCTAAAAGTTCTCTGGTAACTAATGCTATATCCGATTTCTATTACTCTGATGATATTGTCCCTGGAGAAACATTTGTTTGGAATGTTGCTAAATTTGAACGAGAAGATGATTATAATTGGACTGTTAAAACAGGTACTTCTATCGTGGAAGGTGATCAGATCAAAATTGAAGTTCTTATTGACCCCGATCTTATTTCCATTGCTAATTATACCGAATTATTTACTACTAGTGAACCTTGGGCTAGATACTATGTTAATGACATCCTCCTTGGTATAGATGCTTCTGCTCTCAATTTATTTAAATATCGATATTCTAACGAATATGTTAATTGGACTTATCTTCTTCCCACAAATTTTCTAGTTAGTGCTAGTAATGTTAGTGCTTTTCAACACCTTTATGATATTGGTGAACCATACGAATTTCAAAATGATACAGAATCATATGATCTCACTTTAACGAATGATCTTTTGTTTTTGCGTTATGAATACCATAATGACGCTATATTATGGGCTTATGAACACAGATGCTATTGGGATGAAGTTTTTGAAGTAAGCTATAATTTGCAGTACGGTTATTTAGATAAAATGGAAATGTATTATAAATTTAAGTCAGGTTCCGTCGTACACTTATTCAATTTAGTTATATTAAACGAAGCTAGTACTCAAAAAGTAGGCATTAATTGGCTATCAGGTATGATTCCATTTCTCATCTTTGGTTTAGCGATCATTTATAAAAGAAGAAAATTCTAATTAATTTTCTTCATCGTTGTTTTTTTTTTTTCCTTCTATTTTCACTAATTCTTTAAATAGTTATCATAATTTTCCTTCACAATTCCAGCAAAATCATCCGGTTGAATCATTAATTCTTTTGTGATTTCTTTACACAGTTGTGGAATTAATTCAGGAGATCCTTGCTCCCCTTGAAATTTCACTGGACCATCAGATTCAGTTAGTAGATTGTGTTGATCAACTAACTCTAAAACTCTACGATGTTTTCTACTCCGAATAAAATTAGGATTAATCGAAAAGTATCCTCCTAAATCAATAAGATTCTTTAGCACTTTATCTGGTCCTGAATACCAATGACAACAGAAATTCACATCAATTTTTGATGTTGACAACAACTCATAAAGCTCTTCTTCTGCACCGGTTTGATGTAACATCAATGATTTTTTGGATTCATTTGCTATCGTAATAAATTGTTTTAATACTTGCTCTTGCCATGGCCATTTATCTTTTTCTTTTATATGATAATGATCTAATCCAACTTCTCCAATAAAAGAAACTTCAGGTTTTTGAGCCAAACCTCTGAAGATCATTAATTCTTGATCATTAAATTTATGAGCACCCCAAGGGTGCCTGCCAATACCCGCGAGAATTAAACTAGGATATTTTGTCGCAACCTCAATATTACGTTGAGATTCTCTAAGGTTAGTTGCGACAGCGCCGATTTTTCCAATATTATATTCATTCCAATCTAGCAGAAGATTATCTATTCGTTTGAAGAAGTACTTGTCAGAAATATGTAAATGACAATCAATATAGGTCAATTCATCAACAACCAGTTTTATTATAATTGAATTAGTTTAACTATATCTTATCATCTAACTTTTTAAGTAATGAACATATTGTATTTCTTCTTAAGGAAGTTTTTCATTGTCTGAGAAAGATGATATATCATTGACTCAAGTGGAAGATCCCCCAACTGTAGAGCTCACAATTGATTCTGTTGAAATACCTACTAAACCAAAGAAAGAATTTACCTGGCAAGTCATTGTTATGCTAGGTTTTACGATTATTGCTTGGTCTACTCCCAATGTAGTGGGAGAATATCTTACAAACAATAGTGGGTTAACTCCCATACAGATAAGTGCAATTCGTTATTTGCCTGCAGCACTAACCTTAGTTATTGTATGTCTTGTTACAAAAAGAGGAAGACAATTAATAATCGATCTAAAAGAAAAACACATACATCTTGTTATTGCTTCTCTAATTCTGGCTTCTTTTGTGTTGTTTCAAATGTATTCTGTTAAGTTTACTACCGCCTCTGCATCTTCTTTTCTCTTAAATGTGAATCCAGTAATTACTTTTGTTTTATCAATTTTAATTCTAAAAGAACGTCACAAATGGTGGGGTGCGATTGGGGTTTTAATATCATTTGCAGGAGTTTTTTTCATTGCAGTTGATGTTAGAGAGATTTCTACAATATTCTCTAGTGATACCTTTTTGGGAAACTTTCTTGGATTTATGTCTGGTTTTGCTTGGGCTGCTTATTCTATTTACTTGAAGAGATTTCTGAAAGAAAGAGATCCTATAACTACCACAACTTGGACGTTAAGTATTAGTGCAATCATCCTACTTGTCTTAATGCTTGCGTTAGAAAGAACTTTCACAGTAGAAACAAGGTATTATCATATTATTACTTTGGTTTTCCTTGGTATAGTTCCAACTGCAATCGCATTCACATTGTGGTTCGAGACAATTAGAAGAATTCCTGTACAAAAAGCAAGTGTGTTTCAATTTTTCATTCCAATTCTAGCTACCTTGTTAGCATTAGCAATGAATGAAACCATTGATTGGTTTTTTGCTTTGGGTGCAGTACTAATTATTGCAGGTGTGTTCATTACACAAAAATCATGAAAACCGCCATGTTTAGGCGGTTTCTTTTGAAAGAATTTACTGATAGATAATCAATGACTCGAGATCTCGAGGATAATAAGTCATCAATTCGTATCCATCTTCAGTTATGAGTACTGTATCAGAATGTCTAAAACCAGCGAAATTATGAACGTAGATTCCAGGTTCAACAGTGAAAACCATACCTGGTTTCATAACAACCTTTGACCCAATGTCTAAAAATGGTCTCTCATGACCTTCCATGCCTATTGCATGACCAGTATGATGTTCTACAAGGTCCCAGACGCCTTCATCTTTGAAAACTTTTCGCGCTGCTCTATCAACATCTGCATTCTTAATATTTGGTCCAAAAGCTTCGATTGCTGCTGTTTGTGCTTTATACATTATGTTGAAATATTTCACTTGTTTTTCATCTGGTTCTCCCATGAACATTACTCGTTCAAGTTCGCTTCGATATCCTCCAACATTAGAACCAGCACCAGTAACCAAAGTATCACCTTTCTTGAAGAAATTATTTCCAGTAGTTGCATGAGGAATTGCAGAACCAGCACCAATTTGTCCTCTATAACCAGCGGAAGCACATATTGCTCCACTCAATGGTTTAAAGGTAGGTCCTAAGGTTTTAATCATCATTCTAGAGGCTTCGGCGTTGACTTCATTAACAACCTCGATCTCTGAAGCACCCACATAGGTGTATTCTTGAAGTAATTGGTGGGCAAGATTACCCCATTTACAACTTTCATACATTAACGCAATTTCTTCTTCATCCTTAATGACTCGCATGTCCATAATTAATTCATTAAGAATTGTTAATTTTGCTTTAGGAAGAACCTCGAGTAATTTCGGTCCTTGATATCCCCAGTATCCTGGGGCACCAGGAGCATCAGCAGCTAGTTCCTTATCTCCTAATCCGCGATCCATTAATCCATTAGCAAGATGTTTCATTGGATGTATTTCATCTGGATATTCAAAATAGCTGAAAACATCAGGAACTAAAGGAACTGTATCCTTTACTTGGTTAACTTCTAATTCAGGTACAAATAATCCTAAATCACCATCTGTTGGTACAACCATCGCAATAGGTCTTTCAGTTGGGATGTGATGAAAACCTGTCAAATAAAATATGCTTCTGGTATTAAAGAGAATCATTCCTTTCAAGTTCTTTGTTTGTAAGGTGGATCTGACCCTCTCTATTCTTTTCATATGCATTTTTTCGGAAATCTTTACTAAAACCAAAACATAACACCTTTGATTTATTTTAGTATGTTATATTCTAGTTAGCAAAAAAGATTTCTAAGAATAAACTTCAATTCACATCCACTGCAGATGAGATTTTCTCGAGAGATTCCTTGATGAAGTCAGGATCTTGTATAATCATTTGAATGGCTTCTTGTTTACATATACTGATACATCGACCACAAGCTCGACAAGTTTCTTCATCAATAACAGTTTTTTCTCCTTGCAAGGTTATTGCATTTACAAAACAAATGCTTTGGGTGCAATCACCACATCCAGTGCATTCATCATTTATTCTAACATTTAGTCCGGGCATCTTCATGAAATTACGACTTATCTTGATATCTAGGTCTGGAAGCATTTTCCATAAGCAACAGCATTCACAGCAATTACAAATTGTAAGCAATTTATGACCTGGTTTTACATCTAGCCATTGCTTATCCAATTTGTTTCTTCCAATCAATTGTATCAAACCTGCTTCTTGACAACGTTTTATGTGAGCTTTGGCTTCTTCTTTTGTCACAAGTTTCCCATATGATGGATCAATTTGAAGCACTGCTTCTCCCATGAACAAACAACCAAGTTTACTCGAGTAATCCTCACAATTTGTTGATTCCCTACATAAACAGAAATCCATAACCCAAAGATGCTCAGCTTCCTCAATGAACTTATCAATTATTTGGGTAGGAATTACAATATCTTCTGATTGTGGAATTGTTTTGCCAATTTTGATGTTTCTAGTGGTAGCTTTTTCGATTACCTCTTTATTTGGGAGATAAAAAATCAGATCATCTTCGAAGACTAATTTATCTATAATATATCTTAATCCTGGGACACGTGTTAACTTTGCTAGAAGGAATCTACTACCAAATGATTTCTTCAATAATTCGATAAACCAGCGAGGCCGTGTCATCATTATCTCATTTATGATATTGCTCGTTCTTTATGATTTTTTCTCCTTAATGTACACAAAGATTTTTAATAAATGAGTAATTGAATTTCACTAGGTCTTTATTATGACAGGATATCACTTTCCGAACTAACCATTCCGGTATTTTTTCTTTGGTTAGTTGGTGGTGGATTAATCTTGCTTGTCTTCTAAACAAAGACCAAATTTTCTTCAAAATAAAATGGAGGAAGAAATGACTTTGAAAATAGGTGAATATGTTCCAGAATGAACACTCAACAAAAAGCACATCTGAAGGTCAAAAAACCACTATCGATAAACAGGTAGATTTTTGGCAGTGGTTTCTTTGGATACTTCAGGAAGCAAGAATTGTCGACACTAATTATAGTGTGAAAGGTAGCTATGTTTGGCTTGATTGGGGTTATAAGCTTTTCAAAAAAATCTATGCTTTCGCTCAAGAAGCTTATATTCAATCCGGTCATGATCAAATGCAGTTTCCTACATTGATTAAGGAATCAACTTTTCTTAAAGAAACTGATTTCATCCGTAACTTTGAGAACGACGTATTTTGGGTTGATCGCGAAGGCAGTAAAAAACTGTCTAAAGGTGAAAGATTAGCATTACGTCCTACATCTGAGCTCATAATCTATCCTATGTTCGCTCGTTGGATTCGTAGTTGGCGTGACATGCCTTTGAAAGTCTTTCAAAATGTCAGTATCTTTCGCTGTGAAACCAATGAAACTCGTCCTTTGATTAGGAATAGAGAGACAATTGGTTTTATAGAAGGTCATTCAGCTTTTCAATCAAAAGATGAAGCTCTGATGTTTTTGGAAACAATTGGGAAAACCTACTCAACTTTGTTCGAAAAACTTGGTATTCCTGTCAAGTTCATTGAAGTTCCAAAATGGGATCGTTTCGCTGGATCTACAAAAACAATAGATGGCTATGTACTCCTACCAGGAAGTAAATCTATGGAATTATTTACAACTGCTTATCTCGGAACAACCTTCAGCAAGATTTTCGATATAGAATATCTTGATCAACACAAAAAGAAACAATTTGCTCATTTACTTTGCTATGGCCCTTCGATTGATAGAATTTTAGCAACTATTATTGCCTACTACGGAGATAATAAGGGTCTTGTTTTATTACCTGATATTTCACCAATTGACATAATTATTATCCCCATCTTCAATCGAAAAAACAAAGCTACAATCATACAATACTCAAATGAAATTAAAAAACAACTAATTTCCCTTGGGTTTAAGGTTGACATAGATGATAACGAATTAACCTCTCCTGGAATGAAATTCTACCAAACTGAAAGATTTGGCATTCCATTGCGAATAGAAATCGGTCAAAAGGAATTATCAAAAAATGAAATTACTGTGACCCGGAGAGACACTTTACAAAAAGAAACAATTGATAACCAAGAAGCAACTATGCGAGCAAGTATCTTAGAAATCCAACAAGATATGGATGAATCAATGAGAAACAAAGCAAAGGTAACTTTTCAAGAAAGTATTATAGATTTTTCAGAAAGAGAAAATATCGATAATCTTCTTGATGAAACAAAACTTGAACAAGACGCGATGTATCTCATAGGTTGGTGTGGTTCAGAAAAATGTGCTGAAGTAATTGAACAAAAGACAAATTTCTCTATACTCGGCTATGACTACCAATTAAAGGACAATAAGAAAGCATGTTTGAATTGTTCCACTTCTGGGTTTATTTCAGTTTTAGCGAAAAGATACTAGAAACTTTCAATTAAAGATAACTAGAGTATTCATTACTCTATGTTATACTCCTTTTTTTTTAAGAAATAGAAAAAAGGCATTAATAGTATAAGTACTATTGAATGCATTCTTTTATTCTGGTTTTTCTTTTCTCTTGAATTTCGTCTCAAAAAAGCCTGGTGTTGCTTTCGAAATTCTAATGACATTATCTTCTAAGAGATCATATATTAAATACCATATTGCTGCCAGTGCTATTGGAATGAAATTCACTATCCAAGAGACGATTAATATAGTGTTTGGATGATATTGACCTGTAAACAAGTATCCTGTATTATCATATGAACTTGTAAAGATGGTTCTTAACGCTCCTGTGATTCTGAAGTTAACTTCTCCAGTCATTGTACCCATCTGCATACCAACTATGAAACCTACTAACAGATTAAATAACATAAATTTCACAACACTTATACTTCGATTTTTCTTTTCAGGAAAAACCCGTTTCGTAACAAATGCCCCAATTACACACGCTAGTATAATTGGTAACCAAGCAATTAGGAAGTAAAAAGCACCTGTAGTAAACATAATATTTGTAACTGGATTCACATCAAATCCAAGGAATGGAACAAAGTGATGGAAAAATTGGAAATTAGTCAAGTAATCAAAATCACCAACTGGTTGTGGAAAACCAGATCCTGGCATGATTGTAATTAATAATCCGAGGACATAAATTATCATTGGAGCAAATACCCAAGCGCCAGATGATAATGCATTACCAAAATCAATTTTTTGAAAATAGAAATCGTTTTGTCGGTCTAAATCAGGAGCCTTTACTTTCCCAGCATTTAAACCATAATTTATGAATAATTGTGCAAAATATGTAGGTGCACTAAAAATAGCTTCAGCTGTCCAGCCGAGTCTAGCTATATTGAGAACAATCATCATGAAGACTGATGCTAAATAATAGCATAATAGCCAGAGACCTGTTGGTCCTATATAGTCCAATAAACGCTTCGCTGGAAATTTACTAGCTTCTTTCCAAGTTGAAGCGATCCGGCTCTCAGCAGGTTCTGCTGTTTCTTTTTCGATTTTCTCATTTATAATGCTCATAGATTCGTTTTATGTTTTAAGACTTTTAACATTTTCTCTTAACTCGAAATTTAACTTGCTTTATAAATGGCGAATAAGGAGCTGATTAGAGCTCTAATACAGCTAATCATTCCTTTTATCTTAGAAAAACGCTAGTAAATCAATCTAAATGAATGATTTAAAAATCTTAATCATTTCAGTCTTCTGTAGAACTAAATCTCAATGAAACGAGAAAAGTAAAATAATAGTTCACGATATTAAAATTGGGATTAAGATGACAACTGAACCCTCTTTTCAAATGCCAATTCTCAATATTGAGGAAGTTTATAAAATCTATCAAAGCGAGAAAACAGAAACCGCTGCTTTAAGAGGAGTTTCCTTAACAGTTTATCCGGGAGAGAAAGTAGCATTAATCGGTCCTTCAGGTGCTGGAAAAACTACTTTAGTAAATATCTCTGCTGGAATTTTACCTCCGACTTCTGGTAAGATTTTTTGGTCGGGAATTTCCCGAGATATCTCAAGATTGTCTGCAGAACAAATAGTTCGAGAACGACGAAGATTTGCAGGACTCGTTTTTCAAGAAACAAAATTGATTTCACATCTTAACGTTAACCAAAACGTGAAATTAGGTGGTCATCTTGCTGGAATGGATAATAACGAAATCGACGAAAGAACTGACATGCTTGTTGAGTTGGTTGGTTTAAGTGATCGTGTTAAACATAAACCAGGTATGCTATCAGGGGGAGAACGTCAACGCGTTGCTCTTGCTGCTGCATTAGTTACTAATCCCAAACTAATTATTGCTGACGAAGTTACTGCTTCTTTAGATCCATTAACAGCCGAACAAATTCTGAATGTTTTAGATGATATTAATCGAGAATTAGGAGTTGCATTACTCATTGCTACTCATGCACAACAAGTTGCTTCTCGAGCAGAAAGGATTATTGAAATTAAAGATGGAGTTATTCTTGCTACACATGGGAGTAGCATTCGTCTCCGAAATTTAGCTGAGACAAGACGTTTAGCTGTTGATAACCAGAAAAGAATTTCTCTTCCGGAAGATATTATGAATGTTCTAGGTAATCCAAGAAGTCTTAAAGCCAGACTTCAAGGACAACAAATCATTCTTAGTATTCCAGAAGATGAGCTCTATGAAGTTAAGAAAATACTTACTTGCTCAGTCTGTGGCACTTTAGTGGATAAAGGATCTCAAGTCTGTAAAAACTGTGGTATGGTTATCACATAACATTCTTTTTTCTTTTCTTTTATGCTCCGGAAAAATTTAAAACGATGTATTGCAAGTAGAGATAATGTATTTATACTATTGTTTGTTAGATTTATGAAAACTTTGATATGTATACGAACAGATGGAATATGTAAGAAATTTCAAGAACGAAATCCAAGTTCTTAATTTGGAGTTGAAAAAAAGAATGTCTGATACACAAGCTGTAGATATCGAAGAAGTTTCCCCAGAAAGAGTCATCAATGTTGGTGCGAGTATTGGCCAATGGTTCAGAGGATTGTCTGGTAATCGAGTCCTTGTTTATAGCTTTAGAAGAATTCTCACAATTATCCCATTATTTATCGGGATTTCAATTATTACTTTCGCATTAATGTATATGATTGGTGATCCTCTTGCTTATCTTATACAACAAAACCCCCAAATCAGACCTGAAGATATTGATCGGTTACGAGAAGCAATGGGTTTATCTCAACCGCCAACTCAGCAATATCTAATATGGTTGGTTGGATTTGCTAGATTTGATCTTGGTTTAACTTTCTTTAGCAGAGAACCTGTTTTAACAGAAATCGGTAAATATCTAACCGAAACTCTAAAATTACAGTCAACACAATTTCTCATTTCACTTATAATATCCATTGTTTTAGGAGTTCTAGCAGCAAAATTCCAAAACACTTGGATAGATTCCGGAGTAAGCTCTTTAGCATTATTAGGATTATCAATGCCTATTTTTGTCTTCGGAAACCTATTAATCTTCATATTTGCAGGAAGAGGATTAGACTGGTTCCCAGCAGGAAAGGCTCATAGTACAAATGTATTACCGACGGATTGGAGTGCATTATGGTCTGGTAATATTGGCACCTTCTTTAGGTCGTTCACCACGTATATGGGAGATACGATTTGGTACATGATTCTACCAGTAGCTACCCTTGTATTTGCAAGCTTAGCTCTCTTCACAAGACTTGTAAGAGGTTCCATGTTGGAAATACTAAGACAAGATTATATTCTCTCTGCTCGAGCAAATGGATTATCTGAACGAGCGGTTTTGATCAGTCATGGTTTACGGAATGCATTACTACCTGTCGTAACTTTCATTGGTTTATTCATAGGCGCAGTTCTTGCTGGTGCGCCAATTACAGAAACGGTCTTCTCCTATCCGGGACTAGGTGCTAAATTTGTAGAATATATAGGGAGGCTTGATCACCCCCTGATTATGGGTATTAGTATGATAATCACTTTAATGATACTGGTTGCGAACCTGCTGACGGATATAGCTTATGTCTGGGTAGATCCGCGGATTGAAATCTGATAATTGGAGGAAATAAAATGGCTACAGCAATTGAAAAAGATACGAAAAAGAAGAAAACAGCAGCTGACTTGATAAGAGTTGGCGCTGAAGAACCAGTTGAAAAATCACCCTCACATTGGACCCTTGTTTGGAGACGATTTCAGAAAAACAAATTGGCAACATATGGATTCTTTGTAATACTAGTTGTAGCAATAATCGCCGTGCTTGCTCCAATAATATCTCCAAATTATCCAACCTCCCTTGATCCATTATTTGATAAATATGGTGGTGGTGGCGCGGATGAACGTCCAAGTCTCAAGTATCCTATTGGTACTGATACCCTTGGTAGAGATTTACTTGCAAGAGTTATCTGGGGTACCAAAATTAGCTTAATTGTTGGAATCGTTGCATCACTTGTATCAACTTTGATAGGAGTTTTACTCGGCTTATTATCAGGATATTATCGTGGACTGACAGAAGAAATTATCATGCGACTAACTGATATGTTCTTAGCAGTACCTTTCTTACTCATAGCTATTGTTGCTGTATCCTTTCTTAGATCGGGAAGAATTGAATTACTCCAAGGGTTACCTCACTCAGCAATTATGATCTCAGTACTTGGTCTTTTTGGCTGGGCTGGTTTATGTCGTTTAGTTTCAGCAGAAGTAAGACGAGTAATGACTCTGGAATATGTTCAAGCAGCAGTTTGTCTAGGAGCAGGTGATTGGCGTATAATTACCAAGCATATTTTACCAAATATCCTCGCACCAATTATTGTTATTACAACTCTAAACATGAGTGGGAATATTCTTGCAGAAGCAGGTTTAACCTTCCTTGGCTTTGGTGATCCCTCAACAGTTTCTTGGGGAAGAATTGTCAATGATGGTGTCCTAAATCTACAAAATAATCCAGAACAAGTATTCGTTGCTGGTTTTGGAATATTCTTCCTGGTACTGGCGTTTAACATTGTAGGCGACGCATTACGAGACGCAATGGATCCAAGACTCAGAGATTAGATTACTTTCACATAAGTAGGAATGAATTGGTTACCAACCAATTCAAATTCTTTTATTTTTTATTTCAATTAAGCTTCAAGAAGAAATGAGAATATGCTATTTTTTTAAATAAAAAAAATTCGAGAAATGATTTGTAAAGTTTTTAAAATTTTAACAAATCATCAATAATTAAACACTATGTTTTCTGATTGATCTTTTCTTTATGTGAACCCATAACTTGTTCTGCCAACTCACTAATTTCAACTTCTTCCCAGAAATGACAAGCAACAAATCTACCAGTTTCTTTTTCTTCCATTATAGGTATATCTATTGAGCACTTATCCTTAGCATATTTGCATCGAGGATGGAATCTACAACCTTTTGGAGGATTAATGAGTTGCGGAACACTTCCTGGAATTGTAGCTAGTCTACCTTTTTCAACGTCTAAAGAAGGAATACTTTCAAGCAATGCAATAGTGTACGGATGCATTGGCATTGTAAAGATGTTATAAGTTGAAGCAACTTCAGCTACACGACCTCC
>JAGXNT010000094.1 GCA_019894765.1 Candidatus Heimdallarchaeota archaeon
CCCCACTCCATCCCATCCGGTGAATCTCTAATATAGAATCTTTGTGTTTCGATTATATGATATAATGTTAGTGAGAAACTCCAATCATGAGTTTTCCCATACCAATATTCATCTGGAGCAATTTCAATGGCACTTCTTAGCATCTTCCATGTACTTGAGAACTGTGATAAAATGCCGCTAGTAATCCAGATGATTTTCTTTTCCTCGGATTCCATTAATAGACCTCAGTATTGTTTTGTTTAATGAGAAAGATAAAATTTTTCCCTTTTCTTATTGCTTAAAGCAATTTCCAGTCATTTAAACCGCGGATGATTAAGTATTTATATACAAATAAAATCAGATTAACGAGAATTATGTCCGAAGATTACTCTCCATTGGAACTCCATGAATCCCTTCAGCGATCTTTCAATGAGTTAATGCTAGTTCTCAAAGCGTTTGGCACCCCAAACAGGTTAAAGATTCTCATAACCTTGTTAGAAGGTCCAAAAACATTCCAAGAATTAATTGATAGTGTGGAAATAAAACGAACTGCTTTATCCAATCACATTGTTTCCCTTAAAGACGCCTCTTTAGTTGACAAAATCCATCATGGATATTATCGTGTAACTCAGAAAGGCTTAGAATTCTTATACGCCATAGATAAAGCATATCAAGAATCCCAAACAAGTGATGCTTTAGAAAAGGAATCCGAACAACGGAAACAATTGATTGATACCTTCTTGCATAGACGAGAGGATTAACTGTTTTTCGCATTTTCACTGTTTTTTCTTCTTTCTTACTCGAAATTGGATACCTATTTTTAGTGAATAATATTCATTATTTATAGAAACGTTTTTATACTTTTATGTCTGTATATTACTTACTAAAGATAATACTTTCATCAGGTATTGGATGGTAACAAATCATGAGCAACACAAAGAGAATAGTCAGAGAACAAGTGAAAAAGCAAATCGAACAAACAAGACTCCAAGCAGCATTACTCTTAGGTTCCTAATAGTGGTGCTCTTTTTACCTTCATTTTTAGAGGGATTAATTTGTTTGAGAGAAATAACGAGCTCAAAATTGAGCAAATAGGTCTTGTGAAAAGAGACGGCGATGGGATTTTTCAGGAATTAAATGGACGGAAAGATAAATGAAGAATAAAATAGAAACAATAAAAATGACTGCAGCAGCAGTTGGATCATTTTCAGTAACAGTTGTATTTGCGATAACTATGATGTCATTAAATAATAATGAAAACATGACAGAAAGTATGGGTCTATTCTTAGCATTCACAATGTCATTTATTTATTTGGGTTTATATCTTGGTACATTGTCTGGGATTATGTCACTCTTCGATAAATTTATAATTAAAAGTGACGATAAAAATAAGTCAATCTGAATTTAGGAAATTCTTGAAAAGAACCGGGGACGGGATTTTTCTAGAAATTTTTCAGGAATATCGACCAGCTCTACAACAATTAGAGCATTTTAGCCATGTTCATGTTTTGTGGTGGGCAGATAAGAGCGATAATGCGAAAAGCAGAGGAAGATTGCAATGCACACCTCCCTACGGAGAGAATCCACCCATAACAGGCATTTTTGCTACTCGAGCAGAATACCGTCCAAACCCAATAAGTATGACAGTAGCAAAAATCCTGGAAGTTGATCATGAACAAGGATTAGTAAAAGTACAAAATATTGACGCTTTTGATAAGACACCAATTCTAGATTTGAAAGCGTATTTTCCTGTGTGTGATCGAGTACAAAAAGCTACTATTCCTAAATGGCTCAAAGGTTGGCCTGAATGGTTCCCAGATGAAGGTTTTGGTGTGTGATTTATACACATCTTTTTATTTTTTCAAGTGGATGTGGTCTTATGAAACCAAAAATTATTTCCAAAAAGGAACTTCATTTAATTGGTTGCGTTTTCTACGGTAATCCTTTTCATTCAGCTAAGGGTTGGGATACTGCGAATGAAATTGGCAAGCTCTGGAAGAAATTTGATGAGTTAATGCAGAAGAATCAAAAGAAGTTACAGAAGTATCTCGTTGATCCTGATATTAAGTATGAAGTTCATATTGATCCTGAAGTTTCTAAAGAGGAAAATAAGTGGTATGTTTTTGTTGGCACAGAGGTTGAGAATCTTGAGGAAATGCCCTTACAATTGTTCCATAAGATCCTACCAAAAACACGGTATGCTGTTTTCACTACAAAGGGTCAAGAATATCTGAAAGCAAATGATGTCATCTACAAGGAATGGTTACCTGAATCTAATTTCGATGAATCGTTCTCATTCCAAATTCAAGTTTATGATTCCAAACGTTATTTCGGTTTAGACAATGAAGAATCAGAAATCGATTTTTACATACCAATAAAATAATGGCAAATAAATACAAGAAGCAAGTTTTAGAGAATTCATGATTTCAAAAAATAAGCAAAACAATAATTGCTGTTCATCTTCTTGGTGAAGTAGTTAATGAGAAAATCCGATGGAATTCTAATTCACATTTTATTTGCACAGATTTTTTGTTCAATTCTTACATTTTGGTCAAAGAAAATTTAATAATCGCAAAAAGAATATCGGATTAATATAGAACTTAGGAGATTTATTATTGAAATTAAGAATACTCCCCGTTTTATTAACTTTAATTGCAGGGGCTGGTATTGCTCTTTTTGCAACAACTCCAATAATGACTTGTCAAGCTGATTATATAGAAGAAGGATTTGATACGGATCTTACACTCACATTGAATGTATATTTTGATGGTAGTGGGAAATTTGTAACTAAAGGAGATTACTTGGGTTCTCCAGAAGATGATATAAGTTATCTTACTAAAGCCGATTGGAATTCTTTTCCAATTAGTATGACAGAAGAATATCCGGACATAGTGATATATTTGTCATTTATTGGTTTAGGTTTAGCATTTCTTGGTATGTTTCTCTCAATTTTTGGCGGGAATTCTGGCTTAAGGATTGCTGGAGCTTTACTGGGAATTATCGGAGGTGGGTTAGCTATCGGTGGTTCCTTTGCCTTATGGAATTGGAATATTGATTTTCAAGCAGCAGGTGCAGATATAATGGACAGTTATTCCATTTTTTATTGGACAACAGAGATAATTACCTATAGTACCTTTGGTGCAGGCTGGTTAGCATCACTTACATCATCAGGTTTAGTTATTCTTGGATCAATAGCATTTCTAATATTTAAACCGAAAAAATGATGATAACTTCTTACACCTTTCCTAATTTTCTATTTTTTTACATTTTGCTCAAAGAAAATTTAATAATTCTGAGGGAGACTCTTATTTTATAACAAAACTTTGAGTTGGGCAAAATGAAGTTAAGATTAATACCAATTATATTGATGTTAGTGGGTATAGCTGGAGTTGTTCTTTACATAACAACACCTGTGATTATGACTAAAGTTCAGTATGTAAATGAAGGATCTGATACAGACTTCATACAGACCTTCAATGTTCGCTTTGGGGGAAATGGAGAAGTTAATTCAGTTGGAGAGTTATATGGAAGTCCAATAGATCTTTCCTATCCAGTTGATAAGGATGGTTGGGATTACTATTTAATAGATGTAGAACCGTACAATGATGTTACTGTTTACCTTTCATTCGTTGGGTTGGGATTAGCATTTTTAGGGATGTTTCTCTCTATTTTTGGATATAGTAATGGTCTTAGAATTGCTGGTGCATTGCTAGCAATAATTGGCGGTGGCTTAGGATTAACTGGTTGTTTTATGTTATATAATTATAATGCAACCTTTCAAGTTGAATGCGCTATATATGCACAAGTAAATGCTGGATTTTTATTTACAAGTTATACAGTTACCTATAGTACATTTGGTATTGGATGGCTCGCACCGGTAATCTCTTCAGGATTAATTGCTCTTGGATCAGTATTTCTGATATTGACTAAACCGAAAAAATAACACACTATTATCTGTGATGAAAAATGGATGAGGAAGGATTTAGAAAATATCTGAAACGACGAGGAAAAAAACCGGAAGTAATTGATAGGAACGTTGAATCAGTCAAGTCTTTTACTTCCTTTTTACAGAAAGAGAGAAGTAAAGAGTTAGCTTATACCGTTAAGGAAGACATTGACTCTTATGTTTCCATGATTGAAGAAAAAAAGAAATCTGCCAAAGGGGCTCTCTATACATTAATGAATTACTTCCGTTTTCTAGAAGATGAGGTATTATTAGCATATGCTAATGCCTTAAGAAATGCGAGAACTAAGAAGACCAGAAGAATTTTCCCGATCAAAGAATTTCTTAAAGTTGACCAAGAAGCAGTTAAAAAACTAGCAACAATTGGAATCAGAAATGTTGAACAAATGCTGGAAAAAGGAAAAACAAAGAAACAAAGAGAAGAACTCTCCAAACAGCTAGATATCACGGAAGAATCCATTCTTGAATTAGTTAAACTTTCAGATATCACTCGTCTTGGCTATGTTAAGAAGAAACTCTCTCGATTGTATTATGAAGCAGGTTTAGATTCCCCCGCTAAAATTGCAGTTTTTGACCCTAAGGAACTCCATGATTTTTTCACTAAATTTGTTGAAGAATCAGGTTGGGCTGGAATGGTTCCAAACCCGAGTGATTTGGTGAATAATATTAAAAATGCTAAAAAGTTAACAAAAGTTGTAGAAGAATAAACACTAGCTTTCTAATAATTCTTTAATTTTCTCAATTGAGATAGCTTCCATATAATTATCGTCTCTTCCAGTCATTGAAGTTGCTTTACACAAAGAATTTAGTACTGCTTCCTCAGTTGCTTCAACTACTGCTTTCAATAATTCACTGAATAATTTGGTTGATTCATTTATAATTGACATATTTATCGTTGCAGCATTTTCATCATGTTTAATTCTATTTACAGTTGAAAAAGCTATGATAATATCTCCAGAACCCCATGAAGCAAAACTTCCTGTTCTTGCTAAACCCAAAGGAGCTCTTTTTGCTAGACGAGTAAGCTGTCGATAATTAAGAGGTGCATCAGTAGCAATAATCACCATTACGGAACCATGATGTTGGGTTTTGGTAACCTGCTTTCTCCCTTCTTTATGCAGCTTCTTTCCTAAGATGGTTAAATCCTTTCTGGAGCCAAAATTGGTTAAAACTAAAACTCCTACAACATACTCCGCAGTTTTTTCTATAACAACTCTTGAAGCAGTTCCAATTCCACCCTTGTATCCAAACAAACTCATGCCTGTACCTGCTCCAACACAACCTTCTTCAACATTTTTGGAAGCATTCTCAATGGCTTGAAAAACGTGTCCTTTCTTCACATGTCTTCCTTGCATGTCATTTAGAAATCCATCATTACATTCTCCCACAACAACATTAATTGAAGAAGTTGAAATACCAATGTCCGGATTTTCCTTTATGTGAAAATCAATCAACGCATCAGAAACAGCAGGTATGCTTAATGTATTTGTCAGACCAATATACGATTCAATAGAACCTAATTCTTGAACTTGAACTAATCCAGTAGTTTTACCATAACCATTTAAAACAAAATAACCTGCTCTGACTTTTTCTCTGTAAACATTTTTCTCATGAGGAAGTATAACGGTAACACCAGTTCTCACAGGTCCTTTTCCAGGAATTAATTTACCATTACCTTCAATGATTGTACAATGCCCAACTTTTACACCAGGAACATCTGTTATGGAGTTTAATTTTCCTATATCTAAATCGCCAACTGTAAATCCCAAATCTCGAAAACGAGGTCGAATTTCTTGTTTATCCTGTTTCATAGTAATAAAATACTTGTTTATGAATTATATCTTTTATGAGCTTCTACTGAAATAATTCAAAAAAACTATAACTAGAGAATGAAAGGTAAAATAGGGAAAAATAAATGACTGTAAAATTTGGCATTCAAATAGAACCACAAATGGGCTTTGTGTATAAAACGGTAGAGAAAATTGCTTTAGAAGCAGAAAAAATTGGTTATGATTCTATTTGGAGTAGTGATCATTTCTTCTTAGATGCAAAATCTGAAGATCGAAATTGTATGGAAGCATGGACATTAATTTCAGCTTTAGCAGCAGTAACTAAGAAGATAAAATTAGGAACCTTGGTTACTTGTAATTCTTATCGATATCCAGCAGTTTTAGCAAAAATAGCTGCAACTGTAGATATGATCTCTAATGGACGACTCATTTTTGGATTCGGTGCAGGATGGAAAGAAATGGAGTATAACGCCTATGGTATACCATTTCCATCAACATTGGACAGATTATATCAAATGGAGGAAGCAATAGAAATAATCAAACTGCTTTGGACAGAACCAAAGGTAACCTACGAAGGAAAATACTATCAAATCAAGGATGCTTTCTCAGCTCCTAAACCAGTCCAAAAACCATGGCCTCCTATTATGATCGGTGGAATGGGAGAAAAAGTTCTCCTTAAAATGGTCGCAAAGCACGCTGATTATTGTAATTTCTTTTTACGACCAAAACTCGAACGTTCACTCGAGATACTTAAGGCTCATTGCAAAGTGGTTGGGCGAAACTACGATGATATTGGTAAGAGTCTTTTTGCAGTTGGGATACCAATCTTTGTCTCGAAATCAGAAGAAGAAATTGAGGATTACTTGAAAGGCATTGCAGAAAGATATGATAGACCTTTGGAAGCGATAAAGGAAAGAATCAAGCAAGATGCCCCTGGCTCTTGGGTAGGATTTCCTGAAGAAGTAATTGAACGATTCGAATACTTGAATTCCTTGGGTTTCGACTCTTATCAAGTAATGTTCGCAGGGTTTGATGAGAAAATTATCAAATATAGTCAAGACTTCGCAGAATTAGTAATGAAAAAATTATAGTAAAGAATCAAATAACTACAATAAAATAAGAGTTTAGAAGCTCGGATGAGCTTCTTTTAATCATTATCAACTATCTTCGTTTTATTACTCGTACGACAATTGCAATAGCAAATATTAGAACGACTAATCCTCCGCCGCCACCTATGAAATACCACTTGTACTCATTCAAGAATTCAACAAAATCAGACTGATCTGTTTGAATAACATGTTGATTCATCTCGACAGCGAATTCACTAGTATCCATAGTTCCATTGTATTGGAAATCTAAAATTACTTCTTGTAAAATACCAGTAATCATATCGTATGAGAAAGTGACATCATTTATTACAGAAATTTCCATTAACGGACTAGGTGAAACTAGCATATAAAAATCAAAATACCACCAAATAGTCATTGTATCATTTGCATCACTAAAAGTAGCATCACTATTTATTACAGGAATAAAGGAAAATATCGAACTAAGAAGAGTAGCTTGATCAGTAACTATGGATTCAAACGAAGTCCAAGTTATAGGGGCTGTATCAACAAATGGTGGGAATGCAAATGGATCTAAATATTCTGCATCTATTTCTCCAGAAGAATAGATAACCATTATATCATAAGTCATCATAAGACTATAACCAGTTAAAAACATAGCAATTTCGGTATATGCCGATGAAATATCAAGTGGGCAGGTTCCAAACATTGTGTTTGAACCAATTGTGGAATTCCAATCTAATTCGCTCGCAGTTATTTCTTCAACATTTAATTTGAAGCTAGTTCCAATATCTACTAGAGTATTATTAACTAAGAATCCAGAAAATGATTCAGCTAAGCTTCCAAACTCGACAGATATTTCTGAATCTAGTACTTTAAATTTCACTTGATCGCCTACACTTACATTGAATGCACTTTGAGTATTTCGAGCCAATAAAAATGAACTAATAATAAGTATAACAAATGAAATTTTCATAATTTTTTTCATTTCTAACATCGTTTTCCTTTAAGTTTAGATATTTCCAATTCACGTCGACATTAAAAGAGTTTTAGGTTGTAGATAATTGTGCTTTCATAAAACAAATTTGATAAAGGATGATTTGTTTTGTTAATCTATGAGCTCACCAATTATCCTGGAAAAATATAATCCCAAGTGGCCTGACTTTTTCTTAGAAGAAAGAGCGAAGATTGAGAAAGCATTAGGTCATTTAATTGTCAAAATCGAGCATATTGGAAGTACTGCTATACCTGGGATGGGAGGAAATCCAATTATCGATATCCTGATTGGAGTTCAAGAAAAAGAAGATGCTGAGAAGTGCATACCTTTACTCGCAAGTATTGGTTATACTTTTGATCCAGATCGTAATGAAGATTTTCCCGAGAGAAAATCATTGGATAAATATGCCATTGGAGCCAAGATTCACCTTTATATTGTTGATATTAATAGCGAATACTGGGTACGTCATATTTTATTTAGAGATCATTTACGAGCAAATCCCGAAGTAGCAAGGGAATACAACAAATTAAAAGTGGAATTGGTGAAAAAGTATCGCTATGATAGAGAGGCGTATACTAAGGGGAAAGCAAAATTCATCAAGAAAGTTGAAGACATAACCAAGAAAGAACGGCAAATGTACATGAAATAAATGTTAGTACCTAAGTCCGTGTTCAACATAGAATTTTATCAGTGTTAATGCTTCACCCCAGCCTGTAGCACATTCTAAACAGCGTCTATGACCTTCTTTTGTATCTTGATATCCGTGTTCTTTAACAGAGAGAACTGTTCCTTCTTCTACTTCCTCAAAATCCATTTCGACAGTTGTGTAATGATCATCCCACCATTTGAAAACAAATCGCTCTGGAACCTTCACTTCGATAATTGGACATACAGCTTCAGAAGTAACTTTGTCTACCCCCCAGTTCTTCCATCGAAAAATGATTTTTCCACCTACTTTACGATCAACAAAAGATCCTTCAGTGAACCAACCGTCTAATCCTTCTGCTGTAGTCATCGCATCATAGACTTTTTCTCGAGGACCACGAACTAATACTTTATGTAATATAGGAGCATCAAATATTTCCATAATAATTCCTCAAGTACGTATACTCAAAGAA
>JAGXNT010000014.1 GCA_019894765.1 Candidatus Heimdallarchaeota archaeon
AACCAACAGCAACGGCTAAACCTAATCCTAACGCTAATTGGATAATTGGTTTAATAGTATAGGATGCCATTTGACTGAAGAGATATTCTGCCGTTGTTAATGGGGTTGTATTGATTCTTTTTTGTATACCGCTCTCTCGTTCACCGCCTACACCTGCAGCAACATCATAAATTGTTAACAAACCAGCATATGCGAGGAAACCAGGAAGCATTATTTCGAATATTGTATATTCTTCTCCCCATCCGTAGCTATCGCCCATAGCTAATCCAAATACTAGGATAAGTATCGGAACTAACAATGTAGTAAATACTAAGACAAGTGGATCCATTAATTGTCTTGTCATCTCTAACTTGACGAGGGTAAAAATTCTTCTTAGTTTCATGATTAGATCCCCTCCAAAATGCTTCTACCGGTAATTTTCAAGAAGACTTTTTCCAGATTTTCCACTTGATGTTCTTTAATTAATTCTTGTGGTGATCCCATAGCAACTATTTCTCCATAATCCATAATTGCTACTCTATCGCACAGTGCTTCAGCTTCTTCTATGTAATGTGTAGTTAATATTATTGTATTTTTTTGTTCTTTTTGTGATCTTAGAAAATCCCAAACTTTTCGTCGATTTCGTGGATCTAGACCCACAGTTGGTTCATCTAAGAAAAGAATCTCAGGCTTGTTAATTAGCGATATAATTAAGCTTAGCTGTCTTTTCATTCCACCGGAATATCCTCTAGTAAATCGATTACGAGCTTCATATAATCCTAAAAGATTCAGTAGTTCTTCTGCACGTTCAATGATTTGCTCTTTTGGCAGCATATACATATTTCCGAAAAACTTGATGTTTCCTAAACCGGTAAGGAATTTGTATAAGGCAGGTTCTTGTGGGCAAACACTAATCTTTTCTTTAATCTTCTTCATCTCAGTTTCTACGTTGTGTCCATCAACAAAAGCTGTTCCTTCAGTTGGCAAAAGGATTCCAGTTAAAACATTAATAGTAGTAGTTTTACCTGCACCATTTGTTCCCAACAGTCCAAAAAATTCCCCTTTTTCTACGTGAAAAGATATTCCATCAACCGCTTTAACATCTTCCATTCCACGTTTCCCTTTGAAGTGTTTCTTTAGATTCTTTACTTCAATGGCATTGTTCTCATCAAATGTTTGTGTATCACTTTTCTCTGTAACTGTCATTTAGTTGAACCCCACCACCATAGTATTCATAATATTTTCATTTATGAATTTTATGTGCAACTAACCATATAAGATGAAATCAATTAAATTCATCAGAAGATAATCTATTGTCGTTTTTCATATGAAAAGAATTGGTTTATTTAGATAACTTATTTTATCAAATTATCTTAAATTAAAGATAATTATCAACAAATTAAAGATTAATCAATAGTAAAACTGAACATTTTTTAATTTTGAAAAACTTTATTTATATCGCTTTTCATTATATCTTGAGGGTATTTTAACAGAGTATAGTAATAAAACACAATAACTACATTCGTAAATATAATTAAAAATTCGAATACTAACAATTGTTAAAAAAATTCTCATTATTAAAGATGGAGGAAGTTAAATGAAAAAAAAAATTATGATTGGATTTCTAAGCATTTTTCTTTGTATTATGATACTACAGATCTCTCCTATTAGAGGAGAAATTTTTGAAATCAATGATGAGACTGCAGATCTTGAATATCACAATAATTCAACAGAGGGAAACCCAGGACCAGGTGTTCATTCTGAAATTGATATTGAATCTTTGCAAATAGACGGAGAAGAAATAGCAGTTACTTTCGTTGCTCCACCTATTGTCGATGATGATATTTTTTATTTAATTCGCATCTATTGGATAGGTGATGATTTTCTTGGCAACTGGACAAAAGGTTATTTGGATAACACAACTAACGAGGTTCATACTTTTATTGAAGATAGCACAGGTGGAGAAATAACTGATACAACTGAATATGATAAAATAAGTATTGTTGGTTCTTCCTTAATAATACCTTTATACAATATATCATTAATCACTTACATGTTTGATCCTCATATTGTTGCGGTATGGTCTCAATTTACCATTACAGAAGGAGTAGAAGATTATGTTGATCATCTAGACTATGCAACAGGTACCGCGCCATTTCCAGGATTTACATTTTGGATTACGATTGGGGGAATATCACTTATAGTAATGATAGGTTTAGTATTAAAAAAGAAGAAAAACTAGATTTTAGTGATTCTTCTTTCTCTAATTTTTTTCAATGTTTTATTAGTAAAACAATTACTAATGGTATTTTTTCTCTCTAGCTTCAATTGCAAATGATAACCAATTTTCTTGAGGAGTTACAGGACAAAATAGTGTCTCATTATATGCACATGCAAAATTAAACGCTTTATTAAAGTCCAACATTGTTGTTTCTTGTTCAATATTTTCAACTTCAATTAATCGTCCATTTGGGTAGGTATCTTTTCCACTCGTTGAATCCCGAAAAGCTAAGTAATATTTATCCATTTGTTTATCATAAATAAATGATAATTTGATTATTTCTTCTTTGTATTTGAATTCCACATTACCAATCACGAGAAACGGATCAGTTGGTTCACCATCAAGTCTTTTCAGAATTCTCTCTTCTTTCTTTTCTAACAAATTTATTTTTGCTTTAAACTTAAAATCAGTATTAATTGGAAAGAAGTTTAGCTTCAAATTCTTGCATTCATTTTCAGGAACCGGAGACCATAACATATCTCCAATCATGATTCCTTCACTCAAGTCTTTTACTCGGTTTTTTCTCCAGGCTTTAATATCTTCTTCAATAGGTCATTTTATTCATCACATCTTTTCTCTATTCTTTAAAACAAATTCTTTAAGCTCATGTTGGGCTTTTTCTAATAGTTGAGCTCGCATTATTACTAAATCAATATTCGTAATTAATTCTTCAATTTTCGCTCTAAGAAACAAATTCATCTCTTTATTTCTATTGTAATTTAAATTTGATTTTAGTTGGGAAAGCAAATCAACAAATTTTGGACGCCAAGAAATGAGAAATCGTCTATTGTTAAGGATTACCTCATTAAGATAAATTCCAATAGAATTCATATAATATATTCTTGGTTTTAGATATTCTTTCTTAGAAATT
The DNA here is from genome assembly GCA_019894765.1 of Candidatus Heimdallarchaeota archaeon. Next base: position 3,132 of record JAGXNT010000014.1, read on the forward strand.
GCAACGTAATCTTGTTCACCGTATCCTGCAAGATTTCGAGAGATTGTACTTCTGGAATAACCTGTCAGTTTTAGTAACATTTCTTGGTTTATTCTTTCTCGAGTAATTAGAAAAGTTAAAATTTTGTTTATGATTGGATCATCTTCAATAAACATACTCAACCGTACAAATCGATCGACTAATGATGATTCAAGCTTTTTAATTTCAGGAGGATAAACAATGAACTCATTCGAAGGTATTAATCCAGAAACATCTTCTTCTAAATAATCAGTTGGATCATGATCTGTGTGTGCCCTTCTTTGTGTTTCAAGAAAGTTCCTAATTCCATTAAGTCTTCTAAAAAGAAAAGTAGACTCGATAGGATATTCTTCTTTTAATTGCTCTAATTTTACTTGTAATCTAATAATGAACTTTTCATGTTCTATGTTGTTTCTATTCACTTGAGCCCTAGGAGTTATTATAGTGAAAACATGTTCATCATTGATAGTGTAAATATTAGTGTGGGTTTTTGGAATAAAATTACGAGTAACAACTGATGATTGAAGAAATGATTTTAAGGCAATAGAAATAAAGCCGGATGAAAAACCAGTTAATTCTCTTAACTGCTTTTGTGTTAATGAATCATAAATTTTGAAGTAAGCAAAGATTTTCATTAGTTTAAGATTCACTTGATTTTTTTCCGCTAACTTTAGGTAGAAATCAACGATTTGCTTTTCAACTTTCTTTAGCTCATCTGTTGCAATTTCCACTGGGACATCTATTGCCATTTCTCTTCTTTCCGATTTATAGACAATCATTATTCCTTCATTTATCTACTTATAAATTGCGTTTATAATTGTTTTTCTAAATTATGAAATTTAAATAATCATTTATATATCGGTTATGTAGTATATATCTTGGGTTTAAAACATGGATTACTCACAACTAGTAGGAAAAGTAATTGCAGATAGGAATAGTAGAAAGTTAGGATTATGTCTTGATATTAGAAGATCACTCATATCAGGAGCTTCTGGAGATAAACCCTTCATAACAATGATGGTAAGAATCGAACGAGTACTTAGAGACTCGATAATAGTTCAGGTTGAAGCTAAAAAAATTCTAAAAATTGATGGAATCTATGCTTGGATTGATACCACAAAAGAGGAATTTAATGAAACAATAAAAAACGCAAAAAAAGTAGAACTTTCCAAGAAAAAAAAAAACAAAAATGCTGATCTTGCTATTCTAAGGAATTACAGACCACGACCACCATCTTCATGATTTTAAAAATGATAAAAGTCACTTAGAACATGGAATAGCTACTTTTGAAGATTTGAATTGTAAAGAATTATTTTAGGTTGTCATCCAATTATCTGAATTCTTTGGGAACATTACATTGAAAATTATCAGAAGTAGGATTAAACAGATTCCTTCTAAAACTAAAGCTAACCACCAACCAACCATCATAGTAAAGATGAAGCCTGCAGCTAGTGCTAACATAATCACTAAAATACTGATAATCTTTATCTCTTTGTACTTTGTTTTTACTTCTTCGATGACATATTTGTATTTAAATTTACCAAACATGAGTATTTTCAAGAATAACCCACTCATACCAATAATGAATATTGCTGGTAATTGAACAACAGTCATAAGAAGAACATCCATGAAGTGCGCTTGCTTAAATTGGAGTAGTATAGCAACCAAAACCATAAGCGGAACAGTTGAGAACAGGAATGGCATTTTTGCTTTAATTTGATCACGTATATGTATTGGTAATGAAGAGGTAATCGTTTCCCCACCTGTTTCTATACTCGTTACACCAATGATAATAAAGAACGTAGAGAAGATAGCAAAACTCATGATATAGAGAACCATTGCAGGGATGCCTGTTTTCCCGAGATACATGTCTAGAGCATATGCTAAAGCTGTAGTAATTGGAATCATTATTGGCATAAGCATATAGGTTGTTATTTGCAGCTCTCGAGTAATGAGTGCTAAATCTCGTTTCATGTATGCTCTAGTTGGTCTAAAGACTCTAACCTCAATAGGAGTCGGCTTCTTTCTTGTTCGTGATTTCTTGGTTTTACTTTCAATTAATGTTATATCTTGTAGTGTTTGTAACGCTTTTCTGAAAACTAGAATTGCTAAGCCTATCTGTAGAACTGTACCTACGGTAGATCCTATGACAACTAATAATGGTACCTTTGTTACACCAATTACTATACTAGTTAATAGATAACCTCCAGCAAAAGGAAATGGGATAAAACTCAGAACCTTGTTTACAATATCTGCTGATTGTGTTGAGATAAACTGGTTTGCTGGATCAAAGAGAAGTGGTAACTTGGTAATTGCCATCTGGATTCCGAAAGAAGCAAGCATTGTAAATATCAAATAAATTAACATACTCCCAATTCGAATAAAATTAGCCATTCGGTAATTTTCTTCTTGATCTTCCATAACTTTCGCCATTTTCCGACCTAACAAAATTGTAAGACTCAAGTTGAAAACAGTGTTTGCTATATTTACAATTAAACAAACACCTATCATTAGAAAATTCTCTGCTAATCCAATCCCCATCCCCTTTGGTAGATTAATCCCAATAATTGTTCCAATGGGTAAAGCAAGGAATAAAACTATCATTTGGACGTCAATTCCTCTTAAGAATGTGAAGAAACTGATTTTACTGACATCCTTTCTTGAGTAGGGTAAAGTGCTTATCCAAGTGTACGGTTCTTTCGATAGAAAGCCCCATGTAAAGGTTATAGAGAAGAGGATCAAGATTATCGGTTGTAACAACAAATACCCACTTACAGAAAATCCTCCTACAAAAAGATTCCAAGTCTCTTCTACAAAAGGTATCTCTGAGACAATATTAATTTGTACGAATGATAAAACTGGCATGGCTGTAAAGACTACTATATAGAAAGCAACCAAGATTTTCATTATAATAGATTGAGTACCAATACTCTCTCTTTTCTTACCAACTCTTTCTAGGAATTTTGCTTTATTACTACCTGCTGCTTGTTGTTGAGAATGAAATATTGCTTCAGTAAAGACTCTCTTTGAAATTTTATAGAGTTCCTTATTCGAATACTCTACTTCAGTCACCGGTTACCACCATTGTTAGTTAATTTTCTCAAATTGCTTATGATGCGATTAACCGATTCATCTTGTTGAGTAAGTTTGAGGAAGATTTCCTCGAGATCAGCACCTGCTTTATCAGCTAGTTTTGACAACTCATCCATGGTACCAGTGGCAACTGCTTTTCCTTCGTTAATTATACAAATCCTGTCACAAACATCTTCAGCAACTTCAAGGATATGAGTTGAAAAGATGACTGATCCACCATTTTCCGCATGTAGTTCTAATATCTCTTTAACAACTTTCGCAGATTTTGCATCTAACCCTGTAAGCGGTTCATCCATAATCAATAACTTTGGTTCATGCAATAATGCAGCAATAATTTGCATCTTCTGTTTATTCCCTCTGGATAATGTAGCAATAAGTTTATCATAGTACTGTTCAGCTTCCAAACTCTCGAGATATCTTTGTAATTTTGATGTGGTGTCTTCAGGATTTAATTTTCGTATTGAAGAAGTGAAATCAAAAAGCTCTTTGGGCGTCATTGATTTGTATATCAAGGGTTCTTCTGATACGTAACCAATATTTTGCTTGATCATCATTTCATCAGTACTTGGTGATAAATCAAAAACAGAAATCTCTCCAGCATCTAATTCTAAAAGTCCGAGTATAAGTTTGAGTGTCGTTGTTTTTCCAGCACCATTTGGACCCAGAAGACCAAAAATTTCCCCTGGTTTGATTATAAATGTCAAACCATCGACAGCTCGCACATCTCCAAAAGATTTCTCTACATTATTTACTTCTACGACATTACTTTTCAAATTTACATTACCTAAAGCTTATTTTCAAATCTTTATTGATATATTATATTAAACGCAATAATAAAGCTAATTGAAAAGCTGAATTTTAAAGGAAATTCAAGATTTAGTTGTGATTTTGAATTAGTTTTCTCTTAAATTCTAGAATTTACTAAATAAAATGAAATTTTAAACGTAACTGAAACCTATTTTGAACCTTCACAACACAAGGACAACCATTCTCAGAGATTCCTTTTGTATTTTTGTGTTCTATATTAAATTGTGATTTAAAAAATGAAAAAATCAATCCTTATACCAATTATCGCAGTAAGCCTTCTTGCAGTGGTTGCAGGAGCTTCTGTGGGCCTTGTATATGCTTTCTCTCCTAGTGAAGATAGTGAATTAGAAGTAGTCAATGTAACAACTCAATCAGTTACAGATGAAGTAACTGTAGTCTTAAGATGCGAAGGAAATGAATCCGGACATACTCACAGAAATCAATTTGGAAGAATGTTTGCTTACATGCACCAATTCCAATTCAATAATTCAGCTACCGAAGAAACCATGTATCAAGAACAAATGCAAAACCAATGGCAACACCGAGTCCAAGCAGGTAAGAACATGATGTTTCAATTCCATATAGAAGGTCTTGAACACGGAATGACATTACAACTAAGAATTCAGTACAACAATGGTAAAGTTCTCATGTATCAATTCCAAGTGAATGCATAGATAAAAAATGAAGGAAGACTTAGTTTTTCCTTTCTCTTTTTCTTTTTACAATTAAAGTTACAGCAATTGTAATTGTTCCAGCAAATGCTATTTGAAATGTAAATCCTGGTGCAGAATCTCCGGTATTGTATTCTAGGATTTCACTATAAAAATCGGCTGCTAGAATTCATAGACGGGCATCCGTTATCATATCAATAGGATCAAGATCTGTAAAGATTAGTGATGAATTATTAATTGAATAATATATTATGTTTCTAATCATATCTATAGAACCATTAATTTTGGTTTTAAAAGGTGTTTTACAAATTAACTAGAAAAAATACTACGATCTTATTCAAAATGTAGGAAATTTCTTTTTCAATTACAATTGCTATTTTGAACCAAACTGAAACTTATCTTGAACCTTCAAAACTCAAATACAACCATTCTCAGAGATTCTTTTTGTATTTCTGTGTTCTATAATAAATTGTGATTGAAAAAATGAAAAAATCAATCCTAATACCAATAATCGCAGTCGGTCTACTTGCAGTGGTTGCTGGAGTAACAGTGGGTTTAGTATATGCATACTCTCCTAGTGAAAAAAGTGATTTAGAAGTTATCAGCGTAACAGCTATTGCAGAAACAGATGAAGTAACTGTTGAATTAGAGTGCGGAGATCAAACAGGTCAACAGCAGCAACAACAACAACAAAACCAAAATGGACTCCGAAGAATGTTCGCATACATGCACCAATTCCAATTCGACAATTGCGAGACTGGCGAATGTATGTTACAAGAACAAATACAAAATCAATGGCAACACCAAGTCCAAGCAGGTAAGACCATGATGTATCAATTCCATATTGAAGGTCTTGAGCACGGAATGATGTTACAGCTTAGATTCGAATACAATAATGGCAAAGTTCTCATGCATCAATTTCAAGTAAATAGTTAATTTTTACTACAAAAAAGGAATGCTAAGCATTTCCTTTCTCTTTTTCTTTCATAAAATCTTTGGAAAGCATTTAATATAAGAACTATTTATTTTAGCAAACGTGTGCTTTAATTTTAAAAAAATAATTTTCTATTGATTAAAATGAGAGTTTCATTATGAGAAAAATAATCACCTATTATCTGAAAGCTTCAATGGGAATGAAAAGAATACTATGGCGTTTCATGCACAGATTCATTATTAGAAGGTATGAAGGTTCTGAAGTTGTTTTTCTAAATTATGGTTACGAATATCTAGATTCAAGTAAAAAGCAGCTGCAATTGGATGAGATTGACGAAAAAGAAAGGTATTGTTTACAACTTTATCATTCAACTGTTGAGGGTATTGATTTGAAGAACAAAGATGTTCTTGAAATTGGTTGTGGTCGAGGAGGTGGAGCATCCTATATCACTCGTTATCTTAAAACCAAATCATACATCGGATTAGATATGTCTAAAGATGTAATCAAATTTAATAGTAAATATCACAAGATAACTGGTCTTTCTTTCGTGGTTGGGAATGCTCAAGAAATTAAATTTGATGACCAATCATTTGATGCGCTTGTAAATGTTGAATCATCAAGAAGTTACAATGACTTTGAAGCTTTTGTTTCAGAATCATATCGTGTTCTTCGACCGAAAGGTCATCTCTTATTTGCTGATATTCGAACTGAAGAAGAAAATGAAATTCTAAGAGAACAATTCAGAAAAGCAGGCTTTAAAATTATAAAAGAAGAAAATATTATTCGAAATGTTGTAAAAGCTCTTGATCTAGATTCAGAACGCAGAGCACAATTAATGAAAGAGAAAGCACCAAAAATAATGCATGGTATTGCAGAAGAATTCTCAAGTACAAAGGGGTCTAAGCGTTATCAAGAATTTTCAGATGGTACTCAGATTTACATGCAATATATACTACAAAAAGAATGAAATATAGCAAAAAAGGCTAGTATTTCTTCTTTCTGAGAATAACCATAATAACCAAAGTTGTAAGACCTGCAACTGCTATAAGATAAGTATATCCTGGGGCAGTGTCACCGGTATTATATTCTAGAACATCTCTATAGAAATCAGCTCCAAGAATTCGAAGACGTGCATCTGCTATCATATTAATTGGATCAAGATCTGTGGAAATCAGTGATGCATTATAAATTGGATAGTAGATTGTGTTGCTGATCATATCAATTGTATCATTAATTAAGGTATTAACAATAATTCCACCAGTACTGTTTACTAGTTTTGTTTGAGATATTATGTTCCCTTGATTCCAATGACCATCTGTAAAATTAGTATTTTGATCACCATTCCAATAAACTATGAAGTCATAGAAATTATCAATATGTAAAACGGGAGTACCAAGAAATGTTAATGCAATAAAACTATCATTCATTTCCAACGAAACAATATCAATCTCTGGATAAACTGCTAATCCTGATCCTTGTGTAATACCATCAACCATATGAACGACATCTTGTGTTTCATCTACTAAAGATAAATCCACACCACTTACTGAAAAGATATTAATGGTGAGTAGAATACAAAAAATCGAAGTAATAATAGTAACTAGGCTCTTTTTTTTCATTTAACCACTTTCTTGCTAAGCAGTTTTTATTTGATATTTACAAAATAAACTTTATCTTTGCGACATCTTTCTGAAAACTGTTTTTACTTTTTTTCAGCTATCGCTAATTCCATGGCATTACCTTCTGTGCAATAAAACTCCCATCTTAGACTCATCATCTTCGAGATAGGGCATTGTTTACAAAGACAACCTTTTTTCTCTTTAATAAGTGAACTTTTACCTAAAGAACAAAAGGCAAGATTAGTTTCACCTGTTCCTTGATAACTGGGACATTTTCCACAAAAATCTTTACACATGAATTTTACTTGTTCAAGACTTTCTTGTAGTTGTTTATCTGTCATGCCATTCATAATCTTGATCTTTTCTTCATATGGTAGATCTTTAAAGCTCTCATCGTCTATCATTTAATTCATACCTTCAAATTGTTTTTCTATTTATCATTTCTCTATATATTCGTTTAGTACATTGCATATTTTTTGACAGTTTTTTGATGAAAAAACGAATAGTTTGTTTTCTTGGTAAGTTAGTTTTACTGCATCACCGAAGTTTGTAATAAAAGCTAGTGAAGAATCAAAACCAACTCGAACCCCTAATCCAAAGTATTTCCCAATTGTCGATTGTATTATTTCACAACTAACTAATTCATCAAATGATATTGTTTTCTTATTAAGCAAACCGAATGTCACTTTAATTTCATTTTTAGTTAGTGAAATTTGTATACCTCTATAATTCAAACCTATTAAAACAAAAAATAGGCAAAGCACTGCATAGACAGGTAACATATAGACTCTAGTGTGAGGAGCTAGAATCGATGTGGAAACAGCAGAAGAAATTAAAACTACAATCACAAAAGCAAATAGTATCACAATAAATTTACTCATTGTAAGCCATTCACTGTAAATGATATTATTTTCATCTTCGATATTTCTATCAATCAATACAAACAAATCCATATTAGGCAAATTCATTCAATATCTTAATAATAAGTTTTGAGTTATGTTGCAAAAAAAATTATGAACTAGCAATTAAAATGAAATCATAAGATAATTTGGTCATCTATTATTTCTATTTGGAAAATCTTACCATCAGCCCACAGCTCACATGTTCTAGCAATAGTCCACAAATAAATACCATCCCATGCGATTGCATCGGTTCCCATTAGGCTTTAGCTTTGGGTTGTTTTTCCCTGAGCTGTCCAGAAGTGGGTTCCTAATTGTGACTAACATGGTTGCTTTGATAGCTGTCAGCGGATCTTTAGTAGCATTACGAAGAAAGAAGAAATAAGTCTCTTTTTTCTTTCCTATTTTTTCTTATTTTGATTTTTTTACTAAATTGAATTCTTTGTTCTGTCAAGATAAAGAGATTTATAAGAAAGCTATTCTTACTTATTGATGAGATTTTGACATGAAAGAAAAAGAGAGCTTTATGCAGAAAATGCAAAAAAGAGTATTTGGTTCATCCAAACATCTAGCAAAGTATCCGAATACAATAAAAGCAAAAGAAACAGCACTTGTAATGGGATTTGAAAGAAAATTAAAGATTAAAAATTCAAGAAAGCTTTTTGTTAGTAGATTGAAAATGTTCGGTGGAAAAACAGCATTTTCTCTTCTGAGACAGACGAAAAAAGCGACGAAAACCTTGAAGAAAAATCCCCAAGAACCAAAAAATACTGCAAGTGATGATTTCTTTAAAAAATTAGAAGAATACGCTGAATCAATTGATGTAAAGGTTGGTTATGCTAAACTTACTCAAGATCTGATTTTCAAAAATCACGCAGTATTATTTGATAACGCTATAGTTCTCTCAATGGAAATGAATAAGGAGAAAATAGATAAAGCACCTAGTCTAGCCACAGGAAAAATGGTTATAAGAACCTATGATGAATTAGGTATTCGTGCAAACAAAATAGCAGAATTTGTTAAGAAGGAAGGTTTTGCTGCAGAAGCCTGTCACCCATTAGGTGGACCGATTGGTTTTGTTCCTCTAGCTTTATCAGCAGGTATGGGGTGGGTAGGTAGACATGGATTATTAATAACTCCTGATTATGGTCCACGACATAGACTTGCAGCAGTTTTAACAAATATAACCAATATACCAATACTAAACGAAAATCCTCATCAATGGGTTGGCGAGTATTGTTCTACTTGTGGCAGATGTATAGAAACCTGCCCTGGTGAAGCTATTCTTGAAACTTCAATTTCCAATGAAGATGGTAGAAAAACACACATAATTTTTGATAAGTGTTTCCAGGTATTTGCAGAAGAGTATGGTTGTTCTGTTTGTGTGAAGGAATGTATGTTTAATAGAGTTGGTTATGATAAATTAAAAGCAATTGTAGAAAAAAAGCAAAGATAATCATTTAATTCTAAAATGTGCTATGAAAAACCCATTTGTTCCATGAATGTGTGGAAAGAATCTTCTTACTTTTTGTGTGCAATTGTAATTAGCATAACCTATAGAACCTTGTTTTGGCCCATCAAGTAATTCAATATTATACCGTTCTAAAACTGAATCGATTTGATTTTCTCCTTCGTGAGGTAAGACTGAGCAAGTTGCATAAACGATTTCTGTGCCTGATCTTTCGGAATATCTTGAGATAATTCCCTCAAGGATTTTATTTTGTATAGTCATGATTGAGAAAAGCCATTTTTTATTAAGACGCCATTTGTAGGAAGGATGACTTTGAAGAATCCCAGTTGATGAGCATGGTGCATCTATTAAAATTTTATTTGCTTTCAGTATTGCTGTCTGCGATGAATCATTATTAATCCAATCAATATTCATTACTCCAATAGATTGAAATCGTTTTTGAGAACTTTTTAATCTATTGTAACTTACATCACTAGCAATTAAGTGGCCTTTGCCTTTCATCAGCTCCCACATCAGTTGAGTTTTCATACCGGGTGCTGCACAGGCGTCTAAAACAATATCTCCAGGTTTTGGATCAAGAGTTGTTACCGCAAAAACACTGGCTTTATCTTGAATGAAAATTTCACCATTTCTGAAAAAGTCTGATTTAACCGCTTCCATTAATCCTTCTTTTATCACAAATAGAAAAGTAATATCTTTGTCTTTTTCTAATGTAACACCAATTTCCTTAAGATTTGCTAAAATCTCATCTGGTTTCCGGGCAAGTTGATTGATTCGAAGATAGATATTTGCAGGAGAATTATTTTTCTTTAGTAATGCAATTGTCTCATTTCTACCAAGTTTCTCTGATAATGTCTCTATCAGAAAAGATGGATGAGAGTAAAGTAGACTGGTTCTCCCGAAATAGTTTATTGATTTAACTCTTGTATTGAGATCAAAATTCAGTGCTTCTGCTAATACTTTTAGATGTTCTTCTGTTTTTATTAATGAGATTAAATCCCGAAAAGGTATCTTCTGCCATATACCTTCAAAGAGAGCTAATCGTAATCTGTTCATATCTAAGATTGTGATCCCTTTTATTGAATTTTGCTTGATTACTTGATTCAATACGAAATTAATAGTATTCAGATATCGAATAACACCAATAGACTTTGCTTGAATTGTTGCTGCGACAATATTAGAAAAAACTTTTTCACCCAAGTGTTGACGGATAATATTACGCATTGTATCCTGAGATTTCTCATACTTTACTAAAATTAAAACTGTTTCTTCATCGGAGATTGAAGCAATATTAGTATCAGAAATTTCATTCATACAATCCACAGCGCAAATACATTAGATTTAACTCGTGTCAAATAAGGTATCTATAATACACCTCAATTTAAATACAATTCATTAACTTATTAAAGCAGATGATATTTTTAAAAAATCGGATGAAAAAAATGAGTGCAAATGACAAGAAAACAATCAGCGCTTACATTCTTATAAATATCAAATTAGGTTTCACTGAAGGTGTTATAGCAAAACTAAAGGAAATTCCTGGTATAACATCAGTAGCAGTGATAACTGGAGAATACGATGCTATTGTTCGCTTAGAAACTGATTCTTTGAAAGAAATGCATGAACGAACACTGGAAATACATGTAATTGATGGTATCATTGAAACAACAACATCAATAATCCAGGTAGAATTTACATAGAAAATTCAAGTAAAAGAGTGGCAGAATATGGTCGATAATCGAACAAGACCTTTTAGAAGAATGCGAAGAAAGTACACATTCATTATTCTAGCAATACTTTCTGGCATAATTGGTTCGATCTGGATAGCCATTGATAGATATACGGGTTCAGCTATTGTTGTTAATAGTCTGGGTGAAACAAACGAATATGTTTTTACGATACAATCGATGCTCATTGGTATAATTGTTAGTTTCTTATTTGCTCTTATATTATGGATACCAATTAGTAAGAAACCGTTTACTAAGCTTGCATTGAAGCTTAAAGAAAGGAAAATGCTTGGTTCCGAGCAACTAAAACAAAGTCAATCTATAAAAGATGAAAAACGTCAATTTTCATTTTTGGGTCAGTTTATTGATCCACAATACAAGGGTATTCGTTTACCAAACAAGAAAATGTTTCTTTGGTTATCATTATCTGGTTTACTTTCTGGGATCAACACTTTTTCGTATTTTATAATAATAAAAGATATGGACTTGTCAATATTCTTACCTGCATCTCAATTTGTTATAATTTACTTGATTATTGGGGATTTATTTGTTGATAAAGCGCGTCCTTGTGCTCCTGAAATTCAAGCTATCATCATGATTTTCTTAGGAGTAATTTTAGCTGCTATTGATTTCACGAGTAGTGGTACCTTTAATTGGGTGAATCTAATTCTTGTCTTCTTAGTTTTAAATACGAGTGCAGCTGTTTATGTTGTCTTTCAGAAAAAAGCTGTCGCAACTAAATATAAGAATGGAGAAAATTTAGATTCAACAAATATTCGCTTGTGGACATTACTTTTCATGGCATTCTTTGCGATAATCTTTTCATTACCTTTCATGAATGCTGAGGGATTTTCAGTATTCAGATCAACTTTTCTCCCAGCACTTTTTCCAATAGCACTGTCAATGTTACTTGTTTTTGTTGCAAGAATTCTATATGTTAGAGCATTGTCAATGGGGAAAATGTCTATAGTAAATTCATTATCCTCGGTTTCGGTGATTGCTGGAATCCCAATAACTATTATCTTTGGTTTTATTTGGCCTGCATATTTCCCATTACCTGGAGGAGAATTCGCTTGGGTTGTTTGGTTATTAAGAGGGATTGGAGTAATTCTAGTATTTAGTGGAATTATTGGTTTATCTATGAGTGAAGTAAAAATCATGATTTTAGCGAAAATAAAAAGTGGTCAAATCTGTGATTATGAACAAATAAAAGCTATTTCTGGTGTTGAGAAAGTGTCTGTTATAACTGGTAAATACGACCTCATGATTATAATACGTTCAAGAACTATTGGTAGAGGTTATCAACCGATAGTTGAAAAACTTGCGAAGTTACCATGCATGGACGTAATTCACTCAAACACCATTATGAAAGAATGGCACTCATAGTTACAGTTTTTCAATTTATTTGTATTGAGTTTTAACTATCAGTTGTTTTCTTCTTTGTGTACTGCATAATCAGAAGAATAGTATAAATGATCATGAAAGAAGAGCCAACAGCAATTGACAAGCTAACGTGAATGAAAGTAACTCCAGAGTAAATGAAAGGAACAACGATTGAAAAAACTGTTAGGATACTTCCCTCAAATAAACCCAAGATTACGTTATACCAAACAAATGATTCAACGAAGGAAGCCCAAATTCTTGCTACACCAAAAGAAATCGCTGCAATACCCCATCCACCTGCGAAATACAAAGAATGACCTGTAAGAGCAGGATATGAAAGCAATTGAGCCATAACATTGGGTAAAAAGACTAGAGTAATGCCTATGAGAACATCAACTATGCCGTTTATTAGTAGAACAATTTTAGCAAATTTCATATAAATCATAAATTATCTAGTATATTTGTTTAAATAATTTGTGAATTAGTGTTTGAAAATGAACTTGGAAACGGATATTCTAATTATTGGAGGAGGAAGTGCAGGGAGTTTGGCAGCGATTGTCGCTAAAGAACAGAATCCCGAAGCTAAGGTTCTTGTTATAGAAAAAGGTGAGATCCATAGAAGTGGTTCTATTGCAATGGGTATGGATGCCTTGAATATTGTAGTTCAACCCGGACTTTCTACACCTGAGTTATACCTTAATTCTGCACTTATTGCCACCGATGGAGTTTTGGATTACAAACCTAGTTATGT
>JAGXNT010000095.1 GCA_019894765.1 Candidatus Heimdallarchaeota archaeon
CCTGAAGATTCACAACAACCATTTGGTGCTAAAGCAGAAGAAGCTAAGCCAAAGGAAGAACTAAAAGCAGGTGTCATTGAATTCGAGACTGGTCCAGTGCCAATAGAATTCATTGAACCAATCATTAATAGTATCCCTGTAGACATGACTTTTGTTGATGAAAACGATAAAGTAGTTTTCTTCAGTAAAGGAGAAGAACGGATTTTTCTCAGAACAAAAGCTGTTATTGGTCGAGATGTGCATCTTTGCCATCCAGAAAAGAGCATTCACGTAGTTAAAAAAATACTCGCTGATTTCCGAGACAAAAAACGAGATATAGCTGAATTCTGGATTAATCTTGGTGGTAGAATGATTCACATTCGTTACTTCGCTGTACGAAGTAAGGAAGGCAAATACCTTGGTTGTCTAGAAGTTTCTCAAGATATTACTGAAATCCAGAAACTTGAAGGACAAAAACGGTTATTAGATTAAATTTTGAATTCGAAGGTCAGTTTTTCATAAACTGCCTTCTTCTAATTTTCTTAAAGCTTCTATAATAGCATCAGGTCCAGGTGGAGGAACCACTTCACCATCTAATGTAATTCCATTTTCTTTTGATGTTATTTTACCTATAATTTCTATGGGGATTTCTTTTGTTGATTCCTTCACGATTTCTTTTGCTTTTGATTCAGAAGTTATAACAAGCAATGTCCCCGAGGAGATGATTTTTAGGGGATCAGCTTCCAATAATTGACAAACATCAATTGTTTCTTTTGTGAAAGGAAATTTCTCAGAGTAGAGTTCTAGTCCAAAATCCATTGGAGAAATTGTTTCATAAGCAGCACCTAAAACCCCGCCCTCAGTTGCATCATGCATTAGATTTGGTTTAATTTCCTTGTTTATTTTGAGAGCAATATCAACTATGGAGATTTCATCTCCGAGTTCCAATAATTTGTCTAGAGTTGCTGGACCCAAAAGCTCGCCCAATTGTTCGTATCCTTCATTAGCAATTATTCCCATTCCTTCTTTTGCACACCACCCGATACAAAGCATAACATCGTCCTCTGTAACCTCTCGAGTAACATAGTAATCCTTTGGAACGAAACCAAGCATAGCACCAGAAACGATTGGTGTATTAACAGACGAAGAGAATTCAGTATGACCACCTAAAACTATAATTTGCTTTTTATCACATTCTTCTTGAATTCCTTTCTGAATATTTAATACTTCAACAGCTGAGCTCCCAACAGGAAGAATGATTGTAGCATTAAAGCCAAAGGGAATCGCTCCGCTTGTTACAACATCGTTAGCATTTACTATTACTGCATATTTCCCAGGTTCAGGAGTAGGAAATGTTATTGGATCCGTTTTGTACACTAGGTAGACTTTTTCTTTACTATTGTAGAATTTCTGAACTTGCATTATTGCTTTCTGATAATCAATTACTGCTACATCTGCACCTACTTGTGGCCCCTGAACAACACTATCTGGTAGTTTTTCCTTTTCACCAATTATCTGATCTAATAAATCAAGGGGGAGTTTACCTTCTTCCATTGGAAAACCTCAATGTAATCATTGACAAAAATAACATCATTTCCTTCTAATTAAAAACTATTCCAAGAATGTTCGGGAAACAAGAATAGAATTAGATGATTAATCGTTTAATTCATCTTCAATAACAATATCATAGGGATGCTCAAGAAGTAATCCTTGGATAATTTTAGGTAATTGAAGTATGTTTTTCCAAATTACTCGCCATTTTTTCTGTTTGATGAATTTTCCAACTAATCGTACATATCTTCCAGGATTAAGAATTGGGGAATTTATCAAGTCCTCCGCTTCCAAGACCTTATCAAATAATTCCTTTGCTGTGTATGGTGAAGTTCCATATTTCTTATCATTGTAAGCATAAATGTCGTCTGGTTTGAGTTGTCCACTATCAACAGCTTCATGCCAAAATTCAGATCCAATGACATATTGGAATGCAAACGGTTGGACAATATCTACCTTAGAAGTTCGCAAATAATCAACAGTTGCTTGCATTTCTTTTGCTGTTTCTGTTGGACCACCGACTATGAATGAACCGATCATAATAATATCATATTTATTTGCTAGTTCTAGTGCTCGATCTACTTTGGGTAGCCATTGTTTTGGATCCCCGGGTGCTTTCTTGTAAGTATCAATTACTCGAGGAACTATTGATTCTATACCTACTTGTAAACCACTGCAATTTGCTCTTTTCATTAATTGAAAAGCTTCTTCGTCTATTTGATCTACCCGAGCTAATGCCCAAAAAGGGATATCTAATCCTTCTTTTATTTTCATTCGGAGAATAGTCTTAGAAAATTTCGTATTGAGAGCCAAGCTATCATCTACAACTAGGATGTTCTTATATTTCAACTCGTGTTGAATGATTGCGATTTCCTCGATGATTTTCTCCGGACTTCTACGACGATGCTTTAGTGTTAATTCATTGCGACTACAAAACCGGCATTTTCTCCAAGGACAACCTCGTATCCACTTCATACTTGCGGAATCATCCATGTAAATGCCTGCTAATTCATTGTATTCAATATGCCTAACATGACTTCTATCGGGTATGGGTAGATTATCAATATCCTCTACACACCCAAGATCATAGAACTTTTTAGTAGGATTTTGGATAATATCAACAATATCTAGATCTGCTTCGCCTGAAACGGCAATATCTAGTCCGGGATATTCAGTTAGAACCTTCTCTTTGAAGAAAGAAACGTGTGGACCACCAGCTAAAGTAACAACATCAGGATTAATTTTCTTAGCAGCCTTCAGAATTCCATAACCAATTTCTCTGAATGGTGTTAAAATGGTGGCTCCAACATGAGTATAGTTTTCTTCTTTCATATGACTGTAGAGTTGTTGTGGGGTCCAACCTTCCCCAGATAGATCAATTACCTTTACTTTTATTCCTGCATCTCTTAAAATACTCCCCAGTGTTAGGGGGCCCAAAGGTTGACAGAAACGATCAATATATCCCCACCTACTTGGAGGGTAAACTAAGAGAACAGATTCATCAGACATATTTTGCTTTTTCCACCTTTAGGTAATGCTTGAAGCAATCAACTTCGATTATTTATATGTGAGAGTAATTTAATGTTTTCTATGAATTTCTTGTAGAAAAATAAAAAGGAAAAAGTAGCAACAAGAAAAATTTGTTGCCATAAATTTTAGATTTAATGTGGAGGATGTTTTTTCTTCTTAACCATTTTAGCCTTCATTTCAGGAGAACTTGATTCTTTCATTTGTTTTAAGTGCTCTAATGCAGCAGGTGGGAGCTTTCCTTCAGCCACCATTTTCTTGATTTTCTCTGGATCAATATTACCAGAAGTCATCATTGCTTGAGGTGATAAATCAAATTCTTCTTCATCTTCTTCTAAGAAAGCTTCAATATCAATGGCATCAATACCTTGGAAGCGGTAGTAAGTCTCATACAGATCAGCATAAATACCATCGCTTTTCATTAGTTCATCATGAGTGCCCATTTCCATTAATTCTCCTTTCTCAAAAACAACAATCTTGTCTGCATCATGTATAGTAGATAATCGATGAGCAATAACAAAGGTTGTTCTATCTTTGAAGAGTTTTCTTTGAGCGTCTTGAACTAAAGATTCCGAATAAGCATCTAATCGAGAAGTTGCTTCGTCAAGGATGAGTATTTGAGGATCAGAAAGCATTGCTCTTGCGATAGTAATTATTTGTCTTTGTCCTGCACTGAGTTGTTTTCCCCCTTCTCTAACCATGGTATTATAACCGTCTGGTAGGGCTTGGATGAAAGTGTCCGCACCAATCATTTGACAAATTTTGTAGACTTCTTCATCTGTAGCATCTGGTTTTCCATATTTGATATTATCGTAAACAGATGCTGTGAACAGATATGGTTCTTGTGGAATTAGCCCTATTGCTTGACGTAATGAGTGTTGCGTGACTTCGCGAATGTCTTGTTCACCGATTTTTATTGATCCTTTTTGAATGTCATAGAATCTGGTAAGCAGCATGCTTGCGAGAGTCGTTTTTCCAGCTCCCGTATGGCCAACCAAGGCAACCATTTCTCCTTGTTTAACATCAAAATTAATGTCTTTTAGCACCCAGGTGTCCAAGTCGTATGCGAACCATACTTTATCGAACTTTATGGAATAATTTTCATTTAGTTGTTCTGCGTTTGGAGCATCAGGTATTGCTGGTGTTGCTTCCTTTATGTCTAAAATTCTGTCCAAAGCTCCTAGTGAAGTTTGCAATGTTGGGAACATCATTGATAAGTGTGTAACTGGTCTGAGGAATTGTGCAGCTAGCATTGTTCCCAGGAATATTTCTCCATAGGATAAATTGGTTATTACTCCACCAACGTATAATATCATTGAGGTTACGATAGCACTTATTGTTGAAATAATGGGCATGATGACATTCATCATGATTCCAAATTGTATGCTCATTTTGTAGTATTGTTGGTTCAAAACTTTCATTTGATTCGAGAGATTTACTTCTTGATTGAAAGATTTGCTAACAGCGACTCCTGAAAAGCTTTCAGCCATTTTTCCAGAAACTTCACCGAATTTTCGTCTAATTCTAAGGACGATTTTTCTGCCTAATGTACTAAGAATTCCACTGAGAAGCAAAGCAAAAGGTATTGACCCTAAACAAATTAACAAAATTTGCCAGTTTATCTGAAATAGAATTACAAAGAAAGTTACTACTAGTAAGAATAATTGCACTACTATTGTGATGAAGACTTGAATACCTGTTGAGACTTCATCTGTATCACTTGTTATCCTTGAAGTTATGTTTCCACTTTGTTCTTTCTTTATGTAACTCATTGAGGAATTGATTAGTTTATTGTAAACATCTGTTCGCATATCATTAACCATGAATGCTCGTACTCTCGAGAGAATCCTGGTGTTGAAGGAATTAATAACAAATCCTAGTGATCCTAAGAATACAAACAGACCAGCGTATACTAAAACCGCTGTTAATCCTGTTAATTCGAATCCAAATAAAGTTATAATATTTGAATTTGAAGGATCTATCGAATCTATCCCCATCGACAAGAATATCGGATTCAGAATTTGAGTTCCAGCATAAAGTAGACTGATTAACCCAGAAGCAATCAATAATCCTTTGTATTTTCCAAGATATGCTCCAAGAGCTTTTAACAACACACCAATGGGTCGAGCTGCTTTTTTCTTCTCCATGGATAATCGTTGCATTGGTCCTCCGCCGTGTCCACGCATTCCCATTAGTTGTTTCCTCCATTGTTTTTGTTATGTTTTAACGCATCCTCGATCAATTGGGATCCAACTGGGAGTAAACTTATCATAAACTGATATTCCTCACATCGACGAAGTAACTCTTCGTGGGAACCAATATCGATGATCTTCCCTTTATCGAGAAAGATAATTAAATCTGAATCAACTAGAGTTGACAATCTTTGGGTGACAACTATGGAAGTTCGCCCTTTAATCAACTCCTCCATCGCCAACCGTAATCGAACTTCTGTTTTAATATCAACTGCACTTGTGGAATCATCCAATAACAGTAATTTTGGATCAGCCAACAAAGCTCGTGCAATTGCGACTCTTTGTCTTTGGCCACCTGATAAATCAACACCTCGTTCACCAATGAGTGTTTCATAACCATCTGGGGTTGTCTCAATAAATTTAGCAATTTGGGCTCTCTTAGCTGCAGTTCGTATTTCCTCCATTGTAGCATCTGGTTTGGAGAAGGATATGTTTTCTCTGAATGATGTCCCAAATAAGAAAATATCTTGCTCAACGAGGGTAACATCCTTTCGGACGTCGAACGTATGCATTTCCTCAAAGCTTACACCATTTAATCGTATTGATCCTTTATCTGGATCATAAAGTCGCAATAAGAGTTTCAGAATAGTGCTTTTACCCGATCCCGGACCACCCAGAAGGGCAATTCGAGAACCAGCAGGAATTTTAAATGAAACATTCTCTAATACATTCTTTTTCTTCCCAGGATATGAAAAAGTAACATTATCGAACATTAAGTCACTTGACCAATCAGCTTCTGGTGATTTAGTTGGTTCAACTAAGGGATCTGCAAAAGTCATGACATCCCAAATTCGTTTTGCATTCATCCTACCAGCTTGGAGTCCAAGTAACCTCATAGGAACCATGAAATTCAAAATAATCAATTGTATCAGTAGGGAAAGCATAGAGGTTATTTGACCAATACTCATTGAACCATCATTTTTGGAAACCATCCAAAGACCAATACCAAAAACTACAGCAGTAGCGATAACCATTATTAAAGCTGGCCAGTAAAAAGCACTTAGAAATCCTTCTTTTTTTATCTTGTCTGCAAGTCGTAAACTTTGCTTAGTGAATTTCTCTTCTTCTATTGTTTCACTATCAAAGGATCGAACAACTTCAATACCTCTGAAAGTTTCTTGCGATGAAGAAGAAACATTCCCAAGTTCTGTAGCTAGTTCTTTTCGGATTGGTCCAATTCTTCGAGCAAATATCCAGGCTAATACTAGATAAACTATAAAGCTAAAAACGATACCTATGCCAATTCTCCAATCTGCAATACCGATTATTTTTGAACCAATTGGGATTCTAATGAAGAAATAGATACAAACAATAATTATGCTTAGGAATGAATTTAGTAAGTGTCGAAGAGAGGGAGTAAAGGAAAAGCGAATCTGATTAGTTTCATTCATTCCCATTGATAAAAGGACACCAGAATCATGTTCATCATGAAATGCCATAGAATGATTTTGAACTACATCAAAAAACTCTTGACGTATATCTCGCTCAAAACGATAACTAGCTAAACTCCACAAGTATGCGCTTAATGAGGAAGTTAACCAACCTAATAATGCAGCACCCACAATAGAGATTACAACTGTTTTAAAGTAGTCATCTCCTTTTGCTAAAATATCTAGTGCCAACCCAAGTAAGATTCCGGGTAACACACTGATTACAGCATTTAAAATTATTATAAACATGGAAGTAAACATTAATCCAGGATACCGTACTAATCCTGACCAGAACCATTGATTGGCGGATTTGTATTTTTCAGTAGCAAGTGCTTGTGGTTTATGATCGTTATATTCTATTGTTACATTCTTTACTTCTTTTGTAGCCAAATTTTCGACTCCGCAATTATTTTTTTCAAATATAATTCAACAAATAAATTATCATACAAATCACACATATTTAACTTTTTTGTCTAATCAGACAAAAAATTAATATATCATACAAAGAATACATATCATAGATGAATCAAGACGTGTCAGAAATGTTTGTAGTGAAGAAAGATATTGAGGAAATGAAAGATATCACACTACGTGGAGTGAACAAGGAATTGTACGAACAATTTACTGTTCATGCAAAGAAACATGGATTATCAGCCGGAGATGCTTTTGACAGCATAGTAATGATTGACAAACAACCTTGGCGTAGACACTTTAGTAGACATAGACCTCCACTTTATGGGAAAGCTCCTGAAATCATTAGAGATTTAGAAAAATTGGTTGTATCAAAAAAGGATCTCATCTCCGCTGGAGAAAATACGATGTTTCTCTTTAGTACGATTAATGAGTTAACCTTTGAGGAAGACGTTGATGCACCCACCCTAGTAAAACACGTTAGATTGATTCGACGATGTGAAACTAAATTCTTAGGAGATATTCCTAAGATTATTCAGCAAGGTATTATTCGTAAACGACCAGCATACACTCACCCATCGAATAAAGATCAACTAAAAGATATAACAATTAGAAATGTCTCAATTCAGCTTTACGATGAGTTTGTTTCTAATGCTAAGGATAATGGTACAACAACCGGGGAGTATTTTTCCAAGATTTTAGCACATGCCATTACATTCTTTGATATTAGTGAAATAATATCAGCATTAGGTGAAAGAGAAGTTTTAGTTGTTAGAGAAGAGGAAGAACTCTTTGTTTCGAAGAAGGATTTAGAAGTTTTAGGTGAAAGAGGATTGATTATCTATGGTATCCCAAAAATAGAATTCGCTAAAGATATTGGTCAAGAACTTTTCCTCAAAACAGTTATCAAGATTATTAAATGCGACCAGGTTATTCTCCCAGCAAACATCCCACGCTTGATCGTGCTTTCACGAGCCATTCAATGTAAAGAAACTAAAATTGCATAATTGAATTCTTATTCTTTTAATATACAAACGAAAACATCACGTTTCTCTATCATATAAGAGTAGTAGGATACTTTGTATTCTTTGATTTGTCCATCACCAGTTTTCAAAGGCAAAGAAAATTCGCCTGTTTTGTTGATAAACAATGATGAATATCCTTCCACATGATCATCTTGTGAGGTAGTTGCAAATAATTCTGAGAATAACATTTTCACAAATTTTTTGTCAGAGATACCGAATTCATCCTTTGCAGCTTTATTTGCCATAACAAGATGACCTGTACTATCATCAACAACAAGCAACAATTCAGCTAAAGCATCAAAAATAGTAAGTAAGCTTAATTGCTTTGCAAGCAGTTCTTGCTCAACTATAAACTTCGCAATAGCTGTTCCAATATCTCTACCAATTGCTTCTAAAATACCTTGATTTTCACTAGAAATTGTTCTGTATTCTTTTGAGGAAAGCATTAACGCACCAATTACAATATTTTTCGATAAGAAGGGAACAGAGATGATTGATTTAAAACCTCCTACATCTGCATGTTGGTTCACGGATTCAAATTCCTCTAAAACATAAGTTTCTCCAGCAACAAATAATTGCTTATATTGCGGTGAATTAGTGTCGATAGTTCCCATGTCATTAATTAGCACTTTTGGCATTCCAATGGAGCGTTTTAATTCAGCGTTTTTGGTTATATGATTTAGAAGATAAATCGCTCCTCCGGTGAAATTAAGCGAACTAAGAATGGTATTTAGAACAAAATCAAAGAACTGCTCAAGATTTTCCGCTTTGTATCCTGCGGAAATAACCTTATTCAGTAATTCAAATTCATGATATCGACTTCTCAATGATTCCTCTAACTGCTTAACATCGGAAATATCTAAGATTACACCATTTATTGAAATGATATTTCCTAATTCATCTCGATTTGCAGTAAGATTCATGATCACAGGAATAAGAGTTCCATCCTTATGTTTTCTTACTGTTTCAAAAGTGAGCTTACCAATGGCAATAGCTTGCTTAAGCATTTCTTTTTGTTGGTTTTCTTGACCTGGAGGTGACATGAGAGAGATGGATTGACCGATTAGTTCTTCAGGTTTGTAACCAAAAACCTTCTCAACTGCTGGATTTGCATAAATGAATATCCCTTCTGGATTGGTAGATAAAACTACTTGATCACTAAAGGAGATTATATTGGTTAATCGCATTCTTTGTTCTTCAATTTCTTTTCGTAAAGAAATATCTTGTCCAATGAAAATATACGCTTCAGTTTTTTGTTCTTCATTGAGAATTACTGAGATACTTGTTTCAAAGGGAATAATTTGATTTAATTTATTCTTCAATGAATACTCGACATTTCTCAAAAGACCTTTTTCAGCAGCTAAATGAACATCTAGTTTTGCTTTCGCTCGATCTCCCAATGAAATAAAGCTAAAGAAATCAGATCCTAGGATTTCTTCTTCATTGGTAACTCTTAGAATATTCAGTGCCTGTTGATTAAGTGTAATTATTTTTCCTTCTAAATCAGTGTTAATTATGGCAAAGGGAGAAGTTTCAATTAATCGACTATACAATTCTTGGCTTTCTCGCAGGGCTTCTTGAGACCACATTCTTTCGAGAGCAGTTGCAAAGAATCTGACAATAGTTTCAAAGAAAAATCTGTCTTCCTCAGGAATCTCTTTTGGTTTATTTGATACAATTTGTAATGTGCCAAGAAGCTCTCCAGATGCATCTAATATTGGCCAAGTTATATTTGCTTGAGCATCAAACCTTTCCAGTCGTTCTTGATATTGTTTGGTAATAGGATGTTTAGTTACATCTGGAGCGAAAATAGGTTCTTTCGTTCTTGCTACATGAGTATTCAAATAGCTTTTATCAGCAATAGGCAAAGGTTTAATCAAATTTTGTTTGTCTATATCTTGTAAAACTACAGCAATTGGTACAAGTTCTTGCGTCTCTTTATCAAACAATCTGAAAGTGCCATTGTCATATTGTAGTAATTCAGTTAGTCCTTTGAGGATTCGCTGACACAAATCAGTTAAATCCTTTGCATTTACTGTAGCTTCTGCTAATAAATGAAATGCTTTTCTTTCTCGTTCTAATGTTAGCTGAAACCGTTTCTGTTCAGTTATTTCTAAAATAACAATCCCAGTAGCATATTCATCTTTTATTTTAATTGGTGTAAGATGTACAACCACCCATTTTGTTTTCCCGCTTCTTGTAGTGACTTGATATTCCTCTATTTTCGAAGTGGTTGGATTATCTCCTCTTAATAAAGCAAATTGATTTCTTAATCGATCTAAATCTTGCAAAGAGAAAATCTGCCTACTAAATTCACGGACATTAGTTGACTCAAAATCTTCTCGAGAGTATTCTGACATTTCAATGATAACATCATTAATGTAAAGAAAATCCCCATCAACATTAGTTAGGATAACACCCAACAATGATTGTTCTGCAAATGCTCTGAATTTTTCTTCACTATCTCTTAAGGCATCTTCTGCTTTTCTGTATTCAAGTGCTGAAGCTAGCATATCTGCAATTGTAGCGAAAAGAGTTCGATCCTCTTCTGGGATTATCTTCGGAGTGTGATTCACTAATTGTAAAACACCTAGCAGTTCTTCCCCTACGGTAATTATTGGCCAAGTTATATTAGCTCGGACAGTGAAATTTTGTAGTTGTGGTGGAATACTACTGAGAAAATTGCTATCCATAATATCGGGAGCGAATATTGCTTGTTTAGTTCTTGCTACATGAGCTCCCACATGTGATTCCTCTTGAATTGAAATTGCTTTTAGTTTTTCTTTTTCTTCTTCTGAAACTCCATAAATTGCTATTGGATATAACATGTCATCTTCAGGATTATATAAGCGAATAGTTCCAGCATCAAATGAAAATGTTTCCGCCAAACCATCTAGAATTACTTGACATAATTCCTCTGTAGATGTGGCTTGAACAGCTGCTTCAGCAATTATTTGGAATGCCTTCCGATCCCTAATTAAAGCGTCTTGTGCTTTCTTCCTATCTGTGATGTCTAACAACATTCCTTGAATATATCCTTCATCAGGATAGATTATCGCTGATTCACTTACCCAAAATAAGGTTCCATCAGCTTTCTTAAGTTGAGCTAATTCTTCCTCATAATATCCTTCTTCAAGTAATTTCTCCACTAATAAATCTCTAGTTTTTATATCAACATAGAAATCTGTAGCTGTATGTTTCTTTAGTTCTTCAATTGAATTACAACTAAAGAGCTCAGCCATTTTATCATTCGCTTCAAGAAATTCACCTGTTTGGATATCTGACCGATACAAACCTATTACTGCATTTTCGAACAAGTCTTGGTATTTTTGCTGTGCTTCCTTATCTTCAGTGTTATCGATTATGACTGCTGAAACTGAGGTTAACTGCCCTTGAGCATCAAAAGCTCCTAGATTGAACTGCAACCACCATCGTTCCTCGTCATCTTTTCGCTTGATTTTATAGTCAAGCATTTTAGGAACGATACCTTTCTTGAATTGCTCAATATTCTCATTATAATAATTTCTGAAATCTGGATGAATTATTTGATGTATGAAATTTGGTGTTTCTTGCCAATCTTTGATTTGGTAACCGCTTAAATCCTCCAGAAACTTATCAACAATAGAGTATTTTCCTGATGGTAATTCTATCTTGAGAAAACCCCTCACTCTTCTTGTTAATTGTTGATAAACACTTTGTAACTCCTTGATCATTTGATCAAGTTCTACGATCTCTCTTTCTAAACGTATACTCTTTGCTTTCTCTTCTTGTTCTCTTAGTGCTCGTTCAACAGATGGCACCAATCTTTCCAATCGTGATTTAATAACGTAATCTGTTGCACCTTTCTTCAGTGTTTCAATAGCTAATTCTTCCCCTAAAACACCGGAAATGAAAATAAATGGGATATCAGGGGCATGTTTTTTACTTAAGGCAAGAGCTGTGAAACCATCAAATGAAGGGAGGTTATAATCAGCTAATATTATATCAAAAGCATTCTTTTCTAGATTTTCAATGAAATCTTGTTCATTGTCAACATGAATGATCTCACAATTTACTTCTTTCATTAAGAGCGTTTCTCTTACTAATTCTGCATCGTTTATATTATCTTCCAAATGCAGTATTCTAATGAGAGGTTTCATGTAGCAATGCACCACAAAATAGGTCTAAATATAAAATGAAGACCGTTATTACTAATCCTTCAATATATTCTCTGAAATTGTAATTTATTTTACTTTTGATTGAGGATTATTTGTAATAAAAGTAAGAGAAAGTCTGCGTTTACTTACATCGAGCAATTACTACATTCCGATTTGTATACTTTGCTCTATAAAAGATAAAAGTATCAACCATTTTTTGTCCTGTCTTAGTTTCCAGAATTAAGGGTGCTTCTTTGAGTTTGCCAGTAGTTACTTTTTCTAAGACATTCTCCATAGTTTTCGATTCTTCTTTCGGGAAGAGTTCATGGAATTTCTTCTTAAGGAGTTCTTTCTTACTAAAACCTAATTTGCTTCTCACTTCTTTGTTGATATTCAAAATTGCTCCTGATTCACTATCAAAAACAATGAAGAAATCATCCATTGCATCAAAAATTGTTTGCAGGTTCTTTTCAGAATTAACAAGTTCTTCCTCTGCACGCATTTTTGCTATTGCTGTACCCATTTCACGACCTATAGCTTCAAAGGTAGTTAAATCATCTTTGGATATTGTTCTTTTTTCTTTTAAGCTAAGAACTAATCCACCGATGACTTTTTGTTGTGAAAAGAATGGCACACCTATTAGTGTTGATATACCAAGTCCTTTGTGACCTTCACTCATTTTCATATAATCTTCTACAAGGATTGTTTTTCCATCAACAAAAAGTTTCTTGAAAGATTTGTTCTTGATTGACAATTCTTTTGCATCAGTTGTAAATTGACTAGATAAACCTAAAGATCGACGAATCTCAGCTACGGATTTCTCTTCATTTATGAAATAAATAGCCCCACCATTGAAATCTAGCGAATTCAAGACTGTCGACAAAGTGAAGTCAAGTAATTCATCCATGCTTCTAGCAATATAACCTGCAGAAATAATTTTGTTTAACACTTCAAGCTCATATGATCTTCCTTTCAAGGTCTCTTCTAATTCCTTTGTATCGGAAATATCAACCATAATGGCATTAATTGTAGCTAGTTCTGCTTCCTCATCTGTAATTGACGTTAATGTCATAATTATAGGAATGAGAGATCCATCTTTATGTTTGCGAACTGTCTCAATCGTTGTTTTTCCTTCAGCGAGAGTATTCTTTATCAATTCCTTTTGTTGTTGTTCTCCTCCTGGCGGAGCAAGAATAGACATCGGTTTTCCAATTACTTCTTCGGGTTTGTAACCAAGTACATCCTCTATTGGAGCATTAGCATAGAGAATATTTCCATCCGTGTCAGCTGAGAGAACCACTTCTTTGCTATTTTCTATGATATTGACCAACTGTCTTCTATGACGTTCAATATCTTTTCTTTCAGTGATTTCCCAAATTAATATTTGTACCGCAGGTTCACCACGAAATGTAGTTAGAGTAGCATAGATTTCTGCGGGAAAAACTTCAGCATTTGTTCTTCTCAAAAGTGTTTCATAAAGTGATGGTTCTATGTCGTCAATTTCATAGATAGAATTCAGGTAATTATCTATTTGCTCTTGACTTTGATCGCTAAAATACTGTAGGGGATTTGCTCCGATTATATCTTTGATGGATTTTACTTGCAGCATATTAAAAATAGTTGGACTGGCATATTTTATTTCATTATTTTGTATTAATAACACACCCATTTGTATAGGCATGGATTCTACTAATTTTCTGTATTGACTTTCGCTTTCAATGAGAGCTTCATCCGCCATTTTTCTCTCTACTGCAGTTGAAAAAATACCAGTAATATTTTCAAAAAACAATCGATCTTCTTCTGGTATATCTTTCTTAGTTTTTGATCCCAATTGAATTGATCCTAGAAACTTTTTATTTGCATTATAAATTGGCCAAGATATGTATGATCGATATTTATACTTAGTAATTATGTCGGTATTTTTCAGAAATTCGTGTTCTGCAGTATCAGGTGCAAAGATTGATTTTCCAAGAAATTGTGTTAAGGGTAATTGTGTTTCTTCTATCATTACGTGTTTTAACAAATCTTTAGCTTCTTCTTCTAATCCGTAGTCAGCCATTGGTACTAAGATTTTTTCGTTTTCATAATAAATGCGGATTGAACCTGAATCAAAACCAAGAGTCTCCACCAATCCGATCAAAACTTTTTGACTTAAATCTTGAATATCTAAGGATTGAACTGCAGCTTCTGCTATAAGTTGAAGCACTTTGCGATCTCGAACAAGTGCATCTTCAGCCTTTTTCCTCTGCGAGATATCTAACAACGAAGCAATACTTTGCTTTGAATCAGGCACTAAACTGACGGTAATAAAAGTTTGAACTACTTCACCGTTTTTACGTAATAAACGAGCTTCATAAGTAGATGGTGCTTCATCTTCTTTTATCCTTCGAGCTTGATGATAACTTATTAGTCTTGGTAAATCATCTGGGTGAACAAATTCAGTCCACTTCTTTATACCCACAATCTCTTCTTTAGTATAACCAGAAAGAATTTCCAATTGATGGTTACACTTTGAAACAATCATATCATCCTCAATAGTGATTGTTGCAGTGCCTTTATGCTCAAAGATATTCTCTAATTCTTTCTCCCTGGTGGCCAGCTCCATCTGTGCTAATTTTTGTTTTGTAATATCGTTCATAACACCTTCAAGAAAACCTTCCTTTTGATAAATCGAAGCTGACATAGTTACCCAAATTGGTGTTTTGTCTTTTCGATACAACTTCATTTGATAACTTTTTACAAACCCCTCTTTTTGTATTATATCAAGAAATTCTAATCGAGATTTCTCATCCGGATAAAATTGTCTAGCTGAAAATTGTTTTAATTCAGCAATGGTTTCGCAACCAAACAATTGTGCCATGGTTTCATTTGCTTCTATGATTTCTCCAGTTTCGATATTTGATCTAAATATCCCTACTAATGCATTTTCGAATAAATTCTGGTATTTGATGAATGATTCCTTTGTTTCCGTATTATCAATAATTACAATTGAAACTGAAACTAATTTTTGTTCTATATCATAGGCCCCTATGTTGAATTGTAACCACCATCTCTCTTCGTCATCTTTTCTTAAAATTCTATATTCAAGCATTTTTGGTACGAAACCGTTCTGCATTTGCTTGAAACTCTCGAGATAGTATTCCTTGTACTCAGGTAGAATTATTTGTTCTATAAAATTGGGAGTATCATACCAGTTTTGTGTTGTATATCCACTCAAATCCTCTAGAAACATATCGACTAAAGAGAATTTTCCGGATGGTAAATCCATTTTTAGGAATCCTCTAACTCGTTCTGCTAGTTTTTGATGCATTGCTTCAAGTTCTGTTATGGTTTTCTCTAGTTTCTTTCTTTGGTGTCTATCTTCTTCTTCACGTAATGCTCTTTGTATCGCAGGTACTAATCTTTCCATTCGGGACTTCATGACATAATCAGTTGCCCCACTCTGCAATGCTTCAATTGCTAATTCTTCCCCCAAAACTGCAGAGACAAGTATGAAGGGTGTGCGAAGCCCCATTTCTCTCGTTAACTTCAATGCACTTAATCCATCGAATGATGGCAAACTATAATCAGCTAAAATGACGTCTATTGATTCTTCTTTTAGAGCATTAATAAAATCACTTCTATTATCTACACTAGTAATTTTACAATTAAGATCATCCAAAGTAAGGATTTCTTGTACTAATTCGACATCAATTTTATTATCTTCAAGATGGACTATTTTTAGGGGTGATTTCATTAGTAAAACTCTCTGAAGTCGAGTAGAATACTGCTAAAATTGCTACTACAATATTCGTCTGAATTTAATTCTTGTTTCACAAGTTATAACATTTACTTTATATGCCAAACAGTAAGAAAATTTTTCACTCGGTTCTAACCGATAGAAAAAGAATTTTTTAGTTAAGGAAATAATTAATCATTCAAATGAAACGTGCATGAAAATCACTGCCAATTGATTTGATTAGCTTTATTAATTCCGAAAATATGGAAAGGAAGGGTAATTTAAATGAAAACCATCAGAACCGAAGAAATGAACTGGCAAGATATACAAGAAACAATACAAAAAGGATTCAAAACGTTAGTAGTTGCAGTTGGATCAATAGAACAACATGGACCACACTTACCAACGAATACAGATACATTGATTGGCGATTCCTTAGTTAATGAAGTTGTGAAAAAAATAGGCAACGCATTACAGGGACCAACCATAAGAATTGGTTGCTCGAAGCATCACTTAGACTTCCCAGGAACAATTACTTTGGGAAAAGATACTTTTAAAGCTGTTATTTGTGATTATACTGAAAGTGTTGCTGAGCATGGTTTTGATAATATAGTTTTCATCCCAAGCCACGGAGGAAATTTTGAACCTTTAGAAGAAGCCATTAGCGATTTAAGGAAAAAAATTACAAGAGTTAAAATCTTTGGGTACACTGATCTTTATGGATTTCTTGATTTATTAACCAGTTTTTCAATCGATGCTGGTAAAACTCAAGAAGAAGCAGGTGCTCATGCTGGCGAAAACGAAACCTCACTTATCCTGGCTTTGGCAGAGGAGTTAGTAGTAAAAGATAGACTTCTTCCTGGTTTCACTGAAAAATTCACAGAAAAAGAAGGACAAATAATTTTTGAAAAAGGCATGAAAACTCTAACTGAAAATGGAGTTATCGGAGATCCAAGGAGAGCTTCTAGAAGAGACGGGGTAATTTATTTTGAGAAACTTGCAGATTTCATGGCTAATGAAGTGTTAAGAATGATATCTTAGGGTACTTCTCTCTTGCTCCTTTATTTTCTTTATTCTACTATGTTCTTTTGTTAAATGTACATATGCTAATATTCAATAATAGCAATAGCTTTAAATTATTCAGCAGTAACTGACAAAAATACTTGACTTTAAAGAAAAACGGTTAAATGAGCATCTAAAAATGACTTCTAGTAATATTAAGAGCGTTTCAACAACTATTACAGAAAACAATGGGTCCAAAATAAAAGGAATCATTTTTGATTTTGATGGCGTACTATCTTCATTTCATGCTAGAATTGGTTGGCCTATTACAAGCGCTGCGTTAAGAGTTAAACCGGATATTACAAGAGATCAAATTTATGACATGGCTCTTACTGTTCTTACAATGTTGTCATCAATAGATCAAAATGACAGCAAAACAACTCTAATAAAATTCATTTTTGGAGTTGGAAAGAATTTTGGCATGTCTAATTTTCAAGTTCTTAAGTTTATGATTACTATGTTCATTGTCTACCGAAAAAATAGAAAAACCGTTGTACCAAATATTGGTGTCAGAGAAGTTCTAAGAGAAATTTTAGCTCAAGATTACAAAGTAATTTTATTGACTAATACAAGTCAAGGAATAATCGATATTGCAAAACAGAGAATTCCTGAAATAAATGAATTCGATTTAATTTTAACTCGAGATGACGTTAAAGTCCTCAAACCAAATGCTATTGGATTAATAAAAGCAATGGAGATTCTAGGGTTAGAAGCTGATGAAGTAATTCATATTGGGGATCAAGCAAGTGATATTATTGCAGGGAAAAGAGCGGGAACTATGACCATTGCTGTTAATGATGAAACAATGGATTTCTATAAACAACATCTTAGAAATGAGAATCCTGATTTCATAATACGAGATCTACGACAACTACCTAATCTTTTGAGATTTTTACGTGATTGTATTATTGAAGATATCCGAACAACAATTGATCTAACTGAAAAACCTTTTCCAGACGATCTTACTATAAATGAGCAAAGTAGCAAACCAACCCCTTAGCATCCAAAAACTATCTGAGTAATTTAATTCTTTGAAGGAAATATTGATTCTTTGTTAGGCCAAACATCTGTTAATTCTGCAACCCCAAGTATATGAGAACAGATTTTTCTATGTTTAAAAAATGGACAACTACACTCATACACCCCATCAGTGTATCTCACCCAGTACTTTCCATACTTTTGACTAATAACGACATATTTGAACCAAGACCAATTTCCAGTATTTTTGTTTCTCTCTCCTTCCATAAATTGAATTCGCTTTGAGTTTCGCAAGTATTTTCTGCTTATCCTATATTTACCTGCAACTAGTCTATCTTTTTGAATCCAGTCAATTATCCAATCAGGTATAGGCATGGAAAAATTACTCCAATAATCTGCATCTAAACAAATATTCTATGATTCAGCAACACTTACCTTTAGGCATGATGTAGACTAAATCACGAATTTGTTCAATAAATGGGCGGACCTCTTCTTGGAGCTTGTAAAATTTCCATTTTCCTTTCTTTTCAAAAGCAATTAATCCACCTTCTCTCAGGTTTCTTAAGTGATGGGAAATCAGTGTTTGATGTTCACTGAATGCGGACTCGAAATCACAATTACAAGCCCATTCTTTATTTAAGAGAATTAACAAAATTTTCAATCGAATTGGATTGGCAATGAGCTTCAATGTTGCTGCGAAATCATCTGCTTTCTCAAAAACATCAATTCCGGAGAGGTATTCCTTTCTATCTAGAGTTACACAGCAGATTTCTTTCAGATCAATTTTGTTAATTATTTCATCAAGATTTGGATCATCCTCTCTACCTTTTACCATTACTATTTTGACTACTTTTTTCTCTTTTTTCTTTGTCTCTTCCAAACTCATTTGACCATATCCATTGCTAGATTTACATATTTATTATGTATTGCTTCTTTTTTATTTGTTACTAGATTAATGAAAATCGTTGATTTGGGTAATCAAGTATTATTTTGTAGTTCCTAAGAAAGTTGTAACCAATAATTCCATTTTTTATCTTAGCAGCTTTTGGTGCGACATTATCTAAATCAGTAGCAATAATTTGCATATTTTCTTGAGTAGACATAGCTATGTTAAAAGCTTTAAGTAAAGCGATTTCCATTTTAGCTTCACCGCCTACTCCTTTCACTATTCCAGGGAATGGTTGAGTTTCAAGCTGTAGTTTATCAGCTAATTGTTTTGTTATTACAGTTCCTCCAGCACCCGTATCTAAAACAAAATCAAAAGATTCAGATCCATTGATTTTTACTGGAACACCAATTAGATGTGAATCATTGATATAGACAAAATCATGCCACTCCACATCAGAATAATCATTTGATTGATTGTTCATATTCCAATCAAATAGTAATTTCTTCTGTGGATAATCTATCGTTAAAATATAATGCTTCAAAGTAGTAAAACCAATTGTACCGTCTACAGGTTGACCACATTTACCAAGTAATTTATCAAAATTGAGTACTAAAACATCTTCATTTTCATAGGTTTCATTAGCAATTCTCAATTCTTCTAATAAAGCGATTTTATGAGGAATACTAACGGATATATCTTCTACTTCCATGTCTAGTGTTTCAATACCTAATTTTTCTGCTAAATTTTTTGATATCGAGGTTGCTTTAGCACCTGTATCTAAAATGAAATTGAAAGGTCCTTCCTTGTTCACATAAACATCTAGACGGATGTGATTTGATGATTCATCAAGTTTGAAATTTACAGCCATTAGTCATTACCACTTTAAAGATTTCAATTGTTTTTTTTAATTTGGTTTCTTTGCAGTAATAATGCCACTTTGCATCGAATAGGTATTACCATCTTTCCATTTGATTCTGCCAGCATTTTTACTTTCAATATTTATTGAAATATCAACAAAACCTGCAGCTTTAATAGCTTCAGTATAACCTTCAGCTGTTAAGGCTCCTGCAACACAACCACACAAAGCATCTTTGTCTTCTAACAAACTCTCAGGTAATTCTTGTTCTGCAATTATGTCAGCATCAACAAGACGTCCACCAGGTTTTAGAATTCGAAAGGCTTCCTTGAAGACCTGGGTTTTGTCTGATGTAAGATTAATCACACAATTAGAAATCACTACATCAGCAATATTATCTTCAAGTGGTACATTCTCAATGTCTCCTAATCTTACTTCTACATTTTCTAAAGACATATCTTTAGCTAATTTAGTTGCATAATCAATCATTTCTGGAGTCATATCAATTCCAATAGCTTTTCCAGTTTGACCTGTTAGTTTAGCAGCTTCTGTTAGATCATGTCCTGGTCCACTACCAAAATCTACAACAACATCTCCTTCTTCTATTCCAGCCTTACTGGCTAGATTACTAGAGGAACCAAAACTAGGAACTTTTATTACTTTTTTATCTGGCGATGTTGAGGTTTCACTTGAACAACAAGAATCAGCTTTTGATTCTGGTTCGGTTGTCACTGGAGAACAACAAGATTCTCCTTGAGTTGCATTTTCTAAAGCTTTCGCATAACTTTCTTTGATGACTTTTTTTGAATCAGCCATTTTATCACCTTAGTTGATAGTATATATGAAATATTTTTCATATAAAAGATTTTTCATACGTACAATAATGTGTTTTAAGCACAAATAATGGAATAATAAAGTAAGAAAAATGATAATTATTATGATGATAAGTGATTCTACTGTTTTTCTAATTATCTAACAAACATATAAAACCTATTAATACAAAATGAATTATTCACATCGCTTCATGGGTGTAAAAATGGATAAGAATAATGATATCTTTAATTTAACAGAGGGGCAAGAAAAGAGAATAAGTTCTTTTCTCGAGAAAGGAAGAAGAGATACCCCATTATTTTGTGAAGAAGGTGTAAATGAAGAAATTTTTATCTCTGTTAAGGATGGAGAAGTGCGAGTTTTACACCACAAACCTGAGAAACAAACAACTAAACGACCAATCCTTTTTTTGCCAGGATTTGTAGCAGCACCATGGACTTGGAATGATTTTCATCGCTCACATCATGGGTTTGCTGAATATTACTATTTTGAAACTCGAGAAAAGAAATCTAGTAAAATGAACAGACACAGAAAAATCCAATTATCAATAAAGCAATCAGCAGTGGATTTAGCAGATGTCATTGAGTATTTAGGATTAAACAAAATAGACTATGTGTTAGCATCTGCCAGTTACGGAGGTGGAGTGGTTTTTCAAGCATTAATTGATAAATTAATCAAACCACCTACTACTTATTCATTTGATCCAATTGCCGAGTGGATATATGTTTCTCCATTTATGAACGTCTTTATTCGGTTTACTCCGGGATTTATTTTGGGTCCTTTCAGAACAATATTTACCAAAATGTATCTAAGGAGAATGAAAAATCAATCGCAAAAAAACAGAATGATAGCTTTTGTGCAAGGCGGAGAACCTTGGAAATTCAAAAAAAGCACTCGACAAAACTTGAAGTGGGATATTCGAGAGGAATTATCAGAAATTGACACAGAGCTATTCATAGCCCATGGACCTTTAGACAAATATCATCCTAGAATGGCGTACTATAATTTTACAAAAGCTATTCCAAAAGGCAGATTTGTTTTTATGAATACTACAGATGAAGATCGAGAGTTGTTAGCAGGGGTTATTGCTACTGAATTTGCTAAAATAACGAAGGAAGATGGATTGCCAAAGAGCTTAAAGCAGTTTGAAATTAAGATTGATCGATAGATCCTATGTTACATTCTTCATAATATGGTTTCCAATGAACTCTGCAACATCAGCTATATCATATGGCCACACATAAGTTATTTCCACATCAGGATACTTTTGAGCTATTTCATCAATCGCTTCTGGAATATCTATTTCTTGGTGCCCCCCACCAGGAGTAACCATAGTCGTTGTTACATAGATTTTTTTAGGGTTTAATTTTAAAGCTTCTAATAAAGCATCTTGGATAGTTGGGTTACAGAATTCATTAAATCCAACAAAAGTTTTTACTCCAGTAACTTTCTCAATGTTTTTTCCAATTTCAATACCACTTGTATAATAAGGATCATTCTCTGCTGTTCGAGGCCAGTTTTTCATTTTATGTTCAATAGCATCTGCTCTTTTCTTTGTTACCGCATCAATACAATAAGGATCATGCTCAACTTGAAGATGTACACCATAGAAGAAAGCCATTTCATCCCCAGGAAAATCTGTTGGAGGTGAACCATGCATCGCTAAAACTATTTTAATCTCTTCTTTGTTTAATGACGAATTCATAATTTATCCACAAGTATCAGACATTCATAATCAAATTAAATTATTCTGTTTAGAAAATAAAAAAAGTAGAAAAAGAATAAAATCAAGTTTTATTCTTTCTGAGAACCTGAGATTGCGAATGAAGGTAATTTCATAGGTGGAACTTTTGCTTGTGTATCATTTAGGTCAGAGTATTTGCCTATTAGGTCAATGTTGGCAAAGAATCGAAGAACGCTATCTGTGTAGCGAAGAGTTCGCAATGGATATTGGATTTCACCATCTTTGACAAGCCAAGCACCATCTCGAGTTAAACCTGTAAAGATTCCTTTAGTAGGATTTACAGCATTTTGGTAATGGAAATGAGTGATGAGTAGCCCATTCTTTGTTTCAGCAATCATCTCATCAAGGTTTGAATTGCCTTCTCCAATGAGTATGTTTCCTGGAAACGGCATTGATTGACCTCTAAATTTGGCGTTGTGTCCAGTGCTTTTGACACCGTCTTTATCCGCAGTCAATGTGTCATAAGCTAAATTCATTGCTACACCATTAGTGATCATATCTAGCTTTGATTTAGGATAACCTTCGTCATCATAGAATCCTCGATAAACTAAACGCTTATCGAAACCATCATCCCAAAGATTAAGTTTTTCGTCGAATAATTTTTCACCGATTTTATCTCGTAAGAAGCTAACATAATCCTGATACATCATGGCACTAAAACCAAAATAACTCATGAAAAACATAAGACCGCCTACTGCAGCTGGTTCAAGGATTACTTCATAATTCCCTGGGTCAACATATTTCATGCCAAAACCATCTGCGGCTTTCTTGGCTGCTTTTTCAGCAACAGTTTTGATTTGTAACTGAGTGAAATCGTTTTGATTATCAGAAGACCAACCAGCAGTTTGTTCCTTTCCATCTTCAGCTAAAACAGTGAGATTGATATTGCTACCAGTTGCTGCACCGTAAACTTCCACACCTAGGGAGTTCATGATTGCTTCTTCATATAATCCATGAGAAATTGCTCCAGCAACAGCATTAACTCGCTTATCAATAGCATGAGCAGAATCAATAGCAAGAGTAGCATATTCGGCTCGTGACTCAGGAGTAGCGTCAATAGTATTCTTAGAAACTAATTCACTTAAAGGAATTTCATTGTACTTTTGTTTTTCAGGCAAGGATTTGAAGTCTTTGTTTTCAGGAGATATTTTAGCCACTTTGACTGCATCAGCAACTGCTTGCTTGAGAGAAGCATTATCAAAAGTTTCTACAGTTGTAGAGCCTTTTTGTTTACCAAAGTAGACAATGGTTCTTACATTGAAATGGTTTTCAGCAACATTTTGATCAATAATGCTGTTAGCTAGACGAGTAAGTGCAGTTGTTCTTTTACCAATTCTGACTTCAGTTTGTGTTGCACCAAGCTTTTCAGCTTCTTTGAGTAAAACTTGGCATTTCTCTAAAAGTAATTCTTTATTGTACTCCATCGGTATCAGTCGCCTCCTTAGTTACACCAACACGAATATTATGGAATCGTGCTGTACCACAACCGTGGCCTACATACATGACCTGTCCCGGTTGACCTTTTCCGCAGTTGGGTGTTCCCAACAATTTCCAATCATCCTTTGAGTGGGCATCCATGCTTCCCCAGAATTCTGGAGTGATTGCTGTATAAGTTGGACTTTTTATGATATTGCCAATTTCGCCATTAACAATCTCCCAAGCAATTTCTGTTCCGAATTGGAAGTTTAGTCTTTTATCATCAATACTCCAACTTCTATTGGTGGACATTAGAATTCCTTTCTTGGTATCAGCGATTATTTCATCGCGTTTCCAATCTCCTGGTTCAAGATTAATGTTAACCATTCTTACCAGTGGTAGCTTTTGTGGGTCATCTGCTCGCATTCCAGATGAGCTATGCTCTAAGCCTATTATTGCTGCAGTTTCCCTTGAGCTTTGATAGCCAACGAAAAGACCTTCTCTTATCAGGTCAACTTTTCTAGCTTTTACTCCTTCATCATCATACCCATATGTTCCTAGACCGGCTGGTGATGTCGAGTCTGCTACAAAGTTTACATGTTCACTACCATATTGCAATTTGCCTAGTAAATCGGGAGTCATGAAACTCGTCCCCGCGAATGCTGCTTCTGTTCCTAATACTCTATCTAATTCTGTAGGATGACCACAGCTTTCATGAATTTGTAACATCAACTGATGCCCATCTATTAGAAGTGTTGTCTTCTCAGTTGGACATGCTTTTGCTTCTGTTAAGGCAATTGCTTCATTAGCAGTTTTTTCAACATTCTCTAGTAGATTTAAGCTTTCAAAATACTCGTATCCTTCAGCCGAGAAATTTCCTCTAAAAGATCCTGGGAATGATCTTCTTTGTGGTTGTGTTCCAGGACTTATTGCAGTACATGCCATTCCCCCACCACAAAAGGTGATTTGTTGTTTTATGTATGCTCCTTCTGTACTTGCAAAGATTTTATCCTCTCTATGACCACGATAATCGGATTGAGACATTTTTATAACTTCAGGATTGACTTCTCTCATCCTCTTATCTGCATCAACCAAAATTTCGATTTTATCCTCTGTTGGCACAGAGAACGGATCTTTCTTGAAGGGTGTCTTATAAGTATCTTCAACCGCTTTTTCATCCACAAATTCAATAGGCTTCTTTCTTGTTGCACCAGAAGCTTTCCCTATTCTTACAGCAAGTTTTGCTACTCGCTTTATTTCGTCTGCAGTGAGCTCATATGAACCAGCGAACCCTAATCCGCCGTTAGCAATAGTTCTAATGCCAAACCCTTTTGTTGTTCTAAGGTTCAGCGATTCAATATTTCCTCGTTTAATTGCAATGTCTTCGCCTGTTATAGTAACAATACGAATATCCGCGTAAGTAGCACCTTCTTTACTGCAAGTCTCCAAGGCTATTTGTGTGAGATCTCGCATATTAGAATTACACCATGCTAGTTTATCTACTTGAATTTATTATTCTTTCTAAGACTCTTGAACGTTCAATTATGTATGAATGGATTAGTTGTACAATGCTTATTCTTCAGAATTGAGAGAAATCACAATCGGTATACTTTGTTTTTCAACCCATATATAAAAAATATAAGGAAAACGTATGATTAAACCCAAACTATACGCATTTTGAACCTATTTTTACCCTACTACAACCATTGTCAAAGATTGTTAAAAATCAACTTCATACTATAACAATTATAGAAAACAATGAGCAGTTACCTGAATCTATAACGGTTTTGCTCATGGTTTCACTAAGCAAAAAAAAGTGATTAAAAATGAAATCGTTGAAAAAATCAATTATTGGTATTTCACTCATTGGTTTATTTCTCCTTACACTTGGCAGTCAATTAGTTGCCGGGGAAACTGAAGAAATCAGTGTTAGTGAAAATTTGGGCGCCATTACTGTTAGTACAGAGTACCTCACTGTCAAAATTATCCCTACTCAAGCTCATCTTATGTGGTGGTATGGCAATAAAACTGATGCCGATGAAATATATAAGCTCCAATTAGTTAAGATTCGTGAATTCGTGGGTGCTGACGAAGTTCTCGATGATCAAACTGAGCTTGGCGGTCTTTCTTACAATCTTATAACCGGAGCATGGGTTTCCGACATAGTTGAAGGTGATGATGAAGTTACCATAACATTAAGTTTGGAAGGTCTTGCAAATGGAGCTGATGTGTATTTAATCATGCATATTTACACTCTCGACGTTCCTGTTGAGGGTACTGATCAAGTTACAGATGCACTAACCGAAGTAAAATTCGATATTATTGTAGATAACTGGGATTTCTCTCCAGCAGCTCAAGGAATTGCAATTCAAACCTACCTTACTGAGATTCAACACAGACACAGAGTTCGCGTAAGAAATGGTACTGTTGCTGAAAATGGTAATACTACAAGAACTATGCAATTCGAAAGTGAAGATCTTGGTGATAAAGTTGTAGCTTATGCTGAATGGACAAATTTTGCTAACGTTTACAATGATACAGATGACTTGGTTGAAACTATTGTCGTAGGAACAACCTATTTTGAAGACCCTGGTACGCCGCCAACTGATGTTCCTGGTTTTGCAGAAGGATTAGGTCATTTATGGATCACCTATCCAAATTATGGTGATGATTACAAAATGGTTCATGACCCAACCATCGGTATTAACGAGGATGCATTTACAAACAATTTAGGACTCTATTTAGGCACTATTCTTGGTGGCTTAACTCTAGTATCGATAATTGCAATAGTTATTGTAAGACGCAGAAAATAATTTCTTGAAACATAGGAAACAAACCTTTTTGTTTCCATTTTTTCTCTTTTTTTAATTCTATTTTCTTTCATTTTAACAAAGCTTTTAGTTGTAGATATTTTAGAAGAATTGGTGATTAATTTGACTAAGCAGATTACAAAAGATTTGGAAGAGTTATCACAAATTGTTGGTGTTGCTTCTCGAGAGAAACGAGTTGTCAAAGCTATTGAAAAGAAAATTAAAGGTTTAGCTGATAAAATCGAGATAGATATTTCTGGTAATTTAATCGCTACACTTAATGGAACTGAGAAAGATGGACCCGTTCTTA
This sequence comes from Candidatus Heimdallarchaeota archaeon, assembly GCA_019894765.1. The sequence continues at coordinate 26,926 of JAGXNT010000095.1, forward strand.
TGCTTGATGCTCATACGGATGAAATTGGCTTAATGGTTAGACATATCACACCGGATGGCTTCATTTATTTTGCAAAGATCGGAGGATTCATTGATTTATTATTTTCAGGTCAAACTGTTATCTTCGTTCCTGATGATGAATCAAAAAACCCAGTCTACGGTGTTATTGGTCTCAGACCTCCTCATATCACTCGTGGAGAGGTTAAAATTCCAAGTGCTGATGATTTAGCTGTTGACATTGGTGCAGCTAGTGCTGAGGAAGCAGCAAAATGGGGAATTGAGATAGGCACCACAGGTACTCTTGTTGGGGAGTTCAAGAAGAAACCCAATGGGCGTGTTATAGGTAAAGCTTTTGATGACAGAACAGGATGTGTTGTTCTTATTGAGATTTTTAGGAGATTAGCAGAGAATAAACCAATGGGAACCATTATATTCAATTTTGCATCCGGTGAAGAAGTTGGTGCTAGAGGAGCTACCACTGCTGCTTATACGATTGAGCCTAATATGGCTTTAGCAATAGAGAATACAACTGCTGGCGATACACCAGGCGTTTCACCACAGGAATGTCCTACAAAATTAGGTGATGGACCAGCTATTACTGTTGCTGATCATTCATTAATTGTGAATGAGAAGATTGTCACTCTTTTGAAAAAACTAGCTAAAGAGAACAAGATTCCTTATCAATTTAAGAAACCATTATCTGGTGGAACTGACGCGGGAAGAATTGCTCTTGTTCGAGGAGGTATACCTTCAGGTGTTGTCTCTGTTCCTTGTAGATACATTCACAGTCCAATAAGTTTGCTTGATATAAAGGATATTGAAAGAGCTTGTGATTTGGTAGAAGCTTTTACACGAAGCTTCCATGAAATCCTCTAATTCTCTTTCTTTTCTATTTTTATCACAATAATTTTAAAGAAATCTAGAGCAAAATACATTTTGTGTAAAACGTATTGGAGTAATTGTTGATGGTTACAAAGGATTTACGACCATTTTTTAATCCCAAGAGTTTAGTTCTAATTGGAGCTTCTGAGAGAGCAGGTTCTATTGGCGGTATGCTTGCTAAGCACCTTCTCGATGGAAAATTTGAAGGAAATCTATATTTTACCAACATTAAACGAGACTCTGTTTTCGAGCACAAGTGTTATCCAAATTTAGATTCACTGCCTGAAGATCCTGAACTGGCTGTTCTAGCAATTCCAGCTCGTTTTATCCCTCAAGAACTGGAGAATTGTGCTAAGCGAAATATCCATCATGCAATTGTCTTAAGCGGTGGTTTTGCAGAAGTTGGAAATAAAGATTTAGAAGATGAACTTGTCAGAGTCTCTCGAGAGAACGACATTAGAGTCATTGGTCCAAATTGTGCTGGTATTGTTTCTTCTCACACAAAAATGGTTGCCGCGATGGAAGACAGCTTTATCCCTGGGGGATTAACCATTATCTCTCAAAGTGGAGCTTTAGCTGGTTCTATGATGCTTCGAGCAACAGCTGAGGATTTAGGAATAGATAAATGGATTTCCTTTGGAAACGCTTCGGATGTAGAAGAAGCAGAACTCCTTAGTTATGTTGCTAAAGAGAAAGATTCACCTACAAAAGTTATCTTCTTGTATCTAGAAGGGGCAACTCACGGTAGAAAATTGGTTAAAGCTATGACAGAAGCTACTAAGCTGAAGCCAATTATTTTCTTGAAAGGTGGTCGCTCAAGTATTGGTAATAAAGCAGCCATGACACACACTGCTTCACTTGGTGGAGACCCTCAGATTTACGAATCAGTTGCTAAACAAACAGGAGCTATCTGGGTGGAATCATTAGATGAAGCATTTGATTCTTATGAAGCTTTAGCATCTTATTCTGATCGAGGAGGAAAAAGAATCGCTATAGTTACAAATTCAGGTGGTCCTGGAGTGCTCCTATCTGATAATTTGGATTTCTTAGGTTTAGAATTGAATCAACCTTCTGATGATTTACGAGAGAAACTTAAGGATCTACCAGAAGCATGTCCTCGTGAAAATCCTTTTGATTTACTAGGTGACGCTAATCCAGATAGATATGAATTAACTCTAAGAGCGCTTGCTCATTCTGGGGAATTTGATACAATTGTTGTTATTATGGTTCCACCAGGTGATGCTGACATAAATGGTGTTGCCAAGAAAATTGTGGAAATAACAAATGAAGACCATAACACAGCTATTATTGGTTGCTTATTAGCAGGACACAAAGTTGTGGAAGCAACTAAAATTCTTAGAGATAACAATATTCCTAGCTTTCCGACTCCGAAACGAGCTGCTTGGGGTGCTTACGTATTAAACAAATGGAAAGAAATCAAGGAAAGAGATTAGTCATAATCTCTATTTATTTTATTCTACTGTTGTTATGATCATCTGTGAGAGAGATCTTAGATTGGAATAGAAAGTATTTGCAGCAGATTTTCCAATATATTTTTCACTTAATTCACTGAAAAATTCCATTGCTCTAACTTCATTTTTGCTTAATTTACTATAAGCAGCTTTTCTAATGAATTCCTCAAGATTTTGTGCGTCCTTAGAACGTTTCAATGAATAATGAGGTGTTAGAATTAGCCTTACTTCTGTTAATTCATCCTTGCTTTTTACGAATGAGACATTTTTTATCCCTCGGAAAATGTGTTTAAGAGTGCTCTGAGGTAGTATTAAATTATCGAGAGAAATATACCAGTCCTCTGTCTTTTCATCAAATTTTACAGCAAGATCATCATTGAATAAATTAAAAGCAACAGCAAGTGTTTGTCTCACCATCTTATTGAAAACTGGAACCACTTCTTCGATTATTGCCCTTCTAATGACCGTTTTCTTATCAGTTACGGTTTCTTTTCCATATGATGCTTTGAGATTTTGATTGATTTTTCTATTCAAATCAGAACCATTTGTTAAATTACCATTCGATTTCATTAATCCAATCCAGAACAATTTATCTGTAAGTTTATCTATGTATTCTGAATCCGCTACCCATAGTGAAGCATAAACTTCTATGAGGTCTTGAAAATCATTACTAATGGGGTTTGTAAAATTACTCCTTATAGTATTTATTTGCTTACTTATATCATAGGACTCTGGAAGTTGAGTAAATAAGTAGTATTTTGTTTTAGAAATATCTTGAGCTAATTGATTAAGGTCTCTTCCTCCACTGAAGATTTTCCTCATGAATCCCCCACCGGAAACAACATTGCCTAACCATCTATTAGAATCCCTTAATCGTTTGGCAATTTTACCAAATTTCTGCTGACCACTAGTTTGACCTGCTGTTACCTTTGTTTTCTTTTCAAGTTCATCTATGGCTTTCTTCAGAGACTTCTGACGACTTTCTATAATTTTATGAGCAAAACGTACCCACAAGTTTTCCAATACTTTCGGGTTTTCAATAAGGATTGAAACTTTGCCTTCGAGTTTTAAAGCTGGAATTTTAACTGAAAAACCATTCAACTGAGTTGTTGTTACATTTTCGCGATTTTTCCCATCAGCAGATTTAATCCAACCATTATTATAAGCTACTAAAGCAAGATGAATAGGTGAAGGGAGAATTTGTTGGAAGCGAGTATTTTTTTCGAGAAATTTAGTATTATCTTGAGAAAATAATTCACGACCATTTGGTCTTTTTGTTATCTGATCAACATATCGTTTAATTACACTAATACTTTGAAGATCAGTTGATAATTCGTTTATTAAATTACTAATAGCTGTAGGAGGATTTGGAAATGTCTCCGGTCCAAAAATTGTTTGGAGAATTTTAGCAATCGTGGATTCTAAAGAGCCTCTAAATGATTGGAAGAAATATGCCAAGTTCTCAAAATTCTCGAATCTCTGTAATGTTGGTTTTGTTTTAGTCATTCTTCCTACTATAAGGGTTCTAGTTTCTTGTACGAGCTGGAAGTCCAGGTTTTTCTCTAATTGCCTGATACTGTTCTGAATAGCAATAACTGGTTTATCTCTTCGAGCATAGGATGTCTTTTCTAAACATTCTGTTACTAGAGCATATACTATATCAGGGACATTTCTGAATTGATATGGTTGAATTACTGATTGTAGGAAATAAAGAATCATTAAGTCTTGAGCTGAAGAATTTCTTTCATCAGATAAATTAGAACGAATCTGCCCAATAATATTATACAAAACAACTGCTTCATCTTGAGATGTTTTGTATCTTTCCAGTGATCTTATTGCATCAGATTTTACAAAACTAGTTAATTGCTTTAATTGCGGGTCTACAAGTAATATAAATGGATGTTCTTTCTTAATGGTATTAAGAAAATTCACTTGGATTTTTGATAAGATTTTATCCTTTTGCTTCATGACCTCATTTGGAGAATATTTTGAGGAGGCATCTCTTAATAATAACAAAATCTTTTCGGATATCCAGGTTTTATCAACTAATTCTTCTTTTAGTATCCCTGGTAAAACATCATTAACTATAAGATCTAAATCTGATTTATCAAATGCTCTTTCTTTTGACATTGACACGAATTTTAAGGGATATTTTCTGAATAATTTCCGATACAATTCTTTATTTGTAGAACTCAGCAATTCTTTTATTGCTGACTCAAGATCAGCATTTTTTGTTACGAGTATTGCTTCAAAGAGTGAACTTTCGTTTATTAATTCAACTTCAGGGAGGTCTACTGTTCCTCTATCTGAGAGGGCTTTTGATGAATCCTTTAATTGAGTATATGCTTTTGTAATTTCGCTAACAATCTCTTTTCGTGCGATTATCGCTTTTTTATTGAGAAAATCATCAATAATTTTTGTTATTTCATTCAATGGATTCTTAGCGGAACCAAACAAAAGGGGAAGTAATGCATCACACTCAATGCATTTAACGTAAAAATACCTAGCAAGTTCTTGCAGAAGTTCCTCTTGAGACATTGTAGATATCTTTTTTGAAGAATAATCCCGTGTCCAATTTGCAAATTGTGCTTGATTCGACCACATATCATCTAATAATGTAGAAACTTTAGACTTTAGTGAACGTGTAAAATAGCGAACTTTATCACTTGATTTTCGATTCATCTGATTTGCTACTGCAGCTACACTATCTATAGCATCCTCAATTTGAGGAATTAATCCAATACTGGAATATACTTCCTCGAATCGTGTAACTATGCTTATTGCTAATTCGGATGCATAATCTACAATAAAATTAAGTTCTTTATCCTCTCCCTCATATCCTTTTATAGCTATTAGTATGATTGGATTATGATTTCGCACTGGGACTATTTTTGACGCAAGAATTCCATTTTGAAATCGGGAGAAATTTATTCTATCTCTCTTTGATTTTGTTTTCTCATCAGTTTTATCACCGGCTAATCCAATTTCTTGCGCAAAATTCGCCAGAGCACCACCTAGAGCACTAACTAGTGATGTATCTGTTTGTATGAAACCTAGTGAAACGAAGTCTGTGTTGTCTTCTCTTGAGATGATTATCTGTGCGTCCAATTCTAACACCGAGCAATAATGATTGCTTTTGATTCTCCTTTAAAATGTATCGAATTTACCATTATTTCGTTAAAGGAATTTAATGATTATAATTGGAAATAGAAATTATATCTTTTGAGATAAATGGTAATTTCCATATTTCTTATTTAAATGTTCTAAAATAGACATAAAATTTCAAAATTAAATTTGTCGATATCAAAGTGCTTTTTAACGGGTAAACAAAGAATTAAGGTACGGATAATTTTGAAGATCTTATACTTCAAGCAAACTAACGAATAACTTTGGTAGATTATTTATGGCTCTTGATATTATTAGGGAACAAAGAATGATTCGCACCTTATTTTACTCTCTAGTGCAATCTGCAGATCTTCTTGTTGATAATAAATCTAAATGTGAAAAATTCATTTCCTCTGTTGCTAAATTTATCAAAGAAAGAGCCTTAAGGGAAGATGAAACAAGAGATCAAAAAGAAATTGTTACAGATCTACTTGAAATGTTAGGATGGAAAAGTATTACCGTTAATTATAACCAAGATGATGGACAGGGAATTGTAACGCTTGGAAAAAATAGATTCTTTGTGAATGATATTGCGGAATCAGATGGAACATTGCTTGTTTTGCAGGCACTTATCGAAGGTATTGGACATTTCTTATTGAAGAGTCCGGTGAAAACTAAAGCTACACTTTCCTTGAAATCAGACAGTCACTATAATATACAATTTTCTAGAATCTTGTCTGCAGTTAAGGAAGAAGAAGTAGAAGAAAAACCAAGTCTAGTTCCTATTAAAGTTGAAGAAATGGGAATTCATAGTACTTTAACTATTGACAAGATTTTCTATCCTATTTTTTCAAAAGATTTACCTGATTTTATGCTCTTTGAAACAATTTGGAAAGTTATTACAGAATCTTATGTCGCCAATTTCTCTGCTGATGCAAGCGATCCTGTAAACGAAGCACTAAAGAATCCATCAATGACTAATCTATCATTAATTATTATGAAACTTACCGAGGATGAAAAAGAAAAAGAGATAATTAATATGGCAGAGATTGTAGGAGAATTCTTTGTAAAAATACTCTCTACAAAAATGACTGACCCAATTATTACAAAATTACAATCAACTCTCCAAGATAAACATGCCAATAACTATCTCATCTATTATGATTGTCGATTTTTCTGTGCGGAAAAGAAATTCGTAAACAGATGCACCTTTATTCGAGGTATGTGGGTGGGAATACTGAACGAGATTTTTGGAAGACAAGTTATAATAAAAGAGCTATATCATGCAGGTAAAAGAGATAGATACTGTATGATAGAATTAGTGCCTGAAGAAAGCTCACAATAATGATTTGTTTAGAGTTTTTTCTTAATTTCTTCTCTTGCTATTGAAACAACATCATTAATTGTAAGTCCTGTTTGTTCAGTGATATGTTTAATATCATCAAATTCAGGTTTGAAATGAGCAATTTCGCCTTTCTCATTATAAGAGATTTTTGCGCGAATTTTGAAATTTTTTTCTTTGACTTTAATCTGTAATTCCTTAATCTCTCTTCTAAGCATTATTTTGTTACTATTTATTATTCGAACACCTATTGTGCTTGTTTGATTCATAATTTCTGCTGCAAAAATCCCAACATCTTTAGGAAGACATAAAACAGAGATCATTGTTCCCGGTCTCCCTTTTTTCATATAAATTGGTGTTAAATAAACATCTTTTGCACCCATCTCTAAGAGCTTTTGACTCAAGAATCCGATTGTCTCACCTGAGCAATCATCTAGGTTCGTTTCAATAATTGAAATCTCTTCTTGAGGATGTTCAGATTCAAGATTGCTACCAAGGATTAAACGCAATGCATTTGGTGTTTTTTCAAATTCTTTTGTACCAAAACCTGCTACGGATTTCTCTATTGTTATGTAAGGATAATTCTTTACAACTGAGTTTTTACAAGTATTCATCAAAGAAGCAATGAGAATTGCACCAGTTGGAGTTAATAATTCACTCTTAATAGATCCACTATAAACAGGAATCTGATATCCCTTAACAATTTCAACAACAGCTGGGGCTGGAACAGGAAGGGTTCCGTGTGAAAATGTGACTGTACCAGAACCAATGGCAACTGGGAGAAGATAGATGAAAGCATCAAACAATCCTAGTTGGTCTAGTAAAACTGCAGCTCCCAGAACATCCAAGAAAGTATCCAAAGAACCTGCCTCATGGAGATGAACATTATCCAAGGATTCCCCATGAGCTTTTGCTTCTGCTTCAAATAAGATCTCAAAAGCTTTCTTACTAAATGTTTGTGCTTTTTCAGACAACTGCTGGAGTTTGAAGAATTTATCAATGATGCTAAAAACTTGTGGAATTTTCAAATGACGATGAGGTTCTGATAATTTAATTTGTAAGTTAATTCCTTCAATAGCATGGAGATTTTTGTGCTGTATTTTTACTATAATTGTTGCTTCATCTTGTAAATCAGCTGCTTGAATTATTTTAGTTGCTAAGTCATCTATTAATTGTTGTCTCTTTTTATCAGCAACAGTTTTTTTCTCATCTGCTTGGTATAAAGCGAGTAAAGCGCTTAAGAACATATCACCTGAAGCTCCAGCAATCTGAGCATCGATAATTAAACTCTTCATAGTAATACCTCAGTGATTCTTCCATATTATTTGTGAACAATTAAACGAATACATATTAAGGTTGTTTGTTAATTAATAAAATATTCATCAAGAATTGCTTAATAAAAGTGAGAAATGAATAAAATAATTCAAGAGGATTTTAAAACGTTTATTAGAGGGAATTACATAATTCTATACCTAAACACAAAAAAAGTGTATTTACAAATCTTATTATTCTTGATTGACTAGGAAAATATTGAAAGAATAGTTTATTGTGATTATATTAATGGTGAAAAAAAAATGAAATATGAATTTGGTCGCTCTCCATGTCATTATCTTCATACTGTGCTCGAGAGACTTGCTGATTTAAACAGCTCGTTATTAGAGGCTCATGAACGTGCACTATTGGCAAGAGCAAATATGCTTGCGTATGAAATAACGGATACTGTTCAATACGCAACAAATGCAAGACGGCTTGGAAATGAAATCTTGAGGGATATCTTAACAAAAGAAAGTTACATTCCAGAAGAAGAAGAATTGAAATTGCTGTACTTTTTACATCGTGAAGGCTCAATTGAAATAGATGAACCTCAAATTGAACGAATAATTGAACTACAGGAGAAATGGCCCGATCCAGACGATAGGATTTGTGCTTTATTACTTGCTTATAGCATTTCTATTGAAAAAAGCGAACTAAAAGAGCAAATCTACTCTTTGCTTGAATCTCTCCCAAAAGAGGAGAAATTATGGCCACACGCTACTGCTTATATTATGTCTAATAGGCAATTCGAGTTACCTAGCAATGTTATTGAGCTTGCTAAAGAGATATCAGGTAGTGATAATCCTGCAGCATATCTAGACAAGATAATTTGGATTAAATCTATGTATGACCCAGATTTTGGCCCTCGAAATTTTGAAGCTCGAAAACAATTAGCAGAAGAAATCTATCAATGTGACCAACCTGTTGAAGTTCTTTTTGTTCTTGGTTATATGAGAAATGAAAATGTTCTCGAAAACATCCAGCGCAATATAGAAGAAGTCAAGTCAATCTTGGATTTCACTCCTAAAGTTAATCTTCCATTAGAGGTTAGGGATGCCCCCACTAATGATGCGGTAATTCTAGGTCGTTCAGGATCTGTGATTCGCAAAATTGGTTGTCAAGGAACTCTCTATCTTGGCAGAGTTTCCGAAGATGGAAAGCATAAACACTTTGGGAAGAAAGTTCTCATGGATGCTGCCTATCCTCATGTTGTGTTCATATCTGGGCATCGTGGATCCGGAAAAAGCTATACATTAGGAGTTATGGCTGAAGAATTATCTAAAGCTAAACTAGATGTTGGAATAATTCTTGTGGATCCGATTGGTATTTTCTGGGCACTGAAAAATCAAAACACTGATACAAATGAAAATGTTCTACTCGAGAGATGGGGATTAAAACCAGATGATGTCGATGATGTCGAGGTTTTCACTCCAATTGGTATTTATGACGAATTCCCAGATGAGACTATTGACTCACCTTTTGCTTTGAAACCTTCAGATTTACATATAGAAGATTGGTGCAGAACTTTTGATATTGATCGATATGAAATCAGAGGAACCGTTTTAGAAAAAGCAATGCAGATTGTACGAAGAGAAAAACCAGATTATTCTATTGATGATATTATCGAAGCTTTGGATGACCCTGCAATTGCAAATCAATATAGGACTGATTCAATACAAGCTATAAGATCAAGAATGGAAGCAGCAAAACGATGGGGAATATTCTCAGGTGTTGGAACACCTTTATCCCGTTTAAGCACTCCAAACAAAATTTCTGTTCTAGACATAAGCAATCCCCGTATTGGTGATAGCTTACGAGCATTACTTGTTGGAATAATTGCAAGAAAGATTCTAGAAGCAAGAATTCAAAGCTCTCGTGGAGAAGTTTTCGAAGAGTCTGGTGATACAAATGGAACTATTCCAGTTACATGGTTATTAATTGATGAAGCTCACGTTTTAGTTCCAAACAACAAGAAAACAGCAGCTTCTGATCCCCTTATAGAATATGCTAAGCAGGGAAGAAAACCAGGTTGTGCATTAGTGTTAGTTACGCAACAACCATCTGCTATGCATAAGGACATCATGAGTCAAATCGATATAATGATAACACATCTTCTGACTTTTGAGGATGACATCAAAGCTTTCCTAAAAAGAGTTCCAGCTTCTGTTCCAGAGCAATTTGAGGATTCCGATTTCATTCGTAGCATGCCTACTGGTGTTGGATTGTTTTCGGATCAAAAAACACAAAATAGGAGTTTCGTTGTAAAGATTCGTCCTAGAACATCGTTACATGCTGGCAGAGAAGCTGTTCCATCTTCTTTGAGGAGGCAATTGCGAGATCAAAAACAACCTGAAGAAACAACAGTTGACAGAAGAGATGTAGTCATTGAAACTCTAGTAACTGAACCAGAAATAAAAGTTAAATCTGACTCACTTATCCCTGAACCAGTTCCAGAGAGAAGAGTAAAACCACCTCCTAAACAAAGGGATCATAAACCTAAAACAAAAAGCGAATTTCCAATTCCGGAACCCAGTATATTGCCAGAAAAAATGGTTCTCAGTACACTGGAGCGAAAACTGGAATACGGTCATAACACCTTTTTATTTGATGGATCAAAATCCACTAAATTTGATAAGCATCAAAGATCGGGAGTTAGACAAGGAACTATTGATGAGGTTTTACCAGACATCCTTAGTAAGTTGGAAGATATCGGTTGGGAAATCAGTGAGATGATTCTTGAGAAGACTATCGCTGTGATACTTATGAAGCTAGAAAGCGCAGCATTAGGTATTGCTTATACAATTTTAGAAGACAAGCTAGCAATGTCCTATCTAGTTGTAGCAAAGGAACGCTTCAAGAAAAACACCTATGACAAGATCTTCGACTTGTAAAATCAGGTTGTGATATATTATTCCCAAAAAGAAAGAGATTCAGTTAGATAAAAAGTTCTTCGAGAAAAACCAAGAACTTTTTTCACAACTTTTTCAGAAAGTTGTTTGGCCCATAATTGAACCTTTGACTATTGAAATCGCTGCAAAGGATTACGCTTTGCTAAAAGAAGAAGTCTGGAACCTCTTCTACAATTCTATACAAACGAATAATAAAAGAAAATCACTGTCTGAAAAAGATTTCTTGAAAAAGATTCCTTCATTTAAGGATCTGAAAGTAGCTGAATTTATTTTTGATTTAGTAAATGATTTCACAGAGAGTTTCTATGAGGAACTAGTCTTTAGTAAGAAACCTGAAGCAATTACAGATGCGATCACTCTTCTTGTTTACCAGCAAATAATCATTACTTGGATTAGTCAATTGGTAGAGCAGACCATTACTCCACTATTACTCTTTTCCATAAAAAATTCCGGGAAAATTGAGGAAGTAAAACAAATCATTGCTCGCGTTTTTCTTGCTATTGCACAAGATCAAGTAGACTCAGTTGAAGCTGAAAATCAAGTTAGTACTGTCTTACGCAATAATTATGATTTATCTGATAATCTCGTGGTTTTTATTAAATCACTCATCAAAACATTTGCTAGTTTCAAAGAAAAACATGGTTTCGATGAACTCGCAAAAATTGGAGAAGAATCGATTAAAGGTATGAAAACTAGGTTAACAGGGAAACCTCATCTTTTCTCGAAACCCATTAGTGATTCCTTATATGACCGTGAGAGAATTGTCAATGAGTGGGTAAAAAATATACTCATACCATCATGTATTGTTCTTCGTATTGCTGGTGAAGAATTGCATAACAACTTTGTGGCGAAATGTAAGAAGAATTTTGACTTATTCTTGGATCAAACTTTGACAGCAGAGGATTTTGAAAAACGACTAAATATTGATTTGAAAAAGTTCGGTGGTGAAGAGGAAGAATTAATTATGCCAATTCAGGAGTCCATTGCAAGTTCAATTAGATTTCTCGAAATAGCAAGAATTGATGATCCTTCTCTAAGTTTATTAGTTCTGATTATGGATGAAGAACAGGATAATGCACGGAAAAGCTATTCCTAGAAAAATAGACTTTTAGATGAATGCGTATATATATTAATGAAGTAACAAGAATAAAAAACAAGCTTAATGCTTAAAGAAAATGTTTTTTATATCGATTGTTCGAATAAAGCTTACAAAGAATTGGAATGTATGAATAATGCCTAAAATAAAAAATTGGTTGTTTGGTAAAGATAAACCTAAAGATACTGAAAGTATTGCTAAAATTAGACGTGTTATCAATAAATATACCTTGCAGTCTAGAAGATTGACTCAACAAGCTGATGAGCAAAAGGATATTGCAAGGAACATGATGACTAGTGGAAATAAAGCAGGTGCGAAACAGGCCTTAATGCGTCGTCAATTGTATCTTAAGAAATTAAATGAAACCCAAAACAAAATGCTCAATTTACAAGGTATGATAGAATCAATTTCTGAAGCAAAAGATGTAGCAGAAACAACGCATGCAATCAAAGATGGAGTAGTAGTCATTGAAGACACTCTGAAGAACGTCTCACCTGCAGACACTGAAAGAGCTATGTTTGAAATGCAATCCTCAATGGAGAAAGTAGCATTTGCTTCTGATGCTTTAGCTGATACCTCCTTCTCTGAAACAGAATTAGATCTTGATATGGAAGATATGATAGACCAAGAAATGGCTGAGCTGGAAATGGAACTATCATTAGGACAAGTTGATGAGCTCCCAGATGCAGGGACAACCACAACAAAAATCAAAGATAAAGAACCTGTTGAAGAAGAAGATGAAATCGGAGATGAAATTGCAGAACTCCGAAAGAAAATTGAACGTGAAAGAAGCGGAGCATAAAGAATAATAATTACGTAGCGTTTTTGAACGCTACAATTAGTTCTTTTTTTAATCTTCACCTACAGCCATGTAAACCCTGTCTTCACCAATTAATTCAATTCTTCGTTTGTTCTTTGTAATAAAAGAAACGTGGACAATACCTCTTATCTCTAATTCCATGAGGATTTGATTAATCTCAGTTTTTGAGACATCACCAAATTCCATAGACAAGATTGTAACTAACTCATCATCCAATAAAACACCTTGTCGTTTTTGAATGGCCATTAGAACTGCGGTTGCTAGAGGCATGGTTTTCCATATTGCTGCTCTTTCTTTAGACATTTTGACATAAAACTCCTAAGATAAGATAGTTATTCAAAAATCGGAACAAAATTCCCAAATCAATCTTTATCAATTACCTTTTAAAGAATTGTGGTTTGTTTGTTTCGATGATTGTGTGAGATAATTATTATAGGACATTTTAGATGACAGGTGAAAGCTCACTAACCTCAACTGAGGCTCGTTTGAACCTTTCTACTGCCTTTTCATAATATTTCATCATATCAGCAGTTATTGAAGCATATACTTTCTTATTCGCAGCTTCGAAATGTTTTAATCTGACTATTGAAGCATTCATATCTTCTCTTAGAGATAACATTGCAGCTTCTCTACATAAAGATTCAATATCAGCTCCTGAAAATCCTTCGATATTTTTTGCAATTTCTTTTAGATCAACATCTTCAGCTACGGGCATTTCTTTTGTAAAGATTTGAAGGATTTTTAGTCTTGCTTTTTGATCTGGTGGTGGAATTAGCACAAATCGATCAAATCGTCCAGGTCTTAACAGTGCACTATCTATAATATCGGGTCTATTTGTGGCTGCTATAATTACAACTTGTTTAATCATTTCTAAGCCATCAATTTCTGTTAAAAGCTGACTTATGACTCGTTCTGTTGTTCCTGAATCACCAAATCCACTACCTCTTCTTGGAGCAAGAGCATCTATTTCATCAAAGAAGACAATAGTTGGAGCAGCCATTTTTGCTTTCCTGAAAATTTCTCTAACAGCTTTCTCAGATTCGCCAACCCATTTGCTCATAACTTCTGGTCCTTTAATACTAATAAAATTGACTTCGCTTTCAGTAGCTACCGCTTTTGCGAGAAGTGTTTTTCCGCAACCGGGTGGACCAAATAATAGTATCCCTCTTGGTGGTGATATCCCCAATCTGCTAAATGATTCTTTGAATTTTAAAGGCCATTCTATAGCTTCCTTTAACTCCCTAACTTGATTGTCTAATCCCCCTACATCTGTCCAGCGAATATTTGGTATTTCTGTGAAAACTTCTCTAATAGCTGAAGGTTGTATTTCCTTCATGGCTGATTGGAAATCATCGTGGGTTACTATTAGTATTTCTAATAATTCAGGAGTGATTATCTTATCAGCCTCTTCAATATCGGGGAGAAATCTTCTTAGGGCTTTCATTGCTGATTCTCGACAAAGAGCTTGTAGGTCAGCACCAACATAACCATGAGTTTTTTCTGCCATTAAATCTAAATTAACGTCTTCTGCAAGAGGCATCCCTCGAGAGTGAATTAACAAGATTTCGCGTCGACCATCTCGATCTGGAACACCGATTTCGATTTCTCGATCAAAACGACCAGGTCTTCTTAGAGCGGGATCAATAGAGTCTGGTCTATTAGTAGCTCCAACTACTATTACTTCTCCTCGGGAAACCATACCATCCATTAAGGCTAGTAACTGAGCAACAACTCTTCGTTCAACTTCTCCTGTAACCTCAGCTCTTTTACTTGCAATTGCATCAAGCTCATCAATAAAAACTATAGTGGGAGCTTTTACTGCAGCATCTTTGAAAATTTGTCGAAGTCTTTGCTCAGATTCACCATAAAACTTTGACATGATTTCAGGACCATTTATTGTTACAAAATTAGAAGCACTTTCATTTGCTACAGCTTTTGCAATTAGTGTTTTCCCACAACCAGGTGGACCGTGTAAGAGAACTCCTTTAGGTGGATCAATTCCCAGCTTCTTGAAGAGTTCTGGGTGTCTCATCGGTAGCTCGACCATTTCACGAATTCGTCGAATTTGGTCTCCAAGACCACCAATATCTTCGTATGAAGTTCGCGGTAGAGCTTCTTCTGAAATTTGAACTGGTTTATCGATGACTTTTAGTTCAGTATCTTCTGTAATTCTAATGATTCCCTTAGGATTTGTAGATGTAACTGTGAAAGGTAAAGATTTGCCTAAAATTGGAATTAAAACAGTATCGCCCTCGGTTAATGGATAGCCCAATAATTTTCTTTTCACAAAATTCTCGAAGCTGTAATCAATAGCAACTGGCGTTTGGAAAGGTGCTAAAGTTACTGTTTTTGCATTTTTTGCATTTGCTTTGGAAACTGTTACTTTCTCAGATAATCCAACATCAGCATTATTTCTTAGAAGCTTATCCATTCGTATTAAGCCAGCATTTTGGTCTTCAGGATAAGCAGGCCAAGCAATTGCAGAAGTTGTTTTCTTCCCCTTTATTTCAACAACATCACCGGTTGTAACACTAATTTGTCGCATTGAAAGACCATCAATTCGAACTTTTTGTCTTCCGATATCCCGTTGTCTTGCCTCAGCAACTTTCAATGTAATAGTGGATTTTGTTGGCATATTTAATCACAGTTTCCAATAACTATATGCTTTTTAGCAAACAATCTGCTTTTTATTGTTAATCTATCGACAATCATGATTAGTTTTCAAGTCTTTCGATTATATTCGAATTAACCTTTAGATTATGCTTTTAAAAAGAATGATTTAGTGACATAAAACTAAATTAAAAGAAAAAAAGAAGTGGATGTTTTAATCTCCACCCATTCCAAACAAGTTTTGTCCTGCTCCAACTTGCTGGATATTTATTATAGTTTCACACCTGGGACAGACAAACACCATAGAATAAATGTGCGTCGAAGTACCAAGTATTGGTGCGCGTGGGCCATCTGCTTTTCCCATATATCCTTTTATCCAAGAAATTTCGCCTTGGCAATGAGGGCATTTCATTTTTCGCCCAAATTCAAAAGGATATTCCATCTCCATTACTTTAGATATATATTTCCTGAACATTTTACTCACTTTGAAAATTACATTTAGTAATTAATCTAATGTCCTTATTAAGATGTTGAAATAAAAAAAAAGGTAATTGACTTTCTCAGAAAGTCTATTTCTTAATTTTCCAGATTGTTCCTTTAGGTGAATCTTCTAGAACAATATGTACTTCTGCTAATTTGTCCCTAATTTTATCGCTAGTTTTGTAGTCTTTGTTATTTCTGGCTTCGTTTCTGAGATCAATTATGAGATTCAGTAGTTCATCTAGAGTTTTGTCATCGGCACCAAGTGATACCTCAGAGCTTTTTACTAAAAGACCAAAAGTATCCAATAGTAACTTGTACATCTCAAATGCTTCTTGGAGTGTTCCGTGATTAATTTCACCTTCAATGTATTTATTGAGAGCTTTCGCGAGTTCATGTATAGCCTTCAAACCTTTTGGAGTATCGAAGTTTTTATCCATTCCTTTTTCGAAGTCTTTTCGTACTTTTTTAACTTCTTTGAGCAATTCTTCTTCTCGCTCACTCATCGGAGATTTTTGGGTTAGGGAACGCATGTGACTTTGCACATTTTCAAAAGTTGTACGAAGACGTTCCACGCTATTTTTCGCTCCATCGAGTTTATCTTCAGAGAATTCAAGGATTGCACCATATCTTGTAGATAGGAAAAAGTATCGAATAGTATCTGCATCGAATTTATCCATTAATTCGTGAAGTGTCGTAATATTACCCAAGGATTTTGACATTTTCTCTTCCTTAAGATTAAGGAATTCACCATAAATCCAATACTTTACGAATGGTTTGCCAGTAGCTCCTTCTGATTGAGCAATTTCATTGGTATGATGTGGGAATTTAAGATCAACGGCACCAGAGTGTATATCAAATGTTTCACCAAGATATTTCATTGACATTGCAGAACATTCTATATGCCAACCAGGTCGTCCTTTACCCCATGGGCTTTCAAAGAAAATTTTTCTTTTGATTTCTTCTTCAGTGCTTTTCTTCCATAAAGCGAAATCTTGGACATTGCCTTTTTCATATGTATCTGCTTTTGCTCGAACACCGACTTGTAAGGTTTCAAGATCAACATTAGCAATTTTACCATAATCTTTGAACTTTTCAATTTTAAAGTAGACACCATCGTCTGTTTCGTACGCATAGCCTTTTTCTTCAAGTTTCTTGATGAGTTCTATCATCTCTTGAATATGATCTGTAGCTCTTGGATAGACATGAGCTCGTTTCATATGTAGCCAGTCGATACCTTCAAAGAAAACATCAGTGTACTTTTCGGTAAATTCTTGGAGAGTCAGACCTTCTTCTGCGGAATCTCGGATTGTTTTATCATCAATGTCAGTAATATTCATCAATTGGAAGACTTCAAAACCTTTGAATTCAAAATATCGTCGCATCATATCAGCCATGAAGAATGTTCTATAGTTTCCTATGTGTGGAGTACCATAGACAGTTGGACCACAAGTGTACATGGTAACCTTACCATCCACTAGTGGTTTGAATTCCTCCATTTTTCTTGTAAGGCTGTTTCGAACAACTAATGTCATTTTTTTCACCACTAAAGTAATTCAATGAATATTATCCATTAAATTCTTCGTTTAGCTTCTTATTTCCCAACCTCTAATCTCTTTTAAAAGGATTCTTGCAAGTATTGCCTAGAATTTGGTAAACTTAATTTCCCTTTACTTAACTGAAATTAAAGCACATAATATTGATATACTTATGTTTGTTTAACACTTGATAGAAATCGAATATTAATACAGGTTTTTTAAAATGGCTACAAAAGGAAAAATTCAGATAGAACCTCCAAATAATAAAGCAATCTTCTCCTTCATTATTTTCACATTCCTTTTTTTTGGATTAGGAATTACTTTCTTTGTACTCATGCTCTTTGAAGCAGATGTTGTACAATACCTTGATGACTTTGTTAATGCTCTTATTTCCGGTGGCACTTGGCTTCAATATTGGTGGGTTCTTGTTGTTATACTTGTTGGGTTAGCTGTAATTGGTTTTCTCGTAGGTTGGCTACTTTTAGTTCTAACTGCCAAATATGGTCATATTTTGGTCATAGCAGGAAGTATCTTCTTCATTGTTGGTAGTGCTATTGGTGGACTACTAGTTGCGTTCTTAATCCCTGGATTAGGCATTCTATTTGCTTTGCCAGGTTTAATACCTGCAGCTTTAATGTTATTCGTAATGATTTTCAGCTTTAACAAAATAAGAAGAGCAGGCGAATTCCTGAAATTCACTGGCAAAGTTGTGCTGGCAGAGAAAGGAATGATATTATCTCCATTATTTGTTACATTTATTTCAGTACTAAATTTTCTAACTATTGCATCGATTTATGGCTATTTCATAATACTTACTGAAGGAATGGCTCTCCCTTGGCTTGGATATGTTTTGGGAACTGTTACCTCTTTAATTCAGATGATTATTTATTACGGAATCTTTTATGCTTCTGAAGCGATTAATACAACATATGCTTACGAATGGTACCGAAAAAGAGATCCTGATATGAAATTCTGCTTGAAAAATGTTCTTGGAAAAGCAGGACCAATACTTACCTTTGGAATTGTTACTGCATTAGTACAATGGATTCAAAGTATGCTAAGAAATGCTGCTTCCCGATCACAGCAAAAAGGAAATGTTGCAGGTATGGTTCTAGCAGTTCTTGCAAGAATATTGGCTTCATTGATGGGTATAATTTTCAAATACTTGACTTATTTCACATTACCAGCTATAGTAATAGAAGGTCATGGTTTCAAGGATGGCGTTAAACGCAGCTTCAATTTACTTAAGAGATACTACATGGATGTCTTAATTAGAGAAACAGGTGTTAGTCGAGCCTTTGGAATCCTACAATTCATTGCATTCTTTCTTTACGGTGTACTAGGTGCAATAGCAGGCATGGTACTTCATTTAACTCCAAGTATTGCCCTTGCTCCGGAAATTGCTTATCCACTTTGTATTCTCTCAGCAGTAATCTTTGCATTTATTCCTACATTCTTCATCTTTAGACCGATGAAGACCGCATACTTAACCTTTGTTTTCGCATATGCCCAAGATGAAGAAACAGGATTCAGTTTGCCAACCAGAATGCCAAAAGATCTACAGGGAGAACTCAAAGACGCAAGAAAATCATCCAATAAAGAAAGATCAATTGCTGGCCTTGTTAAAGATTAGAATTAGAGGTTGACTTATACAACCTCATTTACTTCTTTTTTCCGTCTTAACTCCATATGTAGAAAAATGGAAACTGAGGAAATTCCCAGTTTTTTATTATTATTTACTTTCTCTTAATGTCAGAGATGACAATAGGAGCAGTAGAACTATGAAACCTATGACTGGAGCGATTTGCCAATGCCACAGAAATCCTGTACCTTCTATCATTACCGTTCTCAAATATTCTGCTCCATGTGTTAGAGGTAAGATGTAGGATATTGGAAGCAACCAATTTGGTAGTGTTTCTAGGGGAACTAGAATACCCGATAGTAATAACATTGTAAATGTTACCATTGGAATAAACTGAATTGCTTGTAATTCCGTTTTTGCAAATGTTGAGAGGAGGAATCCCAAAACCATTCCACACATTCCCATAAGCAGTAACATGAAGTAGATTGCGAAATAAGCTCCAGCTCCACCTATTACTGGAACATTAAATGCAAAAATCGTCAAGATTAGAAGGATTGATGCTTGGATAACAGATACAACTGATAACGGAATTAAGTAACCCAACATTATGTTGACTTTTCTATAGGGCGAGAGTAGTAAAAGGTCCAATGTTCCTGCTTTTCGTTCACTTATTAATGAGATAATTGATAATATAAACGACATAAAGAAAACCGCAAAAGGAAGTATTGATGGCATCATATATTGCAGTTGAGTTAAACCTTCATCAAAAGCAAATTCTGCATTAATTGAAAGTCCAATACTACCTCCCATAATATTTTCTAGGGATTCACTAAGAATTTTAAGTATTGCTCCGCCAATTTGTGGATTAGAATTATCAATAAATGCATCAATAGTAATTTCTATTCCACTGCTTGATTCTAGAATCGAAAATAAATCTACTGTAAAATTAACTGGGAACATTATTGCACCATAGAATTCACCATCTAACACACTTTGTTTTGAAGCATTCCAATCTAAAATTGTAGTTTCCTCAATTGGAGTAATATCAACTTCATCTGATTCATCAAGATAATCAATCATTGTATTGCTAACTGAAATTGTTTTGTTTCCTAAAGGTGTTGTGACTTCTATTGTAGATTCATCAAGATTAATTGCTAAGACATCAATATTCTTTATCTCTCCACTGAACCCATAACCAATTACTAATGACATTACTATAGGGACGATTAACATTAATGCTATTAACCGCGGATCTCTGAGAATGAATTTCGAGACTCTTTTTGCAACTAACCAAGTCATTCGCATTCTTAGGTCTCCTCGGCAGCTAGTTTCAGAAACACTTCTTCCATTGTAATAGAAGAGGTTTGCTTCTTGAGAACAGCAGGAGCATCTAATGCAATCATTTTAGCTCCTCGCATGAATCCTACTCTGTCAGCATAATCCGCTTCATCAAGAAAATGAGTAGTAATTATTATTGCACCTTTCACTTTTTTATTGAAATCACGCAGATATTTCCATACTTCTTTCCGTAAAATAGGATCTAAACCTACAGTTGCTTCATCTAGAAGCAATAATCTTGGATTATTGACACAAGCACATGCCAAAGCACACCTTTGCTGTGTACCTCCAGAGAGATTAACTGCTCGAACTTTTTCATATTCTACGAGATCTAAGACTTGAATTAATTCGTCAGTTTTTTCTTTGATATCATCTTTTAGCATGCCTTTTATACCTGCAAAGAATTCGATATTCTCTCGAGTAGTTAGAGATTCGTATAAAGCTCTTTGTTGAGCCAAATAGCCGATGTCCCGTTTTATCTTATTTCTCTCTTTAGGAATACTCCATCCCAAAACCTGAATTTCACCCATCGTTGGTGCAAAAATACCTAAAATCATCTTGATTGTAGTTGTTTTTCCAGCTCCATTTGGACCCACTAAAGCAAAAATCTCGCCTTCAGCTATTTCCAGATTTAAGGTGTCAACAGCTCGTAATTCCCTAAATTCCTTTGTTAAGTTTGTCAGTATAACTGCTGAATCAGACATTTAATTCATCATATCATGATAAGTTGTTTCAAAATAAAAATTTTTACGCAAGAGATTAGTGATATAGAGAAGATGATCTTTTCTTACGATGCATGTATTGATTATATTGAATAGTTTTAATAATGAATTTTATAATACCTTATTACCTAATAGCTTGTTGGATTTTTAGGCATCCAGGAGAAATTATAAGATGCAGGATGAGCAAGCAGCGCTTAAAGATGAGAAGGAAACTAAGGAAGAAACTCCAAAAACCAATATTAAGGATCGCTTCAAACGATTAGGTATTGGTTTTAGACGTCGACTATTAAAATTTTCAATTGTTTCATTAATAGGATTGGGAATAAATCTAGCGTTTCTTAATCTTGCAGAATTCATTTTGTATAAGTTTAATTCTTCTGTTATAGAAGCACCCCATAATTTATGGGGAATTTTTAGTTTTACATATATTGATTTAATGGCAATTGCTGTTGGTATTGCAGCAGCAACCTTGTCTAATTATATCCTCAATAAAGTTTGGACTTTCGGAGAAGCCAAAGCAGAAAAAGTTGTTACACAGTTCCTTAAATATGCTATAGTTGGTGCATCAGGAGCTATACTAAAATACGTATTGACTACAGGTTTCAAAACGCTATTCTTAATGGCAATTCCATCAGATAGATGGGCAACTGTACCTGCAAGTGCGATTGCATTCATCATTACAGTATTCTGGAATTATATGTGGAATGAAGTATGGACCTTTGATGTAGTAGAAAAAGTGCCAGAGGAACCCATAGTAGTTCCACCTGATATGGATTTCAGCGATATTACATTGATTACACCCACCTTTAATGAAAATGAAAATATTGGTCCTTTAATGGAACACATGAATGAGAACTATAATGGTATAAAACTCATCGTTGCTGATGATGGATCAAAAGATGGAACAAGAGAGCAAGTTCGAGAATTCAAAGAAACAAATCCTGATTTTCTATTGCTTGACAGAGAACAAGAGGAAATCCATGGATTAACTATTAGTGTACTTGACGCTATCAAAATGACTGAAACCAAGTATTATATTGTTATGGATTGTGATTTTCAACACCCACCGGAAAAGGTTGGAGAAATAGCTATTAAACTCCGGGAAGGATTTCATTTCATTGTAGGTGAACGTGACGAAATTCCAGATTGGCCTTTCATGAGACGAGTAATTTCTTGGGGAGCAAGTGTAATAGGGAAATTCTCGCTTTGGATTCATCGATCCGCGAAGTGTGGAGATGTTATGAGTGGATTCTTTGGAGGAGAGACTGAATATTCAAAAATGGTGATTGAAAAACATCCGAAAGGTTTCCGTCCAAAAGGATACAAAGTAATGTTTGAATTATTGAAGCACTCTCGCAAAAAAGAGACAAAAGTTGGGAGAGTAGGGTATGTCTTTAATCCTCGAGTAAGAGGAGAATCAAAGATATCAAGGAAACATATTTTTGAATTCCTAAAATCAGTATTTCCTTAATTTAGTAAGATATAAAAACCTCTGAGGGATTTGTATAGAATGACAGGAGTATACTTCTTATGATACCTAAAGTTATGTTGAGGAAACTCTACAAAAAAGGCAGTTTGAAGCAAGACGAAAATGAAATTACTTTCATATTGCAGAATGAAATTTATCCTGCAACTATTGTTGGATTGGACCCTATAAAGATAAATGAGCAAGATTTTGATATTGATAAAATAAAAGTTCTAATCAATGATGATGTCGTTGTTAATTTAGCGGAAGTTACAAAGGAAAATCCCTTCAAGTTAACAAAAGGTGATACTTTTACTTTCAGGATAGAAGGCAATATAGATCCTGGGAAACACAAAATTGATTTTAGTTTTCTCACAAAAGAAGCTGGAAAAATAGCGTTCGATGTAGAAGAAGAATTCTAACAATTAAAAAGAGTGATCAAAAGGCACGAAACCCACCATTTCCGGGATCGGACGAGTCCGGGTGTTACCCTCCAGCTTTGACCGCGTCGCAACGCAGCTTAATGATGTTCCCGAACGATCGCTCAGATCAGTAATTACCACTACGTTTGAAGGCTTAACTTCCGGTGATGAGTTTCTGCGTATTCTTTCGTTTCTTCTTTCGCTTTTAAAGTTTACCGTTTTTATGGTATATCAGCTCATCGTCAAAGTATTGTGAAAAAAATTGGAAAAGAGAAGTAGGTTATACTAGTCTTTTTATAAAGTAATGTGTATCCTCGTCTTCAAAGACGCCAATAAATTCGTTGCCAGTTCGTTTAGCCCACCGTGGAAAATCTTCTTTAGAACCAGAATCATTAGAAAGGACTTCTAATGTTTCCCCTATTTTGATTTTTAGTATCTCTTTCTTAGCTTTTAGAATTGGCATGGGGCATTGCATCTCACGACAATCAATTGTTTTATCCGCAGTTGGCATGTCAGTCATTTAATATCACCTAAATGAATAATTGTATGTCACTGTCTGCAGCAATATCTAAAAAGCCTGCTGCGCCCATGTAACCTGCTAATCCATCAATTAGTTGTTTCTTTTTAACCATCATAATGTCCATGGTTGCAGTACAAGCCCAAAGTCTTACTTTGCCTGTTTCCATAACTGCTTCTAAAAGATCTGGTAATGAGGCCATACCGGTTCGCTTAATCATTAGTCGCATCATAGGGGTCATTAGATACCATGAGCCACTAAGCTTTGCTTTTTTGAGGCCTTTCTTCTTGAGAAGATTGAGTCCCCAAAAAGTAAAGAATATGTCAACCTCAAAATCGCTAGCCCCAGCCGCAGCTGCTAACATTAATGGTGGATAGGCTTTGTCGAGTGTACCTGAGTGCACTACTATAGCCATTTTTTTTACGTCTGCCATTTTTAATCAAAAACCTATAGGTTTACTTTAGCTTTAGGCTGATTACCACTTTAACTAGGGATATTATAAAGCTGAGCACTTATTTTCTAAGGCATTTTTTCAGTTTATTTTTTAAACCGTTTCACTTATACAGTAACTAGTTTTCCATTTGATAGGAAAAATACGGTGAAACTTATGGGTAAAATTGCATTTTTACTAATGACTTCCCCATACACATTTCAGAATTCAGATACTGTGATTAAGCTGGCTAAGGCTGCGGTCAAAGCTGGTCATGAAGTCACAGGTATTTATCTCTATACTGATGGTGTTTACAATGCTGTAAAAACCATTAAGCCATCTGATGAGCGAGATAGGAATATTGCAGAATTGTTCAAGGAATTAACTGACGAAGGTATTACAGTTGCATCTTGTCCGATATGTGCTGAATACCGAGGAACACATGACGAAAACCTGCTGATTGAAGGTGCTGGTTTTGATGGTCTCGGAGCTCTAAGTGAGTTCGTCAAAGACTCTGATAGAATACTTATTTTCACATCCTAGGAGGAGAAACGTTTGGAAAAAGTATTAATTATTTTCAGAAAAGGTCCTTATGGTCACATCAATAGTCTTGAAGGCGTTAGAATTGCTCAAGGATTACTAGTGTTGGATGTCGAAAATGAAGCTGTTTTCATTGATGATGGTGTTTTTAATCTCATTAAAGATCAAAACCCGGATGGCATCGGTCTTCACTCTGTTATGGGAGCACTCGAAGCCATGCATCGTTATGATATTCCAATTTATGCCATTGAATCCTCTCTTAAACAAAGAGGGATTAAACCAGAAGATCTCGATCCAAAATTGGAAGTGAAGGTCATAACCATTGATGATCTCAGTGAGTTAATTACTCAAGTTGATGCAACAATTGCACTATAGGAGACCGTAAAAAATGACAAAATTACTTTATATCACTTCAAAAAGCATTTACACTTGTGCATCTCAAGGAACCCTACTAGATATAACCGCAGCTCAAAAAGAGAAAGGTAACGAGGTTGGTATTCTCTTGATTCAAGATAGCACTCTCGCTTGTTGGAAAGGAGCTGAAAACGTTATTGCTGATGCAACTGGTATGGGAATCAAAATCTACGCTCTCAAAGAGGATTTAGAGGCTCGTGGAATTATCGGTGATAAGATTAATCCCAAAATCAAGCAAGTAAATTATGATGAATCTATTGCCATTATCATGGATAAATATGAGAAAGTTATCACTTGGTGTTAATTTTCAATTGCGATAGACTGTTTCTACTTTAGAAACTCAGTCTATTCTTCTTTTCTTCTTTCTCAAATAAAGGGTCAATTTTAAAAGAAAAACTACGAATCTTTTCTACGAGTAATAATTTTGAAGGTAAAAACATGGCAGAGAAAAAAGTTCAAGCTCCAAGCATGCCTGCAATCGATCCAATGAAAGCAAAAATTATGGCTGCTTTGAAAGATATTAAGCATGTCTTAGTGGTTGCTAGTGGGAAAGGCGGAGTAGGAAAAACAACAGTAGCTATAAATTTAGCTACTTCATTAGCTAAGAGAGGATTTTCTGTTGGTATATTAGATGCTGACATCACAGGCCCAAATGTTCCTAAAATGGTTGGTTTAGAAGATGAGAGACCTGCTTTTGATGAAGATCAGAAGAAGATTATTCCTATTGAATCAGCAGATGGTGTCAAAGTTATCTCTATGGAATTTCTTTTAGAAAACAAAACTGATGCGGTTATTTGGAGAGGGCCATTAAAGATGGGAGCAATTAATCAGTTTCTTGGTGACGTAAAATGGGATTACTTGGATTATTTGGTTATTGATCTTCCACCCGGAACTAGTGATGAACCTTTAAGTGTCGCACAAATGATTCCTAGAGCGGATGGAGTTATTATTGTTACAACTCCTCAAGAAGTTGCTTTACTTGATGTTAAGAAGTCCATTAGCTTCGTAAAGAAAGTTGGCATGAAGGTTATTGGTATTGTTGAAAATATGAGTGGATTCAAGTGTCCTCATTGTGACGAGGAGATCAACATTTTCAGTAAAGATGGTGGGAAAAATGCTGCTAAAGAATTAAATATTCCATTCTTGGGAGCCATACCTATTGATCCACAGATAGTTCCACTTTCTGATGCGGGAAAACCCATTGTTTCCTCAAAAAATGATACCCAGAAAGTTTTCGATAAAATTGTCGACAACATTCTAGCTGAAATTGAAAAGTAAGTTCTAAGAAAAATAAAATGAAGAAATTCTGAGAATTTCTTTCTCAAATTTCCTTTCTCTTTTAAATATAATAGTTTCTTCTATCAGATCTAGATGTTCTTGTTTCATTTAATTCGTCGATGACTTTCATCGCATTTGCTTCTGTTTGTTGAATCTCATTTATCATTTGATCCATCTTTGAGAGATCCATTTCGAATCCAAATAATTTAGCAAGTGCTCGAAGAACGTTTTTCGATGCAACTGGATCCACACCAAAAGCTGCTGCAGGTCCTTCTTGTGGTCTAACCTTTCCCATCAAACCATAAGATTTCAACCCTCTTTCTGCTGCAAGAGCTGTGAGTACACCTACTGCTCCACTAACCCTTCCTTCTGTAAATAATTTGATATCATGATCTTTGAGAGTTTTTGCATCTTCTTCGGTATAAGCAAAACCTGTGACTTCTGGAGTTTTTTCTAGATCTGCTGGTCTAAATCCTCCGATAGCAACAATGGTTTTTATGCCCCATTTTTCCGCGAGATCTAGAATACTATTAATTACCTCAAACATCCCATCAGGTCCTTCTTGTGGTTGGCTTTCCCCGGTCAGAATAATAATTGGAGGGGTGTTTTTCTCAATAGCCCAGACTTCACCATGAACTAGTTTCCCTAATTCACCATTAAAAATCACTAAATGTGGAAAATAACAAGAATATATTTTGGCTGCTTTTTCTGCATTAAAGTACTCAATTAATTGCATGCCTGCAATACGACCAACGAGTCCCTGTCCTGGGAAACATTGGATGAGAACTCCATCTTTCAAATCATAATCTTTTATTATTTTTGTAATTGTTTTTGAATCTTTTCCACTCATTTTGAACACACGATTAGTTATTTTATGTATACACTATACACTGCTCTAATAAAATGACTAACTTTCATAATTAAATACTCAAAATAATTTGATAATCTAAAGAGAAAATGAATCCAAAGAAAAGGGAGAAGATTATTCTACCTTAACAATTTCAACAGATCTTGCTCTTGGATAAGTTCGTACCCAAGTTGACTTGCATTCATCGCAAGTTAATCTTAGATCTACTTTAATTGAAGTTTTAGAAGCCATCTTAAGCTGAGAAGCTGCTTTCTTGGAATATCTACCTTTGTTTCCTGAGCCTTTCTTGTGTCTATTTGCCCTTCTAGTACCTTTAACAAGACCACTGCCACGTCGACCGCCTTTTTCTTGTCTTACAGTCATCACAGTGTGTTTTTTGCATTTTCGGCAGAAAGTGCGCATTTTTGCAGGAATTTTAACCATAGCTTTCAATCTCCAGCTTGTTCACTATAATTATAGGTTGGGCAACAGAAGCTTGTATTTAAAAGTTAGCATGATAAAGGTATAAGAAAATTACTGTTTTTTTACAAATAAAACAAGAATTGCGAACATACAATTTCTATGTTTACATCGTAATTTGCAACAGGTATAGGTTTGATGAAAGTGTACGCTCGTTCTGATGGAACGAACCCTGTTACTATCGAGCCATAAATGTGGAAATCATCATCCACATTTGTACTACCGGAATACACTATACTTGATTGATTGTAGAGAATTTTCAGTGTTTGGTAAGTATGGTAGCCAAAGGTTGCTCCTTTAATATCGATTTGTATTATTTGTATTGAAATTGAGAGGACATTACTCACTGAATCAAACCAAGAATAAATCTTTACTCGATAATCTAATTCAATTTTCATTACTTGGTCATCCGGTCGCAATAATGTCAAATTTGTTAAGCCTTGATAAGCTAATCCGTCTGTGGACCCATTCACGAAGAAAACTGTTTGAGCGTTTGGACCTTTAAGATATTTATGGTCACCAATCTCCACAAGAACTCCTCTTCTGTTTTCAAGAAGATACGTAAACTGACCTAATCCTGTAAACGTGTATGATTCATTGTAGCTTCCAGCAGTATTGGCAAAAATAAAACTTGCATTTTTACCAGCTTCGTAATCAAATCGTCCAAAATTTGGATCTGTTCTCACAGCTTCTGTTGACCCCGAACCTCCACTGAATAAATCAAAAATGGTTTGATCAATATCTAGCATATAAGATGTTACACTGTTTATAGTGTTTGATGTTTGGAAATTATTGTAGGTAGGATATAACCAAGCAAAAACTACGCCGATTGCAGTGATAAATAGAAACATCATCATCATTGCAGCAAGAATATGTGAAACAGCAGATTTGTCTTTGAAAAGCTTTCTAAAGAATTTTCTTTGTAGTTTCAAGTTCGTATACCCCGATTGTTTAATGTTACTCTTCCTTTAAGAAGAAGTTAATACTAATTGATTACATTCACGTTTATTATTTCTTTGGTTTGTGAAAATTCTCTATTAGTTCTTTTTTCCAAGGATCATAGCATGGTCTTTTTCTAGGGGATGCAAATCAATTGCTTCTAAAACCTCAAATCCTTCATCTTCGAGGATACCCATTTGCTGTTTGTAGACAACTGAAGGATTTTTTGTAGAACTAATACTCCTCGCTTTTATTGCTAGCAAGATATAACCATCAGCTTTTAGAAACACATTAGCATTATCAGCTATTATCTTCGCTTGATCAGGTTGGGCAACATCGCAATACACAACATCTACTTTTTCCAAAAGGTAATCATAATTTCTTGGATACCTAGCATCATCTAATATTGGGATCATATTTTCTCTTTTTTCACAGAGAAAAACTAAATCTCGAATAGATCTCGGTGAAAACTCTACACAATACACAAAGCCTTCTAAATCAATGATGTCAGAAACATGGGATGGTGTTGTTCCTGATGCCGCTCCCAAGTAAAGCACTTTGCTTCCGGGTTTTATTGGAACAAAGTTTAAGCCTTTAATGATGGCAGCTGCTAATTTTGATCTTGTTGGATCCCATAAGCGATATTCTTCGCTTTTAAATGGAATTAAATCTTCATCATATACCTTAAATCCTGGATTTAGGTTTTTTGTAGCGATTTTCTTACTTCCATCTGGGAAGAAGACATTGTAGATACCTTTGAATGATCGGTAATTTTTAATTTCCATTTTTTATCATCTCTTTTTATTACTTGATGAGGAGGATTTAGGTCTATTTTGGGTCCCTTTTCTCAGATATGGTTTTGGTTTCCTGTGGTCTCGTCTTATCGGCCTCTCTGGTGGATCCGGATATTTAGCAAGGACCTCTGCAATCTTCTCGGTTACCTCTTTTGCTAAGGTTTCAGATTTATCTTCGGCTTCAAAGAAATCCATTCGGGCAGCAATTGACAGACGACCAGAAATCGCTCGAGCAATTTTCCCTCTTTGCCACCATTTTGCTTGATTCAATCTTGAATCTTGAAAGATAACACCATGTTTTGGTGGAGGTGCCCCTGTTTTGATGGTTCTATAAAGTGCTTTTTCAGCACCCAAAATTTGAATTTTACTTGAAGGGCATAATGCTAAATTTCTCAAACTACCTGCTAATGAAATAAGTCTTGCTCCGAGCAATGCATTCACAACCCCACACATATTTGGAGCTATTGCAGTCATTGCTTCCTCCATCCATTTTTCAAGGGCTTGTCGACGTTTAAACAACTCAACAATAACAGTAGCTTGATCTTGTATAATTAGGATATCTTGGTCGAGGAGTGGTGACCCCATCGAAGTATTACGAGAAGCAAGTAGCGTTTCTGCTTTTTTCTCTGGTAAACTGAATTCATCCACCAATAATTTCTTGCTAATATTGGATTTATTCCCTGTTTCACTTACTACTTTTGCAAAGGTGTTGTGATTCTCTATTGCATCAACTAATTCCGGAAAATGCATGCCATAAAATTCTCTAAGACGATTTGAAAACAAGTTTATTGTTTTATCTAAATCATCTATTGTTTCAATGGCATGAACAATGAGTCCATCTCTTTTCTCAGCAGCTTGCCTGACTCTTTCCCTTGTCAAGAGAATGATAGTTTGTCGTAAAAATCTAATATAATCTTTTCGTGACTTAAACAAACCCAAATTCTGAACATTATCGATAAAACCTTTGTGGAAAACATCAATGACAGGATCATCATAATCAATAACAGCGTTGACTCCCTTCGAAGATAATACTCTATTAAGATTTAGGTTTTGAACGATAAATTGATCTTTTTTGTGATCCTTTAGCAAATCTTCTAATTCTTTTGGTAATTCTCCTACATCGAGTTTTGCTAATTTATCGGAAACAATTTGCGGTTTCAATTCAAAATTCCTAGCATCGATTATGTTCCCTTCATCATCTAGAGCAAAGGGTCCGACAAGTGTTACTGTTAGATGAATTTTCATTGTCTTAACTCCAAAACTACAATTAGACTTTGTTTTCCTTCTAAAATGTAAATATTCCGATTGAAAGATATTAAATTTGGTCTTTTAAAGTAATTTATGAATTTATTTAATTCTCTTAAAGTTTTTCAACAAAAGCTGGGAGGGTTTCTTCACATTTTCCTTGTATGAAAACATCAGCAATTCGAGAATGATCTGTTTTTTCCTTATTGAACACAAGAAGTTTTGCACCGTTATCTTTTGAAATATAGGGCAGTGTAGCTGCTGGTACTACTTCAGCGCTTGTTCCTACAACAATAGCCAAGTCGACTTTTTTAGCGATAGCAAACGATTTATTGATCAGACTTGAAGGTAATTGCTCATTAAATAAAACAACATCAGGACGATACATACTCCCACACTGACATTTCGGTGGGATTTCTTTCGGAGGTTCTGTAAACACTTTTTTCTTATCGCACTTTGTGCAACGAACTCTTGTTAGATTTCCATGGATTTCAAGCACGTTTTTAGAACCTGCTTTTTGATGTAAGCTATCAGCATTCTGTGTGATAACATATTGACAAAAGTTTTTTTCTTCTAATTCAGCAATTGCAATATGGGCAAGATTTGGTTTTGTATCTAAAATAAGTTGAATTCCTTCTGCGTAAAAAGTCCAAATTTTCACAGGATTCTTGAGCCAAGCATTTAGTGTAGCAACCTCTTCAAAATCATATTTTTCCCAGAGACCATCTTCACCGCGAAATGTAGGAATATTTGAAGCTCTTGATGTGCCTGCACCTGTTAAGACATAAGCACTTATTCCATCATTTTTCTTAAGACTATTAGCTATTTCTACAGCTTGTGTAAGAGCATTAGACATATTTCTCAAAGTACAAATAACAAATCTTATCTAAAATGATTTTTGAAAAAGAGAGAGAAAATTCCCTAAAAAGGGAATCTATCAATTCAGTGCCTTAACCTTTGAATTTGAAGTAAATAGCTCCATGAGGACATGCATCTAGACAAGACCCGCAGTTATTACAATTCGCATCTCTGACTCGTTCAAACGAGTAATCTAATATTGGGACTTGCATAGCAGATTTTTCACACATATCTTCACAGCTTGCACAATGTGTACAGCGTGCGGGATTTCTTGCAATTCCAACTAAACTGTATTTTGCTGGGAAACCCATGGCATAACCAATTGGGCAAATGTATCGGCAATAAAATCTTGGGATAAAGACACTTAAACCAATTATTGCAACTAATATTACAATTCTGAAATAAAACATGAAATTCCAATCACTCGCTGCGAATTCTGCATCTCCACCTGGATATTGTTCCCAGAAGATCATGTAGAAGAACATCACAAATAGTGTTGCTGCTGGATTAAATGGAGTCCAAGGTTGATTTGAAAAAGCATTAAAACTATCCACAATACTTTGACCAATTAATTCTTTGTATCCTACGAAACCGGCAACAATAACGATAGCCCAAAAGATAACTGCTCGAATATCTCTTAATCCCTTATTCAAGGGTTTTGAGATTTTCAATTTCTTAACTGGAACTAGTCGCATTAAATCCTGGAAGAAACCAAAGGGACAAATCCAACCACATAATGTTCTTCCGAATAATGCACCTATAATCAGACATACTCCGAATATTATAAACGGAAAGAACCCTGAAGCAATTCCGTCTTGGAATACATCGAATGCTCCAATTATTGTTGTGAATGGGGCACCACTTGGCTGATTAATTGGTAATGGAATATATGTCCAACCAAGGCCAATTAAACCACCATTTATTACTAGAAATGAAATTATTTGTACTAACCATCTTAGTAGACGTACCTTTCGAGCATTCATACCTTCCAGTATTCTTAACCCGAATGTTTTTGCTCTTGAATCTTTAGAACTTGTTCCCATTTTGTCTTTCACCGACGTCAGTTGTTTACTAAGTTATTGGGTTTGGTATAGGAATACCTGTTACATATTGCCAAATGAAATCTCTAAATGCATCAACTTTTGTTGGGTCCATATTGAAAAGTTCTGCAAAATTGGGATAATTTTCAATGTTTAAAACGAGCGTAATTCCTACAACTAGGGATATCGCTCCTATGGCAAGTATTAGGATCATCCATGACCTTGGTTTCAAATTTTACACCGCGTTTAATCTGCTTTGATTTTCTTCAGAACTACTGCATGTAGAAAATTTGTCTTTAAAATATTTTTCCGTTTGTTTGTGGATACTATTTAACTAAAAACAAGGAAAAAACTTTCTTAATAAAACTATTTATGCATCTCCTCTTCATTTTTCAGCTTCACGAGGGTTTGTGCGTACTTGTGATCTTCAGCATAAATTACTTGCACAGGGTTGATTTTGAATCGTTTCTCGCATCTACTACAAAAGCGAGTTTTTTGTCTGCTTCTCGCATAAGTCCATTTTCCACATCGTGGACAGCGAATAACAATGAATTGTTTAAACGACACTAGTCAACCTCACATAGACATAATTGTTTGAACTACAAAAACGCTAGCTTATTTTCTTGTCTCCCATAACAGTCACAATGATTTTTCTTGCACGACCTCTTGTATCAAGCTCTAGAAAAACAACTTGCTGCCAAGTTCCAAGTACTGGAGCCCCATCAATGACAGGAATTGTTATCTCAGGAGACAATAAACTTGCTCGCAAGTGACTATGGGCATTATCATCTTGAAAATCATGCTGATAACCGATTCCTTTCGGGACAAGCTTATTCAATAGATTAATTGTATCCTGAACTAGTCTTGGTTCATATTCCATAGTTGTTATTGCTCCTGTTGCTCCAGGCACAAAGACATTTACTAAACCTTGTTTTATACCAGATTCTTTGATAGCATTTCGAATATTCAAAGTGATATCAAAAATTTGAATTTCTCCTTCAGTATCTAGATCAATTTCTGTTGAGTACACTACCATATGAGCAATCCCTCAGTATTGATTAACAAAACAGCAACTATTCTTATTATGGTTTTTGGAAAGAAAGGAAAAAGAGTAATTATCCTCGTTTCTTGCTATCCCACAACTCTTTTCGTAAAAGATCTCTTATCGCTACACGAATTGCTTCAGACCTACTTGGATAGACACCTAATCTAACTAAATCATCTAATCCTTCAAGAAATGTTTCCGGAATTTTTACTGAAATTAAATTCATGGTTACACATTACACCCTTTTTAGTTCTACATTAGGAAACGATAATGTAATCGGTAATACGTTTCTTTGTTAAAGTAGTACTTAAAAGCTTTGGGGATGAAGATGATACCTAGATTTATATTTACTCGACAGTTTTTTAGGGAAAATTGTTATTTTTTATGGGATAATAAGAAATATTAAGAGTTGTAATAAGATAATTCTCAGTGAATAGTAGTCGCTGTGGCCAAGCTGGGTAAAAGGCGTCAGACTCGTAATCTGAAAAATCGGGGGTTCAATAAGTAGAAGTTGCGATTTCTACTCGAACAAATCCCCCCAGCGGCTCCATCTTTTGATGTTTTAATTATTTCTTTTTCAGAAAGTCTCTTACCATTAAAGCTACTGCTGCTCCTTCGCCTGCTGCAGCTGCCGCTTGTTTTGTAGAGCCTGCTCGGCAATCACCAGCCGCAAATAGTCCAGGAGTACTTGTCATCATGTTTGTTTTTGTTACTATGAATCCACCTTCATCACAGTCTACAAAATCCTTAACAAATACTGCATTTGGCTTTATTCCAATGAAGATAAAAACACCATCCGGATATAGTATGATATCTTTCTTTGTTTCTTTATCATAGAATTTTACTCCCTTCAAAGTTTTCTTTGGACCTACGATGAATTCTTTAACAACTTTGTTTTTTACTAATTCCACATTTGGTATTTCAGATATTTTCTGTTTTAGAACGGCTGATGCTTTCCATTCATCTGATCTTCCCACGATTGTAACCTTGGATGCAAATCGAGCCAAAAATACTGATTCCTCGAAAGCAGAATTTCCTCCTCCGATAACCATGACTTCTTTTCCTTTGTAAAATGGACCATCACAAGTGCTACAGAAGTGGATTTTGTATCCAAGTAATTTTCTCTCTCCTGGAACTTCAAGCATTTTATATTCACTCCCTGTAGCAATAACCATTGCTTTCGCATCTATTTCATCTCCTGCTGTTGTTGTAGCTACTAAGCAATGTCCCATATCATCTATGCTTGCAATTTCTGTTGCTTTAATGAATTCCACACCAAATTTTTCAACTTGTTCTGTAATTCTATCAGCTAATTCATTTCCTGAAATTCCATCAGGAAATCCAGGAAAATTATCTAGTCTCTCTGTTACTCCAATCTGTCCTCCCAAGGCACTTTTTTCAGCAAGTGCAGTATCATAACCTTCACGAGAAGTATAAAGAGCACAAGTTAAACCTGCGGGACCTCCACCTATGATCAAAATGTCGTGATACTTGTGTTTAGGTGTTGTTAATAAGCCTAATTTTTGCGCCAACTCCGCATTCGTTGGAACCACAAGATACGTACCATCATCGAATTCAATGGTTGGCACCCGTCGTTTTCCATCATTAATTTTCTCAACAATTAATGCTGCTTCCTCATTCTCATCTATATCTATCCAATTATACGGAATTCGGTGTCCACCAAGAAATGTTTTTGATCGCTTACAATCAGAGCACCAAGAGGTTCCATAAAAATTCGTAATCTTTACCATATGATAATGCTGTCATGGTTAGTTTTAATTTTTTTCATTCATTAAACCGGATAATTACCCAATTATTTACCATTTAGTGAGTTCATTTGTTTGATATATTCACTAATTGATTTTGTGATATTTGTGGATGTCTCTTTTGCTTTCTTCTGATCAATTTGACTATAATTGTTAAGTAGAAATGAGTAGTATTGCATATAGGCTTCCATTTGAAGATTAATATTTGAGATTATTTTATCTATGGCTTCTAAACCTTTCTCTGAAATGGAATAACCATATGGTTTAACTGCATGCAATTTCAAATATCCCCTAACATGCAAATTGTGTACGGATGGATAAATTGTTCCTTTCTTTGGTTCCCATAATCCTTCAAACGATTCCTTTAAAACAGCCATTATTTCTGTCACTTTCTTTGGAGTATCTTTTGATTTCGCGAACTCCATAAGAATTGCCACTTGAATCGAACTCGTTTTTCCTACTCCTGATACAACATCGAGAATCCACATATTCAATCAGTTAGAGGTCTGACTTGAGTTATTTAAATGTTTCTTGGATGAAGAGACAAATTAAAGGAATTTATGGTTCAATTGCAGAATTACGGTTTTTCACCTATTGTTATTATTCGATGAACGATTTCCTGTTCATGAGTTTGTTTTAGTTCTTTTTCAGTTATAGTTACTAATTTATTATAATAGTCGAAAACAACACCATAGGCTTCATCGATTTCTTTCTCATTTTCGTTATTTCGTAGCAAGATATCTCTCACTTTTGCTTGTTGCTT
Organism: Candidatus Heimdallarchaeota archaeon; assembly: GCA_019894765.1. The sequence goes on from JAGXNT010000095.1 coordinate 62,978, forward strand.
TTTAGCTAAATCATATCTAAGTTTGAACCATTTCTTCTTTTCAGAAAAGTCATACCGTGTATCCGAAATCGTGAATACTGAGGTCCACCCATAACAAGTGATATTTTTTAAGCCAACTTCTTCAAAGAATTTCGGATAGAAATAAGTCCAAGGATTTCTTGGTATCATATCTTCTTTGTCTTTCATTCTCTCCATGCATTTGTATCTTACAGCTTTTTCTAAGAAATCAAATGCCTTTGTTATTTCTTCAGATGGATAATAATGTCTACTTGCAGGTAAAGGATCAATGGTTATGATTTTTCCATTGCTTTTAACTACTCGAGACATTTGTTGTAAAGCGACTACTGGATCCAATAAATTATGAATAACAATATGAGAAATCGAATAATCAAAAGAATTTGACGGGATAGTAGTAGTTTCAATTGGCTCATTTACAATAGAGATGTGTTCCTTAAATCGATTCTTCAAAGTTTCTACAAACGTTTCATCTGGTTCTAAACAGGTAAGTTTAATGTTGTCAAATAGATTGAGAAGAATATTGGTGAAAAACCCACTTCCGGATCCTATCTCGAGAACTTTACTGTCAGGTTTCTGTAGGAAAGAAAGCCATTTCTGAAACTGCTTCTTAGCATCATCATCGTGTTCAAAATATCTTCCAACGGTTATATCGTCTACTCCTTGAAGCTTACTCCAATCATACTTTGTTTTATCCAACAAAATTAACTCCTTAAAAACTAAAAAAAATCACTTTAGTATTGATCTCTTGCGAATAAATTCATAGATTAGTTCATTAATCTTTTCCATCTCAGATTCATGCGTTAAACTATGCGAGGATTTTTCCAGAAATACTAGTTCTTTATCTTCAGAGGAAACTCTATCATAAATTATCTTTGCTGATTTCCTTAACCATTTATCATCTAATGATCCCTGGAGAATGAGAATAGGATCATTAATTGATGCTAGTTTCGACTTGTTATTTTTCAAAAGCTTTCGCAGTGTATTAGCAGGTCCAATAGGATACCCATCATAACAAAGAATAGAATATTTTATCTGATCCTGTTTTTCGTTTTTGTTTTTCTTATAAACTACATTCTTGAAAATTGGTGCTGCAATTGCTAACATAGTGCCTTGAATAAACTGGAGTTTTGTTGGAGTTGCTAGAGTTATTATTCCATTCACATGATTTTCAATGGCAAATCGTATTGTTAGAGCTCCTCCAAGTGAGTGTCCCAACACAAAAAACTCATCACAATATTCTTTCAACCAATTGAAAGCATAACAATATTCATTGTACCAATCGTCTGTTGTTTTTCCTATTAGGTCTTTTACTGTTGTTCCATGCCCTGGTAATAGTGGGGCAATCGTAGTTATCCCTTTCTCAGCTAAGTATTTCCCTATATTATGGACTTCGTCTGGTGTACCTGTATACCCGTGGCAAAGTAAACATCCGACTTTCCCTCTTTTGTAAAAAAAAGGTTCCGCGCCAGGGATAATATTCTTTGAAGTCATACGTTACTCCCAGTTATTCTATTTCGATTTTTAGTTAAAAAATATCCGTTCTTCTTTTTTTCTTAAAAAATTCCTAAAATTTGTTACATGAGAAAACGTAAAATACTATAACAGATATTTTTTTCATGATTCAAATGTGTCCTCCAACAATGAAAACCGATAAAGGCGTAATTTCTATTGATGAGATTAAAATTCCTACAGATAGTAGAAAAGACACACCCACAAAGGGAGATAATATCTGTGCTTTATGGGTTTTTCAAAATTGTGCGGGTGAAAAAGAAAAGAAACTTCGTCGAATTGTTTCTTTAGTTCGAAATCGCAATTCTATTGATTGGCTACCCGTAACAACTGATGGTCAAATCTGCATAGTAACTTATGTAGGAGAATTTAGTAACTTAATCAAATTACGTTCAAGTGTATTTGGTCTAGGTATGGAATCATTTAGTTTCAAAATCAATGCTTTTTGGATTATCCCTCCAAATGACATGACACAGTTCCAAGGATTCTTTGAAATTATCAAATCAGATCTTCAAACCCGAGAAAAGAGACTATTACAGCAAAGAGAACGAGAAATAAAATCAAAAGCAGTCACAGTATCTCCAAGCGATTTTAGCGAAGCTGATGCAGTGGATTTAACTGACACAGACATTAATGATCTAAGAAAAGAACTAGAAGCAATTAGTTCAATTTAATGCTTTTATTTTCCTTTTATTTACGACTAGAACTAGCTGATTTTGAAAATAAAAAACAAAGAAAAGAGACCAGAAGGTCTCAAAAAATGAATTATTTTTACATTGGAGGCATTCCAGGAGGCATTCCACCGGGCATACCGCCAGGTCTGGCTTTAGCAGCGATTACATCATCAATTCGCAAGATTAATTCAGAGGCTTCAGAAGCAGATCTGATTGCTTGTGATTTGACTCTTAGTGGTTCTAGGATTCCAGCCTTTTCCATATCACTTACTTTTGCTTTGAAAAGGTCAAGACCGAATTTATAACCGTCGGCTCCAGTGTGTTTAGCTCTAATCTCAGTTACGATATCAATCGCATCAAGACCAGCATTCTCTGCTAGAGTTTTTGGAATAATCTCGAGTGAATTTGCAAATCGTTCAATTGCTAATTGCTCACGTCCACCTATGCTTTCAGCAAGACTTCGTAGAGCCAAAGCAATTTCTACTTCAGAAGCTCCACCGCCAGCAATGACTTTTCCATCCTCAACAACGTTTCTAACTACGCTAAGAGAATCTGTAAGAGCTCTTTCTGCTTCATCTGTGATGTATTTACTACCACCACGAATTAAGATAGTTACAGAACGAGGATTCTTTGCTTCTGAAACAAGAACATTATCATCGTCACCGATTTTTATTTGTTCAACTTTTCCAGCAGCACCAAGATCGCTTTTCTTCAAATCATGAAGTGTTGATACAATTTTGCCATCTGTTGCTCGAGCCATTTTCTCCATGTCGCTTTTCTTTACTCGTCTGATTGCTAAAACACCTTTCTTTGCTAAGAAGTGTTGAGCAAGGTCATCTATACCTTTTTGACAAACGAGAACATTAGCACCGGATTTGGTAATTGTCTCTACCATTTCTTCGATCATTTGTTCTTCACGATCTAGAAATGCTTGCATCTGGCTTGTTTCTTCAATCTTGATTTCAGCACTGAACTCTGTTTTTTGGATTTCAATGTTATCATCAATTAGAGCAATCTTTGCACCAGTGATTGATTTTGGCATACCTGGATGAACTACCTCTTTATCAAGTAAAACTCCATTAATTAACTCAGTATCTTTCAATGCTTTTCCAGTTTTTTGGACGACTTTAATCCAATCAAGATCGGCAATCTTCTTTCCGTTGCGATCTTCAGTAATCTGTAAAACTGCATCTACACTGATTTTAGCTATTAAATCCTTCTCTGAAGCAACAACCTTACTATTTAAGGCAGTTGTAGCAACTTTAGCTAAGGACTTCCTATCGTCTATGTCTATGTCCATTGAAATCTTATCTAAAATTTCTCTTGCTTTCTCGGTTGCTTTCTTATAACCAGAAATAATTATGGAAGGATGAATACCTAATTCAATTAAAGCATCAGCATTCTTGAGGAGTTCTCCAGCAAGAACGACAGCAGAGGTTGTTCCATCTCCGACAGAATCATCCTGTGTTTTTGCAACTTGAATCATCAATTTTGCTGCAGGATGTTCGACATCTATTTCATCTAATATTGTGGCACCATCGTTAGTAATAACGACATCTCCTAGGGAATCCACGAGCATCTTGTCTGATCCTTTTGGACCGAGAGTTGAGCGTACTGCTTCTGCAATAGCCATTGCTGCTCGCATGTTATTCTTTTGGGCTTCTTTTCCCCTGGTTCTTGAAGTGCCCTCTTTTAGTAATATAACGGGAATGTTTTGTTGAGACATTTAGTGTTCTCACCAAGAGGATTGTTTATTTTCTACTTTTCTGCTGATTTGTACTGATATTTAAAGCTTACGAGTGCTTTTAGAACAAATAGACTTCTAAGGTGGAATTCAATTCCAGCGGTCCCTTCGGAGAGATTTATTGCAAAATGAATAAAAAGTAGGAAAGTCATAGAAAATATAGAATTAAAATCTTGTTAGGAGAGTATATACGTGGCAGAAGAAGAACCCATCTTATTTTTTAGAGATTTAAAGGAACCTGGTAACGTTAACATTTTTGCGACTCTTAAGGATGCAATTGATTTAGTCGCAAAAAATAAGAAGCCATATTTGCGTTTAGTTTTAGTTGATCCTTTCAATAAAGAACTCTATATTCAGATTTGGAGTGATAATGAAATTTATGCTCCAGTTAATATGTTCCTTCGAAAAAATCTCTTGTATCTAAATGGACCAATACACTTAGTTGATCTTAGTTATGATGGTGAGTATACGGGTTCCTCTATGAAAACTAAGATTGATACTATGCCTACTCAACACCCTGTTTATGAAAAGTATATTGCTCTCAACAATTATCGTTTACTCAAAACAATTCCAGAAGACCCAAAAATCCTAGGTGAGATTCACAAACTTCTGAATATAACGCCTCTTATTGAAGCTATACTTGCTCGTCTGAAAGATGAAGGATTAGCGATAACCGAGGAGCTTTTCTGGGAAATCACAAAACTCGTTTGTGACAAAACCTACACCGGAACAATCCATCTAATCTCAGGTAATCCACAGTTAGAAGTAACCCCTCAATACTCTGATTATGTCTTAAAACAATTAGAAATTCTGATGATAGCTTTTGAAAGGAATATTGCTAATAATCGTGTTGCTCCAATTATCCTTCTTAGAAGATTGCAAAAAGATCTTGTTAGTCTGTATGAATTCACCGAATTCCAAAATAAATAGAAACTTGGCATTAAACATTACAAATTGTTTCATATGATTTATTCGTTGTCAGTGATAATAACAACAGGATTGACTGGTTCTTTAATTTCTTTAAAGACTCTATCATATTTCTTAGCTAGTCGTTCTCCTTCTTTTTTAGAAATTTTTCGAACTTCATAGAATGTTATTATTGCATATATTAAAGAGAAAATGACAGTTATTCCATATCCCCATAAAACTAAAGTTATCGGAGCAATTAGCACGTAAAATACAATGATTAGATAAAATTCAGGTGTTTTGGAAACAGTGATTTGAAAGGGATTAAGGAGATCAGCTGCATCAGGCAAACCAAAAACAACAAGTGAAAACAAAATGTATAACCATATCCAATAAAATACGGTATTATTTATCATTGTATCTAGCCATTGAAAAAGAATCATACCGGGAATTATCCAGATAGTGATTACAAGAACATTCATGATTGGTGCCCAGAAAAAGATGATTCCTTGTCGCAAATCCTGTAGTCTGCCATTAAGTTTGATTCCCACACGACTCCAACCGTAACCAAAACTAACAACTGTTTCTGTCGGAAGATTTAATCTCTTTGCAGCAAATACATGCCAAACATTGTGCATAAGTGTTCCAGGAATTAAAATAAACTCAAGAATTCTGATAACACCTTTGATAAATGGAAACAATTCAGCTAAGAAAATTAATACTAAATTAATTACAAGCCAAATAATAAAACAGATAAGAAAAATTGAACTGAATGTCATTCCTGTTAATCTTAGTACATTCTTTAGCCATTCTAAGTAATTTTCAAAAATGACTGCATTTATACTACTAACCACATTAATACCAGGATCAATCATTTTTCTCATCAAATTTCCTTTCGAGTTTTATTGTCAATGTTAACTAGCAATCAAACTCAAACTTATCTTCAAGATTTTTCTTTTAAAAGAGCTAAATTAGGTAAATTGTATATTTATAACAAAAAATCAGCAAGTGTTCAGTAAAGTGGAACGTTTAAGGTATGTCTGTTAATAAAGGAAGCAAAAATCAGGAGAGAAAAATTCTTTCTGAAAGAAAAATTGCAGATATACTTGCTGTTCATCTCGAGAGATTAGGTTATCTTACTGTAAAGGAATTAGTTCTTAATAGTTCACTATTTGAAATACGAGCAATTACCAAAAGGAATATTTCAAAAGTAAGGATAGATGTAGCAGCATACAAAGATGGAAAAATCACTTTTATTGAGGTAGAGAATGGTCTCTGGTTAACCCACCCACTACTTTACAGAGATTTTGCTCATAGAGTCTTTTTAGCTTGTCCTTTCAGTGATGAAACACCTACAGATTCTGAACAAATCTCTATGGCTAAAGTATATGGTATTGGAATCCTCAAGATATCAGAGCTAGGGACAATTATGCCAATCCTAAGTCCAGTAGATTATGATGTTCCACCAATTATCGCAAATCCCATCATTAGTTTAATCAAAAGCAAATTAGGGATAGAACAGTAAATTAGCTATTGGTCTTTTACGTATTGCTTTAAATCTAATACAAGACTATCAGGCATTAATTTTTTACTTAAAATCAGCTTCTCTAGTTTCTTTAACAAACTCTCAGAAAGAACTCCACCATTCTCTGAATCTAAATAAAGCTGCTTAAGAATTGTAACTACTTCAGAAATAGTATAGTCATCATCTGTTTTACCACTAAAACGTGATGCTAAGACATGCCAAATAAATTCCTCGTCATCAAGAGATGGAACCTCAAGTTTTCTTGCTATTTCAAGCAAGAGTTTTTTCTTTATTTGATCGAGACTTTTTTTTTGTTTTTTTTGACTTTTAGTTTGAGTTTCTTTCTCTGTTGGTTTGAAAGGATCGTAGGCTTCTTCTTTGTCTACTTCTTCATTGTTTTCTAAATAATCCTCATCAAAGATATTGCTCTTTTTTGGAGTATACAATGACCCTTTTGAATCTAAATGTTGCAATCCAGCAGATTTCAAATCATCAGCTGCTACTAGAAATAAGCTGTCATTTTCCTCGTCTTTGGGTAAAACCTCTACTTGTTCTTCCCATGGATCAACTTGTTCAGCAACTTCTTTCTCTTTAGTTAAATCAAAAGAGAATTCAAATTCCTCATCAGAATCTTCTTGTTCAGTTTTCCTTGGTGATTCTTCTTTTTTCTTCTGTTTCATAGAGGTCCTTGTTTGTTTTTTCTCTGTTTGGGTGGATTCTTTCAGTAATTGATGTTTTATTGATTTCAAGGCATTTGCTACAAGTTGAGAGAATTCTTGATGAATACGTTTTGCTTTGCTAACATTTCCAACTTCTTTTATTGAAGTTAAATAGGACCATTGGTCGAGAAGTTTTGCGGCAATCTTGCCATTAATGAAACGATCTTCTTCGGGGAGAGCTCCGAGTAGTTTAATTGCTACTTCTAGCATGAGATCCATAGCAACAATGCTTTCTCCTGCATCAAACATTTTATCGATTTTCTCTAATTTCGAGAAAATATCGTTTTTGAAGTTCTTTTCAACGATCATTGATTTAATTGATATTAATGGTATTTCCTTCTTCAGATTTAGATAACTCTTGTAGTACTCTTCACCCCTCTCAGTGAGTTTAAGTAAATTAATTGCTTCTTCTGAATCATCTGGTGAATTTACTACTATTTTTATGAAAGATTCATCTCTTGCGATTTCCTTTGCTCGTAAAACATCAGTTTCTGTGCAATCTGTTAGGAGTTTTTCAATCCCTTCCTCCGGAAGAATTTTCCTGGGTTTCTCTTTTAAAACTCTAATTAATTCAAATATTGCTTTCCTCACCTCAGGAGAGATTCCTTCGTTTCGAAGATAGTCTTTGGAATGGATTATTCTGACATTGCTTTCTTTAATTAGATTATCAACTTCTAATTTCATTTTTGTTTCTGGTTCAAAATTAACTTTGATGTAATTGGGACTGGAAAATTCAGGAACAAGTGTAAGATATTCTCTCATTGAGAGTTTGTTGATATTTTGTATGTCGTTTTTAGAAATATTGTACTCATTTGTTAAGAGATGCTTATCAGCCATTACTTGTAGTCTATTAATAAATTTGGCTTGTGTGCTTTTGAATAGTTCTTGTATTTTGGAAGGTGACCGAGCACCAATGACGACATGGAAATCCTCAGATAACCCAAGAATTAAATCAGCGAGATTATTATCTTGCCAATTTCTGGTATTTTGTCCTATGATTTCATCCAAGTTTTCAAGTACAATTATTTTTGGTTCATCATTTATTATGGAACGAAGTTTTAGCAAGGTGAATAAATAAGCGATTTTTGTTAATTGATCATCATTTTTAGCAAACTGAATAACTGAACCTTTTGTATCCAGAAGTGATTCAAAAGATAAGGAACGACCTATACGAGTGAAAAGAGAAATTTCATCATAGGTCCCAAGAGGATACAGAACATTCGCAATCGTTACTGATTCGTTTCGACTCATTTTTGTTACTTCTGAAGTTAATTCTTGATTGGCAAAATCCTTGAATTGAAAAACTGATCGTGTTTGATTACTTGGATCTCTAAAAGCACCTAAGAGGTATGTTTCAATTGTTTTTGAGAGATCGGTTCTCAAACCGGAGATACTCGCGATTATCTTCGCAAACCAAAAAGCGTAAACTTGTTCTCTGATCTTCTCTCCTTCTGTACTAATGATATTCAACATATAATTCGTTCCTAGCAGATAGCCACGAACCCTTGGATTAGCCATAGCTAATCGACCATAGTTCTCCTTTGGATCAAAAACAAGATACTTAGCATTTGCATTCTTGAGAATATTCAAGATAAGACTTCTTCTTGCTTCGGGTTCACCTATAACAATAACAGGAAATCGATCATTATAGAGAGGAAGAAAACTGTTCTTTGTAGATAAAACGTGGGTAATTGCTTGAGGATCAGTTTTAGAACTTAACAATGGTTGTTGTTCGTTAATTTCCTTTCTCATGTTCTTAACTACTGGGATTAACATAGAGTATTCTTGTTGTTTTGTCGTTGATCCTAGACTTTTTTCTTCTAAGAGTTTGTTAAGAATTGGTTCAGGTACTTCTCTAAGTTGATGGAAAGCAGTTAGAATTTCCTCGCCTTTCAAATAGAGTGGTTTACCAATTGATCGCAGTGTTTGGTGAATATCCTCTTGTATAATGTCATCAAAGTGCAGTAATGACTCTTGGATAATCAATGGATTTTCTTCTTCTGAAATCCCTTGAGGATAATATAATTTATCACAATAGTGAGCAATAAGTAGAATCAAAGGAGGAAAGTATTTTCTTTTCCCAAGCAATTTTTTCCCGGGATATTTTTCCTTTAACTTCTCTTCATACTTTTTTTCAGCTGGGTTTTTAACAAAATATCTTATAACGGAAAGACTGCCACTTTTCTGATTCGCAATAACTTTCAAAGGAGTTTTTTGTTCTCTCTTTGAGCGTCTTCTTAAATCGATTACTTGAGAAGAGTGATTTCTTTGTAGACTATCAACAATCATAATTGCATACACATGTGCAAAGTAGTATCCTTGATCCGGATAATGTTGTATTAGAATAGATTTATGCATTTTTGACTTCTTATTTTCATATATCTCAAAATCCATTACGTTGTTTGCATTGCTATTGGTTGATGATTGGTCTATCACGTAGTCCTACCTCAATGTGTTATCTGTGAAAATTGTTTAAAAGTAGCTAAATACGATAGTTGATCTTCTCGAGTTGAAATTTAGCTGTTTTAATACATTAATTCGTAGTATTTTATTGTAAGGAAAGACTTTCTTGAGAGGAAATAAGTGACATCAGCAGAAGAGATTATACAACATCCTTATTTGCGTAAAGGTATAGAAGCCCGACTTTTTCAACAGACGATTCTTAACACATGCATAACTAAGAACACGCTTGTAGTACTTCCCACTGGAACCGGGAAGACTATTATTTCAATACTGCACATTGCCTATCTTCTTCAAAAACAATATTTCATAGGTGAAGGAGAATACATTTTGATCATGGCACCTACAAAACCTCTCATTAATCAACATGTTAAATCCTTTAGGTCTTTCCTCAAAATTCCTGCCGAAAAAATAATCGAACTTTCAGGTGCAATTGAACCTCAAAAAAGAAAACTTTTGATTCAAAACGCAACCGTTATTATCGCAACTCCACAAACTGTGAGAAATGATATAATTCATGGACATCTTGATCCTGCTCAATGTAAATTGGTTTATTTTGATGAGGCTCATCGCGCGAGAGGTGAATATGATTATGTTCATATTGCAGACATTATTCATGACAAGAATCCAGAAACTAGGATAATTGCACTTACAGCTTCACCTGGAACAAACAAAGAAGATATCATTGAAATCTGTCGGAATTTATTCATTGAGGCGATTGAAAGCCGTCCAAAATATGACCCTGAAGTAAGAAACTACATTCATGATGTTGAAATGGAACGTATAGAAGTTCCACTTCCCTTGGAGTTTGAGGAGATACTTTTCATAATAAATAAACTTGGAGAAAGAGAGGTTAGTTTCTTACGAACGAAAGGATTAACTGAGAAAAAATTCCAATACTTATACAAAGGTGAGTTACTAGGAATCAAAAAAGAGCTTTCAAAGAATTTTCGAGCTAATTATCTCGAGATGATGGCTTGTAATCGTCTAGTTTATATTCAGATTTTACGGGACACCCTCGAGAGCCAAGGTGTTCCAAGTGCACTTACTTTAATCAATAATTGGCGCGAAAAAAATAGTAAGAGTATCAAAGGGTTATTTAGCGTTTCAGAATTCAGTGAGATGGTTGAGAAAATAGAACTCTTAAAAGAGCAAGGAGTTATTCATCCTAAATTGTTCTATTTACTGGAGATTCTTGATACTGTCGATTTAATCAATTCAAGAGTTCTCATTTTCTGTAATTTACGGGGGACTTGTTATGCAATCAGTAAAGCATTAGATGAACGAGGAATTAAGGCAAAACCTTTTGTGGGTCAAGGTCGAGGACAAACAGGTGGGCTAAGTCAGAAGAAACAAATCGCCTTGCTTAGTTCTTTTAGACGAGATGAGTTTCCAATTTTAGTCTCAACAAGTGTATTAGAAGAAGGATTGGATGTTGAAGAATGCAATTTAGTTATTTTTTTTGATGGAACTGCTAGTGCAATCCGAAAAATCCAAAGATCAGGTCGAACTGGGAGAAAGAAGAAAGGAAGAGTCATTATTTTAACAACCCACCACACAGCTGATACAGCAGTTCATTTTGTCTCAAGTTCTCGAGAGAGAAACATGAATAGATTATTACAAGATATTGGCTGGTTAAAGGAAGAACTTGGTAAAGAACCTGTTGCTGATTCCAGAGCTTTTGCACCAATTATTGATGAAGAAATTACAGAAACTGACGTTCCAACAGAAAGCAATCATCCTGTAGAAGAGGAAACTGCAGAAATGCCTGAAAAATTAGCTTCTTTCAAACTTGCTCTTGATGACGTGAAGAAATGGGAAGAACAAGAAAACGAAAAAGAAGAAAGTAAAAGTAAATCTGAAGACAGTGTTAGAATTATTGTGGATAGTCGAGAAAAGAATAGCAAGATTTTGTTTTACTTGAAAAAAGAAGGTATTGACCTTGGGTTTAAGCAACTTGATTGTGGTGATTATATTTTAAGTGATCGAGTTGCGTTAGAATACAAGAAAGGTGAGGATCTTCTCTCATCAATTATAGATGGTAGATTGTTCGAGCAACTTGGATCCCTAACTAACGCTTATCAAATCCCAATTCTACTCATTGAAGGGTTCCCTTCTGGAGGTATTCATCCTGAGGCAATTGCTGGTGCTCTCTCTTCCTTCGTAATCGATTTTGGTGTATCGATTATTCAAACACAAAACTCAGAAGAATCTGCAGCTATTATTAAGAGGATTGCTATCAGAGAACAAAAAACCAAGAAAAGAAAACCGTTAATTAGAAAATCCATGAAAATGGGCAATCCAAATGAAAACGCTATACAAGTTATTAGTTCTTATCCAGGAATTAATAGAACATTAGCAACTCGTCTACTTGAAGATCTAGGAAGCATACGCAAAATAGCAAATGCAACACCAGATGATTTGAAAAAAATAGAGGGACTAGGTAAAAAGAAAAGTCAAAAATTCGTAGATCTTTCAAATAAAGAATATGAAGAATAATTGATTTTTACTCGAGAACTTGAAATAATTGCTCGAATTCATCGATGCCTTTTGCGGAAATTGTAAATGGAACCAATACTTCTAGTTCTTCTCCGCTTAAATCTTCAAAAGTTATTTCTGTGCTTTCATTACTCTTTCTTGTAAGTCTTAGAGTTATGTCGCTATAACTTCTCGTTGATGCTGAAGCTACAGGCCTAAAATCATTATTGGCTGTCATAGTTGATGCAACTTGGTTAGTATACATCACAGCAATATTTCCCCTAATAGCAAGTGATTGCAGTGTTGAGAGAGCCTTTCTTAGTAATGTTAAACTAACTGGATTAGCATGTGACCTATAAGATGAAGTAAGTGAATCGATAATTAGCAAATCCGAAGCTAACTCTATAGTTGGTAATTCATGAGTTAGTGTGTGAATAAGATCATCGAAAGTAAAAATATCCGATGTCGATATTGTTTCCATTAGTTCTCGAATATATCCTCCTTCAGCTTCAATCATAGACTGCATTCTGATTTCAATGGGACGTTCTGTAGAGATAATACTCACATGTAGATCGTGTTTTGCAAGTTCAAAGGCTATACTTGCTGAAAGTGTGGATTTTCCACTTTTAGGTGGACCAAATACATGTGTTACTTTACCTTTGCTAATAAATTCTGTACCTGAATCCCGTACAGAAATTAATTTTCTATTATCCATCTAAATCCACAGTTCCACCAATTAGTGAAGCGCTTTTCTCTGAAGACATTCTATCTGATAAACCTGGGATGAAAAATGTCAGCAGTGTTGTAGTAATTATTCCAGTTAAGACAGCAATAATCACTCCTAATGAATTCAGGAATGGAACTAGTGCTGCAGCAAGAATAGCACAGAGAATGGTTGCAATTACAAACCAAATTACAATTGATCTTACGGATGACTGACTTAATTCTTTAATGTCTTGAAATGAGGGTACTGAATTAACTGCAATCAAAAATCCAAAGATGTAGAGAAAAGAGGACAACAAAACAAGATTGCTTTCAAGAATTAACCCTAAGGAACCAATTAGTGATCCTAATAATAAACCAATTCCCATTGGGACTAACACTAAAGAAGTAAACAAAATATCCCAGCGATTTGTTTCTTCATGTGTAAACTTCAATTTAAACGGATCACACTCATGCACTTCGATCTTGAAGATTTTTGTTAAAACAAATTTCTTCAGATAGAAATTAACAGTGTACCCTAGGAAACCGATCACTCGAGCACCTTTTTCTCCGAAAATAAATGTTATTATCCACTTAAAGAGCAAACCTAACAACCAAAATAATAGTATTAATTCTATAGCTTTATACAAGACTTCTAGATTAAATATTTCAACCATATTTCAACACCTTTAGTTTTTGCTTAAGCCCTTAGAAGTTGTTTTTCCACCAGTTTTTGTTCTTGTTTTTCTAAGGTTGAATTTTTGATGTAATCAATTTCATCTTCAGATATTTCTAGAAAAGCATCGAATTTCTCTGGATCTAAACCAATGTTTAAAATCATTAGAATTCTTTCTTGACCTTTCACAAGATGTAAATTCAAATTTTCATAGTCTAAATCAAACTTCTTTTTCATTAAGAGAATGGTTCTTTCAATCTCTTTAACGAGTTTTGTTGCTTGTTCTTGTAAATCACTTGATTTCTTTATAGCACACTTCTTTCTAATAACAAAGAAGCATCCTTCTCGACAATCTTGGATTTGTATTCCCTCATCTTGTAAGAAATCCCAGATCGAGCTGAGATTGACGAAATTGGTAATCCACTCAACACTTAGAAGGGAAATTCCGATGAGGAAGTTTTTCTTTGTGAATAAGGTTATTGATTGATTATTGCTACGAATTAGTGATGTTTTATTTTTCGAATTTCCGAAGCCTAGAATGTTTAATTTCTTACCTAATCCTTTCTCCAAAATTGGTTGTAGGAAGAATGAAACAAGAATATAAGTTCCAAATGTAACAGCTATAGTAATTCCAAGAAGCTTTGTTACTGCTAAAACACAGATGAATACAATGAAAGTAATAACTGAATTCAAAATCGTTGGTTTTAGCCAAGCAAAGATTTTACCAAGTTTAGATTTTAACTTCTGACTTGATAAATTACTGCTAATTTCAGCAGACATATTTGGATTCTCAATTACAGTTGTTTGTTCAGTTGTCATATTTAATCATCCTCAAAATCAAATGCTTCCTCAATATCGTCATCATCGTCTCCCGCTGTCAATCCTTCTGGATCCAAGATGTTAATATCTTCATCATCAATAATATTGATATCAACTTCTCCAGGAAGCTTTTTCCATTCCCTATATTTCAAAATGGAATAAGGCATTATCCAAAGAAACAAGATAACTATTCCCACAATTGGAATGGATGGCCATTGGAAGAAGGGAATTTCTAAATCGCTGAAACCAAATCTATTTTGTGATTCTGTTAATTCAATAGTACAGCTGGTTATTGTAACATTAAAATCTGAACCCCATAATTTATCACTAAAAATTACTAGTTCAATTGTATAGAAATTCGAACCAATTGCAGGAGAGAATTGAGTTTTAGCATTGAGTGTATTTACAGAAGTTTGATTTTTTACGAATGAATGGGTGGCATCACTAGCATCGAAAAAGGTTAGGGAAACACTAATTTCCCCGATTATCTGCACCGTTAGCTCGAGATTGCATTCACTTTTCTCGAGTAAACTATTATTTTCGATTGTTAACGGAATATAGCTTCGTACTTTCAATCCACTTAAAGATGACATTCCACTTTGTTTTTCCGGAAAAACATGGGCTGCGAATTGTCCATAATTATCTAATAAAAGAGCATCTCCAATGAACAATCGCGAAGTTTCCTTTATTGTTATTGTACCAGAATCGCTACTGGAATACTCATTTGTACAGCTAATGTTTATGACAAGATGATTACTAAAAATCCGCCCTTCAGCAAACATCGGTATAGCAAATTGGATTGTTTCTTCACTATCATCAATGGGAATAATTGATCTACTAAGGGTAGACTCAAAGGGTTGGAGATTAAATTCACCTTCAAATACATACCCAGGACTTTCTGGTCGATCACCGTCAGATGTAAAATCAATGACAAGTAAAGCAGGACCAATATTATTGAGATCAAATGTCTTGTAAATTGATAATTCAAATGTCCCAGCTCCATCCCAAATCAATGAATTCGAGAAAATTCCAATATCATTGAAACTGTATTCTTGTAGTGTACTACTCTTAGACAAAAACGATTGTTCTGTTTGATTCGGAATTGCGCTCGAAGAAATTAAAAAGATATTAAGTATAATAAGCAATAAAATTACAATTCTTATTGTTGTTTTTAGTAGGCGAAAAGCAAAATTTCTTTCTTCGTTCTTTACGTAAAGAATTTTTTAACCTCCACTTTTCTGTTTAAATGTTTGATCAATTTCTTCAGCTATTTCCTTTAAGCTAATTACAGTTGATTTTAGCGAACTAGTTTCCTCTTTTTCAGCTAGAATCTTGATTTGCTCTTCTTTTGGTAAGAGTCTATAATCAATATCAGGAATCAAACTCGATAAATCATCAATTGATTTTTTCATTTCACCATTTTCATCGGGAAGCAAACCATCATCAATTACCTTTGCAATATATTCTTTGACTTCTTCCAATTGAGGAGTAGATTCAATTTTAACAGGCTCTAATGTTTCAATTAGGAATTCTTCTGCTAATTCTCTCGCTACAGATGCCACTGGGGGAATATTCGCTTTCTTTTGTTTCTTTGGTTTTTTAGTGCTCTCAGATTGATTTGGAGATTCAACAGCTAATTGTGGTTCTTCGAACGTTTCCAATAATTCATCACTTAAATCTGGTAAATCTAACTCAGTCGCTGTGGGATTAGTTTGAATTTGTTTTTTACGTTGAAGTGATAAATAAAGTGCTCCGGCAATGATTCCTATGAAAACTAACACTGCTACAACAAGTGAGGTTGTTAGCAATGATGAACCAGATATTCCGCCTAACATGATCTCATCAGTTAGAATTCTTCCCATTATATCAGTAACCTTGATCGTTAGAATATGGCTTTTCGAATGACTCACGTAGCCATAGAAATTATAGACACCATCAGCAATCATGGTTATTGTGAGTTTTTGTCCATCTAACCAAATCTCAATGAGTTCTATTGGATAATAAGAGTCTATTGTTATATTCCCAGAGATAAAATCATCACTTTTTCCATCTTCGATTTGCCAAATATAATCTAATAATTGAGGAGTTTTTGGAATAACTAGTAATCTCTCAGAGATGTGGTTAATGTATACGTTACTTGTTTCTTCAACAATTTTTATTTTAATCTCAAAATTTCCAATAGCTAATGAATTAATACTAATTAACCATACACTTCGATGAACATCTATTTGATAGCTAAGAACCATCTGATATTCAGTATTATTAATTATGAAATACACTTGGCTCAGAGGATTCTCTGCGTAAATTAATGCTTCAAAATTCAATTCTTCTCCTTCTTCTAACACTTCAGAATTGATATGGTACGTCACAACTTGTGTTCTTTTTTCAAAAACTGTTAGTTGGTCAAGATCATAAATTGCAATATATCCTTGCATGTCTTCTGCAACTAAACTAATATTGTAAACTCCTTGTCTCAACATAAAAATGGTAGTTGTATAGATTGATTCAACCAGAACTAAATCATATTGAGTTCCGTTAGCAATAAACCATATTGCCTTTATTCCCGAAGCATCATAGAAACTAGCTTCAAGCACAAATGGTTCACCTTCACAAATATAAGCATCATAAAAGAAGCCAATTAATTCAGGAGGAATGTTTTGTATGACTTGGATTGTTATTTCTTGAGATGAAAGCAAGTACACAGTATCCTCTACTGAGAGGAAGGTTAGATTATATTGTCCTATTGTTGTTGGTTGCCAGGAAAAAGATCCATAACCATTGATAATGGTAATAGTATCATTGTAAATGTTGTTTATAAAAACATGAATAGTAACCCCAGCGCCACTAACCGAATTAGCTACAGTAACTTCTATGATAACTTCTTGATGATCAGCAACTTCATGATGATCTGAATGTAGAGTAATGCCTGGTAAAATCTTTGGAGGAGGTACAATAACAGTCATTTCCAATCCAAGAAAACCACTACTGTAAAATTCGTTGCCTGGAAATTCTACTTTAAGAGTATGTACTCCCAAAGAGAACGGAATGATAATCGAAATATCAACATAACCTAATTGATTTGTGGTATAAATTCCTAGAAGTGTCCAATCATTTCCAATCCAAATGAAGATATACATTTCTGCTTGTTGTATGGGAGCGCCATATATATCTAGAAATGTTATTCTGAATGTTGCTGTGGAATTAGCAATAGCATCAAAATCAGTTCCGATTATTACTACTTGTGCTTTCTGTATTATAAACGAGGTATATTGTTCTGAAGGTCCAAAATCGATTGCTCCTGAATAGCGAACACCAATTTCAAAAGAACCTGGAACATGAGTAATTATTGTTCTGAAGGTGACAATTCCTGCTATGTTAGTACTATTTTCTCCTAGTTTTATAAGAGAACCATCATCTAGTAATATGAAGAATTCAACTAATCTATTATCAAGTGGCAAGTTTTGCAAAGATTCAAGCTTTGCTTGGATGTAAATCTCTTCTCCATAGCTAGTCGTTATATCAGTTGTTAGCAACTCTATTTCTGATTCTTGCTCATAGATCAAAACATTTCCAGTTGCTGTTACATCATACCAATCATCATTTCCCTCAAATGTTAGCACTAAGAGGTAACTACCAATCTCGAATCCTATTACGGAGAATGAGTATTCAATACGCCCATTTGCATCTGTTGTTAGTAATTCACTCCAACCAAAGAATGTTATCCTAACAATTAAGTTTGCAATAGGTCTTCCAAGTGAATCAAAAGCTAGAGCTTTAATAGTTAGGAATCCATCTTGGATAGTAGCTGCATCCAAGAGTACAAAATGAGGTACTCCTTTTGATAAGTAAAAATTAGCAAAAGCTTGGACTGAATTATAGTGTTCATCTTCGATAGTTACACATTGTATTACATATAGTCCAGTAGGCAACTCTGGAGCAATATATGCTCGAACAAATCCATAGCAATCACTTATTCCCTCATACAAAATCCCATTAATTATGAACTGAACATGAACATAGCTCAAAGGTCTTCCTTCGATATTCTTAACCATAGCAATTAATTCAGTATATGTACCTTTTTGCCCTTGTTGATTTTCTAAAAATATAATTGGAGTACATTTAATGAGATTTATCTTGAAATGTAATTGATAGCCTTCATGTCTGCTAGTCTCAATGATTTCTGCCACACACTGATATTGCTTCCCAACCAAAGTTAAATTATGATAATCATTAAACAATGCATAACCCGATGCATTAGTGGTTGTATAACCAATATTCCCATAATATAGATCACCAAATTGTCTTCCATTGATTTCAATAAGAATGTCAGAAGCAGGTGTTCTATCTTCAAATTCAACATAAAAAACTAAATCAATGGTACTTGTATATTCTAAATCAATTTCTTCACCACTACCTCTGAGTTCTCCTTCACTAAGAACAAAGATGGTAAGACTCATACGACCAACAAACAAGTTGACTATTTTTTCATTAGAATTGAATTGAGAACTCTCTAAAGCTTCCGCTTTGAGGGTATAACTACCCACTGTCAATGGCATTTGATTCCATATTAATTCAGCAAAACCAGTAGTGTTTGTATTAATTTCCCCTATCTCTATCCACTGAGAATTATCATAATATGAAAACCTAACTGTTATTCCTGCCCAACCTTCATCTAATGAAGTAATTCTAGCAGTAAGTGTAACATCATCACTCCAATTCACAGAATAATCTTGGGAATCAATTTCCAGTATCCCTTTCTCAACAATGGAGTCACCATAAGCAGAATTACCAAGATATCCATTTTCATAATCTGCGGGAGTAAAGTAATGCGTATCTACGTGGTGACCTGCTAGCAGGTTTTCAATTCCTTGATCAAATACTCCATACCCGGTTCCATTAGTTGTAAAGTAATGAGGGATTCTTTCATAAGCACCATCTATATAATACCATAATTCAAAATCCATATTTGCAATAGGATCATCATCATCGTCTTTTACTTGAATTTCTGCACTCAGTTTTGTATAAGTGGGTGCGCCAGGATTATTCCGGTATTGCCCTTGAAAATCAATGTAGAACCAACTAATTCCTTCTACTTGAATTTCCAATGTTGTATCTGCCATTGAATACTCATTTACTTTCGCTCGTAGAATATAATTTTCAGGATCCAGAGTAAATTGATGGGTCAGTATTGCTTGTCCAAATAGATTCGTGACAGCAGATCCTATGGTTACCCAATTCTGAGCATCGAGACTTGCTAGGAAAGTAACAGTTTTTCCTTCTGCTGGAGTTATCATATCATACTTGACTGTTGCTTGTAATATTGTTGGATCATTATATTCTGTTATGATAGGATCAATAGATACTAGAAGTACTTCTATTGAGGGAATAATAGTTCGTAATGCTGATCCGAAACTTTCCGCATTGAATGCAGAACCTTTGTACCAAGCAATGAATGAATGGCTTCCCTGATCTATCGTTGTCCATATTGCTGAAGCATAGCCATTAAAATCAACTGTAATATCTTCTGATATTGTATCAACATTGGTAATTAAGTAAAAATTAACATCTGTTAATATTTCAGCGTAATTTCCATTCCACCATTCATAGACTTTCAAATCATCGTTTAAATCAGAAGATTCCCCTAATTCAAAGAAAGTATCTGAAGTCGAAATTGTAGGTTCCAATAAGAAATAATAATCAGTGTTTGCAGTTAGTGTTAATGGTGCACTTCCTCCGCAATATTCGAATGGAACATGCAATAATTGATTTGTTACATGAGCACTATTAGCAATGTATCCTGTTATTACTCCGTTTCTAATGTCAGAACCAGTTAAAGTACTTTTAATGTAAAAGTTGACATCTTCTCTGATTGTTGGACTTATATCTGTGAGAAATCCATAAATTGTGGTAGTTTGTGGAAGATTAATTCTCAAAGCAAATTTGTTTGAATAAACAGTATTTATGATTGTTTCATTATCAATTGGTAATAATTTAAGATCCTTAAAATCAACTTCTCCTGAAGAGACTCCATGACCTGATGAAGTAGTTAAACTTGTGAGAGTTATTTCAGTTCCTTCCACTATTGGTTCTCCTTCAGATACAGATAAATTCGTGTAAGAAGGGGAAACTAAATCGAGAGGTTGCAATACTTGATTGAAGGGTTGTGTAGCTTCTGTTCTTGATATCTTATTAATCACTTCGAATCCTTGCTCAAAATTGCCATCATGGAATAACACTTGTATATCTTCAATGCTTTCTTCTGTCGTGCTGTTGAAATTAATCAAGTGGATAAACATCAAGGAAAAGTATAATACCATTACTACTAATGCTTTCTTTTTCATTGTACAACCTCAGATAATCTATTTCGCTTTCAATGGTTTCTCATGGAATTTTGTTTAAAAAACACTAAATGAGATATCTTATAACGACAAAAAATGATTAAGTTAAATTGTGCTCTTTGAAGAAAAAGTTTAGACGATCAATCATTTTAGCAGTATTCTTGCATTCTATTGCTCTTGGGAAGACATCCATATATGAGATTCGATTGTCTAATATAATCCAAGCACCAATATCATTCTCTGATCGAATCATTCTTCCTAAACATTGTCTCATTGTAACAACTGCTTGTAAGTAATTCATGTAGTTTGCAGCCTGTTCTTCTCCCCAAAATTTACTGTACTCTTTTATTATTTCTTTTAATGACCTGGATGGCGGAGGATACGGTAAACCTGCAATAATAACAGCAGAAATGAGTGATTTCTCGTTTTGTACGATTTCAATTCCTTCTGAAATTTTACCTCGAGCAGGAGCTAAAATTGTTGCCTTTGTTGGACAGCTTTTCACTTCATTTATTAATTTGGTAATTGGTTGGTTTGGTCGTTCTTCATACTTTGTTTTCAATAGATTAGCAAAAACAGAGGTTAGTTCATAGTTTGGAGTAAAGACTAGGGTGTGTCCCGGAATGGTTTTCAATATTTTTGAGATTGTGTCACAGTAATATAGAAATCGTTCTCTTGAGCGTTCTGAATAACGCATTGTTAATTGGGAATCATTTGTCGTCAAAATTATCCTATTTTCCCCGATTTTTTCTGATAACACTGAAACCTTCTTTGCATTTGGTACTCCGAGAAAGCTCGCAAAATATTTCAGTGGTCTGAATGTTCCTGATAATAATATCAGGTGTTTTGCTAATTTCATGGGATTCAAAATTATTCGCGGATCTTTTAGATACAAAGTGAACTTCTTATCTGAAGTTAAAAAGCAAAAATCGTGATTATGGAGAAATTCACTAACTTTAATGGTACTACTTATTTCTCTGCTACCTTGATTAAAACGTCTTAGAAGGTATTGTCTTCCACAATTTTGAAGATCTTGTATATCTTTGTCATCTACATCCAAAGTATGTAACCCTTCTTGGTCGCGCAGACTTTGTAGGAGATTTAGCACTTTGTGTGAACCAATTTCATTAACTGCCTGATATAATGTTTTGTAGGATAGGTTTCCAATGTTTCCTTTTGCGAGATTATGAGCCTCGTCAATTATAATTGTTGTATTTGCTAGATCAATTTTCATATTTTCAAATAGAATCTCTCTCAGCTTTGTATTCAACAAAAAGGGATATGTTGTAATTATCAAATCTGCATCTTTAAGAGCGGTCTTTAAAGCTAAATAGGGGCAGCCTAGGTTCTCAAGTTTATTTTCTAACATCCAAAGGATTTCTGCTAGTCCCACACCTTTTTTGATGTTTTCTGCAATACTGGTTCTTACACGTCTTGAGAGAGCATAGAAATTACCGGATTCATTCTGCATGAAATGATATTTCTTGATATGATTGCAATCAAATAAGCTGCAACCAATTTGTGAAAATTGATTTCTAGTTTGCTTTGTAACTAGTGGACAAATATGTGTTTTCCCAACCATTGGAACTAACGAGTAGGTTTTCTGTCCAACTTTTCGATTATAATCATTAATCAATCCTAATTCTCTAAACCAAGCATCCATTTGTCCGAGCATTTTAGTGAAGATTAGAATTCGTTCATCCTCTTCTTTCCTGCTTAGAATTGCTGACAAAACAGCAGCAGTTTTACCACTTCCAGTTTCAGCATCTATTAGCAACGTATTATGAGATGCTTTTCGAATTGCTGTTATTATTGAGAATTGTTCTTTTCGATAATTAAGATAGGGAAAGATATCATTTAAACGAGACCAAAAATTAACAAAATCATCTTGACCTTGATTACTTTCAGAATTCAATGTAGCTGCAATTCCTTTTGAAAATTTTTATCTTTCAATTGGTATTGCTAGTTTTTCTTTTAAAATAGCTAATTATTTTTTAAGATTATAGCTAAATCGAACCGCATCTGTTCTTGATTCATTATGTTGTTTAGATTTTAGAATAAAAAATACAGATAATCGAATAGGAAATGTTAAAACGTAGAAAATTCTAAAGAGAGTTTTGCTAATTACCGCTTTGAAAGAAATCCTATGATTCAATATTATCCCCTACTAAATATTAGTTAGGCAAGTATTTGAATCTATTTTATTAAAAGAAATCATCAAGGGAGACTTGTTTCCTCTCTTTCTCTTCAGTATCCTCTTTTTTCTTTTCTTTCACTTCTTTAGCAGCTTTCTGTTCTTTAGCTTTCTTTGCTTTTCTCTCTGCAGCTTTGCGTTTTTTCTCTTCCTCTTCCAATCTTTTTTCTTCAGCTAATTGTTCTTCCCTTTTCTTCTCGTATTCCTCTAATATTTCAGTCCAATCATCGCCTGTATCATCAAAACTTGAGAATTTTTGTTTACCCATTGTTGTTTGTTGTTTAACTTTCTCCTCTTCAAATGCATTCATTATCTTCTTTATTTTTCGAATAGATTCAGGATTCTCAATGAGTGATTTTAGCTGATTATCGTCTAACTCAAGCCAATAAGCCATTTGAGCAGCGTCACCTATATTACCATTGAGAACTTGTTTTACCAAATACAATGAGTCAGATCTTGCAGCAACTTTCGAGACATGTGTTTTCTCAGCCATACTGGAAGCTACGGAATCTCGTAATGCTCTGGAAAACATAGTCTGAGCATACATCCCAATTTTTTGCGGGAAAGTGTATTGCTTGATTTGTTTTGACGGTTTATCAACTTCTACCGCAACCCCACCAGAAACCAAATCAAAAAAGTATGAAAGTAATGCCCAACTTTGTCTTCTCATAATTCTCCCAAGAAAACGATCTGCTGTAGCTATAGTTTCATATGTATTAGCAAGTTGCTCATCACTAGTATGCATATAGGCATTTTCAAAAATCCAAAGGAGTAACTCATCATATTTCATTTTCACTCCATCAATCGAATGCTTTCCATCCAAGAAATTTTGTGAATTGAATAAATCAACTAATGCTTGTTGAATATCCTTTGTTTGATCTCTATATGTATGAAGCAATTCAATATCGGTAGTTTTTCCAGCTTTAATTTGCAAAGCTGTACCCTCGAGATCATTAATTGCACTTCTTAGATCTCCTTGGGCATGTTCAGCTATAAAAGTCAAATTTTCAGCCTTAAGCTCAAATTTCTGTTCTCGACTAATTTTCTTTAATATCTTCAAAATTGATTCTATGGGAACCGGATAATATGCAATTACCTTTGATACTTTTCTTAAAGCCTTTAATTTCTGATCATATGCCTCATTTGCAGTACAAATTATTGGAACCGCAGCTTCTGCAATAACATCAATAAGGGATTTTACACCGCCTCTATCTTCTCTACCAGTTATACCATCAACTTCATCAATTAACAGAATTCTCTTGCCTTTAGATCCTCCATCCAAAGTTCCCTCTCTTGCTGAACTTCCAGCAATTCTTAGAATAGCATCTTTATTTCGAGTATCACTTGCATTCATCTCAACAAGTTCGTATCCTCTTTCTTTTGCTAAAGCAATGACACTACTTGTTTTTCCTGTACCAGCTGGTCCATGAAGTAAAGCAACTTTCCGGTTAGCTTTCGGTGACCATGAATCGAACCAATCTCTTAATGCATCTACTGCATTTTCGTTACCTATAACTTGTCCAAGATTTGTTGGACGATATAATTCAGCCCATGGTAGAGTTTTATCAGACAATCTGGCAAATCCTCGTTTGTAAAGTTAATCTCAAAGTATTTCTTCTTTATTTCTCTGTAGCATTTTAAGAATAAAAGCTTCACTATTACCTTTGAGATTGAAAAGAAAGAAAAGATTGAATCAGCACTAAGGGTTTTTCATAACCTTTGAGCTGTTTCAATTTGTAAACCGTCTTCTTCTAGATTTACTGGATAGAGTCTAGTATCGTAAATAGCTTTTCGCATTTTTCTAACTCGAAAAGTTCTTTGGAGTTGATCTGATCTCTCTCGTAAATAGAAATCAATAACTCCATCGGCAATATGACTGAACAAAATCTCAGTTTTCACATCATGCATGCCTTTAACCATTAATAAAATATGAACTCCACCTACTTTTCGAATAACATTAGATGCGTAGTTTTGTATAAGTTCTCTTACTGGTTCTACTTCGTAATCTAGTAAAAGATGTGAAATTGAATCTATAATTGTAAATGGTTGGACTGCTTTTGCTACAGTAGTAGTAAATTTTGTTCTTAAAAGATTCAATAATCCTTTATCCCATGCAATTACTGGTGAACTCTCATCACTAGCGTATTTTGCACTATATGCATCAATATAGGTCCAAGAACCAAGTGATTTGTAAGTATCAATACTCCAACCAAAAGTCATCATTTCTAATTCTACTTCTGAAGGTGGTTTGTCTACTGATACATAAAATACCTTTTTTCCCGCTTTAGCCTGGTTATAAAGCATTTGTAAAGCAAATATTTCATGACCAGAACCAGGTTCACCTAGTAACAAAATAAGAGAACCATCAGGGATACCTTTCCCGCCAATTGCGACATCAAATCCGGCAATTCCACTTTCTAAATAAACTCCTTTAACAGCTTCACTTCCTGGTATTTTACTTGGTATTCTTTGATAATCCATTTCTTTTATTCTCCAATTTAGCAATCTTTCTTCTAATTTTAGTTAAACTTATTTGAAAACCTTTGTTATATGGCAATTAGTAGTCATCTACTGTTTTAGCTCGTTCCATCATATGCTTGACCATATAAAACGGTCCATATGAGACATAAAAAATCGTTAAAGCGAACATAAATGCAGCAGGATAAATGACATATGCAAATGGTGTAGCAACACAAGCTACAATTGTGACTGCTGCTAAGCCCAAGAGAAATATTTCTAAGAAGTTCTTTGGTAGTTTTGTTGTTGGATACTTTATTTGAACTATCATCATTGTTCCTGTTAATATCATTAGTATCAAACCAATGATTGGTGTTGCAATGGAATCCGATCCTATTTGATCTTCAATAAATAATTTAATTATAATGTAACAAGCTGCGGCACATCCTGCCCCTGGTGAAGGAATCCCTTTAAACCATTTCTTGCTTGGAGATTTCATGAATCTAACCAACCTAAACAAAGTACAGAACCCAAAATAGACACCAACAAGAACTGAAAATACACCTAATATTTGGTGCGCAGGGCTAATTGTATTTCTTAGGGGAAGACTTAATGCAATCATTACTGCAGGTGCCAAACCAAATGAAACAGTATCTGCTGCGGAATCTACGAATGTACCAAAAAATCCAGGTTTCTTTTGAGCTAATCTTGCCGGTATTCCATCTGTGAAATCAAAAATAATCGCTAAAAGAACAAGTCTACCTGCCCATAGGACAAACTTGTAATTGTCAAGTTCAATGCCCAAATAGAAGTTTCTTGCATTTATGGAAACCAAAACAATAGCAGCAACTCCACTAGCAAAATTTAGGAACGTTATTGTATTTGCAATTATCGCTAGAATAATGCGTAGAAAACGAGGAAGTTGTGGTGGTTCCCATTTTGTTTTCTTATCTTCCTCTGCTACTTCTGAAGTTGCATCTTGATCTGTGCTGTTTGATTTCTCAGGCATAAAACTTCTCTCAATTTAATTACAAACTTATTTGATTTGATAGTTTTGAGTTTAAAGAATATTTCCATTTTTAGGAGAAATTCATTCTTTATTTATTTCATCAATAATTTTGAGAGCTTCATCCACATGCTTCTTTGGATTAAATTGTGATACAAATATGTGTCGGACAACACCTTTCTTATCTATAATGTATGTCACTCTTCCAGGTATAAGTCCGAATGTTGCTTTAACTCCGTAGCTTTTTCTTACGCTATTATCCTCATCACTTAGTATGGTAAATGGGAGTTTGTATTTAGTTGAAAAGTTCGTATGTGAATCAACTGAATCGCCACTAATTCCAATAACCTCTGCTTCTGCTTTCTTAAACAGCTCATATCTATCTCTAAAAGTACATGCTTCTGCTGTACACCCTGCTGTTTCATCTTTTGGATAAAAATAAATGACAAGTGTTTTCTTACCAATATAATCTTTGAGATGGACTACTTTACCATTGATATCTGGCAATGAAAAAAGTGGAGCTTCATCTCCTATACCTACTTTACTTTTGGTTTTCTTACTGCTAATTTACAACAACTCCATGATTGCGAATCAATCTACAAAAGAGATTTCAAATTCACAGAATTTATCTCCTAAACCATGACATTTGGTTTCTGTGACAATACAATCTTTACTTGTTAAAATCTGAATTCGACCTGCTATATATCCCGCCATGAAATCACAAAAAGTAGTCTCCGAATTTTTTGCACCCGAGGACATTGCGCATTCATAAATGCGTATTTTTAATTTTCCATCTTCTTCGATTATCTTAACATCTGATCGTTCTTTCGCAGCTTGAATCATACCGAAATGAAAGAATTTATTCAAAACAAATAATGATTGATCAAGTGTTAGAGGCCAGGAATAATTCTCATCTTCTAAATAACGTTGCAAAATATCTCTTCCAGGACCAAAAATTCCTAGTTGTCTGCCTGCAGCATAAAGGAGAGCACCTGAGAAAGGATCAGCCATTCTTAGGTTTACAATTGCTTGTTGCAGTTTTGTGAAATGAACTTCATTTCCAATATTCCCTCGCTGAAAGACATCCTTTGGACTAATGAAGGATTCATGCAATCTTGTTGAGATGTCATGGAGAATTCCTTGGAAATGCTGACTACGATCTTCTACTATATACTCATCTTGGTATTCTTCTTGAGTTCTAGTGATCTTATCATCGGAAACCATAATCTCGAATTCGCAATAAGTGTGCCCAGTACCAATACATTTGCTTTCATGTACTACAGCGTGTTTTCCGGTTAGTGCTTCTGTAATACCGGCCATTTCTCCTGCACTGAAATGACACAAAGGTTCCCCAACAAAAGGAGCACCACATGCGCTTGCTAATCCGTTTATGCGGAGAACTGCCTTATCATCTTTTAATTCCACTACTTCTGCGGATTCAGCAAGTTTCATGGGAATATTGATTGTTTCGTTATCTGAGAAGTACTTGACTAAACCTGCCATTACTTCTTCAAATCGTTCTTTCGCACGAAACTCAGTGCCTATACTTGGATTTAATGTTATCATCAAATAGGTCCCGACACCATACAATCCAACATCACGCCCAGCTTGATACAACAAGTGTGGCACTAATTTATCCAAGGCCACGAGTGAGACCATCATTTGCTGCATCACACCGACGTGTAAATAATCTCCAATATTTGGTCGAATGAATTCCTCATTCATAATTGAATCAAAACTATTCTTACTTATGGTCAACAAAGTTTCTTTTCTTGCATCAAAGGATTCCTCTCGTTCCATTATTGACCCAGTAACTCTTTGCCATAACAGATCTTGAATGTCACTTTCTGTAACTAACCCTTGGAGAACGATTTCGTCATCAATTATTACTGTAGGTAAACTTCTTACATTATATTTTTCAGCTACTTTAGGATATTCAACAACATCTATTGTGCTAATATGACACAGGTCAGAATAATAGGTACCTACGTGTTTGTGTACAATTCTCTCAACGTCAGGGCATGCATAACAGTCAGGAGAAGTGAATACAAGCATTCGTATTGGAACATTAATATTATCTACCATTGTCCAGCTTCCAAGTTTTAATAATCGATTCTCAGTACCTTAAATTAAATATTAGGGTCTTACTTTAAGCTTTTTGTTTGACGAAAATCGCTAAGAATTATTCCTCAAATACATTATTACCTTTGATTTTTTATTCAAAAACTCTTTGAAAACTAGGTACAAAATATCTCTAAATAGTCTAAAATAAATTGGATTTTGGAACTTGAACCTCAGAGATAAGAAAAAAACTCTGTGGTTCTAAGCCCCTTCAGCTGTAACTTGCTCGAGTAAAGCTATAGCATCCATTAATTCACGTTGGAGATCAATTCCTAAGAGACCTGCGAGAGCTAAAGAACTCATTACTGTTTCGAGTAATTCTTCTTTAATGTCTTCTTGTTGTTCAGCCAACATTGAATCTGATATCATTTGTCCTGCAAACATGTTTAGCATTTTTTCACCAAGCATTCGCATAGGGTTTTCGACACCAGCAGTCATTAGTTGTCTTACTGATAATCGTGAATTTATGAGGTCCAAAAGCTTATCTTGAGTTTCTTGTATGGTTATCATTTTGTTTTTTCCACCAGATTTAATTCGTTGATTATGTATACATTGAATTACTTATTTAAAAGTATATACTATCGGTGTATTATTTAGATATTACCCTATTTGTATAGATAAACCGTAAAACTTTTAGATGAATAGCTATATAGTATATTTAGCAATATAAGCTTAGTTATCCCCATAGAGGATAAACCGTTAGTTTCTAGTTCCACTGGAAACCAAGGGGAGGGGGGCTAGGTAGATATTGTAATATGGTAGCAGGTGAAGATGCGTGACAACCATAGTCGAAATGCCCTTGCGGTTTGACGGCCAAATAAAGAAAATTATTGATAGTCGAAGTGAATTTAAGAAAAAGATCAAGAAGAGTCAGATTATTACCTACTCTGTGGAGTTCTTCTCCAGTTGTTTTCTTGACGACCCCAGACATATGAAAGGAATTCATGTTCGATTATACAACCTACAGCAGGATCAACGACCAGAAATTAACAATTATGTGATTTCTTGGGAAGACATTCCCAGGAATGATGAAGAGGATTGGAACAATTTTCAATCTAAGGTTAATGACCAGCTGGAAGCGTTTCTATTCGAACTTAAAGAGCATACTAATGTCGTTGAAGGTTCTCTTTGATTGCAGCTGTTTTTACAGCAATTGATGAATCCAAGGATCTTTCAAATTCTGATTATTAATTTCAGAGTATTTTAGGTACAGCATGTGGCTTTTGATAAAAGAGAATTTCAGCATGTGAGATGACTTAAAGTATTGTAAGAATAAATGAAAAAAATTTGTCTCAGAGAGGTGAGGTTATTCAATTACTTTTAGAAGAAGAATTCTCTCATCAAATCCCCCTCGTTCTTTCTTTTTGAGCAAACGCCTCTTCTCAAAATCGGATAGATCAATTCCCTTGTGATTTAATATTGAATAAAGAACTTCCATGACATCAAGTAATTCTTCAAGTTGTTTCGTTTCATAGTATTCCTTTGCTTCTTCGATTAATTTCTTCCCTAAATATTCCTCAAATTCCTTCTCTTCCCTAATTTTCTTAGTAACGGGTTTTTCTCCTTGTTTCTTGATTATTGCAGGAATATTATCTCTCACTAGCTTATTGTAATGTTTTTCAGGCAAATTAAATCACGAGTTTTAATATGAAGCAAGGAATTAAAACTTAGTTGCACAATTATATAGAAAACTATACGAGAGAAGTATTGGAAAAATTAATAGTTAATAGCTGAAAGTTTACTTGTGGAGGACAAGAATGAATGGGTGTCACAAAACTCGGAGATTTATTTGCAGAACGTCAAGAAGTTAACTTTGAGTTTTTCAAAGACAAAGCAGTTGCTTTTGATGGGAACAATATCCTTTATCAATTTTTAACTCGTATTAGGCAATCTGATGGTAGTCTTTTAACAGATGAACATGGCAATGTGACTAGTCATCTCTCCGGATTACTGTATCGAATCATAAGAAGTATAGACAGTGGAATTAAAGTTGTGTTTATTTTTGATGGTAAACCACCGGAAGAAAAACAAAAGGAACTTCTGAGAAGGAAGACCGTGAAAAAGGAAGCTGATGTTGCTTATGAGGAAGCATTAGAAAGAGGAGATATGGAGCTAGCTCAAAGATATGCACAAAGAACAGCTCGATTAACTTCACCAATGATAGAAGATGCAAAGCGTTTACTTAATCTAATGGGTGTTCCCGTTATTCAAGCTCTGACAGAAGGAGAAGGACAAGCTGCGATTATGGCAAAAAAGGGCGATGTATGGGCTAGCTGCTCACAAGATTATGATAGTTTGCTTTTCGGTACACCTAGGTTGGTTAGAAACCTCACTGTATCAGGAAAAAGAAAATTACCTCGAAAAAATGTCTATGTAGAAGTGAAACCTGAATTAATTGAATTACAACATTCTTTGGATCTCATTGAATTGACTCAAGAGGAACTCATTGATTTAGCGATTTTACTCGGAACTGATTTTAATCCGAATGGAATAGGAGTATCAGGTATTGGACCAAAGACTGCTCTAAAGTTAATTCAGGAGCATAAAACACTTGAGAAGATTCTCGAACTACCAAAAATGTCTGAAGCAACAATCGATTTCGAAGTAAAGACAATTCGGGATCTTTTTTTGAAGCCAGCAATTACAACTGATTATGCTCTAAATTGGTCATCACCAAATATTGATAAAATTGTCGATTTCCTTGCGGGTGAAAGAGGATTCTCCGAAACAAGAGTGAGAAATGCTCTCGAGAAAACTATTATGAAAGCCGAAGAAAAGAAAAAGCAACCCACTCTAGATTCATTTTTTGGCGGATAACTAAAAGAAATAGGTTAGAGAAGGTATCTAACCAAAATAATTTTTTCTGAAAGTGACTTTGTTTTTAAAAAAGAAAGAAAATTGAGTGAATGATTTCACTCAGATTAAAACATTGGGTGCTTTCCTGTAAGCGCAGTAATAACTTTCAACATGATTAAACCAAAACGAGTTTTCATGTCGAATTTTTTCGCGGTTATAGGAACCTTAGCAATACGAATGTAAGGACAATTTGCTAGCATGGTTGATTTCGGTTCTTTGGAAATCATATCGATATTTTTGATTATCTCAGGTAACATACCGGAAATAGAAAGTCCTTGTACTGGATATTTAATCTCGCCATTCTTAATGTACCAGCCAAAACCTGTGACAGAGAAACGACCAGAGCTTCGATCAGACATATGTAAACCCATCAATGAACGAACCATGAAACCTTCACGTGTTTCAGTAATCATTTCTTCTTTTGTGGAGTCGCCGCCAAGGATTTCTGCAGTTGTTGCACCAATTGATGGGGAAGTTTTTATTGAGTCACCAAATCCCATTATGCCAGTTCGTGTGCTTTTTCCGTTTGATTCCAAACCAAGTTTCTTTCCATAGTATGAATCTAGTAAAAATGTTTGAAGAATTCCTTTATCAATCAAGACTGTTTTCTCTCTAGGAATACCTTCTCCATCATAAGTGGAGCTTGAGAGTTTATCAGGGGCTATTCCATTATCTATTAATGTAAGCCCCTCAACAGAAATCTGATTACCTACTTGATCTGAATATGGTGTTGCACCAGAAGCTACATTCTGACCATTTAATTGATTTACAAGAAGACCGAATAATCCGCCCATAAGACCAAAAGAGGCAATTGGTTCAAGTATTAGTGGAACTTCTTTTTCGTAATTCATAGTCTTTGGTGCTGCTGCACGTTGTGCTTCTAAAATAGAGTCTTTAGCTAAGTCATCTACTATGAATGTTTCTGTGGAATTACCACCTTGAATTTCAAAGGCATAATTTGGTATTAATCCCTTTAAAGATATAGCAGCAGCCATACCACCATAACCACTACTTTTGCTTGAGATATCTATACCATTAGAGTTCAAAAGACGATCTTCTTGAATTCCAAGGAACAATTGACTCTGTAGGAATTTTAGATGTTTAACATCACTAATAGCTTCCATTAAAGTTGCTTGATCTTCAGCCATCATATCTGAAGTTATTTCTTCTAACTTCTTATCATAAGGTATTTTCTTTACTGATTTCTTTGATGGCATTGGTAGAGATTTAAAATCTGGATCTTTGCCTTTAGATTTTGCATTTGATATTGCAGCAGTAATTGTTGATTCTATTCGTTCTTTAGTCAAAGTTTTTGTGAAACCAAATCCAAGATTTCCTTTACTAACTACTCTAAAAGATACTCCAGAAGAGATCCCATTTGTTAGCTTTGGTAATTTCTTTTCAACTGAAAGGTTTATTTCACGTGAGGTACTGCTAAAGCCTTCTATTTGTTCTGCACCTTTCTTTTCCGCAAATTTGATTCCATATTGTAGTGCTTTTTCTATTGTATAATATTCTGTCATTTTTTTTAACCTCCAATAGTCATCACTTTTAGTGCACACCAACCTCCACCTGTTCCTGTTGGTGCACGTTGCCCATCCTTACCGCAGAATCCAGTATTTGCTGAAGGATCAGTCATTTCATTAGAAATTCCAAGTAATTTGCCAAGTGTCTCGAGAGTATTACCTGATAAAGTTGTAGCGCGTCTCATTTCACTGATTTCGCCATTTTTAACTTCATAAACTTCTGAAACACCAAAATTGAAGGTTCCTCTAATAGGATCAACTTGTCCTCCACCGGCACGTTTCAACAAAGCTCCATTCTTTACAAGTTCTAGAATCTCATCTTCTGATAAGTCATGACCTTTAGAAGCTTCTAAGAAAGTATTACGCATCCTCACTATTGGAAAGCTTGAAAAGAATTCAGCTCGACAATTTCCTGTAGGTTTAAGATTGAAGTGTGAGGCATTAGATCTATCAGTTAGATAGGTCTTTAAAATTCCATCTTTAATAATTTCAGTTCTTTCCACAGGCACACCTTCGTCATCATATTTCATGAATCCAAAGGTTCTGCTTTTGTAGCCGGGAACATACTCGAGGGTTCCATCATCTACAAGATTTACAAAACTGGGTGCAAGTTTTTTGTTTAGTTTTCCTCTAAGAACACCTGCTGCTCTAAGAAAATCAGCTTCAGCACTGTGTCCTGCTGCTTCATGAGCAAAAACAAAGTTTAATGAGCCATCTAAAACCACAGGATATTTTCCAGGTTTAATTGGTTTGGATTCTAAACCAGCTATTGTTCTCAATTTTGTTTCTTCAGCACGCTTCACAACATCAACGTTATCAAATAACTCGAAACCACCCACATGTCCAGCACGTCCCATCCCTTGATTTGTCTCAGTTCCTTTACGTGCAGTCGGTAACATATAGAAATTAGTATATGGTCTTTCTTCGTAAATTAGAGTTCCTTCTGAAGTTGCTAAGGTTTGTCTTCTTAAAACATCAGTATAAAATAATCTTGTTGATTTGATTTTGTTTTCTTCATCTCGAAGTTGCTTATCTGTTTCCAATACTAATTTCATTTTTTCTTCAAAAGAAACATCTTGTGCTGGTTTTTTCTGTTTTATAACTACTTTATCTTTTACGACATCAACAGGTGCAAGTTCTACCTTGTCATCTGATAATTTCTTTGATGTCTTCTGAGCGCTTAACGCCATTTGAAATACGTCTTTGTAATGTTCTTTAGATCCGTAGGCGAATCCTAGCACACCATCAATTAGTATACGTATTCCAATACCAGCTTCTGAACCAGCGGATGATGTTTGCACTTTACCATCAATGACTTCTATAGAAGTGTAAAGTGAATCTTCATCTCTTATGTCCAAATAAGTAGCGTTTTCTTTTGAAGCCAATTCGAAAATTTTCTCATACAGGCTTTCATCCAAATTTCAAAACCTCCTAATATTTACAAATTTTAACTTTAAGAAATAAAGCAAAAAACAGTTTAAAAACTAAACTCACAATTCGTAAATAAAAAACACTAAGGCTCAGGAGGTTTTATGGAACAAATTTTACTCATCTGACCTGTTAAGACTCTGATTTCATGCTTATCTGATAAGATGCCAGTTATTTCCTCTTTAAATGATCCTTTTTTGTCTGTCTTTTTGGTATAAACAGGTTGATCTGTTTCTAGATTCAAACCAAAGAACAATGATATTTTCGGTGAAGCTTCGAGACGAATTATTTCATTTTTTAGTTTTGTTACTTTCTTTATGGTGACAACTGCTTTCTTTGTTTGATGAGATATTGTAATCTCTTGACCTTTATCGCTTTCAGAGAAAATATTCCCATTAATAGAACCTATAAATTGCAATACCTTGCTGCTTTTAGAATCTATAATTTCTAAGGTGTTATTCCCAGGACGACCAATTGCTTCGAAAGTCATTGCTCCAGATTTAGACAATGTCTTATCTTGTGCAGGAAAAGCAGCAAATCTTATTTTTGCCCCTTTAAACTTGCCAAAGCCACTTATTGCTACTTTTAAGCCAAGCTCTTTTCTTGTGGGATCAAATTTTTCTGTGACAGCGAATGATATTGTGTATGCCAATTGATTTCAACTCTTTTTTCATATAGACTAGTATGACATTATCCACACTATAATAAATAAATTGCCTTGAACTCTCAGACCAAATTAAACGGAATAAATTTCAACCTTCTACAGGCATTTCTTCTGCAATTTGATAATAATGTATGGCTAAATCATTTTGATCCATTAAAGCATATAATGCACTGATTCGTATCCAGATAATCTTATTTGATGGATCTTTTGAAGCTGCTTCATGCCAGCATTGCAATGAACTTTCAAATTGTGCCTGATAAAACAGTGATTCAGCTAAACAACACCAATAATTTGGATCAATGCTGTTTTCTTCAATAATTGCATTCGAAAAGATTTCTGTTGCAGTTGCGAAATCCCGATTTTCTAAAGCAATTATTCCTAAATCTATATTTCTTATTATTTCACATGCCATTTTAGTGTGACCCTTTCTCTTTTCAGGAGATCCGACTCCTAATAGTAATTAGGCATTTTTCTTTAAAAAGGAGCAACTAGAGATGGAGATAACCGAAAGTATTCTAGAATCAGTTAATAAAAAGATCTGAGAGTAGTAACTTGGAGGTTTTATCCAAGGATACTACCTATGATAGTTTTGACTTTTATCTTCGACCGTAACCATATGAATAGCCAGGTGAATAATAATACGATTCTTTCTTCTTTGCAGTTAAAGCGATTATTACTGTGACTAGTAAGAGTAGTGCACTTAATGGTATTGGGATATATGTGTCTGTTGCAGGTCCTGTGGCTTTCATTCCTAGAAACCAAACAATAGGTAACATACCATCAGCGACAAATGCTAAGCCAAAGAAGAGACTCGAAAGTTTTAACTTAAAGAAAGCAACAATTATGCCTATAACTATCATACCCATACCGATATACCATAAAATCATCATAAATGTACCAGTTGGCAAACCTAAAAATGGGGCAGATGAAAAAGCAGCATTCCATGAATCAGGACTAAAGATGCTTGCATCCGGTGTTAAGAATTTGAAGAACCCAAAACCAGATTCACCACCGACTTTTGCATCATAAAATCTACCTTGAAATTCAATGGTAAAAACTGCAGGATCAACACTATTATCAGTTACAATTAGAAGGCTCACCGGGACTAATACGAGAGTAACGGCTGCAAAGATTATGACTATTGCTTTACCCAATTTCATTCACCATAATGTACTATATAACCTAAAGATAAATTAGATATTCGTATATTAAATCCTTTGTTTTTGGACATATATTGTATACCTATGCATTTTATGTGCATCTAATTTCGTGAGGCCTCACTTTGAGCTTCTTTTAATGCTCAGGAATACAGGACATATTCTTTCCAAGTTCATACATTTGTTGTGGTCTGTTTTTGGGTACAGGGGATCTATCAAGGAAATGATTGATGAGTAGCAACTAAGGAATTTTCTCGTTTACGGATTTCTTCAGCTATGCTTTTATCGGTTAATTTCTCAACTTCTACAACAACTATAGTGAAATCGCAGCTGGGACAATTTAAAACGGCTATTTCTTCTTTTTTAATGTGATATAAGTGGATTTTTGGCTTTTGAGTACATTCACATTCTAGACATCTTTCGCCCCAGACGTCATGTATCAATCGCTCTTGGTGTTCATGAATTTGTGACATCATTTTTCATCACTCACAAGGTATTTCGACAAAATTCCTTTTAAAGGAATGAATTAGAGAAATGAAAGCACAAAAAAGCAATTATCTGTAGAAAAAAATAAGGGAAGAAATTATCTAAAAAGGTCTATAATGCCTTTCTTTGATAACTTCACTATTGGCAGAATAATTTGGACCGGGACTTTGTTTATTCTTTAGATCTTTTATCCAATCAATTAATTTCTTATCTTCATCAGGATCCAATCCTTTCACCTCTAAGATAAGAATATTGAAATTTAAGCCAGCCTTTTGCCATAATTCATAGATAGCAGTTGTTCTTGGTCCTATGTGTTCTGCAAGTTGCTCTCGAGGATTAATTGTAAATTTATGCAATTCCTTCATAACATCTTCCGAAAAAGCGAATTTTGATAAGAAGAATATATTATTTGAAAAATCACTTTCAGACCATAAGGCATCAAAATTTATACCTCCAACATCTGCAATCACTTTCTCGACTTTGTCATAAACGATTTCTTTTGAATAAACATTAAGTTTATCAAGTTCTTTCCAATCGATGTTTTCAGATAAAACCCACATCATTTCCTCGATTTTTCTTCCTAACCTCTGATGAGTGACAGAGCGCCACATGAGTTTTATTGGAATATCACCTTTTGTTGCTAAATATTGGATTACAATATGTCCAAGTGCTTCGCGGTCATCATATGAAGCTTTAGCTGGTTCAACATCAAATAAACTTGGTCTAAAAGGAACCGCTTCTGATAAAATTCGAGAAATTTTCTCGAAATCACCTGGTGATTTCTTGTC
Organism: Candidatus Heimdallarchaeota archaeon; assembly: GCA_019894765.1. The sequence continues at coordinate 100,229 of JAGXNT010000095.1, forward strand.
ATAAAGCCGTTTGCCTTCTATTTCCTTAACTTCTCGTAATTTCTTTATTGGACCAACTTCTCTTAATAATTCCCTATTTAGAACACTATCTAGTGATGATAACCAGTTCTTACGCCCATCCAAATCATGCTCTGAACGTTTAATTGAAAGAAATTCAGAATTAAAAGCTTCACTAAATATTTTCATGAGTTGATCAGCAGTAGGATAATAAGCAGCATTCGATGGTAAAGTACAATCTAAAAGAAGAATTCTGCCTTCTGGCATTACCTCCTCCAGATTTTTACCCAAATGAGACTGGCGTTCCTCAATCGTTAAAGAACCAATTATTTTTTCCGTAACATTACCTAAAATAACTCTATTCTCTTTCAGAAATTTCTCATTCTCTCGAGAAGCTTCAAGTAGGAATAACGGAGCTAAATTTTCTTGTGACCAAAAGAAACTGCCAGCTAATGCCCCTTTTTTTCGAAATGATTTGTATATTTTTGACAAATAATTATCTATAACCCATTTAAGTTCCTTGTATTCTTGGTAAGGGATATTTTTTGCTTTCTCTCGCCAATCAGCTAATCCTACAACAGCTAGATACCAGTGCCTTGGAATTTGAATCTTCATCATAGAAATTACACCTAATTTGATTTGTTACTTTCTACTTAACAGACAACATTTTCAGATATTAAGATTGTTTTAAGGGACAAAGAAATGAAAGGAGTATCAGGTGAATGTAACTATCGTTAGTCCAGCACCACCAGCAACAAGAGATATGGCAATCAAAATTATCCCCTTTACTACTGTTTTTTTCCCTCCCTTATCATCCCAGCCAGTTGCCCATTTTATTGCACCGACAATCGCTAGAACGACACCAAGGGCAAAGCAAATTGCCACGAGAAAAGCTACCGCATTAGCGAAAATTCTTATGAAATTACCAGGAAGCTCTTGGATTCTATCTATGAAATTATTCAAATCTAAGAACATTAATTGATAACTTCTGTAGTGCATAAGATCGCCTAAGCTTTACTTATAAAAAACAACATAAAAAGACCACAAAAAAACAAAATTTTCCCCCTAAACGTTAACGTTAAATGCCATAGAGAAAATGATTACTTATCATGAACGATGATGAGAAACTGATCCCTAACGAAGAGGAAGAAACAGTAATTGATCTTACAAAATTACCACAAGTGAGAAATCTTTCTCCGAGTAAATTGGCAGATCAGTTTTGGTGTGAAATGCAGCTCCATTTACGTTTGCATCTAGGAATGGATCCAACAGAAGAGATGATTGTGGGATCACAAATTCATCGATTATTAGAAGAAGAATTGGGACCGATTATTGAGGTAACTGTTACAACCTTAAATGATAGTATAATAGCTTACATACTACAAATTTATTCTAAATTACAAACTTTACTAAAGTTAGGAGTTACTCGAGAGCTTCCTGTCATTGGCAAAATTCAGGATATACCTTGTCTTGGCATTATTGACCAACTATCATTTGAAATTTCTCCTGATAATCAGAAACAAATGGTGATTACAGATTATAAGACTAGAAGATCTAAAAGAGCCCCATCATATGAACAAAAAAGAAGAAATCGCATTCAATTACAAGTTTACTGGCATTTATTGAATGACTTGAAGGACGGGAAATTTACAGTTGATATGTTTAAAGAATATTTTGAAATGTCAGATGAATTAATACCATCTGATGAATTACTAGCTCAACTCCCAGAGGAACATAAGAAAATAATAACAGATAAAGAACCAACAGAATTATTATTTGAAACCTTTAAGATATTCCAAAATTTACCTGAACTGTCAGAAGAGCTAAATGCAACATATTTGTATCAAGAAGATCAACAACCTGTTTTTTCTGATAGAACTTTCTTCCATGTAGAGAGTTTTGAGGTAGATATGGATTGGGCTGTCGATTATTGGAGAGGTAAAAGAACTCCTGGTGAATGCCCTCAGCAGTGGATGTGCAAGTTTTGTCAATTCACCGAGGATTGCTCATATTTTCTAAAAAGAAATATGAATAATAAAGATAACAAAAAAAGAGAAATTTAAGACAAAAAATTATTTGTCTTGCATAAATTTCTGTCGTTTCTTTAATGTCTTCAATAACTCGATTTTGATTGATGAGCGAATCACATCCGCATCAATTAAACCAACAACTATTAATGAGTCTTCTTTTTCAACTACTGCCAAGCGACTGACATTGGTTTGTTCCATTAAATCATCAGCTTGAGCTAAAGTTGCAGTTTTAGGTATTGTGACAACGGGTTTAATCATGAAATCCTTAGCTTTTATATCTGGTGAAAGCATCCCACCTTCTCTTAGAATTAAACGTAAGACATCTCTTTCTGTGATTATACCGATGACTTCACCGATACTGGTAACAAAAACACAGCTCTTATTTGACTGTAAGAGAACTTTTGCAATGATTGCTACATTATCGTTTTCATCCACCATAGCTGGAGGAACCATTGCTGATTCAATTAGAGATTTTGTTGTTAGAGACATATTCTTCACTTTAGAGTTTTATTTTACTATACAATTTATTATTCTTAAAGATAATTAACACTAATTCCTTTTAATTTTTAAGATTTAATAAGTAAATAATTTTTTAATTAATACTTCATATAATTCTCTTACTATCTTTCATGTGTGTATTTAAATATAAAATGTGTGGAAAAAGTATGAAAATAAAGGCAAGAATAACTAAAAGCAGTTTTCTTCTTCTAACAATAATATTTGTAGTGAGTTTACTCCCAGCAATTGGAGCAGATTTTGAAGGCATTACACCAGAAGAAGCAAAAAGGAGAATTGATTCAGATCCAACTATTTTCATACTAGATGTTCGTTCTTCAATTGAATTTCGAGATGGTCATATAAATGGAGCGGTAAACATCAATGTTTACTACATAAACAGTTATGCTTATTTGTTGCCTGAAGAAAATGACACGGGTATCATTGTGTATTGTGATGATGGATTCAGATCTAGAACAGGAGCTGATAAAGTAGTAAACCTTGGATATACGAATGTATCTAATATGTTAGATGGGTATTTTGGTTGGTTAGATTTAGGATATCCTTATGTGACTGGAACAGAAACATCACTAATAACACCATCAGTAGATATTGGATTACTTAGCATTGTTTGCATCTCGATTGTAGTATTAATTATATGGAAAGTCAAGCTGCCAACTAAAAAATAAACATAATTAATTAGATTTGAAATATCCCATTTATTTCTCATGGAATTTCAAAAATTTGCTATTTTTAAACAAAATTCCAAAGTAACTATTTGAAACAATTACTGGAGCATACGTGTTTCAATGCGAAAAACTCTAGCATTGAAAATTGAGCATAATAGCTACTGCCAGGTGAATAAAACATATGAAAATTATGGGACTCAAGGGATTGCTAAAATTAAAAATCAGAATCCATAGAATGAAAAATAAGACTTTGCTATCCGAGTGGCAAACAATCAGATTGATAAATAGTGATTGTGTTCCTCAGGATATTGCTAGCTGCACAAATTGTAATCTAGCAAGATGTCTTTGTTTTCTAACATACGAGGAAATTATCACAGCTGAATTATTGAATCGAGGTTTGTTTGATTTTGCCTTAAATAATTGTTTAAGGTAATAAAACAACTCACATTTATGATCCGTGAATCATAGAATTGTTTCACGTCAATGAAAAATCAGGAAAGAACTGAATGCATGTTGGAGAAAAAAGAAATTGGTTATTGATGATATTTCAAGAGAAAACACTATCCAAGTTCTAAAACATATTCAAGCAGAAAAGGGTTTTAAGAAACTTACTCAAATACAGAAGAAAGCTTATCCTCAAATTTTCTCAAATAGGAACTTAGTTGTTGTGGCTCCAAGTGGAGCTGGTAAAACATTAATTGCAGAACTAATTGCTTTAAAAGATATAATTGGTGATAAGAATGAAGAAGCAACAATCATTACAAGAAGCAAATTTGCGCATAAGAAGAAAATTGCTGAAATGTGTAATGCAAAAACAATTTTTTTAGTTCCACTACGTGCCTTAGCAGAAGAAAAAGCAAATAATTTGGTGAGAGATTATCGTCATTTTAATTTAAAGATTCATATGTCAATGTCAGAAATTGATTTTGATGAAAAGGAAATTAGGAAATGTAATATTTTAATCTCAACCTACGAAAGGTTTCGTACAATCATTGGAAGAATGCCTGAGTTAATACCTCATGTCAAGAATGTAATTATCGATGAATTTCATTTGCTTGGAAACAAAAAACGAGGACCCGTTCTAGAAGCTATTTTAACCACTCTCTTAGATAAAGTTCGTTTAATCCTTCTTTCTGCTACAATAGCAAATCCTGAGGAAGTTGCAAAATGGTTAGATGCAATACTGCTAATTAGTAATGAAAGACAAATTCCACTTGATTTTGATATTTTGCCGTCATTAGATCCTGATAAAATAGTTCAACAAATAATCTCAAGAAATATAGCCAATAATTCACAAGTGCTAATTTTTTGTGGAACGAGAATGAAAACGGAGGAATACGCGGATTATCATTCAGATTTCATACAGAAAAAAAGCAATCTCTTGAGCAAGAATGAAGCCCAGAAGACAGAAGCTTTCTTGCAAAGTCTGGCACTGCCAAATGATACCCTTGGAAACAGACAATTATTTGAATTAGCGAAAAAGGGAACGGGATTTCATCATGCAGGACTAGGCAGAGTTGCAAGAAAAGCAGTTGAGGAACTTTTTCGCCAAAAACTAATCAAAGTATTATTTTGTACAGAAACTCTGGGGGCTGGAGTTAATCTCCCGGCCCGGGAGGTTATTATTTATGAAACAAAGAGATGGAATAATGAATGGCTCAGTAGAAATGTTTTCCATCAGATAGCAGGAAGAGCTGGTAGACCGGGATACGATGTTTATGGTAAGTGTTCAGTTCTAGTTAGTGATTCCCAAGAGAGAACAAAGATTCTTCGTAGATTTTGGCAAAATGAATTGGAAAAATCTTCAGCAGATAAGCTATTATCAATTATCAATCCAAGATTTGATGCTGTAAAAAGCATGTTAACTAACATAGAAGAAATCGAAAAATTAGTATTATCACTTATTTACAATAATCAACCAACCTTTGATGATTTACTCAAACTATTAAGTAAGACGTTTTTAGATTTCAATCGTCGAAATGAATTAAAGAATAAAAAGTCAATAAAAGAATGGCATGATGAAAGCAAAGAATTATTCAAAGTTCTTCTAAAACAAATAGAAAAAGTTGATGCTGAAAAATTATTAGTTTTAGAGAGTTTGTTTCCTGAAAGCAAACTGGAAATAATAAAAACAATTGATGGGGATGAAAGTCAAGCAATATATGTATTGGATGGTGAAACTCAATTTACTCTCTTACTGGAAAGTAATCGATTATCCTGCTCTTGTCCTGATCTCAGTTTCTTATGCAAACATAGAATCTACGTAATGAAATACTTGCCATCATATATAGTCAGCAAAATCTTAAATTCTGAATTTTCTGTTTTAGAAAAACTCATTGTAAATAATTATGTGATTGAAAATGCAAAAGGGGAATTTCTAACAACTACAAAAGGCAGCATATGTGCTGAAATGGGTATAACACGGAAGAAATTCGAACTACTGAAAGATTGGTTGATGTATGATGTTTTTACTACGAAACCAAATATGACTGAATTGCTTTACTATTGTGTAAAACTTATTCCAGAAATTGATGAGAGTGATTCTTTTATTGATAATATGAGCTTTAAACGTCCGATATATGAGCATGTTATACTTGGAAGAAATATTTTGGAAGTAATTAAAAAACACCAACTCTATGAAGGAGATTTACTACGAGTGGAGGTTAGTTTAAAATCACTTATTGCGGGATTAACACCTCTCGCAGAGTACCTTGGATTAACAAAATTAAGCCAACATTTCAAAGATTTAGATAAGATTCTTTCAGATGCTTTATGGCATTCATTTTAACTTACAATTAGCCTTTATGAGTTTGATGAAGTTTTTCATCAAGTTTCTTTAAGTTTAAAATTTTAAAGCTAGACGATGAGATAAATGGAATTGATATTATAAGGATAATAGCTCCAATCAAGAATGAATATTGATAACCTCTTTGTAAGAATTGAGCAAGTAATCCTCCAATAATAACACCAGGAATTTGAGCTAGCGTTTTAACTAAATATAGTAATCCGATAAATTGCCCTCTTTTCCCTTCTGGTGTAAGACTATGCATTAATGCTCCTCTTGATATGATATCAGCAGTATTAGCAATACTAAATGGTATAATGAATAAGGCTCCAATTAACATGGGATTACTGTTTCTGAAAACAGGAGTTAGAGCAAAAAGACCTGTAGTTAGCGCGAAAAGTGTTCTTGATATAATCAAGAATTTGTAGTTATTTGTTTTATCTATTAAGGAACCAAAGGGTATTGTAAAGAGCAGAGATGTAACTGTCATTATAGTAAATATGATCAAAACTTGCCCATTTTGTAATGATAGACCTAAACCAATTACTTCTCCACTAGCAGGATTGTTTTCTTGCGTTAAAAAAATAAGAAGAAATGGGATATAGCAATTTATCCCGACATGTAACAAGAAATGACTAATTAAAAATCTAAAAAAATTCTTCTCGGATTTTAGATTACTTAGTAAAAAGGTATTCTTTATTTCAACATGCCATTTCTTTGGTTGAGAGTCAGCTTTTGGTTCTTGAAAGAATAAACCAACTATTAGAAAGCCAAGAGAACAGATAGCTCCAGCAGCAAAGAACACATTAGATGATGATTTTAGAAGCATTATTGCAAAACCTACAACAGTACCAAGTGAAGTGCCAAGCAAAGCAATAGCATTGGTCTTTCCTAGTTTGCGATTAGTAGTTACATCAGGAATTAATGAATTGTTGCAAACAAATGCTGCGGTATTCATAATATTCATTGCGACATTTAAACCAACAATAACAGCAATTGATTTGCCCAATGGAAAGAGAAAGAATAGAAGAGTAGAAGATGTCCCACCAATTAAGATGAATATCTTTCGTCTCCCAAATTCAGATCTTAAATTATCACTAACTGATCCTGCAATGATACTAGCAATTGCACCAGTTAATGCGACTAAACTTACCATTAAAGAGATTATAAGCGGAGAGAAATTAGACAAATCAGCAAGGTAGTCATTCAGATATTGACCCTGAATAGCAAAAAATATTGACCAAATAAAAGCACCTAAGGAAATGAGAGCAATATTTCTTTTAGTAGTAGTCGACATTGAAAACCTCTTATCTTTTCTACTTAATTGTGTACAATTTTGGTTGAGAGAGGATTTTACGGGAATTTCTTCGGATTTGAATCCCCAAGTCAAGCGGGAACGTTCGATTTTTTTCCTGATGATTTTGACTTGGATTTTTCTTCTTTAGGTGTTTTTGTTGGTACTTCTTCTATTGTATGGAAATCTTCTTCTATATCCATGAGTGTTTTTTCTTCTATTATTTTCTCCTCTTCTTTCTCAGCTGGTTTCTCGATTTTCTCAGTAGTTTTTTTGCTTTTAGTTTTCTCAACTTTAGCTTCTTTTGCTTCTCCTTCTTTGAGTTCAGCAATTTCTTTTAATCCAGCCATCATTGGACTAGATACTGGTTCTTCTATTGCTTCTTCTTCGACTTCTAATTCCACTTCATCTTTTACTTTTTTTGAAACTGGTTTGCTTTCTTTATCAGAGATTACTTCCTCATCAAATATTCCCATACTTGTAATATAGAAGTCAGCTGTCTCATTAGGCAACCAAGCACAATCATCTATTTTTGCTCTACGCATGTTTCCTTTTAGTTTTTTCATGAAGATTCGTATGTCTGAAGCGTGTGCAACAACATGACCCCCTGTTGCGATTACTGGTATGAATTGTCCTGAAGGGCCAATATTCGCCATAACTTGGTTTGTAAAGATGATAGAAGTATTAAACGCAATAGCGATTCGCTTAAGTAATCCAATAAGTCTACCAATTTTTTTCTGTCTTACTGGAAGTAGATTCAACTCATGGAATTCGGTTCGAAAAGGGGCCATTAATGAATCGATAATAATAAGTCCAGGATCTAAAGCTTGAACATAACCCGGTAAACGATCAATTGCTTGATTCAAATACCTCAATTGTTCTGCTTGTACGACAAAGAAATTACTTAAGAGCTGATCAGGATCGATATCATAACGCTTTCCAATCTCTTGAATATGCTCTGCTTGGAAAGAGTTCTCAGTGTCAATATAGATAACTGGTCTTCCTAAACCACCTTGTTCTTCTGGTAGTTGAGCTGTAACAGCACATGTTAAACAAGTTTGGGTTTTTCCAGTTCGGTATTCACCATTAATTTCAACGATCGTACTTGTTGGCATTCCCCCACCAAGTAAATCATCAAGATTTTTTGAGCCAGTGGTAAAGTATTTTCTTTTCTTCAACAATCTTTCTGATTGATCAGCTGCTTTTTGAAATAATGGACCTCTAAAATTATCGTCTGCGGCTCTAACCAAAGCTACTGCAGTTTTTTCACTCACATTTGGAATTGCAGCTATTTCTCCTTCAGTTAAAACGCTCAGCACTCTCGCATCAAAAATCCCGAAATCTTGGAGTGCTTTCAAAGCAATTTTTGGAATGCCATATTTTTTCATATTTTTTTCAATAAAATTCTCAATAGCTGTCTCTTTATTCTTTTTTACTGCCATTAAAGTCACACTCTTTTTATGCTCTCAAATAAACTCAAAGGTTATTTTCTTTTTAAATATACAAAAAAAGGGAGCACTCGACTTTAGAACACGTTTTTATTTTAGGTAGAGCGAAAGTTTATTTGATAATGTAAAGGGTCTGTAAATAACAAGTATAAACTATTCCTGGTGAAGAATTTGGTGGAAGAAGAACAAATAGAAATGCCAACAGAAGAACCAATAAAAGAAACTATAGAACAAGCATTGACTGAATCATTGGAGGAGGAACAAGAGATAGAAATCAGTGAAGATTCTGTCGAGATTATAAAAGATGATACACCCTGGCTGTTTTTTGATTATTCAGGAACATTAGTAGATACTGTTAATGCTTTATCGAGAACATATACAAGGTTTCTTGGCAAAGAATTTCCTCCCGAAAAAGTGAAGAGCTTGTACAAGGATTATCCTAAACTTGGTAAAATTGCTTTGATGCGTAAGTACAAGTTTAATCCATTCAAATACATGATTGGCGGTAAAAGTAAGATCGATGAAATTCGTAAAGAAGAGTTTTGGGTTGGAGTTCGATCGTTTCCAGGAATACCTGAAGTACTTTTACGATTACAGAAAATCGTTAAAGCAAAATTAGCTATTGTTACTCATGAAACAGAATTAGAGGATGAAGTAGAAAGAGAGAAAATTTTCCAGAAATTTGGTATCCCAATTACATTTGATGGAATAATTACTGATTATTCAAATAAGAAAGAGAAATTTGATCAATTCATTGAAGATCGAGGAATAGTTCACGGTATCTGTATTGGTGATGTACAATTTGACCTAGACTTAGGTAAAACTCATGGTTTCTTTACAATAGGAGTTACTTGGGGTTTCTCATCTCGAGATGAGCTTCTTGCAGACTATGTTATTGATGACCCTCGAGAATTACTGCAAATTGTCATGAGTCTTATGCATCAAATTGAGCAGAAACAATTGCATGGAGATCCAATCTAGATAATAATACCAGGTGATTTACATGGATATCAAGAAAATTAAAGATAATTTAAAATCAAGAAAAAAGGAATCTCGAGAAGAAGCTGTAGATCAATTAGCTCTGGCTCAAGATCCAGAAACAATCCCTGACTTAATAAGAATTTTAGAGAAAGATCGAGAAGGTAGTGTTAGACGAAGAGCTGCTTTAGCACTTGCTAGAATAGGTAGTAAAGAATGTGCAGATGCACTTTATGAAGCAGCAAAAAAAGATTCTGATGAAGAAACTAGAAGGAATGCAGCAATTGCTTTGGGAAACCTTGGTGATGAGAGAGCAATATTACCACTTTATGAATTTTATTTGTCTCCCAGAAGAAACACATTTTCCGATAATTTGGATAGAGCACGTGTAAATAAGGTATTAATTGAGCTTTCGGAAAAGAAAGCTCAAAGATCAGTTGAAGAATTAGTTGAATGGAGAAAAGGAAGAATAAATACAAAAGAATAGAAATACTATTTTGAAGATTTTCTTCCAAAGATTTCAAAATCATTTAGAATTCGTAGAATTTCTTCGAATTTCTCTTCTTGAATATTATTGATATTGCTTTTAATTTTATTTTTAGTTATAAAGAGAAAAATCACAATAATTAGTATTGGAATTAGAAATATGAAAACAAAATACCACCAATTTATGACCCAACTTAGAACATCTAATTCCAAGATGAAAGCATATACACCTAATCCCGTTAGAATTACTAATTCAAGAATTACAGAAGAATTTAGAGCATATTGCCAAGCTTTATGACTTTTTAAAAGTTGGCGAAAAACGATCGGATCAAAATCTTTTGTAGTATCAGCTAAAATTTCATGCTTAACACCAAAGACTTTTCTCGTATATATTAACAAATATTTGATGTCACTTAAAGTCATATTATCTATTCCGCCTTGTTTTCGAGCCCGATTAATAAACCATTTCTTAATTCGATCCCAAGTAGAAATTACAGAATGCAAAAACAGGAAATAAATTAAAACAATTAAATCAGCAATTAAAAACATGTAGCCAAAATGGTTTTGCTTTAAACCAAACATAACAATTGACCAAATAAAGAAGTACAAAAGTGGCAGGAATTCCAATGAAAATATCCTTGCGTTCCAACCAGTTATAAAACCAAGAAGATATAGGATGCGATGAGAGACGAACTTTTCGAGCTCGCTCTCGCCGCTCAAGATGATCGATTTTAATGATTCCTTCACTACTTTTGTAGATACGGGTACTTTGGCCGATTCTGAATGTTCACCGTTCAGAGTTGTTATACCTCCTCGACTTGACAATATTCTATAATGAAGTCGAGGACTTTTTGTTTTTCTTTCTCATCTAATTCTCTGATCATACCCAGTATTTCCCGGAATGACAATGACATTAAATTCCCAAATACTCCTCTGCTTTCAATTTCACTTTTGAGTTCTTTGGGCAAGGCCTCTTCCTTCACTTTTCTTATTTCTTCTTTTCCTATAATATTTACTTTTATAGTGTAAAATTTGGAAGGACCAAAAGGTGCGGGAATATGATCAACAATTTGGTATTTGATCAGGATTTTCATTATTTTTGAGATAAATTGCGGAGTCTTATTAGTTAGTTTAGCAAGTTGAGCACCGGTTCGTGGATTATCGATTAATAATTCAACCATCTCTTTTTGTGCTACTGTTAAAATTTTAATAGAATTTAAACCCACTAAAGCTACTGTATCCTCATCTATTTTTAATAGTTCAATAGAGGATTTTTTTCTAGCCTCTTGGATACTTTTTAGAAAGTTATTTATCTCGTTTTCAAAGGATTGCAATTAATTCTACTCCTAATGTAAGTAAGTAGATACTACTAAACTAATTGGGTTGATATTATTTATAAGTTTTGGGTCGATTGTAACAAAACATAATTTTAATGGAAAAAGCAGAAAAAATCAGAGATTATTGATATCTCGGTCTTCTAACGTAAACAACAGCAACAGTCATAATTATTCCTGTGATAAACCCAACAATTACAGCTTGATTAATAGGATTATTAAGTAATGGTTCGAGAAATGCTGGAAGAACATTTAAAACTAAAGCTGAAATTCTTTGCGGTGTTTCGATTGAAAAAGCGTGAGTGACTGGGAAAATTTCTTCTCGATAATTAAAGGGAATGTTGTTTGTAAAGAAACCTGTTTTATCATTCAAAACTACTGAATCTTCAACGAGATGCTCACTAAAGAATGTTTTTGCAATTGCATCTTTTCCTTCACATATTGCAGAAAGTTGGTATTGATCATCGTCGAGAAGATCAGCTTGAAACAACAGCAAGGATTGAATTAAGGGATCGAGTAGGTTTTTATCATCGTTTAATAGAAATAAATCATTTAAAAGATAGAGATAGTCCCATTGATAAATCTTTGATCGACCTAGACCAGTATAAACATCAAATTGATCCATCCAATCGGGGATATCATCAATTGAAGCATAAATCTCAGATAAATCAACTGTAACAAAAACATCACAGATAGCATAGAAATGACTTCCACCACAATCAATCAGATTATTACCAACTATTGAATTCTTTGAAATGCCACTTGTGCTTTGATCTATATTTTCAAGCAATAAATCAGCTAAGGATGTCAATGTATTATCAACACGTTCTTTTAGAACAGCCATATCATCATTTGGGGCAAAAATTGCCAGGTCTTTTTTCACTTGTAAGAGAAACTCCATAACAAACATTGATCCTTTGAACGTCCTTAATCCTTCAGGCAAGATTTCCGGAAGAACAAGATCAGCATCATTAATCAAAGGTTCTGCGATAATCGATTCATCTAAAGCAGTGCCAAAATAAGGACTGAATACAAAGCTATTATCTTCTCTTTGAGATTTTATGATTTCATTAACGAGACTAAAGGCGTTTCGTTCCGTAATTTGTAGTTCTGAATCCCGAATAAATGAATGAGATAATAATTTATAGATATCAATAAGACCAGGGATATCTCCAGCACCTTGAAATGTTCTCATATTAGAGATTTTTAGTGGAGCAATTTCAGTTTGATATTGGATTAAATCAGTTTCTGAATCTTGTTTGTCAATGAAATACTTTTGCCACATATAGGTATAACCTGAATATTTTTGTTCTAAAGCAGACCACGAAACACCATTTGATGGATTGTGAACATAAACTACAGAATCATATATCATGCCAATATGTAAGGCATAATTATTTGTTATTTTCTCTGTCACTTCAGCTAAGATGGGGTCACTCACCGGGTATACGTTGAAACTACTTGGATTCCAAGCGAAGGAATTAGGTGAAGATAATTTCTTAATATACATTAAATATTCAGAAGCAATTTGAGGAGAAGTATAAAGGTAATTTTGGAAGTCGATATAATCATCTGTGAAAACATCTGCAATAACAAAACTATCATTATTTGCCATTTGGTTGAAAGCAGCCCATCCAACCCATTTATTATAATCAACATCGATGCCTGAATCCCCGATTCCTGCGACAGCGAATTTTGGATCATGAAGAGCATAGCTATTTATTGCACTCCACCAGTTATTTACAGCTTCAGATATGAGTGAAATTGAAGCTGATTCATAATAGGTATAGTATGGCATAAATTCTACAGCTTTTAGGATCTTGGAACCAAGAACCATTGTATCACATAATAGAGATAATCTATCTAAAACAAAGTTGTTATCTAAAGGTCTAATGAATGTGTTCCAAAATGTACTGAATCCATTCCTATTAGGAGTCATTGAATTCATTATGTGAATAATTTGATCATTTATTGCAATATTGTAATACAACCAATTTACAATTCTCTCTGTCATAAAAATCCATTGTCTATTGAAAAGATATTCTTCATGATTGCTTCCAACAAATTCGAGAGCGATATTTACATTCTTTTTGAGAATTAAGAATTGTATTTCAATGTCATGCGATAAGCCATTGAGCCACGTTTCAAGATCTAATTCTTGTAGGCCCTCGTCTCCATTTGTTAAATCTCCAAGGTCCCCGTAACGAGAGAGATTGAATGGATTTTGATAATTCCAGAGAAAGATTCCTTCCTTTTCATTAAAAAGAGATGCAATACTGGAAGTTGCTGCTTTAATTTGCTCAATTATTTCCTCATTGGTAAAATCTTCAAGAGAATTTTTAATAGTATTACTTTGAGAAAGAGAGGTACCTAATAATTGAGCTACAAATATAACTGCTATAAGTAAGAAATTGCCTGTCATTCTTTTTCTTGAAATGATCAGTTTAGGCATGTTATGGTACCTCTTTTAGACTAGTCCATATAACTTGAATATTCTCAAATCTGATAATTTTACGTTAACGTATTGTGTTATTATGTCTAAACAGCTTAATAACTTATTTGTCTACTTTTTTTAATATTAGGCTAAAATTAAATAATAAATTCTAATCAATGAAACCAAATAAAAATCAAGTAAATATAAAAAAAGTATCCAGAAAAATAGCCCCTGGATACAGTTAATATGAGAATTGCTAAATTATTTCTTCTTTGAAACTAAAGGATTGCTATCTCGACCTTCACCATGAATTTCAACGAGACCTGCACGTTCAAGTTCTTCGAGCCATTTCTTTGCTTGAGCAGGAGAAACTCCAGCTTTCATAGAAACTTGATTTAAGCGCATTTCACCGAATTCTGTTAAATCTTTTAGGATTACAAATCGAGGTTCATTCTCTGCAATCTTTTGGAAAGCACGCATTTCTTCCTCTAATTTCTTGTATTCTTTCTGCAAATCTTCAATTTTCTTTTTAGCGATGCTTAAATCCTCAACAGATCCTTCAAGTCTTGTAATTTCAAGTTCTCTTTGGGATAGTCGATGTTCAAGATCTTTTAATGATTCTTTGCTTTTAGAATCATTGACTCTTAATTCTTTAAGCTCCTCTTCATATGTTTTAATTTTCTCATCGCGATTGGCTACATCAGTTTCCAAATTAGTAATCTTATCGTTTAACGAGTCCATATCAGCTAGATTTTTCTTAGCAGTTGCTAATTCATTCTCTAAATTAGCGATTTTTTGTACTGGATCAATATTTGGTTCTGGTTCTTCCATTTCTACATCTGGTGTTTTTGGTGGTTCATCTTCGGACATAAGTCTGAGACCTCCGTATCATTCATCAATTGCTAAATGTAATTCAGAACAATTGAGAATTGGTTTTTCAATTATCTACTATAATTACTTTAGATTTGATTTAAAATTATTTGGATATCGTCACAACCGAAGCAATTCACAATAAATTGTTTATCAGTGTAAAAATGAATAATGAAAAATAATTTTGTTGTTTAGCCAGAGAATGAGCTAATGACATTATCCACTACGTAATCAATCATATCTAGGTTTGCTGAGTCGTGTGTGAGAATATTTCCTAATCCAATTGTTAGTGTGTCACCTAGCTCCTCCAATAAGTCATAAATAGCAGATTTTTCAGTATATTTACTTCTAGCAATCAAAAACCAGTTATTATCAGGATTAGAATACATAACGATTATGGAAGATTGATTTTTGCTTTGGATAGTATAAACATTATCATCATAGATAGAAGAAAACATTTGATTTAGAGCAACCATCAAACCAGCAAAAAGTACGTCTCCTTCCCATTTCTCTTGATGTCCTCTATTTGGGGACCATAATAATTCACCTGAATCAAGGGCTAGAACAGTTGTATCTAAAATTATACTTGTATCAATATTATTTGTGTTTTCGCTCAAAGAGAGACACCATTCCTTTTGTTTTTGGTATATTTCCATGAAATGGTGGTTTTTAACTCTTATTTACGTTATTGCTAAATAGTTGCTGAAGAAAAAAAAGAATACTAGAGGGAAACGTAATACATTTCCCTAAATTTTCTAGAAGTGGGGAATTAAATCTATACTTCCACCAGAAATCATTCTTACCAAGAATTCAATTATAAAGATGATTAGTAATGATATAATTGTCATCCAAATAGACCATTGCCAATATTTGTCTGTAGAGTGATCTCTATATGGTATTACCGCAGGAGTTGTTAGTAGGTATCTTATAACAATAATGAATCCAATCGTTAGGAATACATAGAACATCGGGGCAGAAGCAAATTGGTTTGTTACCGCACTTATTGCATAGGCAATCGCTGAAACACCAACAGCTAGAATTATTGCTACAAAAAACAGCCTAAAGAAATAACTCGCATCAAGTTTCTTTCGACCAGTTATAAGACGCATGCTAAGATAAAGTACCAAAGTAATAAGTAAAATCTCTATAACTAAAATTAATATCCAAGCCCAATCTTCGAAAGCCATGATTTTCACCGAATGGAAAGAGGATTACTGCTTTTTGTATTTTGTGTTTGAGGGCAAGGATTAATCGATAATAATGCATTTGTAAGTTTTTAAGAAAAAACAATGGTAGTAGAGATGAGCAAGTTTGCTCTAAAGATTAAAAAGTGAATTATTTTGCTGGAATTCAAAACAGAGGATGTTGACAAAAGGAAGCCTAATTCACTTTTCTCAAGAAGACTTCTAAGATTGTATCTGACAACAAGCATTTTCAGTTTTGGTTATAATTTCGTTACTACTGCCGAATATGTTAATTTTAGACAAATTATGATCCAAATTGAATTAACTAGTTCCACTAAAATTTCCATACTTCTCATGTGTTCACTCTTTGCCTTGTGCTTAGGAACAATTATTGGAGGAACAATTAGTGATTCGCTTAGAACTAGATTTGGGCATAGAGCACCACTAATATTACTTGGGGGATTAGTAGGTTCATTATTATTCTTGTTAATTCCATTGGTTCCACTTTTGGGAAATAACTGGAACTTGAAATATGCATTTTTACTTTTGATTTTTATTCCAGCACATATTTTTATTGGAATTGCTTTTGCACCTTGGCTTGCGCTAGTTTCCGATCTTTTCAAAAAAGAAGAAAGAATAGGTGCTGGTGTCGCAATTAATATCCTTAGTGCTATTGGTGCAGCTATTGCAGTTTTAATTTTTTCAAGATTAATTGAATCGGGATTATCTTGGATTATTTGGATTATAACGGGATTAATTTTTGGGAGCTCGGTTATAATTACTGTTTTACTAATGCCAAAGAATAATCCTGATTATGAACCAATTGGAAAAACTAAAGATATCTTGAAAATACCAGCGGTAATTTGGAAATATGGGGGAAAACCTTGGATCCTATTATTGCTAACTAGTACTTTCTGGGCTTTTAGCTCACATCTTGTTGAGACAGGGATAGTTGATTCATTAATTGAGCGTTTCAGCATTTCTGATACGAAAGCATCTCTAACTAGCAATATTTTGATGGGAGTCTACATTGTTATTTTGTTAGTTCCAGTTATTTTGATGATAAATAGAATCGGAAAAATTCGAGCCAGTATTCTAGCGAGTATTTTTTATGGAATCTTCTGTATGCTTCTTTCGACTATGATTCAATTCCAATCTATTTATTACATTGTATTAATTGGTGGGTTGGGAAATATTATGTTAAGTACTCTGCAAATTGCTTTACCTGCAGATATAGCGCCAAGAGGACGCGAAGCTAGTTTTATGGGAGTTTTCTTTGTTTTTGGATCAATTGTTAAACCTTTTGCAACTTTAATACAGGGAGTAGTTCTTGAAGGAAGTGAACGCAATATTTCATTAAGTCAATTTGGCGGATATCCTTGGGTATTTCTAATTGCTGGCATAAGCAGTTTTTGTTCAATATTTCTGCTTTTACTTATTATGAACAAAAGAAAATCTGACATAAAGGAAAATATTGCAGTACCTACTAACATGTGACATGAAATCAAAAATAAAGAAAAATATAAGGTAAATAACCTCATGTGTTTTTATTTAGTAGTTACATGGTGACACTCAACAAAGTGAGTTGGAGAGATTTGTATTCTTGGTGGTTCTTCCTGTGTGCAAATAGATGTAGCAATTGGACATCTTGGATGGAAGTTACATCCGGGAGGTGGTGCTACTGGTGAAGGTGGATCTCCTTCAAGGAAGATTCTTTCTGGTTTTACTGTAGGATCAGGAATTGGAATAGCTGAAATTAGTGCACGGGTGTAAGGATGTCGCATGTCTTCAAAGACTTCCTCTACAGAACCAACCTCTACAAGTCTACCTAGATACATTACACAGACGATATCAGAAATCATACGAATAACTGATAAGTCATGAGCAATGAAGATATAAGCTAAGTTGAATTCACGTTGTAAATTTCTTAGTAACATTAAAACTGCTGCTCTTACAGATACATCGAGAGCTGACACTGGTTCGTCAAGAATAACAAAACGTGGGTTCAAAGCTAATGCTCGCGCAATACCTACACGTTGTTTTTGACCACCAGAGAACTCGTGTGGGAATCTAAATGCGTGGTGAATCATTAAACCTACTTTTTCCATTAATTCAATTGTTCTAATTTTTAATTCATCGCCAGAAGCAACATCATGAATTAATAATGGTTCTGAAATAATGTCAAAAGCAGTCATTCTAGGATTCAAAGAAGCAGAGGGATCTTGAAAGACAATTTGCATTTGTCGTCTCATTTCTCGTAATTCTCTTCTATCCAAAGAAGTTAAATCAATCATTTCTTCATTTTCATTTTTGAAGAAAACATGACCGGATGTTGGTTCTAATAATAGAAGAATCGATCTTGCAGCTGTGGATTTTCCACAACCGGATTCACCGACAATACCGACAGTTTCACCCTTTCTTACATTAAATGATATGCCATCTACTGCTTTTAAGAAAATAGGAGTACGATTGAATAAAAGACCTCCACCAGCTACTAGAAAGTGTTTCTTCAAATTTCTTATAGCTACTAGCAGTTCGGGGTCGTCAGGTATTTCATATATTTCGTCTTCCGCATCTGCCTTTGGTTCTTTGTATAAACCCATTCTTTGCTTTACGCGGTCCCAGAATGAAAATTCACTCATTTTGATCACTCTTTACTTTTACTACTGAACTAAACTACATTATCTATCTTCTATATATAGTTTAACATGATACACCAATATATTGTTCAAATAGTCAGTTTCCGTTGTTAAACAAGACTCTTTCACAAAAATAGTTTATAATATTTCTGTTCATTGTGTTTTTTCCTTTTTATGTGAATAGGAGTAGAAAATTCGATTTTTTTCAAAATAAAAAGTATTAAAATACCATTCACCCTTAGTACTATTAGAAAAATTTTTGCTTTCAATAAATGTATAGTCGTTTATTAAGGTTTAAATTGTTGTTTGGATTAAGTTACTAGTAGAGGAGAAATCGAATACTTTGTCGCGAAATAAAATTAATGACTTGGCATTAGCCAGAGAAACACAATTAATGTTTACTTACACAGAAGGATTCAGTCCTATAGGAAGTGAACTTAATCGGTGGAAAGGTGAAATTCTTGTCAAGACACCTCAAGGAGAACGAGCAATACCAGTTGAAGTATTAGTTCCACTAAAATATCCGGAATATCCACCGAAAGTGATGGTTCTTGAGAAGAGCATTCAGCACCCAAATATTGAGAAGAATGGTAATGTATTGCTGAAAATAACTCACGAGTGGAAACCTGATGTTCATGTTTATCAAGTAATTCATGCGTTACAGAACCTATTCAAAAAAGTTCCACCTCAGTTTTCTGATGCTGGTGGAGCAAAACCCCCAAAGCAAAAAGCAACTGTTCAATCAGTTGATACCGAAAGAACCGCAAATCAACAAAAAGTAATAGTCATAAATCAAACAATAACATCTTTGCAAGATAAAATTAAAGAAAAAGATGAAGAATTACGAAAACTACGAGCAGAATTAGTAAAGGGAACAAACGAGACAATTACGAGAGTAGAAGACATGGATATGGTGCTACCAAAAGATAAAGTGAAAAGCGAGAAATTAATGATTCAAGCTAAAAGTGTAGCATTAGCAGATCTTCTATCCACTCTTGATGAGAAATTCAAAGATGGAGAAATCAGCCCAGTGGATTTCTCAAAACTTTACAGAAAATACACAAAAGAATTGTATTTAATTCATAAGGAATTAGAATCGAAATAATAAGAGGAAGTAAAAATGTCATATTCGTCTAAAAACAAATCACAAGTAGAATTGGAAGCAGAATTATTTTCATGCATTGCAACCATCGATAATCTAAGTCAAGGTTTTGCAGATGGAATTTTAGATCCGGGAATGTATCGTCGACAACTAAGAGCATTAATAAGAGATGCATTTAAGGCACGTTTTCAACTACAAAAGTTAGGTTTTAATTTGGAAGGTTTTCTGGCTCGAGAGAGTATTGTGCAGAAATATCCATATGGTGCAGAAAAACTTCGATTTGCTGAAGGAGTTGCCCCAATTCCGATTGATGAAACTGTAGAAACAATAGCTATGCCATTTGCTTCAATGAAAAATCTACCTGCGAAAAGTGCAGATTTTGTTGCAGCAGCTATAGAACTAATAGATTTATTGAGACTTGGTTCCGTCGCTCGAGTTGAACTAATAGTTCCAAATCTTGATGATATGGAAGCAATTCTAATTGATTTCCCAGGCTACGGCAAAGATTCCGAAGTTGTCGAAGAAATGAACAATTGGAAAGAAATGCTTGCAGCAAAACCACCTGATGAGGTCCTAGAAGAAGGGCTAATTAAACGATTAGAATTTGAAGCTGTAAGATGGTTAAATGGATTCAGACGATCATTAAGAAATCCATAAACTATTTTCCTTCATTCCTTTACTTCAAAGTATTTGAAAAATCTAAGAGCTATTAAGAGGTAATGCACATGCGCGGAAATCCTGTAGCATACAGAAATTTAAACCGACATTTACGAGAAATATTAAACTATCTCGAGATAGCTTTAGATGCAGATTTCGTTTTAGAAGAATTGAATTCCGCAATTTATGAGTGTGAAAAAACATTTGGAAAAAGACATCATTGTACCATTCAACTCCGAAATCAAATGAAGGATTTATATAAAAAATACATAGAAAGAAAAGCTTTACCTTTAGAGGAAAAAGATGAGAAAAAGCTTCAAAGTAAAATTAATGAGTTATTAAAGAAGTATTATCAAAATACTCCGAAATAGATAGTAAAATAATTCGAAACGTTATAATTAGAATTCGTCCTAAAAAATCCTAGTGAGGTAAGAAGAATCATGGGTTTAAGAGATATAGAAAAGAAAATTAGAATAAAATCTGCATACAAAACAAAAGAAGCCGAATTAATGATAACAGATCTAGAACGTATGTTAGAAAATATACGAGAGCTTCATACTCAACTAAAGAAATTTGAGAAGAAATGGAAGAAGGATATAGAGAAAAACAAAGATTCCTATGAGAAATTAGTTGAACTTAGACAAGAATTAGGATTACCAAATGAATTAGGAATTTATGAATGGAAAGAAAGCGCAACATTTTGGGATAAAGTAGGCGGTGGAGATTTCTTCGAACGACTTGGTGTAGAAATTTTGGAAAGAGCCAAAGAAATTCAAGAATATACAGGTGGATTAATGACACTTGGTGAAGTTGTTTTACTGGTAAACAAAGGTCGTCCTGGAAAGATTATCCCAGCAAAAGATGTTGTAGAAGCAATTGAAAAATTAACCAACGCAAAACTCATTCCTAAACCAAAAGAATTGAAGAGTGGAGTAGTTCTGGTAGAATTTATCCCAGCAAATCTTTCTGATGATCAAGAGGAAGTCCTTGCTCTCTCAACTAGAAAAGGATGGATTTCCATGGAAGAACTTATGCTGAAGACGCGATGGACACAAGAGAGATGTGATCGTGTGCTTGAATCTATGAGAGATGCTGGTATTGCTAGAGTAGACGCAAGTTATGCAGAAGGCAAGAAATATTACTTCCCCGGTTTAGGTGGAAGATAAGATACACACTTGAAAAATAGAAATATTATCAGCTTGATTGCTGATAATTCTTATTTTTATTCATTATTAAGTTCATCAGTGAATTCTATTGTCTTCGGTTTTTTCTTCTTCTTTTTTACCGGTTTTTCCTTGACCTCTTTCTCAAATGAAATTTCTTTTGGTGCTTCTTCTTCTACCACTTTGTCTTTATCTAAATCCTTTCTAAATTGGATTCCTTCCATAACATAAGCGTAAACTAAGAATCCAGATATAGCAATAAGAATTGTAACTCCTATACCGATTTTCCAAGGCATCAGATAATTTGTTAATCGACCCATTGCACGCATTTCTTCTATCCAAGTGTAATAAGAAACCTTGGGATCTCCATTATGAGTACATAATCCTGCAGTGCTATGAGGTTCCAACAAAGGTGAATAAATCAAGCTAAGATAACCAGTAGGATAATCATAGATTTGATACCAACAGATAAACTCTAAATCGTTTTCGTAATTTTCAATGACGTTGAAAAGGTATCGAACAAATTCCCCTTGATATGCAGGGGATCCTCCATGACGACTGTCTGAGATAGTATAAATATTAGTAATTGCGAAATTCTTAGAAGTTAGACTTGTGAAGTCTGTAAATCGTTCAAGAACTTCTGTTTCATTAAGAAAAGCAAGTCTGCCAATATCATCTGTGAAAATTCTACAAGAAAGCCCATAGATATCACATGTATTATCGAAACGGCTGATAATTGGTTCAATATTTTCAATATCAAAAACAGGTTGATATCGAAAGATGGTAAGAACTTGCGTATCACTGTAGTTTGTCTTCACGAATTCATACAATTGCTCACACAGATCAATATAATCATCAAGCATCACAGTGTTTGTTATACTTGAATCAGTATAATTGAACAATGATTCAAAGAAACCATTAACCTCAGTGCCGTAGCTAATATAATCTAAATCAATTATTTCCATTATATCAACAGTCAAATTACGCAGAGTATTAACAACAGCAGTATCATTAAACCGAGTAGCTGCTTCGCCAGGTGTATTGTAAGAAGTAAAACTGAATGGATAAGCAAACGTTGTGCTATTACTATAAATCACATTAATAGCTAAGGAGGTATTCAACTGGGGATACTTTGACAAGTAAAATTCCTTCCACTCAATAATGGGTGTAAGTGTGTAATTTAAATGATCCCAGCCATAATCTCGATGTTCTATTTGTGCTCCCATCTCTAAAGCTCTTTGATAACCAGCATCAATGAATTCTGTTGCACCGTTCAAACCGTTTATCATAGAAAAACCAATTTTAACATTTTCACCATAGGCTTCAGTCTCGAATGTACCTACTGAAAATTGAGCGAATATTGGAAGAAGGAATAGAATGAGAATTGTAGAAACAGTAACTCGAGATCCTTTCAAGATTAATCACTTCTCCTTCTTTGAGAGCTTTTACGAGAAGATGGTTTTGTGGTTGTAGTCTTCTTTTTCGGTTCTCTAGGAGTAAGATCAATAGTTCCAACTACTTTGCCTTTCTTCTTCTTTGTTTTTTGGGCACCAAGATCAAGTCTAGTTCCTCGAGTATCAATACGAGTTGTTTGCTTCATGCGGATAACAGAAGCCGTTATTATGAACATTGCAAAAATAATCACTAATTTAATGAGATCTTGCCATATAATGACCCTAAACATAAGATCATATGCTATCCCGAGTGCAGCTCCGGAGAAAAGCTGTGTCCAAACTCCAGATTCGTTTTCCAATAAATCATAATCAGCTTTCGATAAAATCGTTACAAGAATTGATATGGCAACAAGAGCTGGTAGTGTCGCGAAAAAGAACAAATTGAAGAGATAAGTTTCAATAACTACGTTTATCGCTATAGCGAAAGAAAATCCTGCGAGGACATATAAAATGGATGGTCTGAATAAACCTAAATGTGGGCCATCAGCAGGATGGTCTTCAGTGTAATTTTCAAGATTTCGTTTAAGGAATACTGCCACTAAGATGAAAAATGTTCCAAGAGCTATATACTTGAATACATTAATGTACCAATGATATCTGACTCTAAACAAGTCAAATGCAAGTCCAAACATGAAACCCACAAGGAGTACAGAATAGTTTTTCGCGTCTTCAGAAAATTCACCGCCAGCTCTTCCCAGTACTCGAGAGCATAATATACCACTTAGAACTAAAACAATGAATGTAGGTATTAGTGCTTTTAGAAGTAAAAAATAAGATACAATAATATTAAATGCAAAACCCATTGCTACACCAGCAATTAATAACCAGATAACGCCACCGTTCGGTCTTCTCAACTTCTTCAAATCCTGTTAGCTATTCATATTTCATAAAATCTAACCCAAAAAGATGGGATTAATAAATGAAACAATACTTTTTGAGCTTTTTAATTTCAATCTCTTCAGACTATATTCTCAATATGATTTGAGATATTTTATTCTTTCCATAATTTTTAACATATGACAATAAAGAAAATAATCAATAAAATAAGAAGTGAAAATAAAAAAAAGTGAAAGAAAAGCTATTGCTTTTGTAATTCAACTTCTTTAGTAAAAGAATGGGATAATCCTTTTTGTAATCGAAAGACTAACTCGGTAGCTTCAGCGAAAGTTAATTTTATAGCATTAACCTGATTTGGATCAGCAAATTTTGTTAAAACAATTCGAACTGAACCACTTGTTAACCAACGACCATCCTTAAGATATGGGTCTTCTATGAAGACCTGCATACTATTTGATCTCTGCTTATTGTAGAAATGAACGATGTCACAAATACGAGTTCCGTTATTTTGGAATGTGCTTTTTTGTTCTGTTGCCATATATATCAACTCGAGAAAAATGTCCTACTTAATAATTCACTGTTATGTATTTAAAGACCCAAATTAAAAGAAAAATGAGAAGAGATTATCGAAAGTATTGATAAGATGAGAAGAAATGGTGCTGCGGACGAGATTCGAACTCGCGCGTGCTTTCACACAATAGCTGACAAGCGATGAATCCTTCCGGAAACCATTATTTCCAGGCTATCGCCGTACCAGGCTCGGCCACCGCAGCATGTTTGGTATTTACTTCAGATTTACATCCGTTTTTTAGTTTTCCGCTAGGAATGATTTTAAGCCTTTCGCTGTTTTAAATTATTTTTCTGATTTTAAGACCCAAAATCCAGAACCTTTAGCTAGAACTTCATATGTCCCATATACTTCTGTCATTAATTTCTGCATTGACTTTAATCCTTTCTTCTTTGGAACAACAATTTGGAGTGATCCTTTCTCTTGTAACTGTTCTTTTGAGGTAACAACAAGTTCAGTTAGAATTTTCTTCCCTGCCATAAGTGGGGGATTTGCAATTATAGAATCAAATTTTAGATCTTTTACTGGTTCATATAGATGACCTTGTGTCACTTTGGTATTTTTTGATACGTCATTTATTTTGCAATTTTCCTTTGCTAATTTAACCGCTAGTTCATTTATGTCAGTTAAAACGAATTTAACTTCTGGATAGACTTTTGCTAAAGCAATCCCAATGAAACCGTAACCACATCCGAGATCTAGAATTAAACCACTTTTCGGGATTAATGCATTATTGAGTAGTAATTCGCTACCTTTGTCTACTTTTCTCCATCCAAAGATTCCAGATTGACTCTTAAAAGACAATCGATTACCAAGTTGATGTGTTTGAATAATAGTCGTTTTTCCAGTTGAAATTGGTTTCTCTGAGTAATAATGACTACTCATTTTTTCGCAGATTCCTTCCAAATCTTTGGGTAGACATCTCGATCCATCAACACTCGAGATGTTTTCGCAGCAATTCCATTATTTGTTGAAAGTATCTCTCGATAACTCATTGTTGCATTTGCAAGTGCAACAGCTTCTCCTTTCAAACTCTCGAGTAAAACTAATGTATCCTTTTCAATAATATCATGGATTTTTAGGACGCCCGGAACAGCTAAACTCGCACCATGACAAATTGCTCCAATGGAATTATCACGAATCACTATTTTAGGTAGATGGGTTAAACCCTCTTCCATTGGTAGAACTACTTTTCGTAATTCCTCTTCGTCTTTAGATTCTTTGTAGATTTCATAAGCATCAAAAATTCGAATAAGTGATGACAAAGTTTCATCTTCTCGAAATGGGCCGGATTTTGTGCGTCTAAGTTCTTTCATATGTGCACCGGTTCCAAGAACTAAACCCATATCATGGCATAATTTTCTGATATATGTACCCTTTTCACAACCAACTATGAACAAGACATCTTGATCCTTGATTTCAAGGAGATCCATATAATAGATAGTTCGTTTTCTGAGGATTCGCTTCACACTTGATTTAACAGGCGGTTTTTGGAATATCTCACCTGTAAATTCTTTGAAGACACCGTGAATTTGATCATCATCAACTTTCTCATGTAGATGCATAATACAAGCATATTCCTTACCAGCAGGAAGTAAAGCATCGGTAATTTTGGTTGCATCCTCTAGAGCAACAGGAAGTATCCCAGTAACAGCAGGATCTAAGGTACCAGAATGCCCTGCTTTCCTTAAGTTGAAAATTCTCTTAATATATGCAACGATTTCTTGACTTGTAGGGTTAGGATGCTTGTCTACGTTAATTACTCCAAGACGAATTAATTCGTTCACTTGTCGTTCTTCTGGCTTCAAGCCATATTTGGTGAGTTCATAATCATCTGATTTAACAATAAATTCTCTCTTTCGCTCTGAAGGCAAGATATTTTTTATAGACATAAAATCACCAGGTGAAAAGTACTTTACATATGATTTGTTCTTAATTATAATTTCTTCCTTAAAGAAAAAATAAAGTCTTTCCTTTTTTCAAAGGAAAGCTAGACTATGTTTTGCTAATCCATAAAAGAACTAAACATCAATTTTTAGTCGTTCTTTTATGAAATCTTCAAGTTTGGCAGCTTTTGCAGCAGCAAGAACATCTGCATCTGTTGCTTTACGGGTTATCTCTAGCTTGTTACTTGTTGGCTCAAGATGAGTAATATTTACTCGTCGTCTCTTGAGTCCGTTAAGGCTAGGAGGTCCTGTAATTAGTGCATAATTCTTATCAATAATGTCTACTACAACTGCTTTTCTTAAAGCCTCTCGACCAGCAGTTTTGATTACTATTCGACCTATATCAATCATTTTTATTGACCCCTTCACAGATTTACATCAAATCCAATTCCCGCGTCGCCTTGCGAGAAAGCCTTATTGACTGTGAATGTAATCTCAAAAGCAAATATTGCGTTTTTAACTTTTTGTGTCGAAATGAAAAGAAGAATTAGCTTTTCTTGTTAATGAATTCTGTACAAGAAGCAATGAGTATATTAACACATAACTCTCGAGGTAATCGATCGGTACTTAGAATAATATCATAGATATCTGTGTTTTCGATGTCCACATTATACAGGCGTTTGAATCGGCGTACTTCGCTTCTTGTTCTTGCTATAGTTTCCTTACGTGCTTCCTTGTAGTTAGTTCCATCTCTTTCAGCGATACGTTCAACTCGAGTTTTCAATGAAGCAGTGACATAGATATGTAAATCAGCAAATTCCATGGCCATCCAAGCTGCGAGTTGCCCTTCTAAAATGACATTGCCTTTCTTAGCTTCATCAATTGTTCTCTGATCGATTTCTTTATCTATAGATTTATCGTTCTCACATTTCTTCGAAAACTCTTCAAGATTACAGCTGTATTCCTTTGCCAACTCTCTGAAAGTTTGACCGGAAGAAACATACTTGAGATTAAGTGCCTTAGCAATCGCTTGGGCATATGTGCTCTTACCTGAACCATGAGGACCTGAAATCGTAATTACTACCACATTTTTCACCGAGATAGTTAGTTTTACTTGAAAGAGATTAATTATTTTTCCTAAATTAACACTCCTACTATTTAGATATGTTGTTCATTCCATGGAAAAACTTTTCAATAAAATATTTTGTCTTGTGCTATAGAGGTATGCTAAATGCCATCAAATACTATAACAAAAGATCAATCAGAAATTCTGTATCTGATTGAGAAAAAAGACGAGATCTCACAGAATGATATCCTAAAGGCAACCAAATTTGATCAAGTAAAGGTTGCAAGAATAATGCTTGAGCTTTCTGAAAATGGATTAGTTGATAGTATAGAAAAAACAGAAAGACGAGTGATCCTAACAAAGGAAGGACAAAATTATGTTGAGATAGGACTACCTGAGAAGCAAGTGTTTAGCATACTAAAGAAAGAGAAAGATAGAATTTTACTTGAAGATTTCAAAGAAAAATCAGGATTAGATCCTCAACTCATAAACATTGCAATTGGTTGGTTACGAAGAAAAAATTGGGCAGAATTCACAAAAGAGGGAAAGAAGTCTTACATAAAAGCTAAAGAGTTAACTCCAGATATTGATGAAGAAGTTATTCTTGATGTTGCTAAGAAAGAGATTACTGAGAAGCTTGGACAGCAACCAATTGAAGAAAGTATTGAGAATTTAAAGAAAAGAGGAATTCTAGAAGTAATTGAAACAAGAAGTAGAATTGCTAAACTTACCGTTGTTGGACTAGCATTGTTGAAAAAGGGAATAAAAATCCAAGCAAAAATGGAAACAACCTTAACTCCAAAAATGATAATAACAGGAAGCTGGAAGACGAAAAGCTTCAAACCTTATGATCCAACAGAAGACGTTCCAGTAACTTATTTCGGAAGAAAACATCCTGTAATTGAGGTTATCAAAGAATTAAGAGAAATCTTTCTTGAAATGGGTTTTAAAGAAATCAGAGGACCCCTTATTGAATCTGAATTCTGGAATTTTGATGCATTATTTCAACCACAGGATCATCCTGCTAGAGAATTAGCTGATACTTTCAAAATAGCAAAGCCAAGTAAAGCTAAATTACCTGCTAAAGAATTGGTTGATGTTGTTGCTTTAACCCATGAAAATGGCTGGAAAACAAAAAGTACAGGTTGGGGTTATAAATGGCAAATAAGTAATGCTGAGAAGCTATGCCTGCGAACACATACAACTGCAACAACTTGTAGACATCTATCAAAAGCGTATAAAGAGTGGACTCCACCAGAGAAAGTCTTCTGTATAGATAGAGTATACAGAAATGAAGCAATTGATTATACTCATTTAGCTGAATTTATGCAATTTGAAGGTATTATTGTGGATGAAAAAGTTACCCTTAGACATCTCATGGGAAATTTGAAAACATTCTATGGAAAAATGGGTTTCAAAAAGATTCGATTAATTCCATCATTTTATCCTTATACTGAACCGTCTATGTCTACATTAATTTATGTTGAAAAATTCAAGACATGGATTGAAATGGGAGGTTCGGGTATTTTCAGACCAGAAGTTACATTGCCATTTGGTGTAAAAGAAAAAGTGCTAGCATGGGGACAAGGATTAGATCGATTAGTCATGCTAAAACTAGATTTAGATGACATTAGAGAAGTTTACAGTACTAATATTGATCGTTTGAGAAAAACTCCCGTTATCTTTTGAGGATAATTATCTCAAAGGTAAATTTCTTTAGAGTTTTTCTACTTCTATTTCAAATGCTCCAACTGGATTTTCAAGTTCAAAATTATTTAGTACTTCTGGGTGAATTTCACCAAATATTCCAACTTTCTTGTTTTTAACCATAATCTTAGCACAACGACCTTCAAAGAAACTTGGATGTTCAGCAGTTTCTAGTTTATATTTTGAAATCCCAAGTGCTTTTAGAATTGCTTCAACATTCGATTTCATTTCTACAAAATCTACTTTGGAATGAATGATTACTCCACTGAGGTATATTTCTCGAGTAGTACTGGTTTCTAGTTTTTCATCTATGTGGGAAATATCACCAACATCAAATATTTTCTGTGGCAGTGAAAATGGTTTATTTTTCTGCAGGATATTCATTAAACTAGGAATTAAACTATCACGAAAGATATTGAATTCACGACTAACAGGATTTAAGAGTTCTACAGGATTGCCTGAAGTTCTCATTTTTTTGTAGTGCCAATCCTTCGAAACCAAAGTCCAACTGACAACTTCAATGAATCCCAAGCCTGAAAGGATATCCCTACATTTATTTTGCAATTTAAAAACAGGATGTTGTTCTCCAACTTGAACTATATCATCCAGTATGGGTTCCATTAAATGATACCCATAAGATATAGCAATGTCTTCAATAAGATCAACTTCATGTAAAATATCAACCCGAAAAGAAGGAATATCAATGGAAATATTCTGCTTATCTTTAGCTGCTGCTTTTGATATACCAAAACGTGATCTCTTAAGATGCTTCTCAATTTCAGCATTGGTAAGGTCAAGTCCAAGGATTTCCTTTACATATTTCTGTCTTAAAGACCAAGTTACATTAGTAAAGGTAGGGGTAACAATTATCTTTCCATCAGGATATTCAACAGTAACAGTTTCAACTTGATAACCTTCTTCTGCAAAAGAGCTAGTTAATATTTCTAAAGCGTTTTTTACTGCTTTCACATCAGTTCCTGTTGCATCAATAAATAGATCAGTTGTTTTTTCAGTTACAAGAGTAAGTACACCATTGATTATAGGTGGAAAAGATAAGACGTCATCATTCTTGTCAACCAAAAATGGAACAACGCCTTCTGGATTTACAAGATGGGCATATTTGATGCCTTTTGGATGTTCTGTACAAATCTGTTTGGGAGTCATTTCGGTTTCTTCACCTAGAGGAAGAAACGCATGAGTGTTTGCATCAACTCCAAAATATCTGTAAGGTCCTTGAATATCACGCATATC
Source organism: Candidatus Heimdallarchaeota archaeon (assembly GCA_019894765.1). The sequence continues at coordinate 130,583 of JAGXNT010000095.1, forward strand.
ATGAATCCCTATACTCACTTTCTTACGATCTCTACCAATAACCCAGTGAAGTGTTTCTTGTGTATTCATTAATTCAGCAATAGTATCAGCATCAAAGGAAACGTTTCGAACAATAGCACATTGAATATAGGGTCTCACTTTTGAAACAGATTTTTCAACTTTAACAGTAACACCACTATTTTTTAACGCATATTTTGGTAGCCCGATTTCAAAATCAGCTATTCCTTTGACCGCTCTTGCGAAGCCAGCTATACTGCAATAATCCGGACGGTTTGGATTATATTCTACTTTTATACCATCCTCGCGTTTATCGTCAATATCAGCACCTAATTGTAAGGAATATTCTTCCAGTTCATCTAAGGTTAAATCCCTACCAATGAGCTTGTTAATACGTTTTAACGGAATATCAATAACGGGCATAATAGACCTATCCAAGTTGATATGATATACTTTTGAGGAATTTCAAGCAAATTAAAGTTTTGCGGAAAATATTGACTAATTAATGCAACAAGTAAAAAAGAATCCTTAAATGCTAAAAAGTCGTTGTTGTAAAAAGTGAGAAACAATGAGTTTTTTCAAAAGAATTTTCACAAGAAAGAAGAAAGTACCAGGACAGGAAATTAAGAAGCCAGCGGTCATTGAAAGAATGGCAGCTCCTGAAACAATAAAAGAAGGACAAATCCTGAGAATTGTTGTGAGTGGATTTTTCTCAAATCTTAGCTGGAGCATGGACGAAGCGGAAGCAAATACAAAAAATAATGATATTACTGTATTTGTCATTGGAAAAAAGAAAGCAGGAGTAATGGCAGCTCAAGTCCTTAAACCATATGAAACAACAGTTGAGGTTAAAAAACTCAAGAAAGGTAGATATAAAATTAAAGCAGCAAAAGGTCCTGCAAGTACTTTAGAATTAGAAGTGAAATAGAAAAATAGGTGTTGAAAATGACTTTATCAAAAATTGAAGGATTAAAAGCATTGGAAAAAGGAGAAACGTTAGAACCAACTCCATTTGCTATGTGGCGACATTTCCCGGTTGAAGATTTATATGCAGACAAGCTGGCAAAGGAACAACTTGAGTATCAAAAGAAATTTGATTCCATTGTTATGAAAGTTAGTCCAAATGGCAGATACTGTGTTGTAGATTGGGGATGTGAGATCGCTTTCGATGAAAATAAAATGTCAGGATCCGCTTATTGTACAAATTATAGAATTAAAACAATAGATGATTGGTCTACCTTGGAGGAACTAGATGTTAACCAAGGGATGTTTGGAGAACAATTGCAAGCATTAAAACTCATAAATGAAGGAATGAAAATTCCAACACCATTTATTGAAACTGTTTTTAATCCACTTATGGTAGCTGCTAAATTAGTCGAGACGAGAGAGTTATTTGTACAATCCATGAGAGAGAATCCAAAAGCTTTCCATGATGGCATGAAAACAATCACGAAAGTTATGACTGAATTCTCAAAAGCATCAATCGAGAATGGAGCAGCAGGATTATTTCTAGCCACACAAGAAGCGACTACAGATCTGTTAACAAAGGAAGAATACAAAGAATTTGGTATGAATTATGATTTAGCTTTACTAAAAGCAATTGAAAAGAAAGCAGAATTTAATGTTGTTCATATTCACGGAGACAACATTATGTTTGACTTAATTGCTGAAAACTATAAAGTGCAAGCATTGAATTGGCATGATCAGCTAGCAGCTCCTACCATTGGTGAAGCGTTCAAGAAATTCAAAGGCATATTAATGGGCGGAATTGAGGAAAAACAATTCATGCTGGAAGCTACAAATGAAGAATTACTATCAAAAATTGAAGAGGTAATTGATTCTGTCAATGGTCAAAGATTAATTATTGCTCCCGGTTGTGTTATACCAATAAATATACCCGACGAAAAAGTTCAGGCAATAATTGATTTCTTGAGCAAATAAATCTAAATTTCGATTTTAACTAGTGAAATTAGTCATAGAAACCAAAAAATGTTTAAATTATTTTTAACATTTAATCAATTTAGAGAACATAACAGAATTTAATTACTGAAGTAAGTTATTTATAAGACAAGAATAGAAGTAACATGGAAAAGTGGTAAAGCTTCCTAAGAATAAGGATGGTAAAATCAAGAATGAGCTCAAAGCGAACCGAAATGAACGATGAAGAAATGCTAAATGGCGAAGGTGCTAGCAGCATAGTCAAAATCGTTACAGACCCTGATAAAATAAAGATTCTAGTTGACCCTATGCGCAGAAAAATATTGGGAACCATGCGAGAGGGATTAGAAAACGAAGATGGAACAATTAGGAAAGAAATGACCGTACCAGAAATTGCTAGAAAACTAGGTGTATCTGCACCAAAATGCTATCATCATTTAGATCTTTTAGTAGAACATGGTTTTGTCAGAGTAGCTAAAGAAGAGAAGAAAAAACGCACTTCAATTACTTATTATGAAAGAACTTCTCCCGCATTTGTATTGGCAAGTTCAATTGATGAATTAGAACGAAAAGAAGGGAAGAGGGAAAGCCCGTTAATTATGTTCATAAACGATGGTTTCATGCTTGGTCTTACAGATAATGAGAAAGATGAAGCTCAGGAACTAATCGATGAGTTTACTGAGAGAAACCATAAATACATAATAAAAGCAGCTCAACAATTTAAAGGGAAAATTCCAGATGAACGAATGAGGGAAGTTTTAAATTTTGTCTCAAATCAATATGCTTCTCAAGATAAAAGATGTTTAGAAATCCGAAAGGAATTAAATAATTACCTCAAACTTGATTTAGAATAAGATATTACTAAGAAACCTACTAATTAACTAATATTAATTGGTAGGGAAAATCTTTATTTTTTCAGAAATGATTGATTCTCTGAAGTCAAACTAGGTGGTATTTTCTTAAATGAAAATTGGCGTTACTATTGAACCTTATGAGGGGATAGCAGCAGGACATTTAGTTCTTTTTGCTAAAATTATAGAATTAGATCATATTGAAATAAATGTCAATATTTTACCAGAAATTGATGGTGTTTTAGAGAATTTAGATTATCTTACGACAACGTTTCATATGCCAATATTCGGTATAGAAGGGTACGACCCTGGTTCGAAAGAAAAAAAACATGCAAAAAAAATGGATGAAATTATTTCATTTATTAATACCTACCATAAGGATTTGAATATGCTTTATACCTTAGCTCATCCACCGGAATCTCCGGATTCCGAATTTGATCTATTGATGGAAAGATTACAGCAAGTAAATGCACCAATAATTCTTGAAAACATTCCCTACCAAAAAGACGAGGAATTCGTTGATTTCTACGTGAAAGCAAAGGATGTTTTAGGAAAACAACTTGCAGGACATGCAATTGATGGTCCGCACCGCTTTTTAACTTATTTTGAGAAATGGTTAGATGTACCAGAGGTACTAGTAAAGGATATTGTATACGTGCATTTGCAAGATACGTTTAAGGAAAAAGATGATCATCTTCCCCTAGGACAAGGAGAAATGCCCTATCAAGATATATTGAAATTCTTGAAAAAAATCGGCTATAAAGGAGTTATCAATCAAGAAATCAAACCAAAAGGTCTTGATATTGTCAGTATCATGAATTCTTGCTTGAATGTTCTGAAAGTCGTTGATAAAGGTCGTTTTCTGAAACTCAAAGCTAAATATGCCATTTTGAAACCCATTATTAAGAAGAGATTAAGGGAAGCAGCAAAAGCTTGATGGACATTTGTAGCTATATATAGTAAAATTGGTTAGTAAAGAATTGTCATGAAATTTGGTATGACTTTAGAACCGTTTAGAGGAATGTCCTTACAGCAAGTAATTCCTTTGTTAAGATTGCTCGATTTAGATCATTTTGAGATAAATATGACAATGATACCTCATGTTGAGGAATTTGTAAAAGGACTGCACAAGAAAACTTCAACTTTTCATCTCCCAATTTACAACAGATTCTATTATGATATTGGTTCTCAAAACAAAAGATATCAACAAAATATAGTGCATTTGATAGATTTTCTAAATAAAAATGAAGAGAGATTGAATCTAAAATATGTTTTAACGCATCCCCCTGAAGATCCTAATTCGACAAATAATTCTATCATTGAAAGACTTGAGAAAATAAATGCTCCAATACTTATTGAGAATATTATTGGGCAATCTGATGAAAAATTCTGTGAATTCTATTTTCAAGTTAAAGACCGTTTGGGCAGAAAAGTCGCGGGTCATGCTTTAGATGCTCCACATAGATTTGTATCAAATAATAGGGATTGGTTGAAAATCCCAGAAGAAATGCAAAAAGAAATTGAGTATGTGCATATCTCGGATTGTACAAAATACACAGATTTACATTTACCCTTAGGCTTAGGTGAATTACCACATGAAGAATTCTTCTCATTCTTAAAGAATATAGGATTTCGAGGGATTTTTCTACAAGAAGTTATTCCAACAGTAGATCAAATTAATTGTCTTCTAGATTCATTTTTGATAAATGTGAAACCATTTTCAGTGAATAGATATAGAAAACTAAGAATTCTCTACGGTTTTGTAAAACCCATAATAAATTTAATAGTAAATACCTCAATTAAAGAACTAAGAAGAAGTGGTCATGGATTACATACGCAAGATTTAGCATTTGATCTTGTGTCACATTAAAAAAAAGGAGAGATGGAACTTTCCTATACCTGTTTACTATTCAATATCAAGCTTTGTTTTTTGTTTGTAAATTACAATTATTACAATAACAACTACAATGACGAGTAATGTAGATGAAAGGACCCAAGCCCACCAAAAACCAGAACCGAAGACAAGTCGTTCCCAAGTATTAAGCCAGTCTTGATAGTTCTCACCAATATATTGGGTAGTTACTAAGTTATTGAGTATTGTAACATTCTCTGAAGTAATAGCATAATCATAGCAAGGTGGCAACTCAACATCTGTATTAGCTGGAAACATCCAATTATTTGTTGCAAGTAATTCCTGAACTTCGCTACTTAGAGCGTAATCCACATAGAGTTTTGCTAGAGTTTCATTTGATGTTCCTTCTACAATACCAATTCCTTCGATTTGCATCCAACTATATTCTTCCGAATTGTGAGTTATTATCGCAGCATTTTGTTCAAAACTATAATTGAAAAAGGCATTATATGCAGGATCTGTACCATATGAAACCATCATGTGATCTTCTTTTGTATCAAAAACCCTTGCCCAAGTATCTGACCAGCTTTTATCAATGGATACAACTCCTTGAACGGATTTCCACCATTCCGTCCAATCTTGCCCAAGTACTTGCTCGAAGAAAATAATTTGATACATGAGAAAATTAACACCTGTAGCACTTAGTGTTGGATCTTGTAAAGCAAAATCCTCACCAAATGTTGTTATCAAATCATCAAAACTTAAATCAAGAATTTCAGGATAGCTTGCGGTTGTGATGAATTCTGTGTCAAAAATAAATGCAATTAATCCATAATCTATTGGTAATAGATATTTTTCTGGATCTAATGCTGAAATAAGTGAAGCTGGAATACCAGTTATATTTACCCCAGAAGTTATTGGTTTCAAAATCTCTTCATCTTTTGCAAGATTAATCATAACAGAATCTAAACCAATGACCACATCAGCTTGTGGGTTTTCTTTTTGATTGATCAGTGTGTTTAAGGCATCAACCATGCCACTGAATTCTTGAACTCTTACAGTAACATTGTGAGTTACACCAAACTCATAAAATGCTTTGTTCCTAATAGTTAACGGATCAAGACCCCATGCTATGAAACTATCATGAGTATAAATAACGAGTTCTTCCTCAGCGTTTGGATTGAAAATGTAGGTTTTAAATTCAGGTTTTTTACTTAGACTAATTTTCAGATTACTTGATACTGCTCCTAGTAAAGGTAAGAATAAAATTATAGAAATAAGGAAAAATATTCGTATTTTTTTTGTTAACATCTGATATTACCTTTTATTACACAATATATTATCCATTAATATAATACAGTTATTATTCTCAATATAAATCTAATCATCATAATCTCAAAATAAGTACATTAAGAAATAACTCGAGAGAATAATTCATGAATACTCTGTTCAGAAGACTTAATTTCCTCAGAGGTACTAGATTGGACGGACCAATTCCATGAACCAATCATATACAACAACCATACGAAATCAAGTAATTCTGTTGGCAAATCAGTCAATTGATTACTACTGGAATTCTTGTATCCCGATAGCATTTCTTTCTGAATCTCTTCTTGATTTAGATCCAGTTTTGTATAAGCAATGTTTTTTTCGAGGGAAGGAAAAGAACTGAAGAAAAATCCAGCTTTTGTTAAGTGAAAATCAAAACTTGGTGAACCTGCATAGGACCATTCAAAATCAATAATCCCAGTAATTTTACCGTTTTTTATAATAACATTTGTAGGTTGAATGTCTGAATGAACAAAACTACCCTTTTCGTTATTTTCTGTAAATTTTTCGGTCAGCTCCTCAATTTTCCAAGTTAATGGTTTTCGATAATTCGGAAAACTTACTTGATCGACCCAATTTAACATATCATAACAAAAAGCTTTGAAACATTCTTTCCAACTAGTGAATTGTTTCCCCCAGAAATGAGTAAAAGATTCACTTGTACTATTCTTTTGTTTTATACAGAAATCACCGAAAAAATCAAAGGATATAGCATGTAATTCACCAAGATGAAAACCAACTTTTCTTATGATTGATAAAAATTCCTTTTTAGTTATGAGATTTTTTTTTACAATATCTCTCAAATCCATTCCTGGTAATTTTTCAAGAATTAAATATGAGAACGGATATTTATCATCCTTATTATGGTCAGCAATAATTTGAGGTAGAGGTATGGTGGTTTTCGTTTTTGCTAGAGTCATTGCTTTTATTTCTCGAGTTTGCTTTTGAGGCCATTCAGGATTGTTTATTTTCAAAATATAGGATTTATCACTGGATACTGTGAATTGAAAAACAGGATTAACAAAGGACTTCTCAATTTCTGTTATTTCTATCTTCTCGTTTGGAAAATGTTCTTGGATAACCTCCAGTAAGTGTTTGTCTATGATTGGAATTTGTGACTTATAGGGCATAGTGAGTCAACTTGTTTTCTGATATAAGTAAATCTCATACATAACTATTTTCTGCATCGAAAAAACATAAATTATACAAGTTATTACTCTTGCTCGGAAGCAGCTTTTCTTCTCTTAAAGAGAGGAGTGAAGAAGTACATTTTCTCTTCTGTTCCTTTGTAAATGCCCCAAAAATACGGGAAAAATCGCGGTACTTGGATTAACGCAACTGTGAGAACCATAACTGGAATTGTACCCATTGCAAGCTCAGGTATTAATAATGGACCGAAATTCCGCCAGTAGAACGTCCATTTTATCAGGAGTCCAAAAGCACCCGTTGCTGTAATAGCTATAAATTGCATTGGTCTAATATACTTGAATAGTAAAGTTAGTAGAAAAACAAAAATCCCCCACTCTAAGACCATCCATGGGTTATAAATAAACATGAAACCAAAAATGGTAGAATAACCGTTACCACCTTTAAATTTAAAGAAGAAAGGATAACAATGACCAAGTAATGCAAACGTTGCTGCTAAGCCTACAGCCCAACCTTGTCGTTCCTTGAAATTCACATTAGTAGCAATAATAGCAGGAATAAGACCTTTTGTAGAATCTAATAACATTACTAGGATACCATATTTCTTCCCAAGATTCCTTCCTGTGTTGAAGGCTCCAGGGTTTTTATCACCAAGTTGTCGAATATCTTCTCTATCTTTTATCCATCCAATAACTATTGCCCAACAGATAGAGCCGTAAAGATAAGAACCAAGAGCTATAAATACAAGCCCACTAACAATGGCAGGGTCCATTGGTTAACCTTCGTACTAACTTTATTTCATTTACTGCTAAATTTTTTCCTCTTTTACAGTCAAATTGTATATCACTTTTATCCGGTTTTCTTCACTTCTTGTTGTTTGAACCAAGCGAGAGTTCTTTCAAATGCTTCTTTCTTTGAAACGATTGGTTCATACCCAAAATCTCGTGTTGCTTTATCATGAACAAATGTATGATCAATACATGTTTGGATAACAGAGAATCGATTGAAGTTTGATTTTGGACTAAAAATCTCAGCGATAGTAGCAAGAAAATAAGCAAGACGATATGGAATAGCACGCTTTGGTAGAGGTAATCCTAGTCCCTCCAAAAATGGTTCCATGAAAGTAAAAAGATTGTCTGCTGGCTGATGATCACAAATAAAGTAACTTTGTCCACATACCGGTGAACCGGGTTTGAGATTCTTAGCAGCTTGTACATGAGCATGCGCAGCATTTTCCGAATATACGTGACTAAACTTTGATGAACCATCACCTAGTTTAATGTTATTTTTGCTCTTAGCAACCTTGATAATATTCGCAATGTGATACATATCTCGCGGACCGTACATTCCAACAGGTCTGAGGGAGCAAGTTAATAATTCAGGGGAATTTGCAGCAATAACCATTTGTTCTGCAATAATTTTCGTCCTTGAGTAATGATCTTTTGGCATCTTCTTTGGGTATGTTAAGGATTCATCGCCGTATACAATAGGTTTCTTTCCATCAACCACGACATCTAAAGTACTGGAATAAACCAATTTAGAAATACCTAGTTCCTGACAGACTTCGATTACATTTCTATTTCCGGTGACGTTGACATCATCGTAAATCTCTGCTGGGAGCTGTGGATCCCATACTGCAGCAGCTGTCTGAAAAACAATGTCTACGTTTTCACATGATTTACGTACGATTTCTTTATCACAAATGTCTCCCAAAATAAAATCTACTTTGTCATTTTCTTCTTGAAGAGGTTGAATGTCTAGCACTCGAACAAATTTCCCTTCATTTTGTAATTGCTTAACGATTTCGTAACCAAGCATGCCTGAACCACCGATAACCAGACACCTTTCAAAATCATCTTTTTGTTTACTATTAGTTGCCATTTGTTATTTCTCCTGTTTTTTTTTTACTAAGTTACTTGGATTGCTTTTCCTGGACAGGTTTCCACACATTTCATACATCTCGTACAAAGAGATGGATAGAGAGGAGTAATACGCCAAATCTGAGGATCATAGGGGTTTTCTTCTTCAACTCCAAATGATTCGTGGAGGAGGAAGAGAGCAGGTTCACAGACTTTAAGGCATTTCACGCAATCTCGAGGATCAATTTCATTACCATCACCACATATCGAATAATCAATTGTAATCTTGGTTTTTTTACCCAACAAAAACACATCCTAATAGATTCCTTTCAACTCAGGAAAATCCTTACGTGGGTGGATTCTCATAGCATCGTATTTGCATGCATGCAAGCAAACACCACATCCAAAGCATTTTGTTAAATCTACAGAGGATTGTTTTTTTATTGGATCGAATTTTATTGCATTAAATTGACATTTGGAAATACAAGACTTGCAACCAGTGCATTGATCTGACTCGATATCAACTACATATTCAGCTTTGTAAATTGAATTTATACCAAAATCTAAGCGAGGTCGTATCCCAGCACATTCTGGATTCGCACAAGAACACAAATTATTGATGTAAGGGTATGGTCCGTACCAGATAGTTCCAATGTATCCTTTCTTGTTATGCTCTTTGAATCGCTCAATTGCTTCTTCTCGAGTTAATTGGAATTTCTCATCCACTGGAATAAATCGTGGTAATTTTTCAATTATCTCAGACATCACTCCAAAATTAATACAGCAAGCATCTTTTTCCCCACGATGCATATAACGACACATACAGTACTTTTGGATAATAGGTTCAGCAGCACAATGCTCTAAAATTGCTATAGCATCATCTAATGGGACAACTTGACCAATGTGTCCTTCAGGTTTAAATGGATTCGTTGGAGGTTTCGTACTATGAAGCACTTGCTCAGCAAGATACTTTACAATACGACCAATTATAGGGATTTGAATTTTATAACCAAGACCAACACCGTTAAAACCTGCGATTTTTCGAACAGCGATTTGTTCAAAACTCTTGTATTGCTCCATTAAGAACTCTTGAAGATTATATTCTTCTACAATTTCATAAGAATAGTTTTTCGCATTAAGATACCACTTGCCAGCAGTACCATGCTTTAAGCAATGATCACACATAGTTGTGCACCGGTACAATAGATATGATAGGATGATAATCCAATAGATGGTAATTTGTTAGTAATTAAATATCGAACTTATTTAAAGATTTAGCAGAAAATCAGGGATTATTCTAAAGTAGCTTCTTCATCTTCTATAGTCTTTGAATGTGAATTATTGTTTTCATGCCAAGTCTCCGGTCCACGAAACACCGACAAAATAATTGCAATAACCATAAATACACCTAGAATACCGAATAATATCTTTACAGTCGGTACATAGTTTTCAACAGCGGTTTCACCTGGAATACCAGTCTCTTGCATTACTAAATTGAGTATGAAATAGAAAATAGTCGTTGATAATGCAGTACCAATTGTGTAACCTATATTTCTTGCTAATTGTAGAAAACCACTAACAACGCCTAATTCATCCTTTGGAACACTTGACATAACAGAATTGCTATTCGGGGATATGAAAGTACCAATTGCTAAACCGATAATTGCAGCTATAATTATATAGAACCATAATGGGGATTCAAATTTGATTAAAAGAGAACCTATCAGCAATGCAAGAAATATTGCACCTAAACCTATAGACGATAAAATTCTCGAGTCTACTTTACTAGATATTTTACCAAAAATAGGTGCAGTAATACCTAATCCAATTGGTACAGTCATAATAACCAGACCGATTTGCAGTGTGGTATAATTAAGTATATCATTGAGATAAAATGGAAGTTGAAATGCAACGGAATTTAACGCAATATACGTTGCTAATGCACAAAATATACCGATAGTGAATTTCCGGTTTTTGAATAACTTAAGATTGATAAATGGATATTTCACTCGCCGCTCCCAAAGTATAAAACCTATAAATAAAAGAATACTGAGACCAAAACATATACCGGACCACATAATTGGACGATTTATTGTTGTTTCAGCGAACAATGTGATGCTAGTAATGAAAGCAGTCATGAAAACCGCAAATAAAATAGATCCAAAAGGATCACCAGTCTGATTTTCATCTTTTTCTAAGGAAGGAGTAGGTGGAATTGCAAAATGAACATATATAAAACCAAAAACACCTATTGGCACATTTATCCAAAAGACACTCGCCCAGCCAAGATACTGAATCATCACACCACCTAAAGCAGGACCTACTACAACACCTAGTGCTGCAATCAATGCCGCTAATCCTATAGCTAGTCCTCTCTTCTCATCATCAGTAAAACGAGCAACAATCGCATTACCATTTGCTAAAAGTCCTGCTGCACCAACTGCTTGAACCATTCTTGCTAAAATCAACAGGATAAGTTTATCAGAATAACCGGTTAACGCACATAATAAGGAACCTACAGCAAAAATTACCATACCTGATTGAAAAACTCTTTTGGTACTAAATCTATCACCTAGATGACCAGCACCAGCTGTTAAGGCAACAATTACTAATAAATAAACTAGAACAACCCATTGTACATGTAATTTATCAGTCCCAAAATGAATGGTAATTTTAGGAATGCCGACAGTTATAATGGATTCATCTAAAGCACTCATAAATATGCCAATACCAATGGAACTAACTAGGACACCAAGTCTAACTGGCTGAATTTGCTTATCATTATTATCTGCTGATTTAGAATTCGAGGATACGCCGTTCGGGCTTTGTTCTGCTCTCGCCAATTTTAATCACTGGATATAAACCAATGATAGATTATATCAGTAGGTTATAAGTTTTTATTATGATGATTTTTCTACTTGTAGAATATGAAATTCTAAAAAAGAAAAGAAAGAAATCTTTTCTAAATCCGCTCCACGCAACCTTTTTGAACGTTCTTTCGATTATAGAAATGTTAAGCTAAACAAAAGAAATAACTTAACAATAACAGCTATAAAGGAGCTCTTAGACTTGGCCGAGTCAAAAGATGTAGAGCAAGAAAAGAAGAAAAAAGAAGCAGGCGATACGGAAGAGGAATTTACGAGCGCTGAAAAGAGAGCATTAAGACAAGAAAAACGGGCAGACAAAAGGAAAGAATGCGAGGAAAGACGAAAAAATCGAAAGAAGTGGCATATCTTAAGCATTCTTCGAGGAATTTGGTTATTCTTTCTTTGGTTATTCAAAATCATCTATTTCCCATATGTCTATGCTTTCTGGAAAATAAGAGACACCTTCAAATTCCTTGGTCAAAATGATAAGGAGAATCTAGATAGGGATTTAATTTCTAAAGAAGACGATGATGAAATACCAGATGGTTATATGGACGAAAAAGGATTCCTAAGATCCCTACCAATGTTCTACTTTATTGCAGGAGCACTTGGTGGAATTCTTGCCATATTCCTTGTATTTGATTTCATGGATCCAGTTTGGAAAGCAATTGGTGATTTCTTCAGGTTCTTTGATTGGTCCACTTTCTGGGCAGATATTAGGCATATTTTAGAACTAATCTTTGTGGATGGTATTTGGTTTGCAATGAAGACCTCTGCACTCTGGATATGGAGTGGTATAGTTTGGCTGTTTACAGGAGGAAGATTTTGGATTCCTCTAACAACACTAATTATTCTAGGAATCGTAATAATCATAATTGCAGTAATATTCAGTGAAGTCGAATTCTCAGGAAAAATCATCCAAAAAATCAAAGCATTCTTTAAATCAATTTTTACATTTCCAAGAATCGTATGGCGTTGGATGAAGAAAGCATATTTAGGCTGGCAACTGATAATTTCAAGATTCACCTTCGGTGAAAAGAAACTAAAACACTTCCAAAAAAGATTCTTCTATCGAGTAGTTATCTACAGCTCAGTAATAACCTTGTGGATTATAGTTAGTGTCTTTGTTACCGTTCTAACAACTGAAATGCTTGGGGTAGACGTAAGGCATCAATTAGTGTATCCAATTGGATTATTAATAATTGGAGTAGTTAATGGAGTATTCCTACTTGCATTTCTCTCATGGTTCGTTGGTATCTTAAGTGGTGAAAAATACGTCGTAGATCTTGATGCCTATCACAAATACCAAGAGGAAAAGAAGTTAGCAAAACTAGAGAAGAAAACCACAACTTGAGTTGATTTCTTTCTTTTTTCTTTCATTTCTTTTTATTCCATAAAAAATACAGTATTTAAGGTTTTTCTTAAAAAATGAGGAAAATTTCTCAAAAGAATGAGAAGTTTTATAACATAATTTTCAGAAAAAGAAGGTACTATGTCAGAGTACGAGATAAAAACCTACGAAAAAGGCTTCGAAGAAGCTCAAGCAAAATTAGGTACAGATGTAACACCAGATTGGACTGACTTCGGACAAACATCAGCAGAGCAGCTAAAAGAATACTATTCAGCAGAAGACTTCGATCCTGAGACCAGACTTTATGCATTCAAAGATGGTGAACTAGTTAGTTTCATTGTTTCTAGAATCCTTCCAGATGCAGAAGATGGTATTAAGAGAGCCCAACATGACTTTCCACTTTATACTAAAGGAAATGAGAAAGCAGCAGAACTACTTTACGAAAAAGCAGTAATGACTCTCAAGAAGAAAGGCGTACAAGTTTTAGAAGCTCGAGTAGGCAAGGGTTGGCTTGGCACATTAGATTTAGCAGAAAAACATGGCTACAAAAAAGCAAGAGTCTCATTCATGAGAATCGAACTTGAATTTGATGATATTAAAGTCAAAGAAGAAAAAGTGAAATACGAGAACTTTGATCCAGAAAAAGACAAAGAACAAATTGTTCAAATATTTAAAGATCATTTTAATTTTACAGATGAACAAGCTGAAACAAACTATAATGGGATTGTGAATCCACCAGAAGGTTGGTACGCAATGCCAGTTCTTCGTGAGGGTGATAAGATAATCTCTCGAGGACTCCTTTATATTCAACCAGAACCAAATCAAGAAAACGCTATTTTTAGACCATTAATCCCTGAGCCAGAAAAACACTTTGATTCATACTTAAGCATGATTACTAAAATTGCTAAAGATAAAGGTGCAAAGAGATTCCAAATGTATTTGGGTGGTCCAAATCTAAATCAGAAAGATTTCTTCAAATCTGTTGGATTTGAAGTTAAAGGAAAGGTTTTGATTTTTGAAAAAGAGATCTAATTAGATCTCACTTTTCTTTCTTTTTTATTGTTCTTATTTTGTTCCGAATGCAAAAATTACCGATTTCTTGAATTGATAACTTCCATTTTTTTGTTTAAACGTTTCAATGCCATGTGGAAGCATTTTTTCTCTGAAATCATTAATAGCCAATTCATCTTTACCCAAAATTTCGCGTAATATCCATCCTGATCGCTTCATCACGCCAAACCATTCATCGAAATTCTCATACCGTATAGTAAAATTTTCAGAGAAAACATCTATCTCATTGAAGCCTACGTCCTGTAAGATTTTTTCGAATCCATTTTTAGTTTCTTTGCTATAGCTAATTGGAACATTCTTGATTTCTTCTTGTGACTTAGAAGTATGATTTTTCAAGTAATCCTGCAATAGTTTTCGCAAATAATCGAGTTCTCCTTGTGATTCCCAAGTGCTGAAACCAGCTTTTCCACCATCTTTCAAAACTCGGAGAATGTGCATCATTTTATCATTTTCATTTCTATATTTATGACCTTGAAAATCAAATACGTCACCGAATCCTATGAAACCGCATAGAACATAATCAAATGTTTTGTCATCATAAATAAGCTCTCTTGCATCCATAATTTCAGCGGTAGCATTAGACAATAAGTTGCTCTTTATGTTTTCAAGAGTTTCAGTTATGCGATTTTCCCATCGATCAATACCTATTGCATAACCGGAAGAACCAATAGTTTTTGCTGCAGGAATTAGACAGGAACCTCCACCTGTTCCTACATCTAGTACTCTCGTACCGGGTTTCAATTCCATGTATTGTACTAGTTTTTCACCAAAAGCTGACCAGAAATCCAGACCAAAGATTTCAATTTTTTTATTAGTCATCAGAATCACTCATCTGTTAGTAAATTCATTCTTCCAATCGCTCCAGTTGAAAACACACAGGTCTTTTACCATCAGAGCAAACGGTATAAATAACACCTTTAGGATAACCTGGAATTTCTCCACCAAATCTAAGCAAATAGAAATCCTTTCGGAAATCGGCAAAAGCCCAACCACAAAAACCCTCAGGTTTGGTAAACCCATCTGTAATCCATTCTTGTCCTTCTTCTAGATGGCAAGGCTTTACGACTGTACCATCTGTTCTTACAAATTTTTTCCCGAAGACATCTTCAGGAGCAAATACTTTGAGTACTGTTATCTTGATTTTTGCCATTTCAATAACTCCTTGAAATTAACTAAAGAATAATAATGATTATTTTTCAGGTAGTTTCTCTAATTTGAAGACAACAGGTCTAATACCATCAGGACAAGCAACATAATCTGTTCCTTCTTCTGTCCAATCCTCAAACTTACCACCATAACGTATGAATGTAACTTTTGGATACATCCCAAACCATGCATGATGACAGAAATCTTCAGGCATGTTACCATTTTCACTGATGAAAGTTTCACCTTCTTTAAGCCAGCATTTTGTGATTTCTTTGCCGCTTGGTTTGTAAAACTTCTCACTAAACACTTCTTCCGGACTAAAATTCTTGACTACTGTTATTTTTATTTTTGACATTATTATCACTCCTTAAAAAAAAGAAAGATGGAAGTTTAATCTTCAATCCTTTCTAATTTGAAAACAACCGGTCGAACACCATCAGTGCAACATGTATGTTGGGTACCGTTTTTTGCCCAATTCTTGAAGTTTCCATCGAAGTTCAGAACTGCGGCATCTTTGTAAATGTCTCTCCACGCCCAACCGCAGAAACCTTCCGGTTTATTGTGATTTTCAACTACGAATTCTTGTCCATTTTCGAATGCTGTGCACGCAGTCACTTTCTTACCGTTTGGAGTAGAATATCCTTCTTCTCCAAAAACGTCTTCAGGTTTGAATCTCTTTAATACAGTTATTTTTATCTTAGCCATAATATTACTTCCATTCTTTTTCTATTCTTTTTACTCATAGGTAGCATCATAGATTTTGTTGACTATCTGCCACGAATCATCAATCTTCAAAAGATTTAGCAAATCCATAAAGATAACTGAACCCTTTGAATGTTCTACAACAGTTTTTACTTTAGCAGAAGCAATTGTTCCTACTATATCGACTGAAAGAATCTCTGATGTTCTTTTGTAATTTGGATCATCGATTGGTTTTTCGAAACTCTTCTTCCAGAAGTCTTTGTCATAGATAACTAGATTATTCTCTTTATCTAAGCCAAACATCTTAGCTTCATCATGCCAACCTTTTGCCAAGTGCTCGAAGTCTCGTTTGATAGCTCCTTTCATATAATAGCTAACTGCTTCTTCTACTTTCGCTAACTCTTCTTTCATTGTCATCTTTCATAAATCCCCAATAAGATTTAGTGTTATCCCAAACTAGTTACAGAAAAAATTGTATGTACATATGGGATATTGTTTGAGAAGAAAAAGTCCAAATTAGTATAAAAATTTTCTCATTGATATGAGACGTTCGTCTGGAAAAAATCAGAAAAACTTTTAAAGTGATATTATTGTCGAAAATCGATTGCTTGCATAGTTTTCAGGGTTACTATACATAATCATAACCGATTTCTTCAGCGGTTAAATCTTTCACATCTTTGAATTTTCTACTTTGAAACCATAAGAGAGGCTTCAAAAGATTACAGCGAGTCTTCATTCTAAAATATTTAGTTCTTGAAAAGGGTTTAATGCAATGAAGGCTGGATGACATGATCTTATCAGCTTGATTCCCATTTGGTTTCAATTCTTGATTTATCACACCATCGTACTTAATTTCTTTGAGAAATGCAAAGAAATCGTTGAAAGGCATTTCCCCTAAACCAAGTGGCAAATGCAAGTCCTCTGTTTTTGTGCAATCAGAAATATGCACATAAGCAATATCTTTCACTAATTCCTCGGGAATGTCCAACCAGGTTTGCCAATCGTTTACGTATCTGTGGGATATGTCCAATGCATGACCTACAATTTTCTTCCCTAAGGAATCTTTTGCCTGATGATAAAAGTCAAGAAATTGTTCATCGGTGTAACCAACAACATTCTCTAAGACTATAGGAACTTCGATTTGTTCCATTCGTTCAAACATTAACTCATAAGAAGCATTAGGGTCCTCAGGTATATGTGCAAGAACGAATAACATATTCATATCTTTACTGCGTTGATTAATGAAGGAGACAACCTCATGCATTTGAATCTCGTATGTCTCAGTTTGCGAAGAGAAATCAAAACTGTCTCGGTTAAAGATAGGTAAATGGAAAACAGTTGTTGCACTACCAAGGCTTTTGAGCACATCATCCACTTTTGGAATGACTCGCCAATTAAATTCAAAGTGTTCTAAGAGAATTTTTCGTAACAAAGATACAATAAGATCTAAACCTAATCCTTTGATTGGTTCTAAGCCAAAGCCAATACGCATTTATTACACCTAGATTTGAGTTCTATAATCTCACAAATGAAAGAAGGGAATGAATATTCGCTAAATTTATTTTAATAGTTTTTGTCAAGAACTAAAAAAAAGTCTGAAAAGAGAAAACATGACTAATGCATTGTTTCCTCTACTTTCGTGATTTGAGTTTTATTTTTGCTATAACAGCTATAACCATGACTAAAACGAACGGAATATATGGAATAAGAGATTCAGTAACAGTTGGTATTACCGGAGGAACGGTTAAGTTAAGATTGAAAATTGTAACGTAAGTATCAAAGTTCCCGCCATTTTCGTCTTGATAAGCATCTACAACGGGGAAGTTGGTGGAACTCGTATAACCGGATACGATAATGTTCCCATTGGAATTAAAAGCAGCTTTCTGTCCTCTATCTTCACCACCACCGCTAAGGTAGGTAGAATACAGAACAGTTTCATTTAGAAAACCTTTAGCGACAAATGAATTTGATGTTCCACCCACAGGAGTGGATTGATATGGTTGCTCAACAGGGAGATTAGAAGAAGTAGTTTTTCCAGTAAATGCTAAAACACCATCCTTTTCAGCTATGCCATGTATTTCATCATAACCCGAACCTCCATAAAAGGAACTAAAAAGTCTGGTTTGACCATCTGATGAAAAAGCAGCTACAAAGCCATCCAAAGAACCCCCACCATAACTTCCTTGAAAAGCATTAGGTGATATTGGGAAATTATAGATTGAATTAGTACTCCCAACAAAAACAATATTGTGATTCTCATCAAAAGTCAGGTCATAAGATCTGTCTGCTTCTGTTCCACCGTAAAATGTTGAGAAGGCTAAGGAACTGTTTTTGTAGAATTTAGTAAGGAAAACATCATATGCACCATAATTATATGTGCTGTCATAAGCATCTTTGGTCGGAAAACCTAAGGAACCAGTCAGACCAGTAAGCACAAGATCATCATTGTGGTCGAACTTAACGCAGATGCTGCCCTCGTTACCTGTTGAACCAAGAAATGTAGAGAACTGAATTGATTGCCCATTTGCAGCAAACAAAGTCACATACATGTCTGTTGAACCATCTGTTTTTGAAGATTGATAAGCACTAACCATAGGAAAATCAGCGGAATAGGTACTTCCAGAGATAGCCATTTTATTACCAGAGTCAAAATCAACCCCGTAACCCCAGTCATCCTCTGTTCCACCAAAATAAGTCGAATAGAGAAGCGAACCAGAACTACTGAATTTCGCGAGAAAGATATCAGTTAAATAAAATTCTCCTCCATTATGTGTCCCTTGATAAGCGCTTTGGAGTGGAAAATCAGTTGAGGTTGTAGTGCCAACAACAGCGATCTCACCAGCACTGTTCACAGCAACATTCGCTGCCCATTCATCTCCACTACCACCAAAATATGTAGCAAAGATTAGAGATTGTCCATTTGGACTCAGCTTATAAATGAACGCATCGTGTGATCCCCCTCCAAATGTATCTTGATAAGCATTAATCACTGGAAAATCTGTGGACGAACTTGTTCTTCCAACTACAATTATATTCCCAGAGGAATCTGTCACCATTCCGGATGCAGCAATATCCTCAGCATTTGCACGATACTCAGTACCACTCCCACCAATGTATGTTGATACATTAAGATGGTTGGGTAGTGCTTCATTTGAAATATAAAGTAAATTTGAGTCATCTTCAGATCCAAAACTTAAGCTATTAACATTATTACTACCAAAAACCAATACAGCCACTAGAACTGCACTAATAATAACAAAAATATTTTTTCTGCCTTTTTCCTGTCGTTTTGCATTCAACTGCAACACCAAAAGAATATATATATTAAGCGATATATAAGGAAAAGTATAAGATATCGAAATCAAATAAAAGAAATCTAAAGAAAAGGATAATTCTAGAACCATTTTATTATTTGAAATCAGCTATTTTCCACTTCTGTTCCTCGTAATCGAACAAGTTTTGCAAAGGAACAAAATTTGATTTATAAAATTTAATCGTATAAAATGATGATGTTAATCCTTCCTTTTCTAAGAAATCATGAATTATTTTTCGAATGGGATGAGTATGAGCAACACCTGGCAGATTAAAGATATGGCGATCATAAATTGTATTTTGTCCCAATAAAGAAAAGACACTTAGCTTTCTGATTATTTTATTAAATTTATCTTTTGGTAGCTCATTAGATGTTGGAACCTCAAAAATTAGGACGCTTGGACTGCGCTTCATCAGATTTCTCATATATAATGAAAAAGTAAGTAACTCTTTGTTTTTGGCCCGTAACTCATTTTGATAAAGTAGATCAGTTTGGGCATCAACATCAGTCATTAGAATATTGTTCGCCAAATAAAATTTCTTAAATTCATTTAATGTCACACCATATCTTGCTTGTAACAGAAGTTTAGAAGTTATTATGGAAAGAAAATAAAGCAAATTATAATCTAATTGCATAGGTTTTGCATGGGAAGGGATTTGTTGAGCTCTTTCATATTTATAGAAGGTGAATTTTTTTAGTGATGTGTCTTTCCGGTTAATCAGTGTTTTAAAGACATCAATGGATGATTTGTGGGGGATATTGGAAATCGCAAAGTACCTGTATCTTTCCCTAACCAATTGCAAAGTATAATCATTAATTAGGTTTTCATTTTTCATTTTTCTTAATTTGTCACTAAGTTGATCACTTATTATGTGAGGACAAATTAAAGTAGGAGAATATATTATATCTGAATTTGAGTCGGTTCCATGAAAAAGCGATTTCAAATAAGGAATTTTGAGTAAATCTTTTGTTAATTTTTCTAAAATTCCATTCTTATTTATTGTAATCTTAAATAAATAATTATGAAGATTTATCTTTTCATAATTTATATCAGAACGCCAATACGTTGAAAAGGTTTCATTTAAAGCTTTAAAGCGTTTAGCAATTGTTTTCTGTGTAAGATCAAGTTTTCGAGCAATAAATGAAGTAGTACTTCGTTCATATCCTAATTCAAGGAGAGTTTCAATTAATTCAATTAATTTCAAATTAGTATAAAATGGCAATATTGAAGAGCTTTCTTCAATAGTTTTTGAGAAAGTCCACTCAGAAAATTCCTTTATTTTTCTATTAGTAGTTGTTTCTTTTTTATCGAATATCTCAAAAATAACCTCTAATACATCATTAAATGGGATATTATTACTGATTAAAAGCAACAATAAATTATCCCAATAATAATTACTATATTCAGCAATTTCTTCAGGATAGATTTTAGACCTTATAGCAGATAAGACAGGATTATCAACAGTTTTAATGTTAAATAAATCAATTAAAAATAAAATTGTTAAGATGTTGATTATTGCTTCATCAACCTCCTCAAGATCATTCTTCAAGAAATGAAGAAGGCTTTCTTTAAGAACTATAAATGACAATAGATAGCTTCTCGTTTTAGATTGAAGATCCATTATCCAATCTGCAATTACTACTTGATCTCTATTTCGTTTTAAGCCAAAATCTACACTTGTATCTTCTTTCACTTCGCCAAAAATAAAGGATTTTACTGGAACTATTTGATGTCTTCCTAATATTTTTGTGAGAGTATTAATTGTAAAATTTGAAATTTCATTGATTAATTTGATCAGCTCAGAATTCTTGATATCAGAAATATTATCTAGAAGATCTATTTTCGCTAATAGCTCTTTCTTAAAATGAGTTTTCATTAAATAATCAACTTAGATTTCTTGTTTTATATATTACTAAGGTCAAGTTTATCGTTTTTTAACCTTTTTTACTTAAATAAATATCTAAAGAATGTTCCTAATTCCTATGACAAGTATGAAGGAATTTTTGTCATTTTTTTCTAAGAAGAATATTTCGAATTTTAAAACTAGAAAAACAGTTTTTTTCTGTTTTAAAGGAAGGTAAAAATCAACCCCAAGGTTATTTTTACAGTATTTGAATGTTTAAATTAGCGTATTTACTCACATAACGAAAATACTAGGCTAGAAAACTGGTTTAGTATGTTAGTAAATCCCAAGAGAAATAAAAGGTGCACTGAATTGAAAAAAATAAACCCGAAAGTAATTGGTTTGACAATCCTTCTATTAGGTCTTCTTATAGGAGGAGGTTTGACCGTCCAGACAGGACGTGGGGATCCAACACTAACTCCAAATCCACCTGAAGACGATGGTGGAGGTTAGTCCACAGGAAAAAATACGTGGGTTAATTACCAAAATTGAGAGGGTAAAATCGATTTGCTTGAGGAGCATGAAAAAAGGACATGCTCCTCCTTTTATCTTTACAATTAAAAATTGAAAACGATATTACAAATAGAAAAATAAAGTTGGAGTAATTCATGCATGGGTAAAATCTTACTCGTTGAAGATGATATAAATATTAGAACTCTATTTAGGAAAATTCTCATTGCAAATGGTTATGAGGTTATTGAAGCTACCAATGGAGAGGAGGCTCTTCGACTTTACGAGGATCTCGAAGAAAAACCAGAACTCATAATTCTTGATCACTTGATGCCAAAAAAAAGTGGACTAGAAGTCACACAAGAATTGCTTAAACGTTATTCCCACAAAAATATCCTCATAATTACTGGTTACCCAAACATAGATCTGGAATGCTTTCCGAAAGAAACAGTCAAATTAAAATTAAAACCAATTAGTGTTGCTGATTTTCTCTCTGAGATTCAAAGTATGGTAGAAGCATGAACTAGTAAAGAAAGAAAAGAAAAATTCGAATTAAAAATAAAAAAATCCAATGTGAAGTATAACCTCCAAAGAAGTTATAATTCAACTAGGAATGATTGAAAGACATTTGTAAAACTAATATCTTCTTGGTTTTCGCTTTGTGTAACAATCTTGACAGTATACAGGTCGTTCGCCATCTGGTTTGAAGGGAACTTCTGTTTCTTGCCCACAATCTGCGCAAGTTACCTTGTGCATTTCTCTTGGGGGTCTGTCGTAGTTGCCGTATCGACTCATTTTATATTTTCACCAAATATTTATGTTATACATAATAAACAGAAAATAAGCTTAAAGATTAAATTTTAAGAAATCAAACTTGAAAGTTAATTACCAAAAAACAACTTCATTCCTATCTCTATGTTTGATAAATGTATACGAAGAAGAACTTCTACTCATGCTATTTAAACCTATTCGTAAACATAATTTAGGTGTTTATATGTATAGCAAATTTGGAAGCTTGTTGTTATGATTGATTTGCTTATCGAGAACGGGAAAGTCTTTGTGGAAAATAAACTTATTGAAGCGAATTTGAGATTGGATAAAGGCAAGATTGTAGCAATAGAAAAGAAAAGCCCAACAACAAGTGTTCAGGAAACCATTGATGCAACTAATAAAATAATAATTCCCGGAGGAATTGATGTCCACACTCACATCTTGGATTTGATTTACTCTTGTAGAGATGATTTTGTTACTGGAACACAGGGAGCTGCTTCTGGGGGAATAACTACCGTTTTAGAAATGCCTCTTGGAATTAATGGAAAAACAGCTATTGAATCATTTGAAATGCAATTAGAAGCAATGCAGGAAAAGTGTATAGTTGATTATGGTTTAATTGGAGCAGCGGGACATAATACTATTGATTCTATTCAAGAATTGGCTAAAAGAGGTGTTGTAGGTTTTAAGACATTTATGATAAATGCTCCAGAGGAAGAAGCAGAACTCAAAGATCTTGCAGCTAAAAATGATTTTTTCTTATTGAAGATTTTTTCAAAAATCGCAAAAACAGGATTGGTCAGTAGTGTACATGCTGAGAATGATGGAATAATTGCACACGAAATACAAAAACAAATTAAATTAGATAAGAGAGATTTTCAAGCACACACTGATTCTAGACCTGCAATTGCAGAGGATTTAGCTTGTTTACAAGCAATGCTTTTAGCTAATCATGCAAACGTGAAGCTTAATCTAGTACACATGAGTTCTAGAACTGCTTTTGATCGCATAAGAAGAGCTAAAGCAATTGGTTGGGATGTTACTTGTGAGATTACCCCTCATCATCTATTGTTTACTACAGAAGAGGCAGAAAAAATTGGTCCTTGGTTAAAAGTTAATCCACCGATAAGATCAAAGGAGCATAATGTTGCAGCTTGGAAAGCACTCAATGATGGAACCATAGATTTCATAGCCAGTGATCATTCACCTTATAGTCATGAGGAAAAGGATGTGGAATCAAAAGACAATAATTTCTTTGAATGTGGGTCCGGAACTCCAACACTGGAAACCACGCTTCCCGTTATGTTGGATGCTGTTAACAAGAATAAATTAACACTTAACAGACTTGTTGATGCAATCGCCACTAGACCTGCAAAGAGATTTTGTTTATATCCACGAAAAGGAGAAATCCGAATTGGTGCTGATGCTGATCTTGTTATTATTGATATGCAGAAAGAGTATACTTTGAGAAACGATGACATGTATACAAAGTCAAAGATAACTGTTTTTAATGGTATGAAGATACAAGGAAAAATAGAACAAACTATTGTAAGGGGTAAAGTGGTTTTTGACAATGGAAAGTTTCCGGTGAAGAAAGGCTATGGAGAATATATTACTCCAAATCCGGATTATATCTCCTGATTTTACTTGTAGAAACACCGTATTTTACTAACCCAGTAGCAATAATCAAAGCACAAACAACTCCATCTAAAACCGGAACACCAAGCTCTTTCTGCAATTTTTTATCGAATCCGGTCATTCCTGCACAGCCAAGAACAATAACTTCTGCCATATCTTCTTTGATTGCTAATTTAGCTGCCTGCAAATATTTCTCTTCAGTACTAAGATTACTCACATCACCTTCTGGAGCTCTTACCGATGCCATTGCATCTTCTAAATGATATTTTCTAATAACCGCTTCTTTGTTCGGTATGGAGTGTTTTGAACCTGAAACAACTGAAAATTTGTGCCCTAGCATAGAAGCAATTTTCATAGATGCTTCACCAATACCAACAACGGGTTTCTTTGTGATTTCTTTCATAGCTTCAATATTAGGATCGCAATGACAAGCAATGATGAAGGCATCATATTTATCTTCGTTTTTTCTCACTAATTCTATCATTCCAGGGGCTGTTTTTATTTCATCTTCATAGGTTTCGATGAATCTTGGAGCATCAGGGTTAGAGAGACAGATTACCTCATATTCACCGTTAGCGAAATTTTCAGCTGATTTCTGAATTGCTTTCGTCATCTTCAAATCGCTATTTGGATTAATAATCAAGATTTTCATTTCTTAAACTCCTTAGCAAGAGCTTTTACTATTGAGATTGTTTCCATTAATGCTTGAGTTGTTACTACAGGTGAAATAGCCACTACCCGTAAAACTGTTTTGTCATCTAATTTTGTCAAAGAGATTGTTCGATCTCGGTCTACCATAATTCCATCATATACATATCTTTGTAGGTTATCTAACTCTTTCTCTGGAAAATCATCTGGAATAATCCTGAAACATAGTATACCAGTGTCTGGTTGATGACATAACTCTATGTCTTCTTCTTTCTTAAGATCCTCATAGAAGTTTTTGATTGCATCAAGTGGGGCTTGAAGTCTTTGGATAACTTTGGTCATCCCTTGATGTCGAAGAGAAGTTACAAGTGCTAAAGCAGAGAAGGGACGTGTAGAAGGTGGAGATTTTAATCCTGGGTTTGGTTCTGGATCTTCTCTTCGATTAAAGTAGTCACTGTATACCGTCATCCTTCCGAAATCCTCCCATCGTCGAACAAAAAGTAATGAATTCGGTATAGGAATCCCAAGTTGTTTGTGGGGATTCCAACAGAGTGAATCTGCTAATTCCGCACCTTCGAATAAATGCTTCCACTCTGGAACAAGACTGTAAGCAAAACCATATGCTCCATCTACATGCAACCAAGCTCCTATTTCTTTGCAAATCTTCGCAATTGGAGGAATAGGATCTACCGAACCAGTAGAAGTTGTCCCTGCAGTAATAAATACACAGAAAATATCCTTTGATTCTTGCAGTTCTTTTACGGTTTCTTTCATTAGATTTACATCAATTCGACGAATTTCATCAACTGCCAAGAATCGAAGACTCTCTTCCCCAAGTCCAAGCATTCGAACAGCATGTTTTACAGAAAAATGAGCGCCATAAGAAGTCAAGACTATTAATCGACTTGGATCTTTAAATCCTTTAATTCCTTTTTCTGCGAGGTTAAATCCTTCCTTTTCTGCTTGTTTATGAAGAGCAAGGTAAAGAGCTTCTTGATTACCGTATGTTCCAGAAGCCATAAACGTAGCATCAGCATTTTCTGAAAAACCAAAAAGCTTGCATAAAGCTTTACAACAGAGTTCTTCTAGCATTACTCCTCCGGGAGAAACCTGCCAATTCGTTACTCCTTGATTGTAAGAAAGAGCTATTTTTGCACCTAATTCTGCTCCCTCCTCTGGAAATGCGTTGAACATGGATTGAAAACCAGGTAGATCATATCTCATTAAATGAGGGACCAAACGCTCTTCAATCATTGCATTTAGAGTTTCGAGTGAAAGACCTTCTTCTTGAAAATCCACAAGTGGTTTCAATTCCTCTTCCATTTCTTCGGGAGAAGCTTTTGAGCAAACTGGAATTCCGCTTTGATTATTCATTCAAATCAACTTGCTTGAGTTAGAGATAATCGATCCTTAAAACAAAGATCAATTTCTAGTATGTAGTTATTCAAGATTAAAGTTAAAGCTTTTTACCTTTGGAAAGAATCATGTTGAAATTGGAGAGACTGTTAGTGAAAATTCCAGAAATTTATGCTGATAAGAATGTCGTTTTATCCATGGCTGGTTCAGGAAATCCTTGGGATTATTTTATTCCCTCGAGTAAACTCACTCTTAGAGCCATACATGATGGCTATTCATTAGCTGAAATTCAGGAATTATTTCAGATATCAGAAGAAGATCTTTTTGAGAAAATAAATCTACTAATGGAAGCAAACCTTCTTAGAAAAGATAATGGCAATTACTATCCTACTTTTTTGATTGCTGATGAAAAAGAAACATTAGCGACTTATAATCACTCGAAAAAATTCGGTCGGATAATCGCAGATGAATTAGTTAATAACTGGGAAGAAATCAAAAGCAAGTATAAAGAGCTTGAAATAAGCAAAACACATTCGATTAATGATCTCTCACTAGTATTAGTTGGTTCTAAAATTCTGGATATTGGATTACTTGAAGCATTAGTAAAGGATAGAACATTATTAACACCAGCACCAAAACGACCTAGCCCTAAAAGACCTGATGGTCAATATTACTTCTTTATGATTGATGGAAAAGTAGAATATTTAGGAAAATACGGTGAAGACTCCAAAGATTTACCTTGGGAAAATTGGCATTTCTTTACATTCGGTCTAAATATTATAAATGAAAAATACAATGAACCTCGAGGAAGAATTGAGGAAAGATATGATGAATTACGAAAAAACGAAGAAGTGAAAAAGCCAGAGGAATTAGCGTTAAAATTAGGTGTACCTATATTATCTCGAGAAGATTCACTTGTGTGGAAAGAATTCACTCAGAAAGTAGCAAATCGATTATTATTACGGATAAAAGAGAAGGAAAAGGACTTGCTCGAATTCTACAACAACCTAAAAATCAGTAGATATACTAGCAATAGTCTTGGAGAATTCATGTGCTGGTATATCCACATAGCTTATTCTTGGGCAATTGATTTTCTAGTTGAGGAAAAAATTATCTATATGCCTGACGAGAAATTTGGAACTTTAGTTATCTATTCTGAAGGACCACAAGGATTACTGATCAAATAAGAAAAACCTTGAGTAGCATGTGTTTAAATTTTTGATTAAAGGACGTATTTCTCAAATTTTTGAGAATTAATTCTGGATTTCTACCAATATTTATATTATCTGAAGAATTAGTTAAAATGATTTAGCAAATATTGTTGACCGGAAATTATTGCTTAATCATAAGTTAGGAGTTATTTAAGATGAAAAGAAAAGAAGCATTAATTCTTAGTTTCATTATTTTACTGAGTAGTTTTTTTGTTTTATCAAGCAGTAGTTCAGTAATGGGTGAGGAATTAAGTTTAACAAAAATAGGGCAATTTGAGGGGTGTTATTTTGCTTATGATGTGCAAGTAGAAAATGATATAGCTTATATAGCTGATGCTGGGGATGGATTCTGGATTTTAAATGTAAGCAATTCTACCAATCCTACAGTATTATCTCATAAACTATTAGGTGGTGTTGAGCACTGCGTATATGTTGAAAATAATGTTGCTTTTGTTACAGATTATCAAAATGGGTTAAAAATTTTTGATGTCTCTAATCCTATCAATCCTCAACAAATTGGTCAATTTGTTAATGGAAATGAAATCAGTATTGTTGGTACTGATAATGACATAGCTTGTATAGGGGATCCTTTCTTATCGATACTAAATATCAGTGATTTAACTCATCCAACAGAAATTTATCGAGATGATGATTTACCAGTAATTGATCTAATCATTCATGAGGATGTTCTTTTCTGCTTAGATCTCTTCCATGGACTAATAATTCTTAATATAAGTAATCCTGCTTTACCAGTGGAAATCAATCAATGGGTAACTGCCGGTCCATGGTATCGGGATATTGAAATTCTAGATGATGTTATTTTTATGGCAAGCAATATTGGACTAAAAGCTCTAAATATTAGTAGTCTTACAAGTCTCCAAGAGCTTAATACGAATACAGGCGGAAATGCAGTAAGAAGCTTAGACATTTCAGATAATTTACTCTATATATCCGAATCTGATGTGAATCTAATAATATTTAACATTACAGACATTGATAGTTTCGAGGAAGTTGGACGGTATACAGAGGCAGGAGTTGTTATAAATTCAATATTTGTTTCAAATGATGTTATTTATGCTACCGCTGAAAGCGATGGATTAATAATCATTGGAAAAGAGTCAAGTGCTAACACAAATGAAACACATTCAGCTCCATATATTATTGGATTATTTGGTTTAACTATGATAGGGATAATTAATTTGCTGAAAAGAAAGAAAACACTTACTAGGAACAAATTGAGTTACAAAACGATTTAGAAGTATCTTATAACAGGAATAAATTTGGTATCTATGTGGGATTAATAAAACCCTAGGATTGGTAACAACAGAGATTGGTTTGAAACTTGCAGAGATAGTTGCAGAGGAAATAGCATCTACCATTGATGAATTATATAATTCTCAATAGTTCTAATTTTAATGTAATTGGTTAGTAAGTGAGGTGTTAGTATCCTAAGATATTCCAATACATGAAATAAGCAACAATTGAAAAGCTTAGTATTGTTAAAACTGAATACAAAATCCTTTCCCACAATTTCCAATATGGTTTTTTGTGAATATTACCTATACCCAACCAAGACAAAATGCTAAAAATTGTCATTCCAGCTATTAATATCAAAGCAATGATTGGTAAAATAATTAAGCTGTTTAAACCATCAAAAGCATCTTGTGCAAGTAGAATAGTGGAATAGTTTTTTGTAATTACAAAGATAAAAGGTACAATTGAGAAAATTATTACTCCAAAATTTAACCATTTCGAAATTGTAGGAAGTATTGCATTTTTATCTTCACCTTTTTTTATTCTAATAAGAGCTAGAATTCCCCAAACAATAGAAACGATAAGGGAAATTACCATAACAGAAAAAAGAAAGAAATTCAGTCCTTCAGGAGTAGTGTAAATAGGATGAAGCCGTTCAAAGGAATAAAGAGGTATAAAGATCGTTGAATAAAAATTCGTAATGCGCCCATTCTCGTTTCTTATAAAAGCAATTCTATAATCGTATTGACCAGTTGTTTCTACAAAATAATCAGGTTCTATTTGAACAAATTGCAAGCCGAAAATTTCGAGATATCCATTATTGGTTGCAATACTAATAGCATCTGTTAAATAATCATGTTCTATAATTTCATAAGGAAGACCAATTGGTGGTTGAATTGTTTTATCCGAATAAAGCCTTCTTGTAGTACAATAAAGACCAGTAAATTGTCTTAATCCTTTATCATAGCCATCCATTGGATTAATTTCATTTATATACGGATAGTATCGATTCATGAAATCATTGAAGAAATCATCCCGAGCTCTTGAACCTCCTCTACTATTATAGGATATGAAGAAGCCCAATTTATCATCTGGAAATAATGCCATCAAACTATGGAAGAAGATTGTATCTCCCCCATGTCCCATTATATGTTCATTGTGTGTGTCCATCTCATATAATCCTAGATTTGCTCCTGGAAGGTTAGGATGAGTAGTGAAATGTTCTTCTTGCATCATTTGTACAGTTTCATTCAATAAAATCTGTGTGCCATTATAGTAGCCATTATCTAGTAAAGCAATCATGAATTTAGCCATGTTTGTTGCTGTAGAGCTGCATGAACCAGCTGGTGGCACAGATAAATATTCAAAATAACCTATTTGACCAGCTTCATTATAACCGGATGACATATTTAAGCTCAAGTCTGCAGGTAATGGTTCTCTAAATGTACTACTGTTTAATCCTATTGGAATGAAAATTTCATCTTCAATATACTGTTCAAATGGTTTTTCAGACATTTCTTGCACGATGTATCCTGCTAATGTAAATCCATAATTTGAGTATGAAGTAATAACTCCAGGTGGATGCACTCTGTCTGGTAGTATCTCAATAACAAATTCTTCCAGAGATGGTATACCAAATGCTGAAGAGAATATTGAAGGATAAGCCTTTTCTTCAAAACCAGCAGAATGTGTTAAAATATGTCTTAATGTAATTGGGTTGGAATATGTATCAGGTATTTTAAAAGCCGTCAAATAATTATTGATGTTTGTATCAAGATTGAGAATTCCATTTTCCACTAATTGTAGTACTGCTACAGTAGTAAAAGTTTTTGAAATAGAACCTATTCGAAACAACGTTTGATTAGCTATAACAGGTTTAACAACAGGTACTAATGCCCTATTTCCATATCCTTTTGCTAATAATAATTCATCATCTTTAACAAAAGAAATTGTCATTCCAACAATATTGTGTTGGGTTAATTGATCTGGAATATAATCATCAAGAAAAATCTCTAATTCAGTTTGATTTGAAATATCTAATGTAGATAATGAATTCTCAGCATTTCTAGATAAATCAGTTATTCTTGATGTATCATAATCGTAAAATGAATTATTCCGTGATACTAAACCAATGTTAGAAACATTGTTAAAAATAATCAAAGCAGTTCCTGTGATAAAAAACACTAATACGATGTTTATTTTCTTGGTTGACAAATAATACCCAACTTTTCCTGTAAACATATTATATTATATGTTCAGTTATAAAAACGAATGTAAATTTAGGTGCTATTGTTTTTTAATATTGATTTTGTGGATTTCAATATAAAAATCGTTTATTATGAATTAAAGAAATGTGGAACCAGCGCGATTGGATCACATAAGCCAAAGTTAATTTATAAAGTAGAATTCATCTAGTTTTCTATTTTTTCAAGCTTGAAGGAAACTGGACGAATACCATCTGGGCAAGTAGTGTATGCAGTACCAGGTTCAAAAGCAGGATAATTACCTCCAAATCTAAACATCTTAATACTTGGGTAAATTGCGGCCCACGCCGCATTGCAAAATCCTTCTGGAATATTTCCATCTATACTAATGAATGATTCTCCTTCTTTCAAATCACACTTAACGATTTTTTTGCCTGATGGTAAATAGAAATCGCGACCTATGACATCTTTCGGTTCAAATCTCTTCACAACAGTTATCTTAAATTTCACTTAAATTCACATCTCCTTTAATTTAATCAAGAATTATTCTTCAATTCGCTCTAATTTGAAGCAAACAGGACGAATACCATCTGGGCAAGCAACATACATAGTACCAGGTTCAGTCCAGCTTTCCCAGAAATTTCCACCAAAAGCAAGAACCATAGCTTCTGGCTGAATGGTTCTCCAACCAAAACCACAAAAACCTTCTGGTTTTTCACCATCTTTTGATATCAACACTTGTCCTTCTTGAAAAACCGGACATTCAGGTATGATTTCTCCTTTAGGATTTTTATAATCCTCACCAAAAACATCTTTGGATTTGAATTTTTTAATTACAGTTACTTTTACTTTCGCCAAAATAATCCCCCAATAGAATGGATATTCTGCTTAGGATTACTTTTTTAAATAAGATTCTCATTGGTCTTGTAAATTTGAAACTTCCTTTTTGATTACTTTATCAAATAATCGTGTTTGATACTTTCCAGACATAGCAAAGAAACGTTTCCTAAAGGAAGAAAACCTCATTAATGGTTTTAATATAAAACTGAATTGCCCAAAAAAGATCTTTGGCCAATCAAACAGTTTTTCCTTCTTGTAATAAGAATAATCTTGCGGGAAGACAATTTGGTAGGTGTGAATTAAATCTCTGAAAACCTTGTGCCCCCCAACACCTAAGAAGGTCTTAGGACCAGCATATTTGTCATGCTCTATACCCCAAAGCATACCGTCAATGATATTTTGAATTAAATTAGTTATTATTTTTGAGTCAGCATATTCATCTGTAACAATACCTACTAAGTTTGCTCGACCTACTTCCGACATTCCTTCAATTGCTTCCCTCAAAATTGGCATTTGTCGTAGAGGGCCTGAAACGAAGTATGCTTGTTGTTGTCCCGTAAAGACCGGTCGGTGACCATTAAAGAAAGCTCGATCAAAATGTATTTTCATTTGAGAAGAGAAATATCTATCTTGGGTTTTAAAGGCATAAACAAGAGCATTTGCAGCTATAACTTGTTGCTTAAAGATTTCCATATATCCATCTGGATAAAAACAGATATTCTCTGGTGCGCATTTCAAACACCCTAAACAACCACCTTTGATATCTGCTTCATTAATATTTACTACAGTCACTTCACAAGGCATTAGTTTTACGAAAGTATTAATCATATTATTCAAGCTAACATCAGTTTCAGTAGTATCAGTTAAGATAGTTACTTTGTAATTCTTAGTTTTAGGATTATCATTTATCTTTGTGGGTTTATAGATCGGATAATCAAAAACAAATGGGGAGTAATATTTCGCAGTTTCAGTCTTATTTTCGCAATTATTGACAAATTGCATGAAAAATTTACGAAGACGTATTCTTTCGTCTTTTTTCATCAGTTCCATCATTTCAGCGGAATAACCTCGAGAATAATTCATTCCAAAATCTTCGGAAATAGCTTGTATGTAATAATGAGCTAAGTGATCGTAGAATTTCCCACTTGTTGAAATACTTGTAGCATTTTTCCCCTTGAAACTGCTTTGTTTCTTGCGTTCAAAAACAAGTTCGATGAATCGTTTTAATTGAGAAGGTATTAATTGAATATACACAGGATAAAGCCAAATGACACCATCTGCTCCTTTAATTATTTTTAAAATTGAATCAAAGTATTCTTGATCGTTTTCGATTTTCTTGATTTTTCTTCCAATATGATGGACAATAAAATCGTGCATTGGAAAATTAGTTTCTATGTATCGAAGATATTGATAGGTAAAACTGTTGGTTTCTCTTGGGCTGCCATTCAAAACTACAAACTTCATCTGTAAACCTCTTGAATTTCTGAACTAGTAGGTTTGGTATTAAAGCATTTTTAAACAAACCTTTTCTTCTGACATCGTTGTTTCATTAGTTGTATTTTTTAAAAACAGATTACTGTCTAATTTGCAAACAAATTAGATTTACCTAGGGATTTTAATATAAAAAACACTGAGAGAAAAGTATGATCGAGATAAAAGTGCTTGACAAATCTTCAGTTGATAAAGAAGAACTACTAAAACTTACTAAAAATCAAAAAAGAAATGAGCTTGGTAGGGAACTGGATGTAAAAGAAAACGAGGGATGTGAGAAACTTACCAATTGGTTGATTGATTCGTTTCTAACGATGAATTTCCTTGCCTATGAAAATGATGAATTAATTGGTTGGCTCGGTGCTGCTGAAGTAGTACCTCCAACAATATTACTTTATGAAAATCACCCTATAATAAAAACAAACGGTGAGAAGAAGCAAATAGCAAAAAAATTACTACAAAAAAGTTTCGAGTACGCAACAAAGAAAAAGATAGCAAATATCCGAGTTTTTGTTGATGTTCCTGAAGCAAAGAAAAAGAGATTTCTTGAACTGGAACAATACTACCTTCATGCTGGGATGAAGCAAACCCATACTGTTCTTTGTATGGAAAATAAATTATCCACTGACAAACTGAAAGGTATTGTAATCAATAGTGAATACCATATTGAATCTCCGAATTCACAGACACCAGAATCACTTAAAAATTGTTATGATAAAATCTTTACTAAATCATTTGATAATTTTACTAACAGCTTAGATGATGAAGAGCGTAAGTTTTGGAATACCATTGCAAGTCGAAATTTTAATGATGCGTCTATAGTAATTAAGAAGGATAACGAAGTTGTAGCCCTAATATTAGCTGTGGATTATGGTGACAATATGGAACTAGGGCCTATTGGAGTAGTATCAAATCATAGAGGAAAAAAATTGGGTAAAGTATTAATGGAAGAATGTCTTTCTAGGTTGATTAAAATGGAAAAGACTAATGTCTATCTTGAAGTTGATCAAACAAATACTCCGGCAATAAATCTCTATGAATCCTTTGGATTTGGCGAGGTTTCTAAAAAGCATGGATTTTTGTATAAAATAATCGCGAAAAATTAATAATAAAATTAAGAAAAAAAGATTCGGAAAAGGATTGGGAAAATTACTTTTCCATTATTTTTTTCATAACTGAATCAGGAACTCCAACAGATTTAGCTGCTTCTTTAATAGTTTTGACCATTGTTGGACTAATTTCAAATACTGTTTTATAGCAGTAGACAGCTTCATCAATACAATCCATCGAGTAAAAGGCATAGCCGAGATTTGTCCATGTACTCATATATCTTGATTCTTTCTTATCCTTCATAAAATTCAGAATTTCTACTAAAATTGCTTTACGTTCTTTAGCCGTTTGTACTTGTTCAAATTTCTTATTCATAGCAGCAATTTCTCGATAATTCTGTCTGACAGTTAGAAGTCTACCGATTTCATTTATGGGATCTTCATGATCTATTATATTAAAATCAACAATAACAATATTATCGTCTTTTGCATTATCACTAACACTCTTGACAAGCAATCGAGCACTTTGTTTTCCACGAGCATCACCACCAGCACCTTCACCAGCATATAATGCAGCATAAAGTTTATCGATTAAATTACCTTCAGTACACTCAAAAGCATGGGTCATCGCATTTATAACTTCAGGACCAACGAGAATATTACCTTGACATGCATAATTCTCACCAGTTTTGTGTCCAGCCCAAAAAGAGCAATTTTTACCAGTAAAAGCTAGAGAAGTTCCTTTTTCGAAACTAACAAAACCAATTTGACGACTTTCTATATGATCATCAATGATTCGGAAATGGTCTAAAATATCTTCTAAATCCTTTTTTTCTTTTAATTGTTCAAAGAAGATAGGATGAAATTTAGTGATACCTTGAGCCTGATGAGTTATAACACCCTTTCCTGCTTCTGCCGAACAAACAGAACCTGCATTCCAACAACAAGAGGAAATTGCAAAACCAACTTCATTTGCATCTTTATCAAATGCTACAATAGAGAATGTCATAAGATTATATTTTTACCTTAGTTAAAAAGGCTGATTCACAATATGAGGTCACATAATGTGTCTTTATTTACTTTAAGAAGTTGTTGACCCAGCGCGATTTGAACGCATGGCCATATGATTAAATTAAATCTTATAATAAAAAAAACTAGTATGAGATATAACTTAAAAAAAAAGCTATATTTCATCTAGGAATGATTAAGACATTAGTTAGTACTAATATCTACTTGGTTTTCGCTTTCTGTAGCAATCTTGACAGTAAACAGGTCTTGTTCCATCTGGTTTGAAGGGAACTTCTGTTTCTTGCCCACAATCTGCGCAAGTGACCTTGTGCATTTCTCTTGGGGGTCTGTCGTAGTTACCGTATCGACTCATTTTTGATTTTTCACCAAATATTTGTGTTATACATAATAAACAGAAAATAAGCTTAAAGATTAAATTTTAAGAAATCAAACTTGAAAGTTAATTACCAAAAAACAACTTCATTCCTATCTCAATGTTTCATTAAATGTATACAATGGAAAGTTTTCTTTTATGCTTTATAAAGCTATGCTCACAAGGTATAAGCAATAATATTCTGAAAATTGCTCTTTCAAAATAAAAAAATGGTGTGCCCAGCGCGATTTGAATTCGTGGAAGGAGGAAACAACCCTCGTTCTTTTACGACCAGATTTTGAAGAGAAAAATAATGTTTTCATCTTAATCAGTTATGAACAAAGAGAAAAGGAATTATCTATTGAAACTTGGATATCTTTTCACCCATTTTTTGGCAAAATTGGTAATGATATTTGAATGAACAGTTTCATAATTAACAATTCCAATTACTTTTTTGGATCCTTCCTTTTCAACTACTGGTAGACGATTGATTTTATGTTCATGCATAAGTTCTTCAGCATTTTGAAGAGTTGCTGTTCTGATAATCATGATTACAGGCTTCACCATGCAATTCTTTGCTAACAAGTCAGGAGAAAACATACCCCCTTCTTTTATAATTAATCTATGAATATCTCTATCAGAAATTATCCCAACAGTATTACCATTATTTTGATTTACTAAGACACATCCCTTCTTTAACTGCAGAAGTTTCTTAATTACAATGAGTATGTTATCATTTACATTAACAAACGCGGGATCATCCATAATTGAATCCACTATTATTCTTTCTAAAGGAATAATGATCACCTTCTCATACGTTTAGTGAAACAATTATATGACAATTTAAAACGTTAGTTATTTAGTTGATTTTTTAAAAATATGTTTTTTTACCATAAAATGATGAGTGGTGGATCCAGCGCAATTGGAGCACGCGATAAATAACAAATCATAGTTCTTTAATGAGTTTTGAGAGAGAGAGAAAGAAAAACAGAAAAAATTGTTATGCATCTCGTTTTTTAAAGTCCTGAGCTATTAATTGTGCTACATGCCGACCTCCCTTAAGACAATTAGTTACCCCACCATATGACTCGATCCATTGTCCTGTCATATAGAAATTTTTCAATCCTTTAATTGTCTTAGGAATTACCTTTTTGAAAATTTCAGGTGTGATATACCAACCATGTATTCCCCCTTTCCAATTCCGTGTGTATCTCTTAAAAGTTGCAGGAGTAGCAATATCAGTGAAGACTATTTTATCGCTAATTTCACCAAATTGCTTTTCAAATCGGTCTATGACTTCCTCAAGTAATTTCTTCTTCTCTTCGTTATAAGCAATCTTATCATTTTCCCGCAAGTCAATCCAGTAACGTCCATCATCTGTATAAAAAAATAAGGTTAACAGCGTATGATCTTCAGGTGTTGCTGTCGAGTCAAAATCATAAATTGTTACTTCAAGTTCTGTTATTTCATTTCCTTTATTAAGCACAATTGGTTCTTCACATTTGAAAAAAATCCTATGCTCTTTGTTTTTGAATACTTTTCCTTTAAGACCAATTGAAATGAACAATCCTGATATTGTATCCGCATCGGAATTGGTGAACCACTTACGTTGTTTCCTACCCAAGTGTTCTTCACCAATTAATCTTTGTAAAGTCTCATGATAATCACCTGTAGAAATAACATAATCAAAATAATGCGTCTCATCCTTTGTTTTCAATCCTCTAGTTTGCTTTTCAGTAATTATGATTTTCTCTACAGGGGAATTATAATGGATTTTTCCACCTGTTTTCTCGTACTCTCCAACAATCATCTCAATTAATTTTTGAGAGCCACCTAATGGATAACCTACACCTTCTTTAACCATCCAATTAGAATTGACAACTATTGATATAAAAGGCAAGAAAGGAAGATAGCTGCTATTGAAAAATCTTCTCAACAAGGGATTTAGGAATTTCTCACCGTAATCTGCACAGGTCATTCTAGATAATTTAAGAATTAGTCGTCCTCGAGAGAGGATCATAAATATAAAATCTAATTTCTCTTTCAAGGACATTAGTTTAAATGGCTTCAAAATTGGTATAACTACACGTTTGAATTTTCTCACAAGCTTAATGAATTTCCGGATTTGTTTAGTGTCCTCGGGAGCTATTCTAAGCATTTCTTCTTCTAGTTTTTTAATATCTATAAATGCTCGAAATACTTCGCCATCCGACCCAACAATTTGATACAGTTCTTCAAAAAAATGAATTTCTGATTCATCAATAGGAATAATATCCTTCCAGAGAGGGTACATATCACCTGTTGATTGAAATCCCGGTAACCAATGAATACAACCATCAATTGTGAAACCGGTACGATTCCACCAAGAACAAAGACCTCCTGGCTTAGAATGGGCTTCAAAGATCTCAGTGTCAAAACCGAATTTTTGGAGATAACTGCCTGCTGATAACCCAGCTATACCTGCACCAATAACTGCTACTTTCTTTTTCAATGTAAGAATACACCTTTTTTTAGAAAATTTCTAGGTTAAATGTTTTTAATAGGTAGAAATTGAAATACGCCTTCTATAAAAGGCAAGTAAATAATCTTGTTTTCAAATTAAAAGCATTCTTAATTATACTGTAAAAAAGTAGTGGGCTCAGCGCGATTTAAACCTGTATAAAAATTTTATATTTGGAATGGTGAGAGTAAAATTGAACATTTTTCTAATTAGCATTATTTTTTATAATGCTTCACTTAATAAATAATCATTAGTGTAATGGGTTGAATTTTATGAGTGGAAAAAAAGCAGTTATTATTGGTGCTGGAATTGCTGGTTTGTCTGCTGGTTGTTATCTGCAGATGAATGGTTATGAAAGTAAAATCTTTGAATTACATGAAATTTCAGGTGGATTATGTACTAGCTGGGAGAGAAATGGCTACACTTTTGATGGTTGTATTCATTGGCTTGTTGGATCAGGACCTTCCATGTCACTCTATGATATTTGGACTGAATTAGGAGGTATAAATAAAGAGACTGAAATTATTAATTCAGAAGTTTTTACTAGGATAGAAGGAAAAGATGGAGAACATTTCTCAGTTTTTACTGATATAGATAAATTTGAAGCTGAGATGTTACGATTATCATCTGAAGATGAAGCAATTATCAAAGAATTCACAGATGCAGTGCGTTTTTTCGTGGCATTTCAATGCTCAAGAGATAATCCTCCACCACCAGAAGTCCAAAGAACCTTTGGAGAAAAGATACCTGTTTTTCTTAAAAAATGGACTACTTTAACAACAAATGATTTTGGTAAGAAGATAACAAACCCACTTCTTCAACAGTTCTTCCTAAGAATATTTGGCGATTTTGTTGGCAATACCTCTTCGATTTTTATGTTATTAGCGACGTTAGGTTATTTGCATGCGAAAACAGCTGGATACCCATTAGGGGGATCGCGACCATTTGCAAAAAGAATCGAACAAAGATATCTTGATTTAGGAGGGAAGATTCAATTCAAAGCTCGTGTCAAGGAAATATTAGTGGAGAATGATAAAGCAACTGGTATTCAGCTTATTAATGGAGATAAAATACCAGCAGATATAGTCATCTCTGCAGCAGATGGTTATGATACTATTTACAACATGTTAAAAGGAAAATTTGTTGATGAAGAAATTAATGGTTACTATAACAATCTAAGACCTTTTCCACCAATTTGTCAAGTATCTTTAGGAGTTGCAGATGAATTTACAGGAATTCCTCATTCAATTCAATTTTTGTTAGAAGAACCTATTAAAGTTGATCCGAAAACTGATCTGAAAGAAATGAGCATTAGAATCTTTAATTTTGACCCAACATTAGCTCCAAAAGGCAAAACAGTAATTGCAACTTTCTTTATATCTGAAGATTACGAATATTGGACAAATATGCGTGAGAATAATCGAAAAATGTACAATGAGGTAAAAGATCGATTAGCAAGTGAGGTAATAAAACAATTGGAAAAACGTTTCCCGAGCATAACATCTAAAGTAGAAGTCGTTGATGTTTCTACACCTGCAACCCTTATTCGGTATACAAATAATTGGAAAGGCAGCTATGAAGGCTGGTTACCAAGTATTCAACTTGCAGGTAAGAGCATAACAGAAACACTTCCAGGATTAGAGAATTTCTTTATGGTTGGTCATTGGACTCGACCAGGTGGAGGGCTTCCTCCTGCTGCAATGTCTGCAAGAAAGATTGTGGGCATTATTTGCAAACAAGATGGAAAGGATTTTACAACTTCCAAAAGTTCTAATTGAAGTGTTTCCCATCTTTTTTCTCAGTATTACGATTTTGAAACATAGAATACTATAATTAAAGAAAAAAAGTGGTGGGCCCAGCGCGATTTGAACGCATAGTTGTTAAATAATATAATTCATTTTCAAATTAGTGAAAGCATTTTAGTTGAAAAATCAAATATATGAATGAAGGAGAAATTAAAAATGCCAATCAAAGAACTATTAAAAATGGATGATGCTCTCATTGAACAAGAGAGTCAATGGAAGAAAAAACGCAAAGAAATCCTCTCTCGATTGTATCATACTATTGGTACTCCTCCTTTTCCTCGGAATACACGCAATTTAGAGATTATTGATATTGAAGAATTACCATTCTATACGAAAATGAAGATTTCATATATAGTAGGGGAAGACGATCGTATTACAGCTTTCCTGCTTAAACCAAAAGCTATCGATTTACCAATTCCGGTTATAATTGCAATGCACCAAACTGTTGGTTCTGGTAAAAATGAGGTTGTTGGTTTGGACGGCAACCCTGATTTTGCTTATGGGCACGAATTGGCTCTTAGGGGTTATGTTGTTCTTGTTCCAGATTACCTCACTGCTGGAGAGAGAATAGCTGAAGGTTCGAATAAGTTTAACTCAAAAGATTTTTATCAGAAATATCCCGAATGGTCTATAGTTGGTAAAAATGTTGAGGATTCACAAGCAGCTGTTGATGTGGCCTGTATGTTAGATTATATAGACCAGGAAAAAATAGGGGTAATTGGACATTCGCTTGGTGGACATAATGCTATTTTTGGTATGGCTGTAGATGAACGAATAAAAGTAGGAGTTAGTAATTGTGGGATGTCAGTTTTTACAGAGGAAGAAAAAAAATTAGAATGGACTTTAGAGAAGGGTTACATCTACATTCCTGCTCTAAGAAAGTATTTTTTGGAGAATAAAATACCACCATTTGATCTTCATGAAGTTGCTTCTTTGATAGTACCACGACCGTGGTTAAACATTTCAGCATATGATGATGTTGCTTTTGGCAATCAAGAATTCTTAGCTGAAGTAGGAACTAAACTTTATCAAGTATATAAATTGTTGAAAAAGCCAAATGCATTTTCCTATTACATGCATGGCAACAACCATTCATTCCCTAAACATGCTCGAGAGCTTGCTTATAG
This sequence comes from Candidatus Heimdallarchaeota archaeon, assembly GCA_019894765.1. The sequence continues at coordinate 171,634 of JAGXNT010000095.1, forward strand.
TTGGTTAGATCGATATTTAAAAAGAGATTAAAAATACAAATTGAAATATGATAGCGTGATAATACAACATTGATTATGGGTTATGAACAGAACAATCAAAAATCGAAGGAAGATGAAAAATTGAGAATTGGTGAGTTCACAGAAGAATTTGTTCTTCATCTAGCCAGAAAGGCATATGCTCAGGGTGATGCACAGTTCGAGATCAAACCTGAGAACTGTGTCTTGCTAGTTATTGATATGCAGGATGAGTTTGTCAAGCCGCATTGGTCACCCGACTGGGTTCCTGAAGCCACGAGGCAAGTTCCTCGTATCAAGAACTTGATTGATTATTGTAGAAGTAGGGACGTGCCTGTTATCTTCACGGTGTATTCCAAGACGCACAATTACCTAGACCGACCAAAAACTGGAAGATTCATGCCTGGGCGATATTCCGACCTTGATATTGATTTTTCTTTGTTTTACCAAGAGGGTCGTGTCTGGCATGAGCTTGAACCCCGAGCGGATGAGATTGTAATTCAAAAATCCTCCTATGGGGCATTTTATGACACACCTCTTGAAACGATTTTGAAGAACATGGAAAAAGACACAGTGATAATTTGCGGCACTTTGACAAATTACTGCTGTGGGGCAACAGCCAGGCAGGCATACGATAGAAGCTTCAAAGTTGTATTTGGAAGTGATGTGACGGCAACAGATGATCCAGAGATGCAAGAGCCCGAACTGAAGGTGTTGCGAAAGGGCTTTGCAAAGGTCTTAGCTGCTTCTGAAATCATCGATGCGTTAAGTTGACACATAGAAATATCTGAACGATTCTAGGGAATATGAAGAAGAAGAAAGGAGATGGATGAATACCCTCTCTCGATTTGAACATTCGCTTAAACGAGATAATAATTTGTGTTTAATAAATGATAATTAAAGAATTACCTAACTTAGGAATTTATTAACATAGATTGAGGTGAATTCCTCTGCTAAAATATCCATGAAGACTATATCATATTTCTTATTACTAATAATTCGAGCTTGTCTTCTACAACCAATTTCCTTAAAACCTATTTTTTTGTAACAATTAATTGCTGCTTTATTAAAAGAAAAAACACCAAGCATTATATTATTTAAATTCAATAAATTAAAACCATAATCCAAAAGTTGTTTAGTTGCATCTTGACCAAATCCCTTATTCCAATAAGATTTCTCACCAATTACTATACCTAACATTGCATGTCTGTTTATTTTATCTATATTAAATAACATACATCGGCCAAGTAATTCATCAGATTTCAAATCAACAATACTGAATACATGAGCATTATGTAGTAAAAGATCATTGATGGTCTTTTTCTCTTTAGTAACATTTGTAGGAGTATATGCTTCGTCTCCTAAAGGAATAGAATTTCAAGATCATTGAACCAGCTTGACCATTTTTCAGCATCTTGTTCAGAGATAGGAGATAAATAACATTTTGTTCCGACAATTTTCTTAAAGTATTGCATCACAATCGTGTTATGCAATAAATGAATGATTATAAATCGATTGATAACTAAAGGAAAAAAGAAATGGTGGACCCAGCGCGATTGGAACACGCGACC
>JAGXNT010000096.1 GCA_019894765.1 Candidatus Heimdallarchaeota archaeon
TCAGCAACGGGTCTTCCCGCATGTGTTGTTAGTGTTTTTTCTTTTTTCTTTTCTTTCTCTTTTGTCACAATATATTCCTCCTTTGAAACAAAAAGTTTTATAGTAAAAAACAATCAAGTATAATTAAGAATCATTCTTATTTAAGATTTGTGTGTGACGAATTAAGTAAAGGCATATAATTATAAATTAGCAATTCAAAACCATAGATGGATGAATAATGTCAGAAATGAGTGACCAAGAGCTTAAAGCTCTCCTACATAAACATAGACTAAAAGCAACTCTGCAACGACTTGCGATATGCAAATATATACTACAAAGCCAAGAACATCCAACTGCTGACAAAATCCTATCCGATATTAGAAAAGAATACAAAACGATAAGTCAAGCAACTGTTTACAAGACTCTTTCTCTGTTAAAGAAATTAGGCCTGATTTCTGAGCTTAGCTTTGATAATAATCATTCTAGATTTGATCCAATACAAGAGGTTCATGTTAATATTATTTGTCCAAATTGTGATAGTATTTCTGATTATGAATCTGAACTCGTACAAGATTTTTGGCAGAATATTAATTTAGAAATTGGTGAAAGAATTATCGGTCAACGTTTTGATATCTACAAAATATGCGAAAGATGTCATGTTGGGAAGTAAACCTTATACTAAAATTAAATAAAAAATAATGAATGTGGTATATCATTGACAAAAGAAATCAAGAAAGTAAAATTAAAAGGAACTAAAATTGAAATAACTCCAATTGGTATTGGAGTTATGCAGTTTTCTTGGGGACAAAGAATGTTCAAAATGATGGGTTCTGGAGATGTGAATGAGGATACAAGAAATGGCATCATAAAAGCGGCATTTGCTGGTGGCGTTAATTGGTTTGATACTGCTGAAGCTTATTCTAGTTCTGAAAAATATCTTGCTAGTGCACTTAAAGCTAACGGAATTAAAGACAAGGATGTTATAATTGCTGATAAATGGATGCCGATGGCAAGAACTGCAACTCACTTGAAGAAATCGATAGAGAAGCGACTTACTGCTTTAGATGGTTTTACTATAGATATACATCAAATCCATGCACCAATTTCATTCTCTAGCATAAAAGCTCAGATGAATACTATGGCTGATTTGGTTGAAAGTGAGAAAATTCGTTCTATTGGTGTTAGTAATTTTTCAAAAAATCAAATGATAAAAGCACACGAAGCTTTAGAAGAACGTGGTTTACAATTGGTTTCTAATCAAGTAAAATATAGTTTGCTTCATCGTAGAATCGAGAAGAATGGTGTTCTAGATGCTGCTAAAGAACTTGGCATCAAAATCATTAGTTATAGTCCATTACATCAAGGTGTTTTAACTGGTTGTTATCATAATAATCCTGACTTGAAGAAAAATGTGTCTTTTATGAAACGAAAAATGTACCCTAATGTTGAGAAACAAGTAAGAAGAACAGAAACGCTAATGCAAGCAATAAAAGAAATTGCTACAAAGCACAACGTTAAAGCATCTCAAGTTTCACTTAATTGGCTCATTAATTACAGCAAAGACACAGTTGTTGCAATACCTGGAGCTTCCAAAATCAATCATGTTGTGGAAAATGTTAGTGCAATGACTTTTGAATTAACAAAGAACGAAATAGCTGAACTCGATGAACTATCAAGACCATTAAATAGAATGAAATGAATAAAATGTGTCAGACTTCTTGGTCTGACCATAATTTATCTGTTTTTAATTAGATTTCCGAAGGTATTTCTAAGTAAATAATAAAGAAGATATTTAATCAAATTTAGACATTGTTTTCTTATAGTTTTACTAGAGGGTTTGTATGAAAGATTCGTTATTTATTGAAATATGCAAAAATGAATATCACGCACTAATTCAGATGCTACAAAAGGAAATAAACATCTGTTCTGATGAGTTATGGAACAAAGAAATAGATGAACCTCCTTTCTGGCAACAAGCTTATCATACAATCTATTATCTCGATTTCTATTTAGGTGATAATCCTAAGAAACGTCCGGAGAGATTTACAGTAAAGGAAAACCTAAATGAAAAAATGGAAGAAATTCTTTCAAAACAAGAATTACTAGAATATCTTGCTTCTGTCGAAAAGAAATGTGATCAAGTTCTTGAAGGTTTATCAGATGAAAAATTAGAAGGGAAAAACAGTTATTTCTGGACAGGACCAACATTGGCTCATCGCTTTATCTACAATATACGTCATTCGCAACATCACATTGGGAGATTGAATTCAATTCTTAGACGTCATATGAGTGATGCCTCTAAATGGGTAATAAGTACGAAAAAAGATAAGAAGTGAAAAAAATGTCTAGAGAAGAAAATATTGAAAATATACATAGTTTTTTTGATTTTTTTAATCAAATTAAAATCTTGGAAGTATCTGAATTTTTCGCTGAAGATATAAAAGTATTACTTCCATATCATTCGGGATTATTTCCTTCTGAAACCATTGGAAAGAAGAACATTTACGAAAGTTGGAATAATTTTTCGAAGAATTTTAGCGATATAACATTCCTTCTTGAGGAAATCATGCCTTTTGAAGAGCCAAATAAAATCGCAGTAAAATTATCTGGCAAACACAAATTTAAGAATAAAGCTGGCTCTTATGATAATGATTATTTCTTTCTTTTCTATTTTGATGAAAATGGAAAAATCTTTGAATTACATGAATACTTTAATCCAGTTATTGCTGCTAAAACATTTAATATGTTGGACAAAATATGTAAATGAAATATTTATCAAATAAATTGATATTAGAATAAAATACTTGTGTGGTGTATTAGATGGGATTGAAACAATATGCAATTGAATCTTTAGAGATAGCTCAATGGAATGTATTAAAAGCAATTTTTAGGTTACAACCAGAAGATTTTGAAGAAGAAATAAAACCAAATTATAATCCAATAAATTGGATGCTAGGGCATTTAATGATTCAAATGGATTATTACTTCAACTATTTGTGTCAAGGTAAAAGAATTGTAAGCGAAGCTTTTCTACAATTTTATCATCCGCCAAGAGTGGACCATGAAGAAATTATTGATTTTCCTCTGAGTATAAAAGATTTAATTGATACTTTCCTCGAAGTCTCTGAATCAAGTTTCAATTATCTCAATAGTTTAACAGAAGAGAAATTCAACGAATTACCTGAACATAATGAAAACAATACTGAAATCTTAAGTGAATTAATTCAGCGAGTTTCCTTACATTTCATGGGTCACACAGGACAAATAATTTGGATAAAGAAACATCTTGGTAAAGGTGGTGCATTTGTTATGGGAGTAAAGAAAAAACAAAGAGAAGATAGTAAAATAAAATGGTTGCAATGGTGGAATGAGAACAAGGAAAAATATAGCATAGATTAAGCTAATTAATTTATTTAATGAAGGAATGTTGTTTTAAACCCCTTTTCTTATTATTTAAATTAAAATAATGTTTAATTTAAGATTAAATTAATTACAAATCAGTTGAGAGCCTAGTTAATGAATCAAGATAATAGAGTTCTACAAGTAGTTGTAATCATAATAATTATTTTTGGTGCATTATTAGCTGGTGGAACAGTTTTTGTTAATCATGATTTATTAGGATCAGGACTGAGAGTTAGTCAAGCAAGATTTTCAGATACTAACTCTAATAATAAAACAGATACTCTTGAGCTCATTTTACAAAACAATGCTTTTTTTAAAGTGGATATTGATAAAATTTCAATTGAGAAAAAGAGTATAGATATTGATTGGACTTATAATAACTCAATTACAATTGATTCCGGTAATAATTTTAGAGTTCTTTGCACTGCAAGAAATTCTTCTTCGGAAGTTGGTTTCTTTGAAGTTTTAAGAATCTACATTCAGTTTAATGAAAAATACCTTTCTTTTTTTGTTAGAATTGGCATTGAATTTAGTGATACCTCTTTTATTTATAGAGAAGATTTCGAATCAGAATTTCACATTGATCAATGGGATTACTTTCGTTTTAGAAATCTTGAAGGTCAACCTATTCATGGCGAATATTCTAGCATTCTTGATTGGACTAAATCACTTGATTCACTTGAATTAGATAGTTGCTGGATTAGCACTACAAGTAATTGTCATTATGTAGTCATGAGAACAGATCTCTATAATTTTGGTAATGTTAATTTTTCAGCAGATATAAGAAGCAGAGACAATGATGGTGTAGGTATCATTTTCAGATATAATGATACTGGATATTTCCCTAAATTTTATCTGGTTTGGTTTACTGATGATCATCCTATTAATGATGAAGAATACCTAGTTGAGGAATCTCATCTGTTTAATTGGTCCACTCCAAATGATACTGTTGAATTAGGAAAAGTAAACCTTCATTTTGTTGAAGGATATGATGCAGGTAATGGTATTATTGGATTCCATTGGACTAAACTAAATAGCACTTCACTTATTAGAAATCAATATTGGCAAAACTGGCAGATTTCTTTAGATAACGAACAATTCAATTTTTATTATGATTATAATAAAATTCTTTCTTATTCAGGCATTTCAAATGTGAACGGGACTTTTGGTTTTGTTTCATTTGAAAGTAGAAATTCAGGCTTTGATAATATCCATGTTTGGTAAAGCGATTATTCCAGTTCAAATTCCTTTTTCGAGTGAAAAAATTACAATTTTTTTAATAAATCGGATTTACTCATTTCATAAATAGGAATACTAACAAAAGGTACATGTTTGAGAAGATTATTGATTCGAAGCATATGTTCATTACTCCCAGCATTACCTGTTTGCCATTTAACTGCTTTTGTTTCTAAGAGTAGTTTTTCTAGCATTTGATACTTGAGAGCTAAACCAAGCCCGTTACCACGATGAGCTCTTACAACTCCGGTATCTTGTTGATGGGCAATTTCTGAGTGGTATTCATTAATATAGGAAACAGTCATACCTACTTGTTCATTTGTTTCCTTGTGGATTGCCACAAAAGTCATGATATGATTACCACTTAGTACCTGACGTTGAATCATTTCTTGATATCTATCTACATCAAGGACTTCATCTTCATAGGTTAATTTTTCCAATGGCATATCGTTCCATATTTCTTGGGCCATTTCTACATATTTAACGAAATCAAGATGGAAAACATGATTCATATTATCAAAATAGATTATTTCATATCCCTTTTCTAATGCTTGTAACTTTAATTTTCTAGCCTCTATCTTTACTTCTTCAAGATCAAATTTAGTTAAATCGGAGTGACTAAGAACTTCTGTATAATTTTTCTTCATCTTTAATGATTCAGCAAATACTTCTCCATCAGTTTCAGTGAATACTTCAGTAACAAGACCTGTAACTTGTGCTGGACTTCTATTAATTAATTCTTTTAATGTTCTTTTCCCAAGACCTTTTCTTCGTTCGCTTTTAGCTATGTGGACCCAAAAGTACCCTTTATCCAAATTATCATATTTTATGTTCCAGGAACAATACCCATACCCTAGTACTTTATCTTCTTGATTAATTACTAAAACATATATCCTCTTTTTATCCGATGATTCACCAAGAGTCCACATTTTTCTATAATACTCAACTTTTGGTGGATCATTTTTCAAAATCTCTTTGTAATTAACCAGCATTAGGGCAAAGAGTTGATCGAGATATTTTGCTGGAATTTCTTCTTTTGCTCCAGCTATAAACTTTATTTGGTTCATTATCTTCCCTTCCAGAGCGCTTAGTTACTCTTTATTTGTTCATCGGTTAATCTGGATTAGCTGCTGAAAAATTTTAAAGGAAGAGAACTAATAGATGGTTGATGAATAATGTTCAAACAAATTCTGCAAACTCATAGTTTTGAA
>JAGXNT010000097.1 GCA_019894765.1 Candidatus Heimdallarchaeota archaeon
TCATACAATTTTTTCTTTTCATGCGAAAGCTGATCAATATCTTCTTCTGAAAATTGGTTGAGAAAAACCTCGCTAACGTTAGCTTTAGTGATCGCTAGTGGTTCTAAAAGAAAGTTGATAAGTGAGTCCAATTCAGCAATTCTTGCTGCAATGAATAGATCGTAAATCTTCATGATGTGTTTATCAACTACAAGACTACTAACTTCTGCTTGATTTTTTGAATATTCAAGTAATTGAAAGATCATTTCAGGCAAATCCTCTAGGGACTCATAAGGTATATCTGGGAATCGACTTTTAATCATTTGACTTATTACATAATACCTCTCTCTACCATAAAACGCTACAAAATTCACAAGAAATGGAACATCTATTGCTTCTAAATCGAGCTTATCAAAATGAGTCATCATTTTACGAACAAAAAACTCTAAAGTAAATTTCTTCATGAATTCCTCAAATTTCTTTGCATCTACTTCCTTAATTAATTCAAGAAGTTTTCTTATGACTATTATTGACTGTTCATTATTTGTTTTCTCAATTAGCGAGTTTAATATCATGGCTAAAAAGATATCAGTTATCTTACTATCAAAAGCATTAATTTGCATTAATAATTGACTAATTACTGCAAGTTCTTTTTCATCCTCTATTTTTAATGATAACATTTCATATGTAATAGTATCAAGCAAATTCAGAGCATCTAAATGCGATGAATATTTCATACAAATTGAAATTAGGTCTAACTCCCCTAAACCATAAAGAATTTCTTGTTTAGCAGCTTCTTTTTTAGACACCTCACCTGCTTCTATTGATGTTTTCATTACATCTGATTCATCCTCTTTCTGTTCGGTAATTTCATCCATCTTTTGTAATGCTATCACCTGAACGTGATTTGGTGTCTCCTCAATTAATCTAAGCGTGACATTCTTATCTACTTTCAAAATTACCGCAAGTAGTTTGCCAATGTTTTGAAATGTAAGATTTTTCTCTCGAGCATCTTTGACTTCTGAAACATGGTTTATTATTTCGCTTGATTTCTTATCATCAGAATCAATTGAACTGACAAGTTGATCAATTAAAGCATGGCTCCAACTAGCATCGATTGTAACCTTTATCCAAGCTTGACTTATTTTCGAAATGAGAAGCTCAACGGGAATTTTAGAGAAGAATTTTTTACTGATATTAATATCGATTTGTGAATATTCAAAAAATAACTGCTCAAAAATGGATAATTCTGTTTCGTTTTCTATTAGTGTAATTAGCTTCTTGTGTTTGAGTTTTTTAAGCACTTTTTTAGCAAAAGGAAGATCTGTTTTATAGAAGGTTCCTAGTATTTTAGGAATCTCTGTTAGTTGCTTTTGAGAATGGAATAAGTCAACAAAAAAACTAGGAGTAATAGAATAAATCAATTCTTTAGCCGATAATTTCACCCCTCGAGATAAAGACGATAGGATACGAAAAATATAGTGAATGTCAGGGTCAGTAACAATCAATAATTTAAGATTGTGAAGAGAGCCTTCTTGGAGTAATTCTAATTCAGGTTTTTGTATTCTGATATAAAGATCAGAGACGAGGACTTCATACAGAGTAGTTTTCTTTAATTTTTCTTTACCAACATTTATTTGACGAAACGTTAAGTCCCAAGAATCGATTTTGTTCTCGACAAAAGTTTCAATATCAGAAACGGTGGCTGCAGCTAATTTGTTAGAGTAATTCAAACCAATGAGGATAATAGGAATATTTCCGTTATTTATAATTGCTTCAAAAAACCACTGTTCAAGTTGGAGAAGAATATCAGGAAGAGTGTAATCAAAAACTATTACAAAAGCTTTCGCACCTTGAACAAACCTACTAAATTGACTACTGAATTTTTCTGTTGTAGCTAACTCATGGAAGACTAATTTAAAAGATGCTCCTTTGAATTCATACTGCTTGTCAGCATAAGCATCAAGACCAACAGTATTCTTATATGCACTATGAAAGCAATTCAATCCTAAGTGATCTTTAAGAAGGGTTCTGATGTTTACTTTTGGATCTCCGAGAACAACGATTTTACGCAAATAAGTGATTTCTTTAACACCCTTCTCCTCCTGGAAGAATTGGTTATTACTATATCTAAAATTAGATTTATTTCTACTTTTTGTATAAGAACTCAAATTAACAGCAAACA
>JAGXNT010000098.1 GCA_019894765.1 Candidatus Heimdallarchaeota archaeon
AAATACTCCCCAGGAGTAGATCATATCGTTTTAGATATTGAAATTAACTAATGAACAAAATTATATACTAAACTAATTCTAACGATAAATACTGGAGAAATTTTCGTTGAGTCAAAAAGTAGATGCAAAAACACCTGACCTATGGACTTTGCGTCAACTTAAGGTGGCTGCTGAATATCAATTTGGTAAGAAGTTTGACAAAATCTTAGCACCAAAAGGGATTGTAGTAACTTTTTCTAAAAATACTAAACGAGTGAGAGAGATAATTTTCGAGGGAAAACGTTTGGCAACCATCAGACCAACTGATGGATTGTATTCCATAGGTCTTGCTGGTGCTCAAAGAATCATTGATAATACTAAGATGCCAAAACGACGTGTTGTTGTTCAATCCGATGTCAGCGAATTTATTTCAGATGGAAGAAATGTTTTTGCAAAGCATGTTGTAAAAGTTGATCCTGAAGTATTACCAGAAGATGAAGTAGTTGTTGTTAATGAAGAAGATTCATTATTAGCGGTTGGGAGAGCAAAACTATCAGCTGAATATATGCTTGCTTTTGAAAAAGGAACAGCTGTAAAAGTTCGTCATGGAACTAAAAAACATCAGAAATCATGATCTGAAAAATTCAGTGATTGTTTTTTGTAAAGGATCTTGTTTGGTAAAGTTTGATACTCTAACTGCAACTTTTCTTATCGGAGCATTATTATGAGTATGTTTAACTTCATCCAGAATTTCGTAAACTGTGGTTTTAATTCGTTCTTTATCATCATTAGCTGCTAAAAACGAACGACTACGATTAATGTTTTGGAAATTATCTTGTAAACGTACTGATAAAGTAACAGTTTTGTATTTGAAATTCTTTTTTAGTACTCGATCATGAACACTATCAATTAATTTTGGCAAGATTTTTTCTGGTGTTACTTGTTCTCCATCATCCATTTGTCCCCAGAAAGTTCTACCATTACTAATGGATTTTGCACCATAGGTATTAATTGGCTTAATGATGGTTCTTCCTCTTCCAGAGATAATTCGATAAAAGAACTTCCCTAAATCCCCAAATTTTCTTAACATTTCCACTTCGTCGCCAACTGCTATAATTTGTCCAATAGTTTCGATTCCATGTCTTCTTTTCAAACTCTCAGTGGTTTTTGGACCAATGCCACTCATTTTTCTCACAGATAAAGGTGTTAAAAACTCAATGATTTTCTCAGGAGGAACATACTTGATTCCATCTGGTTTTGCTTCTCCAGTAGCTATTTTGGCTATTGTTGTATTTGGACCAATTCCAATTGAAGAATTGATTTGTTCTGCTTCATAAATTTCTGTTTTCATTTTCTTAGCAAGTGGTAGTGGATCACCATCATATTCATTTTCCACTTCAGAAGTTAAATTAAGATATGCTTCATCAATTGAAGCAACTCTAATTTGATCAGTATAAGATGAAAGAATAGACATAATGTTATCAGAAACATCTCTGTAAAGAGAATGATGTCGACTTGTACAAATTAACTCCGGACAAAGATCAAGTGCTTTATTTATTGGCATGCCTGCATGTAATCCGAATTTCCTAGCAATATAATTACAAGAAGTAACTACTCCTCGTCTTGTTTCTCTATTTCCGCCAACTGCAACTGGTTTTCCTTGTAACTCAGGATCCTCTCTAATTTCCACAGCAGCAAAAAAACAATCTAAATCAATGTGAAAAAGTAATTGTCCTACTCTTTGGGGAGTTTTCTTGGTTACTTTAGGAAGCTGGAGGAAAACCATAAGATAGCTATAATTTATTCTGAAAAATAAGTTATATACAGAGATAGACGAAAGTATTAGGTCTAATCAGAAAAAACTGGTTTGCCATAAAACATCTCAGTTAAATAAATGAATTGCACTTGATCATTCTCTTGATGCTTTTCGAATAATGCTTCTAAACCTTCTAATAATAATGGAAAACCAACTTGATCCTCTTTCGGAGTATACGAGGAGGATAATAGTCTCCCTTTCAAACCATCAAAATTAAAGATTTGGAAATTATTACAGACAAAATGAGTTACTTTTTCTGTTCCAAAAAAATCCTTAGCCTGTTGTAGATTAATATATTGTTGAGCGATTCCTTCATATTCTGGGCAGTATTTTTTTAGCAGTTGATCATAACCTCTCATAAAAGGTGTGTGTTCAATTTGTCTTGAATTATAGACAAGAGCAAGATTACCTGTTGGTTTTAATATACGTTTAAATTCCCATTTAGTTTCTTCCGCATTGAACCAATGAAAAGATTGAGCAACCATTATCAAATCAACGCTTCTTTTCTCGAGAGTAGTAGCTTCTGCTTGACCATTAATACTAACAAAATTAGGATACCAATTAAGATTACTCTCTGCAGCTAACCTCATTTCATCATTTGGCTCAACAGCATACACTGTACAACCAGTCCTCAAAAGTAATTTTGTGAAAATACCAGTCCCCGAACCAACATCTGCAATAACAGAATCTTCAGAAAGCAATTGAGCTCTCTTTAGCTCGTTAATTAATTCCTTAGGGTAAGTTGGACGGTATTTACTATAATTCTCAACTCGATCCGAAAATCGCTCGGTAGGTTCTCTGGACAAGATTATTTCCTCAAGGAATTACTGGTTACTAAGTTAAGGTTTGAGTTGTAAAAAACCTTTTTCTCGAAAA
>JAGXNT010000001.1 GCA_019894765.1 Candidatus Heimdallarchaeota archaeon
GAATTTACTGCTTACTTGGAGTGTCCTTTAAAGTTCTACTTGATGAAGCAACAGAACCAGTTTACTAAGGAAGGACCTCGAGGATTGCGTTCCTATCTTCACTATCCCTTTGCAGCTAGCAAGGGTATTTATTGGCATTACGAATTAAACAAGTTCTTACAAGAACATAAACAGGATTTTCTAAATTGTGCTCCCCCTCCTCCAATCACTATCTCTGAACCAATCTTTAAGCTCTTCTGGGAACATGAAGAGCATCGATTAGCAGTTGATCCAAGTAATTGGTATCCCTTAGCCTTTGAGCTTTATTGTTCCTCTCAAACTACACGAGGGATTATTGATCGTGTAGAAGCTATTGATGACCAATCCTGTCGTATTGTTGAGTACAAATCTGATGCTTCAAAAAGTGGTTTTCTTACTGAGGAGTTACTATTCTATTCCTTCATGGCTACAGTCTCCAAAGATTTTTCGGCAAAGATTAAACGTAAAGTAACCCAAGCTGGTTGCTACTTTTATTCCACAGGTGATTGGACTACCCAAGAAATTTCCCGGGATGATCTTCTCTCCTTTCGTGATTATTTTGCTGAAGTTCGGAAAGAGATGCTTACTGGTAACTGGGCTCCACGTCATGATTGTTCCTTGTTACACCAAGATTGTTCATATGCAGTTGTTTGTACTAAAATACCTGAAAAACTCCTCAAAGATCTCTAATTATCTCACTTATCTACATTTCTTGTTAATCCTATTGTCAGCAAGATGTTATCCTCAATTTCTTTAGCCATGAATTCAATTAGCTCTTCTTCAGACATTGTACCACCTAATTCCCAATAAGTATTATAGATATTTTTTAGAAAACTCATTGTTTCTTCTTCTGTAGTCTGTCGCAAATTTTTCTTTTCTTCCTTTTCTTTTGGTATATATCTGACTTCTTTTTTGTGTTCATTCTTTCTCTCATCTATTAGCTCTAGTAAAATTTTCTCCAAATCATACTCATCCCATTGGTATCTTAATCCCTCTTTCACTCTATTTACAAATGGATTATCTATATTCAGGGAATATTTTCGCTTTTCAAAGAGCAAGAGTCCTTCTTCAACCATTCCTTGTAATCTTTCTGTCAACTGACTTTTTTGCCATGGCAAGAACTTCAAAAAATCTTTTCTACCGAATGTTTCAACTTTACCTGAATCCAAAAATTGCTCAAGTAAATATTTGACAATCCGGTAATTCACAATTAGATCTCTTTCACCTAATTCTCGGATTATTTCATAAATTTCTAAATTTAATTCATTCTTTTCTTCTAAATTTATCAATTTTTTATCTTGGAAGATTTTTTTTTTCGAAAATCTAATATTTGATAATAAGTAAATATAATTGAGGAAAAGGTTAGAGTATGATTAATAATGAATAGTTCTTTTCGAGAAGAGAGTAGAAAAGAGTCTTTGCAATTATTGAAATTAATTGTTAAATGTAGTAAGAAGGGATTTCTTTTATCCTTAATTTTAGGTACTATCATTTGTATATTTGTTACATCATTTGGGTTTATTTGGTTTGCTAGTCAACATCAAGAATTTAACAAATTCATGAGTTATAACAATAATTGGTTAGATGATGAACAAATCAGTTCTTCCTATAGTACAATTCATATAGGTTTCATCCCTGATTATAGCTCAGACTACTTGGAGAAAATTGTTTCTGAGATGAGTAATGATTTCAACAAAATATATCAATTAAATTTATCTGATGACTACATAGCATCAATGATTCTTCAAGTTTATATTTCATCAGAAACTGTTGGTAATAACATTCACAGTGAGTTAATGACTATTAATAATGAGTCTGAAAGTGTTTTGCTAAATAGTCTTGTGCTTGGCAGAATGCCTTTGAATTCAACTGAAATTTTGTTTTATAAACAAGAAGGCTCAACTAGTAATTTTACTATTAATGATCAAATAACCGTACAGCCAGGTATTGCCAGTGAAAATGCGATAAATTTAACAATTGTTGGTATAATCGAGAATTTAGAAGGTAATTTATCTTCTCAAGGATTCTCAACGGATATATTAAACTGGCAAGAGCATATTGTAGATTATCGGTATGTTTTTTTATCAAATGAAATCTTTATAACAAATTCACTTTTCTTTTTTGAATTAGCTAATGATTTTCAAGTTTTAAATAGTGGTCGAGTAGTCTTAATTGATTTTAATTATCAATTTGATGATTTCAATGTTAGGAAATTGAAAAACGCTCTTTCTCAACATCAATCTTATATCAACAATAAGCAATTTTTAGATGTAGAACCTATAGCGAAATTTGTTTTTTGTAATGATTTGTATTCTAGTTTAGTTTCTTTTGATATTTATTGGTCACTCGAAACAATAAAAGTTTCAGCCTTAACTTTACCATTAGTTTTTGTATTATTCTTTATCTGTAATGAGATATTTAACAGTAATAAATCAACTCTTGATCTTACTATAAAGAAACTAAAAATTATTGGGATTCGGTTGCAAGAAATAAGAAAAGCTTTGTTGATCAAAGATCTAATAATAGCTTGTTCAAGTATTGTGGGTGGGATACTTCTGGGTACAATAATTGGACTTATAGTTGCTGCTTCTAGTAATAATTATAATATTAGCTTTGTATCTTTTGTTGGAGCTTTTTCTGAACCATTTTTTGCTATCATGTTGGGAATTGTTTTCATTATGATTTTTATTGGTGGATTTTTAATTGAAAACAAATTAACTAGAAAGACAGAAATCTTAAGCAACAACCAACAGAAAAATAAGGATAAAAGTAAATGGCGAAATTTCTTTTCTCTACAAGGGATCATTACTCTCATTCCCGGTTTAGTTATTCTTTTCATAGGTATTATGCTTGCGTTAATTTTCCCAATAGAAAATGACTCTATAAATAATACAATGTATGTAGTAAGGAATCTTTTATCTACACTAGCTTGGTCACTCATCTATCTGAGTGTATTCTTTCTATTATTATCTTTGTTCTTTTTTTCTTCTCAGATAACTACCTATCTAGTAACAGAACTAGGAAAAAATAAATGGCGAAATCGGAAAAATAAATTTACATATGCATTAAAAAACATTGCAATTAACAAAGACAATTATTTGAGATTAATGATAATTTCATTTATAATTTGTATCGGGCTTTTTCCAGGTATCACGTTAAAAAGATCAATAAACAATCATATTGATTTCGAAAGCAATTTAACCGTGGGGTGTGCTGACTTAGCAATTATGAACTGGAATGGTGGAATTCTTACAAAAGAGCAAATTGAATCTATTAATGGTATTGAATTATCTAGTTTGATAACGAATTATTACATTGTATATGACGACTTATCAAATGAAAATTATCCTGTAACATATGTGGTGATTTTGTTAGCAATTCATAATACAACAGAGTTTATAGAAACTGCGGATATTTCCAAATTAGGCAAGTTGCAATTTGCTGA
>JAGXNT010000099.1 GCA_019894765.1 Candidatus Heimdallarchaeota archaeon
ATATCCACTGCATAAATATCTCGAGCACCAAACGCTTTGGCTAACTGGAAAGCAGAAATACCTAAACCACCAAAACCAAAGATTGCCAAGCTTTCACCTGGTTGAAATCGAGTTTTCTTCAGCGCATGAAAGGAAGTTGCAGTTGAACACATCATCACTGCAGCATGATCGAAGGAAACTGAATCTGGGAGCTTGTAAATACCTCGAGAAGGAACTGAAATGTATTCAGCGTACCCTCCATCAATGCTTTTTCCAATCATTTTACCCTTTTCACAAAATTGCTCTGTTCCCTTCACACAGTAATAACACTTACCACAAGTAATCATATAGTTAACACAAACACGATCACCTTTCTTGAACCTGGTGACATTTGGACCAACTTCTTCAACTTCTCCTGCAACCTCATGACCCAAAGTTATTGGAAGGGTATCAACAGACCCAACCCCGTCTCGATAGTGAACATCGGAATGACAAATGCCCGCAGCTTTAATCTTGACTAATACTTCATCTGCTTTTGGTTCCGGTTTTGGAACTTCTCGATTTTCTAAATCTTTATCAACTTCAATTAATTGGACAGCTTTCATAACTCGTATTATCACATTGTGCTTTAAAATTGTTTTTTATGATTAGAAAGATGGATTGATTTTTCAAAAAAATTCATTCACAGAACATTTTTAAAATTTCCAAGAATAAGTAATCAAAAAGGAGGGTGAGAAGAATTAGAGTAAAATTAAGTCACCAGCCGCATTTGACAGAACAAAGAGTGGTTGAAATTATCAGTAGTCGAACAGGATATGCGAAAGGTAGTTACAATCCAGAATGGCACCTAATTAGGAAAAATGCTATGGTTGCTACAACGATTAAAATTTTGCAAAATGAAAATTACACAGAAATTGATGTTGTTGGGAATTTTCCTACATTGGCACTAAGTCTAGTAATGATGCTGCTCTGTTGTACTGGTGTCGGTTTAATTATCTACGTTGTATACATCTTTATCCATTTTAATTTTCAAGATGAGATTGTTAATTTCATCAAAAACAATCCCGAGTTTAATCCCATTGAAACACCTTAATAGAAAACAGTCAATAAGAACTCAGTGCAATTGCTAATGACATAAAACAATGGATAGAAAAATAATTATGGGGAACTAATACTGTGTTCCCTTATATTTTAGATACATTAGCCGCGAAAGCATTGCAATCCAGCCAGCCTTCTCTTTCGAGGATTTCGTCAGACATTTTGAGAATCTTTAATTTCTTATGCAGACATGTGAACTTAATTGGCAGTTCGCCAACATACTCGCCCATCGCATGACCATAAATCTTCTTTTTCGATTTGTTAGTAAATGTTACTGTTTTTCCTCGGTAGACATTTACTTTAGGATTTGATAAGTGAGTTCCTTTTCCTAATTTGGCTGAGGTTATTAGTGTGTCAACAAAACCAGTGTTTCCAACTACCATGATGTCTAATAAGCCATCATCAATGATCGCATTTGGAGTTACTAGCATTCCTGCACCAATCATTTGTCCATTGCCAACCATTGCTGTGAGGACTTTTCCTTCCTTTACGATAGTTCCATTGTCGACATCAATCTCCATCATTCGAGGTCGATACCTGAAAATGGATCTGACCAAGGCTAAATAATAGACGAATCTAGTTCCACCTTTATTGTAAACTTGTTCAGAGACATCTGCATCTAAACCTGCACCAGCAACACCCATGGAATACCGTTGACCATCATTGATATCAATGCAGTCAATTTCTCGTACCTCTTTTCTCTGGAGCATATCAACAAGATCATCAAGATTCTTAGTCATCCGAATGTTGAAAGCATTATCGTTACCTCTTCCTACCGGAAGAATGGCTAGAGTACTCTTAAAATTAGCTTGACCGATTCCTGTAATGACTTCATTAACGGTTCCATCTCCACCATAAGTAGCAATAAGCTTGTGACTTTCACTTGCTTCTTTAGCAATTTCTATAGCATGTCCGCTTTCCGTTGTCCATTCTATATCAGCTTCAAAACCAGCATTTTCCAATGCTTCCTTATATTCGGGCCATCTTTTTTTTGCTCTACCACTAGATGAGGTAGGGTTACCAATAATCTTCAATGATTTTATCTCCTGTTTATTTGACTACTAAAATAGTAATAATTTATTTTATTTGGTTTTGTGCTTTATTAGTTCTTTCGGTTTTTTTATGTTGTTTTTTGAAAAAATTAGGGGAACTATTCCTTTTCGCAAAAGATTGAAGAATGAAAAAGAAGTATTGTTATTATTTCATTGGGTGAGCTAATTTGAAACGACAAAAATTATTATCAATTATGTTTCTAATGATGTTGATTTCTTCATTAGTTACGGTAACAAGTGGAAACGGTCAGATTAAAGATCAAGAGCCAAGTTTCACTCCACAAGCTATGTATGTCGGAGAAATATGGCGGTACAAAACAGGAGGAAATATTGAGAAATCCTCACCTAATTTCATTGATTTAGATTCTGATGGATTCTATGAAATATTGATAGGATCATATGATGATTACCTGTATTGTTTAAGTCATGAAGGTGAACTCGAATGGCGTTTCCATGCAGACGGTAACGTTCGTACAACACCTACCTTTGCAGATCTTGATGATGATGGAACATTTGAAATTCTGTTTGCATCAAGTGGACACAAATTATATTGCATTAGTCATGAAGGATTGGAAGAATGGAACTACACCATAAGTGATGAAGAGGCTCAATCATCACCTGCAGTAGGTGACTTGGACGGAGATGGAACTTTAGAAATACTGGTTCAATCCAATAGTGATTATCTCTATTGCATCGATCATACCGGAGGTCTAGAGTGGCGTTTCATAACTAATAATACTGGTTTGGCATCCTCACCAGCTTTAGGAGATCTGGATTCAGATGGAACTCTTGAAGTGTTGGTAGGATCTTATCGACCAAGCACTGATTATCTTTACTGTATCAATCACACCGGTGGTATGGAATGGCAATATCCTATTAGTGTAGGGACTATCGGAACTTCTCCAGCAATTGCGGATGTTAACAATGATTCGATACTAGAAGTAGTTATTGGATGCGATGACGGTATAGTTTATTGTGTGAATCAAACAGGGGGTAATGTCTGGATATCAGGGATTCATCCAGGCTTTTGGATTGAATCCTCAGTAACAATAGCAGATGTATCTGGAGATGGCATACCTGAGGTGTTAGTTGGATGTGTAGATGGAATCGTATATTGTCTGAATACAAGTCAAGGGAGCATCTTGTGGACTTATGACACAGGAACTTCGGTTGTTTCTTCTGCTTGTGTTGCAGATTTGGATGGAGATGGAACAGTTGAGGTTCTGATAGGTTCTAAAAGTAACTCTCTTTACTGTTTGAACCATGCAGGAGGACTTGAGTGGAGTTTCGCAACAAATGGTTTTGTTGATTCTTCACCTACGGTAGTTGATTTGAATCACGATGGAATACTAGAAATTCTTGTTGGATCAAATGATAACAATGTTTACTGCTTAAAGCTCTATGGTGTGACTGTTTCTGGAGAAGCACCTTGGTATAAGCACCGTGGATCTGTTTTTAACACAGGTCGGATGGATTCTGATAGTGATTTGCTAGATGATTATTCCGAGGATTACTATGGAACACTGTCAAATAATAACGATTCCGACAGTGATGGACTCACAGATGGCAAGGAACTCTTACTATATGGAACAGATCAAGTGTTAGCGGATTCCGATAGCGACGGACTCATAGATGGAGTCGAAGTTAACACATATAATACAGATCCCCTTAATACTGATTCGGATTCAGACGGTCTCACAGATGGCGAGGAAGTAAATACTCTAGGAACAGATCCGGCAAATGCAGACACGGATAGCGATGGTTTCAGTGATAGTCAGGAAATCCTCTTTGGAACAGATCCTCTTGATCCAAATGACTTTCCAACTCCAAACCCCCTCAGATATTGGTCAGCTATAGGCGCAAGTGTCGTTCTTTTAATCTCAACATTAGTTTTCATCGGAATTGCTTTTCTGAAGCGTCGCTAAAAACCGATTTATATGGAGAAAGCGTTTTGCTTTCTTCAATTTGATTTTTTCTAGATTTTTTTAACGATGCAATCAATATAACTCGCTTCATAATCCTTCCAAAGGGTTGGTAAACGTATGTGACGATTCTCCAAAAGAATGATTTCCCACCCATCAAAAAATTCTGCTGCTTCAAGGTGATCCTCAAGAAACAAACGGTATCTTTCTGATCCATCATCATTTAGCAAAACAAATTCCCCTTTTCCAAGTTCTTTTCCTTCCCCGTAGTATCCATCATCAAAAGTCATGAAATTCACATAGAACAGGCCACCTTTTTTTAGCACTCTTCTAACTTCAGAAATTGCTTTTCTTGTGCCTTTCTTTAGTAAATGAAAGATGGTATTATAAGAGTAAATAAAACCAAACGACTCGTCTTCATAAGGTAACTCTTGCATATCACTCTGTTTAAGGTTCAATTTCATTCCATTTTCTTGAGAGAATTCTTCTGCTAGTTTTATCTGTTCTTCAGAGATATCGATTCCATGTGTTTCATATCCATAATCATGGAACAAGCCTAGTGGCGGTGTTTTTCCTCCTGCTCCGCAATCAAGAACTTTCTTTTCTACGTCTTTTGCAAAATGATTGATATAGAATAAAAACTTGTGAATTGGTGCCGGATAGATTATTGGTTCCACTTGTATCACCTTAGGAATCCTGTTAAGTAAGAAATCCTAACAACGGTTTGCATAAAAGTTCCTATTACAATTAGAATACGTTTAAATAAATCAAAACCAAATGTCTTTTTGAGGGTGTTATTTAAAATTCAGAGTTCTTTGTTATGATAATTTATTAAATCGAAACATGAGATAGGACTTTTACCCTTCTTAGAATCTGATTAGATCTTTGCTCTAACGTTTGTTAGAGAAGAAAAAAACACAGGAAAACATAAGGAGGAAAATATATGAAATCTTTTACAAGATTTTTCAAAAATATCTATAGTGAATTAATATTTCTCTCACTGCTTTTTCTTGTCTTTTTCCAAGTATTGAACACTTTTATCACGAATGTTTTTGCTTTGAATTTCATTTTGTTTGGGATAGGACCCTACACCATTTTGGTTGTATTCTTCCTGTCACCACCCATACTATTGTTCTTCAAAAAGAAATTCCATATTAGTGGTATCTATGTTACAATTTCGCTTATACTTATTGCTCGAATTCTCATGGTTTTCATAACTGACATTGTTGCATTAGCATTTATTACAGGTGTTGGAGTGGCTGCTTCCTTTATCTTTCTACCAGCTTACCTGGTAAGAAAAAGGGAGTCAAACGGAACACCAAACTTTCTCACTTTAACACAGGGATTAACAATAGCTATAGGATTATCCATAGCTCTAAAAGCAATTGGACATTCATATGATCTCTCAATCTTTGGTCTTGGAAGAATAATTACTGGCGTAATTGTTGCTATTATTATTCTTATGTTACCAGGATTGTATTATCAAGAAACAGAACAAGTAACAAGTGAACCCTTGGAAGAAGAAGATAAAGCTCTCGAGATAGATGAAGAAGAAATAGAGAAAGAAGCACCTTTACCCGAAAAACCGGGTTTTGGAAAAGTATTCCTCTTATCATTAGGAATATTTGGAGTTATTTTAATTGAATGGTTTGCATTGGCTTTTCCCGCCGCTTTTGCTAGGTGGTCGGATTCCTCTTATCAAATCGTTACAATCATAACACTCGCTACAAATGCTTTATTCCTAATTCTAATAACTGTACTACCTAAAATTCTGAACAACTTGAAAATTTGGGTTGTTGTAGTCCTTAATGTATTGTTAGTTGCATCAATTATTCTTGTATCAGCGTTACCGATGCCAGGAGCATCTCTCGTCCAACAAATATTTACCTATATTACTGCTGCTCTTTCACCGGTTGCTCTCCTAGACTTCATGCTGTTAACCAAGATGCTAAACAAACAAAAACCAACGACAAGACAACTTGGTGGTGCCTTTGGAATATCCTCAGTGATCTTGTTAATTGTAACTTTCCTAAATATTTCAGCATTCAATTATGAATGGGTTCCATTAATGGGCTTTCTGAAAGGCAGATACTACATCATTATCATCTTGGTTGTAATTATGATTTTGATTCCTATTATCTATATTGTAGCGAGAAAAGGATTCGTAGTTCGAGCATTCAAAAAGCTGCCCAAGAGGACCCACATAAAAAATCAAGTTGCAGCATATGCACTAATTGGTTTAGTACTCGCTGTAGCGGGAGTTGGTTTGGGACTCAATATCATAAAACCTGATACTCCAGCTTCACCTACAACACTAAAAGTCATGACCTACAATGTGCACATCGGTGAGGATAAAAACGGAACAAGTAATCTGCTTCGACTCGTTGAATCAATTAGATTAGCGGATCCCGATGTTATAGGATTACAAGAATCAGATATGGCACGGATTGCTTTTAGTAATGTGGATTTGGTGCGTTTTCTTGCGGAACAACTGAATATGTATTATTACTACGGGCCAAAAACGGTTTCTGGTGTCTACGGAGTTGCTACACTCTCGAAGTTTCCAATTGAATTTGCTGAGACCTATTTCATGCCTAGCGGTACTCACTCACATAGAGTAATCACTAGAACTGATTTGAGGATTGGGGCAGATTTGATACCATTCTATAATACTCATTTTGGGCTCAACCTTACAACAGAAAGAGAACCACAAGCACAATTTGTAGCTGATTTACTTTCAGGTGCAACTGATACATTTGTAGTTGGTGACTTCAATACGAAAGACGACGAATCTGCATATCCTATCTTTATGGTAGGGTTCACTGATAGTTGGCTAGATATCAATCCATCAGGACTCAATGGTACTGGTTTTAACGGTGACACTAACCGATTTCCAAGACGAAGAATAGACTACATCTTGTTTAATGGCTTCACTTGTAATAGTGTTGAAGTCTTAACTTGGGCTGATGAATCAGATCATTGGCCAGTATTTGGAGTCTATACACTTTAGAATAAACTATTCAATGAGGAGAATCACTCCTCATTATTGTTTTTTTTTAGTTTGAAAATCACACAATTTTGAAAAAGGGAAAAATTTCAGTGAAACAATTATTAAATGGATTGTAAAATTACCACAAGTTCTTTGATGTCATAACGATTAATGCAATTATAAAGGCTATCAAAGCAAGCGAAATAGCTGCGCAAATATAAGTGCATATTCTTGGTAATCTCTTTAATGTCTTAGTAATTAAAAAAGCGAAACAAGCATCACATGGTCCAAGATAGCAACAAGAAGACGCTTCAACTAATACTTCTTCACCTAAATCAGTATCGCGAGTCATTTGTGAGAGTTTTCGTGATCGCTTAGCTACTACTGCCTTTTGCTGCAAGCCACAAGAAATGCAATATTTAAACTCCTTAAAAGTTGCTTGATGGCATGATTTACAATTCGCAATCGCTATAGCATCATTCTGGTGGCTAACCCAAAAATCATTTAATTTTGCACTGCAACGCATACAAAAATAGACAAGTTGTGCTCCTGTTTTACTTAATTCGAAATTATTTTTATGTCCACATTTTGGACAAAAGACAAATTCATCAGTTAAACTTCGTATTTGAGTAGTGTCTACAAACTCATCTTTTTTTGCTGAAGTAATGCTTTCAAAAGGATCTTCCAATAATCATCCCAACCCAAATTTACATGATTATTATCGTTTAATATACATTTCTCATTACCAAAGGGGATTTTGAAGAATTAATTGAACATATACAACAAAAAGTGAATCAAGAAAGATCTGCTGAAAAAGACTCCTAAATTTCATCGAAAATTAGTTAAATTAGTGGATAAAATTTGAAGATCTTGCTGTAAATCAACCAGCCTTTATCATCCTTCAACAAATTTAGGAATTGAGTCTCACCGAAGACTTCCTTATCTACTTTATATTTTACATCTACCCTTACTATAGCACATCCTTTGAAAAGATCGATAGATACAATTTCAAAATCAATATCCCATTTGCTTTTATCACCATTTAATTTCTTCATATAGTATTCTTCGAACTCCTCCCACCCTTCCATACCAATGAATTTCTCTGTCGAGATGATCTTCGCATCTTTATGCCAAGTGGAAAGTATTTTTTTAGCATTGATTTCTTTATTCCCTTCAAAATACGTCTCGAGTAATTTCTTGA
>JAGXNT010000100.1 GCA_019894765.1 Candidatus Heimdallarchaeota archaeon
ATAGTTCTGTTGATCAATTAGTTCTTGAATACATACAGAAAGCAAAGGAAGAATAATTTCCCCTACTTTCAGAAATCCAAAATTTAGTTTAAGGAAAATCTAAATAGCATCTCGTTGTAGAAATAATGAGATAATCAAAATAATCGCAGTTCAAAATCAATGAGGATAGAAAAATGGTCAACAATTCAGAATACAAAGATGTAATTGTTCAAGGCAATATTTCAAAAGCTAGAGAATTAGCCCAAAAAGCAATTACAGATAAACAAGATATCTACAAGGTTATTGACGCTTTCTCTGAAGCTATTCGAGAAGTTGGAGACTTATTTGAGGAAGGAGAATATTTCCTGCCAGAATTAATGAGAAGTGCTGAAGCTATGAAAGCAGCAATGGAACTTTTTACACCGATTCTTTCAGAAGGAAAAGGACATCGATCCTTTGCTCGAGTAGTTATAGGTACTATAGAAGGAGATATTCATGACATAGGAAAAACCCTTGTTGCTTCAATGTTATCAGCTGAAGGGTTTGAAGTCTATGATTTAGGAGCAGATGTTCCTGTTGCAGATTTTGTTGATAAAGCAATTGAAGTTGATGCTCAGCTTATATGTATTTCAGCATTATTAACTACCACAATGATGGGATCAAAGAGACTTATTGATTTACTCATAGAGAAAGGAATTCGTGATAAGTTCAAAGTTTTAGTTGGGGGAGCTCCCGTAACTAAGAAGTGGACTGATGATATTGGTGCAGATGGAACAGCAGAGAATGCTATTAGTGCTGTAAAATTGGCAAAGAAATTATTAGAATAAGGGAAGTGAATTCCCTGAAAAGCAAACCAGCAATATTGGATTTAATTAAGAAGAGAATCGTCGTACTTGATGGTGGAATGGGCTCTTTATTGATAGATAAAGGCTTACCACCAGGGACACCACCTGAATATTGGAATGTTTCCCATCCGGAAAAAGTTCAAAAAAGTCACATAAGCTACTATGATGCTGGTTCGGATGTTGTTTTTACAAATACTTTTGGAGGGTCAATGCTAAAACTCATGGCACATAAGCATGGGAGTAGTGTTGAAGAATACAACAAGAAAGCAGTTGACTTAGTAAGACAAATCTGTCCGGAAGATGGTTATGTTGCAGGAGATATTGGACCAAGTGGAGCATTTCTTCCACCAGTAGGAACTGTTACTGAAGAGGATTTCTTTAATAACTTTCTTGAACAAGCTCGTTACTTATCTGAAGCTGGAGTAGATTTCTTCGTTGTTGAGACGATGGTGGATATTAAAGAAGCAAAAGCTGCAGTCAAAGCAATACGAGAAATTTCAACTCTCCCTATACTAACTTCTATGACATACAAGAAAACGAAAAGAGGATATTTCACAATAATGGGAAATACTATTGAGGAATGTGTGAAAGTTTTGGAAGAAGCAGGGGCCAATATAATTGGTGCTAATTGTACTCTTGGAAGTGATGAAATGGTTGATTTGGTTCCCATGTTAAGAAAAGAAACAAATTTACCAATAAGTGTAAAACCCAATGCTGGCCAACCTCAGTTAGTAGATGGTAAAACAGTCTACAATTCCACCCCACAAGATTTTGCTAAAGATATATCAGCTATGATTGATGCCGGAGCTAATTTGGTGGGAGGTTGTTGTGGATCCACCCCCGAGTTTATTAAAAAAATCGCTGAAAAGGTTAAGAGGTAGATTAATTGAGGCTTCATGAAGGATTTCGAATAAAACTGCATGACAAGGAAATTCTTCGCTTATTAAGAAGTGAAAATGCTTCTCAAAAGAAATACAAAAAACCTTCAACTGAATTATTATACGAAATTTCTGAATTGAAAGATTTTGCAGTAGAATTATTGAATCCGAGAGGAATGTACGATATATTCGATAGTTCAGAACTGACTCCAAAGTTTCTGTTTAACAAGTCTGAAAAAACTGTTTTATGCATATGTACAGTTGGAAAAGACATGGAAGAAGAAAGCTCAAGACTATTAAACAAAGGTGAACTAGCGAAAGGAGTAATATTAGATGCAATAGCTTCACACGCAGCTGAAGAAGTCGCAGTATGGATGTATAGAGCAATTATCAGAGATATAAGTGAAGATATTGAAGATCTAGATTTCACAAATAGATTTAGTCCCGGTTATTGTCAATGGTCACTTGCAGGTGGTCAAAAAGTAATTTTTAATCTTCTCCCTTCAGATATTCTTAGAGTAAAACTGAGTAAATCAATGATGATGATACCAAGGAAATCAGTTTCTTTTGCAGTAAATATTGGAAAAGAAGTAGATATGGAATTAGGATTAAAGGAGTGTCCGACTTGTGATTTACAAGATTGTTCATTCCGTCGAGATTAATTAAAAATACAAAAAATGTTTTTATGGAAGAGAACTAGTTATTAGCAATGATAGAAGGAATTTCATATGAGACCTACAATCAAAATACTTGAAAAAGAAATAAAAGAAAAAGTTGTTAATGAAGCAATAGAAGTGCTAGAAGAAATTGGATTTTTTGTAGAAAACGAAGAAGCAATTGAAATCCTACAAAAAGCAGGAATCAAAGTTGATAAGAAGACTCAGAAAGCAAAAATTCCAAGAGATCTGACAAAGAAATCTTTGAAGTCAGCTCCATCTTCAATTACCTTATTCGACCGAGATGGAAAAGAAGTTACGAAACTTGAAAAAGACAATATTTGTTTTGATCCTGGTTCTGCAGCGTTACAAGTTCTGGATGCTGAAACAAATGATATTCGTTTAGGTTTAAGTAAGGATTATATTGAATTTACAAAAGTAGTGGATCAACTCGAGAATATACATGCTCAAAGTACATCAATAATTTGCTCTGATGTTCCATCAGATGTTCAAGATAGATATCGAGTATATTTAGCTTTAATTCACTCAAAGAAACCAATTGTTACTGGCACTTTCTTAAAAGAATCTTTTGGAATTATGAAAGATATGCTCGTTTCCATTCGTGGAGGAGAAAAAGAACTCAGGGAAAAACCTTTGGCGATATTTGATGCTTGTCCTTCCCCTCCATTAAAATGGAGTGATCTTACCTGTCAAAGCATTATTGATTGTGCGAAATATGGTATACCTTCTGAGTTTGTTTCAATGCCGATGACCGGTGCAAACGCTCCCATTACAATACTTGGATCTATTGTACAACATGCAGCTGAAAGTTTAGCAGGAGTGGTTATTACTCAACTAGTTTCACCGGGAGCACCCATAATTTGGGGTGGATCACCCTCCGCTTTTGATATGAGAAAAGGAACAACTCCAATGGGATCAATAGACACCATGATTCTCGATTTAGGATATGTCGAAGTCGGGAAATACCTCAATTTACCAACTCATGCATATCTTGGAATGTCAGATGCCAAAATACTAGATGCCCAAGCAGGATTTGAGACAGGCATGGGCTCTTTACTCGCCGGTATTGGTGGTGTAAACATGATCTCTGGTGCTGGAATGATTGATTTTGAAACAACCCAGAGCATTCAGAAAGTAGTTATTGATAACGAAATTTGTGGCATGGTTTACAAATTTAACAAGGGAATTATCCAAAGAGACGATCCTATAGCAAAGGATCTCCTAAAAGAATTTGATGACAAAACCACACACTTGCTCTCACATGACCATACTTTGAAATGGTTTAAGGAAGAACACTACATTCCTAGTGCAGTGGTTGATCGAGCCACTAACGAAGAATGGAAAAATAAAGGACGAAAAACTATTGGTCAGAGAGCAAAAGAAAGAGCTGATAAACTCCTAAAGAAATATCCTGGAGTCAGCCTAGACAAAGATATTCTTAATGATTTAACAAAAATCATGAAATACAAAGATGTGGATTTCAAGGCTTTCTTGGATTAGCATTTAACCA
>JAGXNT010000101.1 GCA_019894765.1 Candidatus Heimdallarchaeota archaeon
ATGAAAGCGATTGTCTATGAAAAATATGGCCCACCAGAAGTTTTTCAGCTAAAAGAAGTAGAAAAACCAACACCAAAAGATAATGAGGTCCTGATAAGAATTTTTGCGACAACAGCAACGAAATACGACTGTTGGGTGAGAAGCAGTACAGCCCCTCCTGGGTTCAGACTTATGAATCGAATAGCGTCAGGAATCAGAAAACCAAAGAAACCTATAATTGGAATGGAGCTCGCTGGAGAAATTAAAGCAATAGGGAAAAATGTAAAACTCTTCAAGAAAGGTGATCAGGTTTATGGAATCTCTTTGGTTAATATGGGCACATACGCTGAGTACATATGTCTGCCTGAAGATGTGGTAGCAATAAAACCGACTAATATGACTTATGAAGAAGCTACAGCTGTCCCTTATGGAGCATTGACTGCTTTGTATTTCCTAAGAAAAGGAAATATCCAGAGTGGTCAAAAAATCCTAATTTTTGGCGCTTCTGGAGGTATAGGTACTTATGCGGTTCAACTTGCCAAGATCTTCGGTGCAGAAGTTACCGGTGTCTGCAGTACCACGAAAATAGAATTAGTAAAATCTTTGGGTGCTGATAGGGTAATTGATTACACTAAAGAGGATTTTACCAAACGTGATGAAATCTATGATGTTATTTTTGACACCATAGGCAAGAGTCCGTTTTCAGGTAGTAAAAGATCGTTAAAGAAAGGAGGATTCTATATTTTTACAACTTTTGGACTACCAAGACTTTTACGAATACTATGGCTTAAACTGACTAGCAGCAAGAAAGTGATACTCGGGGTAGTTGACTCAAAGAGTGAGGATTTAATTTACCTCAAAGAGCTAATTGAAGCAGGAAAGCTAAAATCAGTTATAGATAAACGTTATCCATTGGAACAGATTGCTGAGGCTCACAGCTATGTCGAATCAGGAAACAAAAAGGGACAAATAGTTATAACTATAGACCATAATAACAAAACCTAAGATTGTGAAAGAAATGGAAAACAAAGAAAAAATGAATGCAATTGTATATGAAAAATATGGTCCACCTGAAGTTCTTCAACTTAAAGAAGTAGAAAAGCCAACTCCCAAAGACAATGAAGTACTGATTAAAGTACATGCGACAACAGTACATAGAGGAGATGTGAGAATGCGAAAATTCGATGTTCCTCGCATGCAATGGCTCTTCGCGCGAATGTATTTAGGTTTTAGAAAACCAAAGAGAGCTATACTTGGGATGGAAATAGCTGGAGAAATTGAAGCAGTTGGTAAAGATGTAACACTGTTCAAGAAAGGAGACCAAGTATTTGCTTCTACCTTTTCAGAGGATTTTGGAGGTTATGCTGAGTACAAATGTATGCCTGAAGATGGTATTCTGTTACCAAAACCAACTAATATGACCTTTGAAGAAGCAGCTGCAGGTGTAACTTCTGGAGGAGTTACCGCATTGATTGTTCTTAGAAAGGCAAACATTCAGAAAGGACAAAAAGTTTTGATCTATGGAGCTTCTGGAAGTGTTGGAACATTTGCAGTACAACTTGCCAAATCATTCGGAGCAAAGGTCACAGGGATTTGCAGTACGACGAATGTAAAAATGGTAAAATCTCTTGGAGCCGATAAAGTCATTGATTACAAAAAAGAAGATTTTACGCAAAGCGAAGAAACATATGATGTTATCTTTGATGCTGTAAACAAGACTTCTTCTTCACAATGTAAAAAATCACTAAAAAAGACAGGAATTTACCTTAATGTTGATAGGGATTCCAGTGGTAAAGAAAAGATTGAAAATTTAATTTTCCTCAAAGAGCTTATCGAAGCAGGAAAGCTTAAAACAATCATAGATAAACGCTATCCGATGGAACAGATAGTAGAGGCTCACAGATATGTCGAAAAAGGGCATAAAAAGGGAAATGTAGTAATAACTATTGTATAAATTTAATGTCAAAGAAGTTGGTGAAAAATTATGAAAGCGATTATATGCACAAAATACGGACCTCCAGAGGTTCTTCAGCTTGAAGAGGTAGAAAAACCTACTCCAAAGGACAATGAAATATTAGTAAAAATTCATTCTGGATCAGTAACTATTGGGGACGTGTTAATGCGAAGTCTCAATTTACCTTTCCTTTTCCGGATTCCCTTCAAATTAATATATGGTATAAATAAACCAAGAAAAAAAATACCAGGGATGGAATTTGCAGGTGAAGTTGAAGCAGTAGGCAATAATGTTAAGCTGTTCAAGAAAGGTGATCAAATTTATGGAACTACCACCAAATTAAGTTCAGGTGGTTATGCCGAGTACCTATGTGTTCCTGAAAAAGGTTTGCAGGCACAAAAACCAACCAAAATGAGCTATGAGGAAGCAGCTGCACTTCCCGTCGCAGGTATGACTGCATTGCACTTTGTTAGAAAAATGAACATCCAGAAAGGACAAAAAGTTCTGATCTATGGCGCATCTGGTAGTGTAGGGACTTTTACAGTACAGCTTGCCAAGTATTTTGGAGCAGAAGTTACTGGTGTTTGTAGTAGCTCGAATTTTGAATTAGTGAAATCTCTTGGGGCCGATAAGGTAATTGATTATACTAAAGAAGATTTTGCCCTAAGCGGTGAGAAATACGACATTGTTTTTGACGCTGTAAATAAGATTTCAAAATCACATGGTAAAAAAGCCTTAAAGAAAAATGGTACGTATCTATCCGTTATGTCTCCGACAAGTGAAGAAACTGAGAAATTGATCTTCTTAAATGAACTAGTTGAAGCCGGAAAACTGGTAACTGCTATAGATAAACGCTATCCATTAGAACAAATTGTCGAAGCTCACACGTATGTTGAGAAAGGGCACAAAAAAGGAAATGTAGTTATTACTATTGCTGATTAACACATCTTGGTTGACTTCTCTTTTCTAAAAAGATGAATGACATTCTTCCCTGATAGGGCAAGTTGGACATTTTACCTTCAACATATAAATGTAATTTCCAACCACTGCAACTATGAAGCCAACTAATGCTATTATAGCAAGATAATTGAAATTCCTAAAGAATGAAACAATAATTAGGATTACAGGTAGAATCCATACTATGAACATTACCCAGGTCCAATGTTTTTGACCTACATGCTTATGTAAAAGTGTTTTACTCCATTTATCAATAGTCATCAACTTCACTGTAGGTTTCACTTTCTCTTCATCTGGTGTGGTTTCCTTAGCTTTGAAGTAACAGTATCTACACATCGTAAATGGCATGACCAAAAAGTAAAACAAAAGAGAATAAATTAAATATGCCATTGCAGCCCATAAATGAAGATAATATGACCCCCAGGTGCCAAGAGCTATCATAACTAAAATAATCAATACAGGTATAGGTTTATAGAAGGGACACTTTGGATATATGCCCAAAAATAGCTTGAACTTTTTTTCTTCCGCCATTTTCATTCACTACTTGCCATTACTAGCAAATTATTTAAATTTGCCTAGCTATTGTAAGAAGGTTGAAAAAAATGGAAAACAAAATGAAAGCAATTGTATTCGAGAAATACGGCCCACCGGAGGTTCTTCAGCTCAAAGAGATAGATAAACCTACTCCCAAGGACAAAGAATTACTAATTAAAGTATATGCTACAGCAGTAAATTTTGGGGATATTTACACTCGAGATTTTAGAAAAATAACCGCTCGCAAGTCATTGATGCCATCCGTGTTATGGTTTTTTTCGAAAATGATGTTAGGTTTCAGAAAACCAAAAATAAAAATACTAGGCAGTGAGTTTGCTGGGGAAATTGAATCTGTAGGCAAAGATGTAAAACTGTTCAAAAAAGGTGACCAAGTTTTTGGATATCTTGGTATGAGCATGGGTACTAATGCTGAGTATCTATGTATGCCTGAAAAAGGGACAGTGGCAATAAAACCGACCAATATGACCCACGAGGAAGCTGCAACTGTTTCTGGTAATTCAATGACCGCGTTGAATATTCTTGGTAAAGTAAATATTCAGAGTGGACAAAAAGTCCTAATCAATGGAGCTTCTGGAGGGATAGGTAGTATTGCATTACAACTTGCTAAAAACTCTGGGGCAGAAGTTACCGGAGTATGTGGTACCCCGAGATTAGAATATATTAAAGCTCTAGGGGCTGATAAAGTCATTGATTATACAAAAGAGGATTTTACCGAAAACGGTGAAACTTATGATCTTATTTTCGATGTATTAGGCAAGAGTTCATTTTCACGTTGTAAAAAATCGCTAAATAAAAATGGTATCTATCTTTTAGCCAACTTTAAGTTGCCACAGCTTCTTCAAAATCTACGGACTTCAATAATCGGTAGAAAGAAAGTAAAATGTGTGTTGAATATTACTGAAAACATAGGTGTTATCAAAGAACTTATCGAAGCGGGGAAGATAATAACGGTTATAGATAAACGCTTTCCTTTGGAACAAGCTGCTGATGCTCATAGCTATATCGAAAAGGGGCTCAAAAAAGGAAGTGTGGTATTAACTATAGATCATAATTAGATGAAACCTATCCGTGTATAATTTGTATTCATTGGTGATTCATAAATGAAAAGAAAATTGATAACGAGATTTAGATCAATATATCTTGTAGACACATTCATGAAGATAATGATAAATAGAGTCAGAACAGGAAAGTGGCATGTACCTGAAATTACACCTGATGAGCTATATGAGAAAATAGATTCGAATCAATCTCCTTTACTAATTTATGTTCTACGGATTGTTGGAGAAGATGGACTTATTCCAGATATTAAGCGAATCCATACTAGGAAACTAATTTCATATGTGGATTGTCTTGAATCATTTAAAGAAAAAGAAGTAGTAACAGTTTGTGGTGGTGGTGGGATGTCTTTAGTTGCTGCAGAAATAATGATTGAAGCCGGTTTTAAAAATGTGAAAAGCTTAAATGGTGGTATGCAGTTGTGGAAAAAGCAAGGCTATCCCATAGATAGCTATGATGTGCTGATGAATCGAGAAAAATGAAATGATTTGTTGCTTTTGAAGTCTCTAATAGTTTTTTATTCATTTCATCACAATAACACAGAAAAAATAGCTAATGTCTTTGCTAAAGTTCTTCATGCAGAAATTAAGAAACCCCAAGAAGTAAAACCTGAAGAAATCCAAGAATATGATCTAGTAGGTTTTGGTTCTGGGATATATGGGGAAAAACACCATGAAGAAATACTTGACCTTGCTGATAAACTACCTCCAGTAATCAACAAGAAAGCATTTATTTTCTCAACTAGTGCATTGATTGACAATGCAACTAAGCACAAGACACTTAGGAAAAAACTCGAGTCTAAAGGTTATTTGATTGTTGATGAATTTAGTTGTAAGGGTTTTAACACTAATAGCTTCTTGAAATTTTTCGGGGGAATGAACAAGGGTAGACCTAATGCTGAAGACCTTGAACATGCGAAAGAGTTTGCTCAAAACTTGCTAATGAAGTGAGGATAAAGAAAAAAGTGAATAGAAAAAACCATCAGGTCTTTCCTTTTCTTCTTCTTCTTACAACTAACATAATAGAGATTAAACTACTGCCGGAGAGAATCAATAGTCCTATCAAATTTACTCCAGCTTCTATAGTAATTGTTTCAGTGACTGTTACATTTGGAAAATCATTTTGATCATTTGGATCAGTACCTTCTGAAACTTCAAGGAAATCAGTAAAACCATCTCCATCGGAATCTTTGTCGATAGGATCAGTACCCAAAGTAACTTCTTCATCGTCTGTTAAGCCATCATCATCAGTATCACTGTCATGAGGATCAGCGCCATGAGTATACTCCAAACCATCATTCAAGCCATCGTCATCAGAGTCAGCATCAAGCGGATCAGTAAGAAAACCATCGTCACCTAAGGTTACCTCTTCTTGATCATCTAAACCGTCGGAATCGGTATCTGCAAGATTCGGATTAGTCACAAAACCATCTGCTCCAAGAGTAACCTCTTCGTTATCATCAA
Source organism: Candidatus Heimdallarchaeota archaeon (assembly GCA_019894765.1). Next base: position 5,965 of record JAGXNT010000101.1, read on the forward strand.
GACCATCGTTGTCCGAGTCTGCATCATTCGGATCGGTATTGTTTGTGTACTCTAAACCATCCAGAAGGTTATCATCATCGGAATCGGGATCGTTAGGATCTGTGAAATAACCATCAATTCCAAGGGTAATTTCCTCTGAATCTGACAATCCATCAAAATCAGTATCACTTTGATTTGGATTGGTAAGACTAGTAAGAATTTCAAATCCATCTAACAAACTATCGTCATCTGTATCATCATCAATTGGATTTGTTTGGTATAAATTAATCTCAGACCAATCTTCTAACTGGTCAGAATCCGAATCATTGTTATGAGGATTAGTATTGTAGAATGATTCCGTTAAATCATCTATAAAATCACTGTCGCTATCCATCTGACCTGTGTGAAAAATAGATCCTTGGAAACTATACCACGGTGCTTCACCACTAGAACTAACACCTGTCAATCCTAAACAATTGATTGAAATATCTAAACAAATTAGAATTTCATAAATACCATCTGCGTCTAAATCGACTATTGTAGATGTTGCAGTAATATCAGGACCTATACTATTTTTCCATTCATAATCCGAACTACTACCACTTGTAGCATTTACGCAATAAATTTCATCAATTGTCGAAATTATTATTTCAAACAATCCATCATTATTCAGATCTGCAATAGCAGGAGCTGCTGTAATTAAATCGGGCAAGTTATGGATCCATTCCAATCCCCCGGTGTAATTATAACAATCAACACTATTACCTGTACATACCAGTACCTCAGGATAATTATCATGATCAAAATCAGCAATCGTTGGTGAAATATCATAGGTGTTGCCAATAGCTATTTCCCACTCAATTCCCCCAGTATGATTGAAACAATAGAGTATATTTCTAGCTAATAATACTTCTAAAGTACCATCAAGGTCAAGATCAACTAGTACTGGTGATGAATTAACATTACCAAGAACTGTATAATTCCATTCTTCAGTTCCAGTGTCGGATAGGCAATAGAAATTACCGTCACCTGAACCAAAGAGAATCTCAAGTGATCCGTCATTATCAATGTCGCCAACTGCAGGTGAAGACACAATATAATCACCAGTAGTAAAATTCCATTCAGTAGAACCTAAATGACTTACACAATAAAACTTGTTATCCATTGATCCAAATAATATTTCTAAAGTTCCATCAGAGTCAATGTCAGCTATTGTAGGAGTAGAAAGCGATCCGACTGCACTATTACTCCATTCTAATGAACCGTTATGACTAATACATGTCGTTCCATCAATTCTAGTACAAATTATTTCTAAAGTTCCATCATTATCTAAATCAGCAACTACAGGTGTACTAGTAAGCCAAAACAATGGATAGCTCCATTCTATATCACCAGTGTAATTGTAACAATTTAATACAGCACCATTTGATACTAATACTTCTAGATATCCATCTTTATCCAAGTCGACGGCAAGAGGTGAAGCATATAAAATACATGCTAAAGACTTACTCCATAGTAAAGTTGCTCCCATTGCCTCTGGAAGTAATATCTGATCATTGATATTATCAATCTCTTTAGCTTCAGTTACAAGTGTTTGATTTTTAGCAAAACTTAGAATTATAAAACAAATAATAAGAATGGGTTTTAATTTTTTCAATTTAATAATCCCCGAGTGCTAATAATATGCAAAAAAGCATTTATTTGTATTTTGTAGCTAAAGAATTGAATGGAAAATATCTTTTTTTTTACCACCAATTTCAATTCAAGCGTATTGGTAATTGATGTTATTCTTTTGGCCTAATTCTATCAAACCAATCCCAATTTATTTCAAGATTATCAGTGACAGCATTTAATTGAGATATTTCATTCCTTGTTAAACGCCATTGCGTAGCATGAATATTACTTTCTATATGGCTTCTTTTCTTTGCTCCAGGTATAGGTATTACATGCTCATCTTTTAATTGCCAATTAATAGCAACTTCAGCAGGAGTAGCATCATGATTTTCAGCAATTTCTCTCATAACTGTGAATAATTCGCGAGATCTTTCGAAATTCTCTTTGTGTCGAAAGAGTTCCCATTGATTACGAAAATCATTTTCTGGAAAGGTTGAATTTTCATCGTAGTTAGTTGTGAGAAATCCACTTTGTAATGGATAATAAGTTAAAGCAACAATTCCTTTTTGTTTTAGAAATGGAATTATTTCTTTCTCAACATTCCGTTGAATTAGATTGTATTCTACTTCATTAACTACTATCTCACCATTCTGCAAATTATCCATTGCTTCTTGTACTAGTGCATTATGAAAATTTGACAAACCTACGTATCGGATTTTTCCTTCAGCTAAAAGCTGATCCATTGCTTTCATTGTTTCAGATAATGGGTAATAACAAAAAGGCCAATGAACCAAGTATACATCTATATAATCTGTTTGCAACATTTTTAGACTGTGATTAGCTGATTTTATAATATCTTTATAATTTAAGTGAATATGAGAGACTTTTGTAACTATTACAGTATCTTCTCGATCTCCTCGATCTTTTAGTACATCACCAATATATTTCTCTGTTAAACCACCAGCATATTCCTCAGCTGTATCAAGCAAATTTATACCACTATCTAATGCGAAATTTAAGCAATCATAGATTTGTTCTTTGTCTTGAATTCCTTTAAATTTATGACCATATGCAAGTGTTCCTAAACCTATTCGAGATACTTTTAGATCGGTTTTTCCGAGCTTTATTTTTTCCATTTTCCTCACCTAAATAATTCTACAAACTAATAACTATATTCGAATCTTTTATGTTCTCCTTTTTTACTATCTAATAGAATTATTTCTCCATTTTTATTTTTAATGAATTCAATGTCTTCACCAGGTTTTGCTGTAGGAGATTCATTTGTTGGAGTAAAGATGTAATCTTTCTTATGTTCAAGAATTTGCATTGAACCTCCGGGATATTTGTTTTCTGGATTAAGTAATACTAGTTTTGATTTAATTTGGCTGAATAATTCTGGTCCCCAACCCTTCAAGGAATCATATAGACCAACAATGCTACTAAAATCGAGTGAACTTTCTGATTCTTGTAGAAAAACATGCTTCATTGAATCAAGAGTTTCAACTAAATGACACAATCCATAGAAGAATCCCTCAATGCCAATATTTGTAGCATTACAAAAAACAACAATTATTACCCTCTTATCTTGAAAGAAACCAGATTTAGACCTAAATCCAACCTCTCCTCCTGTATGCCCTGCTATCTTGCCTTCTGGTTTGTTTGATAATTCGAAACCTAATCCTCTAATATTATTACCCATTTTTACTTGTATTCTTTGCATTTCTCGTTTAAGATCATCTGGTAGGAGAATATCGTTACCAAACAAGTGTGCTTGATAAAATTTGATTAAATCACTAACAGTACTAGACAAACCCGCTGCTGGTTGAAAAAGTCCTGATGGGAACAATGAAAATCGTTCTCTATTTTCTCTAGGATATTTCGTTCCATAGCCAACTACATGTAAAGGTCTGTTCTTTTCAGAGACATCAATATAGGTATTTGACATCTCTAAAGGATCAAGAATCTTAGTTTGGATAAATTGACCAAATTCTTGTTGTGAAATAGATTCTATTATTTGTCCTAATAAAACATAACCAATGTTAGAATATTTCACTACCTCGTTTGTTTTTGAGACGCTTAATCCTTCTTTTAACTGAGTCTTCAGTTCCTCAAGACTAAGAGTTTCATTCTTACCAACATAGTCTTTCTTTCCATCACATGATAATCCACTTGTATGAGTCAAAAGATGTCGAATTGTGATGTCTTGTAGATTCTTATCGTTGTCTGAAGTAAACCATGGTACATATTTTGTGACTTTATCATCAAGAGACAGTTTGCCCTCATTGTATAACATCATAATAGCAGTTGCTGTAAAGAGCTTTGAATGTGAAGCGATTCGAAATAAATGATGGTTAGAAAATTTCTTCTTTGCTTCTACATCTGCGTATCCGTATTCTTTTTGAAAGACAATCTCGTTATCCACAAATATCCCTACTGCTAATCCGGGCAATTCATAAAGATAAGTCTGATAATCAAGATAGTTATCTATCAATTCTGATGCTTCTTTAACTACTGAGTTTAAACTAATTTCCTGCATTTTTTCCATCTTCTTTAATTTTGTTCACACATTTAGTCATCCGAATCCCAATAAACATTGATTCTTAAATTATAAAAACCAGTTATTACTCTAGGAATTTATCTGTGGATTCAGAAATTTTGCTGGAAATCTTTGAGAAATATTTTTTAGATATCAAAAACATCTTTCACTAGTTTTAGTTGGTGATGGGTTTGACTGAAGTTTATAGACGATTACAAGAGCATTTCGATAGTTTTCCAATGCGATTTCCAGCATCAGAATCAGGAGTAGAAATTCGATTATTGAAAAAATTATTCACTCCAGATGAAGCTGAAATTGCTCTAGTTCTTAAGTGCGGTTATCCTGGGGTTTTGGATACAAATGAAACACCAGAGACGATTTTCGAACGTGTAAAGCATTTGGGTTTTTCTAAAGAGGAAGTAGAACAATACTTAGACAAAATGGCAAAGAATGGAGCAATTGCAGGTATCACAAAAGATGGTAAGAAAATCTATACAAATGCCTTACTCATTGTTGGAATTTATGAGTTTCAAGTGGATAAACTAACAAAAGAATTTCAAAAAGATCTTGATCAATATAAAGCAGAAGCTTTTTGGCCAGCAAATAGAGACATTGGAGTTGGTCAATTACGAACCATACCTGTAGGGATAAAAATCAAACATGAAAACCCGATCATCAAGTATGATGACATTAAAATTCAATTCGAAAAATCAGAAGGTCCTTTCGCAAAAATGAATTGTGTTTGTCGACAATCAAAAGATCTTAAAAATGAACCTTGTCAAGCAACTGACCGAAGAGAAGTCTGTTTAGCAATGGGTGAAATGGGTCAGATGTACGTAGAACAAGGGTATGGTCGTGAGATAACTAAAGAAGAAGCTCTTCATTACTTAAAAAAGAATGAAGAAGATGGCTTGATTTTCCAATTAAGTAATTCCCAAGAAATGATTTTTGTTTGTAGTTGTTGTTCTTGTTGTTGTGAAGGTTTAGCTGGTATAAAACGAATGCCAAATCCTGCTGATTACGCTTCAAGTAATTATCAAGCAGTAGTTAATGAAGAGTTATGCAGTGGATGCGGTAATTGTGTAGAAAGATGTCAAATGGATGCAATAACTCTGGAAAGCGAATTTGCCGTTATAGAACAAAAGAGGTGCATAGGGTGTGGCAATTGTCTCATTGATTGTCCAGAAGATGCTATAACTCTCATTGTCAAAGAGAATCCTAGAATTCCTCCCTTAACTTCTAGTGATTTGTTTTCAAAAATAGCTGAAGCCAGGAGAATAGCTGATACAAAATCTAGTGATAATTAGGTGTCTTTTTTTATTTGTGTTTTAAAGATTCATCAATTTTCTTTTTATCTCTTAATGGATATTAGACCAAAAGCCTTTTATATTTTCAATAGCATATACTATTTAATTATTCAGTAGCATATACTATTGAAGCCAATTGTTTGTACTAAGGTGAGGAAAATGGTACCAAGAAGAAGTGACCGGGAATTAATTGAGCACATGCTTACTTATTTGAATGATATTAAGACCGTCGCAACAGAGGGAGAATTAGCTGCTGCTTTAAAAATAAATTCCGAAACAGCAAACAAGTGGATTGAGATCTTCCAATTAATTAAGAAAAACTGTCCTGAGTTTCAGTACAAGAAAATCGGTCGATATCGTCTAATTGACAAGGTTGGTCTGGGAGGGTTGGCCCAAGAAATATCTGAAGTAGAATTGAAGCACGTTGCTGTTACAAGATATCGAGTAACCAGATTTAATGTGCTGAACGCTATTCACAGCGATATTCGAAAGCTTACGAAGATGCTAATTTGGGGACCAAGAAGTAATGACATGTCTGACTGGAATACAACAGTTAAATCTTCCAACAAAGTTCTTTTGAAAATCATCAAACATAATCTGAATCAACTAGCAGGTCCCGAAGGAAAAGATGATGCTTATCAAGCGTTCAAATCTTCGCTTCAAACTAGTTTGGATGATTTAATGAAATCAATAAAAGATCTCATGACTGGTGATGTCAGTAAGCCAATATTAAAATTAATTACTTTAGAGCGAAATTTCATACTAAAACTCGTATTCATAACCCGCGAGTTTGAGGAAGCTGAGTTGAAAGCTGGTAAGAAACCTGACTTGCATGTAGTTGATGAGAAGGAAATACCGAAAGGTTCTAGAAAAAATATGCTGGCTGAAATGAAAGTAACATTGGATAACCTGCCAGATACACTCAAGAAACCGGATAAGAGTGAAATAGCTCGAATTGGGAAGAGAGCTAAATTCGATCCCTTCTTAAGATGCTTCACTTGTAATTTTGAGCAAGAATTTCCTATCCATTGTACTCAACATATGGATTATGAAGATGGTCAGCTGGTTTGTGAGATATGCAAAGAGAGATTGCCGATTCCAAAGTGCACAAAATGCAAGCAAAAACTAGGTATTGATGTTAAAGAACTATAATGATTAATTGGTTAATTTTCTTGATTTTGGATTTTTTAAAATCCCTTCTCATTCTGGTAACAACCTTGACAGTGATTTCAAAATTAAATAACAATTCTAGAACAAACGTTTTAGCTCTGTCTCAACATTGTATTTTCTTGATAAATCAACAAGCAATTTATCATCTAGATTTTCTTTGTAAGTTAGTAAGATATTTTTTACATCAAGAATATCTTTCTCACTTCTCATTCCGGGTAGTAATTTAGCGATAATTTGCAGTTCTGGTGGGGTTATCCAAATAATTAGATCATCAAGAATGGTAACTAGTACTTTGGTGTTCATGGTCTCCCTATCAAGTGAAGAATAGATTCCTTTAAAATCAATACGATAGAAATAAGTTTGAGTATCAAAAGCGGTAATGTGACTCTTCTCTTGTAATCCTTGAACCATATCAGTTTCTATTAAATCAATATCTTTTGCTCGAAGGCAAGTAACCAAGTGTTTTATCTGTTTTATATCAGTGCTTGCTAAATTACTAATCACATCTAAATCTTCAGTTGACCGGACAGAACCATAATAACTAGCAGCAATTGCTCCTACAATACAATACTCAATATTTGATTCATCCAAACATTCAACTGTTCGAACTATTAAAGACTCAAAAGTGCCTGTTTCGTTCACGTTTTTTCACCAATTCAATTAGGTACTTTTTCCTTTCTTGTGAATTAATATCTGGAAATCGATTTTTCAAATTACTAAGAAAGATTGACAAAGCAGTATTGGAAAGATCACATGTTAATTTTATCCGTTGCTTAGGTGTTAATTTGGGTTTAACTGTCACGTTATCCAACAACCATTTAACAAATATATTTGATTTTGATTATAAAAATTTATCAATTAAAAGCAATCAGAACTACCTTTCAAATTCCATACCTGATAAATAGATTAGATCCCTTTATAATATCGAGAATCATTTGTTAATTCTCGATAATTATCTCATCCTTAGTTTCTAATAGGCAATTAGTTTCTTTAGTTTGGGATTTCAAATAAATCTTCAATGTCAAGTTTATTTGGTTTTTCTATTTCTGTATTATTAGATAATTTTTCATTTCTTTTCTTAAATATAAATTCAAGATAATGGTTTGATAAATTCTTATTATTTTTGTTGTTCATTTAGTGGTTTTTGTTGTAGGTTTTTTCTTTGTTTTTGGTTTTGCTTTTCCTCGTTTGACCAAAGCAACACTTGTGGGTATAATTATTGCTAATCCAACAATTCCTACACCAACACCTGTTAGCCACTCCCAGTTATTTACGAAGAAGACTTTGATATTAGCTGGATAATAAGGTTTGGCACCTTCAACGTAATAATTAATCACTTGATAGGTAAAACCATCAGAGTGTGTTACATAATAGATAAAGATACCAAAAGAATACTGGAGTTCCTCAAATGTTGCTACATTTCTTATATCTCCAACACTGCCCTCATAAATACACGATTTACCAATAGAAATTTCATAACATTTTGAGTTAGAAATCCCTTCACTATAACTATATCCAAATCCACAAACAGCAGCTCCTGCTGAATAGTCAGAAAAATGCGTATCTGTGATACCATATTCGCTTAATTCTCCGATTTCAATCGTCACTACATTATTTCCTGTACCTTGTCCAACAGAGATTGGTTCTCCAGAAGTCAAGCATTCTGATGCTATATTAGAAGTTTCATTTCTGGCAGGATAAGTCCATGGTTGACCAATTGTATGATTGTATGTTTCTGAACGAACTGTTTGATTATAGTGTGAGTCAAAATAATCCATGCTTGTTTTCAAAATATTGGGCGTATATGGTATATCTAGAGTTATGAACTGACCTATGAGAGTAGTATTAAAAGGATGATGCGTTATTTCATATTTATAAGATTGATAATCAGTTAAGTGATAAATAGTTGAATCTATCCAACATCCAGAGGAATAACTAATTGCTTGAACTGCTGTTTTTATTTTCGTATTCGTAAGAGTAAATTCCCTTCCCCAAGTACGACTCCACGAAAAACTAAAAAATTCAATAAAATAACTCAATGATTGTTTGAATGAAATTGTTGAACTTACTGTTGTACTGACTTCTGAAGTATTTGCTGTACTAATGCTTGTTGCTTTTCCAAAAGCTGACCAGCTCCAGTCATAATTTTGTATTATACCAGTATAAACTGGGGGAGCAGCTAATGCGACTATCAAGGCTGGTGGTGCAGTATTTCTCCAATTTTCACCAGTATACTTCAATCGCATACCATCACCATCAAAATCGCCGCAAGCAAGTAATCCTAAGTTTCCATCTGATTTATTCATGATAAGAGTAAATCCTGCATTTGCATCATCAACAACATAGTTGCCATGTCGTCCTGAAAAAG
>JAGXNT010000015.1 GCA_019894765.1 Candidatus Heimdallarchaeota archaeon
TAACGATCAACCTCTTTTCTAAAATTCGCAACATTTTCTTGATCATTTTGGATTTGTGCTTCTTTTGTGATTAACTTTCTATTCTTTATTCTCTCTTGTTCTTCCACTAAATCCAATTCTTCTTCTAAGACGTGTAATCTTTTCTTGGTTAAATCGATTTCAGCTTTCTTTTGACTTATAGCTTGTTCGTTCTCACTTTTTTGTTTGATAATTGCTAATCGTTCTTTATTTACACTCGCTAATTGTTTCTCTAAGCGTGCCACAGATGACCAAGCAAGTTCTGTATCCAATTTTGTTTTCATTATCATTAATTTCTTCTTTTGATTTAGAATTTTCATTGCATCGTTCCAGAGATTTAGTAATTTACTTTCTGTTTCATACTTTCTCTTGAGCGGTTCAATTTCTTGTATGCTTGCTTTTAGTGTCTCTTGAGATGTTATTACCTCTTCTCTATATTGTTTTAATCCCGTTACTTCTAATAGAACATCCAATTTTCTTTTAGCACTTTTTGAAGCAAATTCATCTACCGTTCCTTCCCCTGTAAACGCTAATTTGTTATCCCCTCGTACGCCAATTGATTCAAAGACTCTTCTTATATCTCCTCTTGTCACCAATCTTCCCCTAATTATTCGTCTTGAGTTATTAATACTATATGTGACGGAACTATCATCCTTGGAAATTTTTGCTGTGATTTTAAATGTATCAAAGTCTATCACAGAATTCAAGTCTTTATCCAAGGTTAGAATAGCTCTTCGACTATTTATTACAGGATTAGCTACTTCCAAAGTAACGTTAGCAAAATCATCGTTTTTCCCAACTAAACTACCGACACCTTTTGCTTTTGCTCTTGCGGGAATATACCCAATGCATAAAGTTAATCCATCTAGTACTTGGGTTTTTCCAGAACCATTAGCTCCAGTTATCAATGAAATGGCTTTTTTAGTCAAATCTACCATTGTATATTCATGGAGCATTAGGTTTTCCATAGTTATTTTTTGGAATAGTTTAGCTTTTCCGTTCATAATATCTAAACTCCGCTGATTTTTAGACGAAGTGCAAAAGAGCTGGATGGGAGATATTCAAATGGAAGAATCTATTGACTTTCTCCGATTTTTTCCTCTTTTCAGTAACTCTTTACTTCAGTCTAGCTGTTTATTCTTGTTTATCTGTTTAAATAAAAAGTTTGAAAGGAGTTAACCGAAAGTATTTTTCAGCTCACCTGCTACACTAAATGTTATTAGTGTAATACATGACTCTGTATTTATAACTAATTAAATATGGTAATATCAAAAGTAATAAGCTCTTGCTCGACTTTGAGATTAAAAAAACAAAAGAAAAATGGAAGGGAATTATATTCCAGCTTCCATAATGGGAGTATTTTGACTATTTTCTCTTTCTAGCTAACAGAATCAGACTGGCTAACCCTATTGTACTTAAAACGATCCAAGTTGCGAATGGAATTCCGAATGGGAAGGAAAAGGAATTAGAAGGTGTGCCTATTTTAGTTGCCTCTGCAGAAAGAGTAAAACTACCAGAGCCAGAGACTCGTTTAACTACAAGATAAACTGTCTTGTTGTTTGCAGGGGTGTAAAGGATATTTTCTGGTAATCCTGCTGTTGCTGTTGTACTGCTTGCTAAAATCGCTGAAGCTGAGGTCACATCTACTGATGGATCATATAAGTAAAGATCAAAATCAGCAGAACCATCCATTTCAATACCTGCTGTAAATTCTATTAGCTCAACTAATTCGACTTTTCGAGCCCAAGATTGCTTACCTGTTGGAGAATTGCTAAGAGATTCGGTAACATTGTTGCCAGCTGTATATGTTGAGAGAAATGCTTCTATCGATGCATCTCCATGCACTTTGCCAAAACCTTCAACTAAATCTCGAGCACCTCTATTTAGAGTTGGAGGATTACTATAGACGTCCATAATTTCACCATTACTAACTTCAGTTGCAGTTCCGCAAAGAACATTCTTTATGAAAAGCACATTTGCTTCAGTATGAGTCCAATCTGAACCCATAGCTTGTATCATCAAAGCAACTAATCCAGCTACATGAGGTGTAGCCATACTTGTTCCTTGAAATGCAGCGTAGTCATCAGTGTTCATTTCAGTTTCCCAATATATAGGTGGTGAACCTGAGGCGAAATCAACTGTGTCTTTGTCATTTGTATCTGCAGCGACTATTGGATGTGTGTTTTCATCTGCTCCTAAAGGATCTGTATATGCTCCACCGGGAGCAAGGACATCGGGCTTGCCGGATCCAGTATCACCATTAGAAGAATATATTGCTACTTTGTCAACATCATCAATGGCTCCAACGGTAATTGCTTTACTTGCTGTTCCGGGCGAATAAATATAATCACCATCTACATGACCATTTCCTGCAGCTGCTACACAAACATATCCTAATGAAACCAAGTTGTTTACCGCAGTATCTACTGCTGATATTTCAGAATCAAAACCTAAAGACATGCTAACTACAGAAATATCATATATACCACCATTTGCGGCTATCCAATTCAAAGCATCAGTAAATTCTGTTTGAGTGCCAATTCCTGAATCATCTAAAGCTTTCAATGAAACAATCTTACAACCTGGTGCTACACCTCGATATTTGTTGTTTCCATCTGCTGTTGATGAAGCTGGACGAGTAATTTTGTATTGGACTGAAGCTCTACCTATTTCTGCAGGAGCACCTTCCCAGGGACCTATTAAGAACAGATATTTTCCGGGTGTTAGTGAACCCGAGGTATAGGTAATAGGCATTGAACTATAGTCACCTGTAACAACTTCTCCACCTGTAATGCCACCACTATTATCTTCATCTAATCCAATAAAAATAGTGTCTGATGCTCCATTAGGTCCTGGTTTTTCATCCCATTGAACTTCGATTGTAACTACGCCAGTCGTTTCTACTTCAACATGATTTACTAAACCTTCTTGAGCAGAAAGAGCTGGTAAACCAATGGTTCCGGAAATTTCAACAGTTGAACCAGTTCCTGCACTTGCTCCTGAACCAGCAGCAATGCTAGAGACATGTGTTCCATGACCATTCCAATCAGTATAATTTGCATATTCATCACCGCCAGCAACAGCATCATGACCAATGAAATCAACCCACTTAGTCATTCTTTCGTCAAAATCAGGATGTAAATCATCTAATCCGGTATCAATAATCGCTATAGCATCATTAGGATCACCTTCGAAACCTAAAGTATCCCATACGTAAGGACGAACATTAATTTGTGGGACACTTGTACTGAGCTTTATTCTGGAAACATAGTTCTCTGTCACAAAATTGACGCCGGGAAGAGAAGCTAAAGCATTAATTTCTGTTCCTCTAATTTTAACAGCGGCACCATAAATAATTGACCAAGAACTAATTATTATCCCATCAAGTGATTCAATGCTATTTCTAATAGCATCATTTAGAGGGCGATCAAAAGTGACAATGGTTGTATAATAGTCACTCTGAAATCCATTGCTTACAATGTTCTCCAAATGATCATGAACTTTGTTATAATTCAAATCCATACTTACATCCGGTTTTACAACCGCATTGA
>JAGXNT010000102.1 GCA_019894765.1 Candidatus Heimdallarchaeota archaeon
GCGCTGGTTGTAACTCCAACCAAAACAGCAAACGCTGAAAAGAAATTGAATAAAAACGATTGCCCGGTAGCATTCCCTATGGATATTAAACGGAATAAATTTGTTCTCCTTTTCTCTTCTTTTCCTGTGTCATCTGATTTCTCAACAGAAGGATCACAATCCTCTTCGGGAATTTGCTCTTCGATTAATATATTTCCTTCTTTCATAGAAATCTGCCCTAGAATGAATTTAACTTGATACGATACTTTTCGTTTAAACGTTCAATAAGTTTTAAACATTTGTAAAGAAGTTAAAATATCTATTAGGAAGAGAAAAAAAAGAAGGAAAAAGATTTACATCTTTACTTCTTCGAAGAAATTTTGATGATATCTTACTAATCGACTCTTACCTTGACCATAAACTTCGTGTTTCAATTCACTCACAATTTTTATTTCATCGAACACGAACAATCCATTATCGTATCCTCTTTGGAATAAATCAAATCCATATAATGATTCAAAGAGTTCTTTCTTGAATTCTTCTTCATTATTCGTGAACTCGGGTTCTACGGTTAAGGTTATTTTTGGCTTGTATTTCTCTCGAGAGACAAAGACTTCCCAAAGTTTCACTTTACCATTCTTGAATTCCTTTCTCAATAATTGGTCAAAGATTATTGCAGAGAGTCTTATAATTCCCAAGTTGATTACACTATCAGTTCTACCGATGATTTTTAGTCTAATACTATCTTCTCCACACGCACAATCTTCATTAGCTATTACTTTTACTGCATCTCTAACACGATACCTGATCATTGGCATAGCTTCTTTGAAGTCTGTTAAAACTAGTTCTCCAGTGAGACCTTTTTCTGCTTCTGTTGCTAAGATTGCATCTGGGTGATATTCAGGATCATTTTCTTCTTTTTCTAACTCTTTATCTGAGATAATTTCTACTATAGCATGGTGACATGGAAAGTGCATACCATTGTGTTCTTTACATTCATATCCTCCACCGAATCCTTCTGTAAAGGCATATATATCAAATGCTTCAAGACCCCATTTATCCTCTATTGCTTTTCTGAAAGGATCAAGTGATTCCCCGCCAAAAAAGCCATATTTCATATCTTTGAAGATATGTTTCGGATAGATTTTTTTGAGTTTAGTGGCAAAAGCAGCTACTCTTAATTTCATACTTTTTTCCATTTCTGCTCTTGCTTTCAAGATTTTTGGAGTATTGATAGCCACTTCATCAGCCATTCTTAATGTAATGGAGGGAGTTCCTATAATTGCTGTAGGAGTTCGTTTCAGTAATAATCCAAATCCATCTTGAACATATTCTGGGGAAAAAGCAAGAACTTCAACAGGAGTTCCTAGATTTCCGGTGTTTTCTAGTAGCTTAAATGGAGAGCTTCCTGAAATGAATGGTGGTGGTAATACTATTGTTAAAACACGATCTGTTGGCGTAAGAGTATTCATAAGTATATGTGCTGTCGACACGCCTGCTAATTTATAATCATTATATGTCCAAGGTATCCACTTCTTATTACCCATAGAACCTGAAGTTGTATACCAAAAACCAACTGTCTCCGTTAGAATTAAATCTTCGACTGAATGATTCTCCCAAGCTATTCTTAGATCATTAGCACTTGTGAAAGGTACTTCTTTCAGTCCTTTATATCCCTTTAATTCATTCAAGTTTATGTTTCGTTTTTTCCATCGCTCATGATAGATCGCTGATTTGTATGCTCTCAACAAATGTTGTGAGTCATCTAGACGTTTTTCATGTTTTTGGTATAATTTTTCGAATTCCGACATATCTTTCAACATCCTTATTTAATTACTGCACTTTAAGCAATATTATTATTTAATGTCCTAACAAATTCTAATGACAGTAATTATTCATTATCTTTGCGGTTGATATCATATGGTGTTCGACAATCTACTTTCATTCCTCATTAAAAATCGATTAAGAAAAATGCGCAAATTATTGGAAGAGAATGATCTTATTTCTATTAAGAAACAAATTGAAAAATATAATTTTAAGAAATTACAATTGGTAAAGAAATACCATCTTATTAACGGATTAAAGCATGTAGTCAAAAATTCACCTTATTACAAAGACAAAATGCCACCTCAAATTAAAGATCTTAAATATGATAATGCTTTAGCTATTATTCCCAAATTACCTTTTACTACCTCAAGTGAGGTTTCAAAAGACTCGGAACAATTTCTAGCAATTCCAAAAGAAGATGTTGTTAATATTCATTTTACTTATGGAACAACTGGTGGGAAAAAAACCATCTATAACTCAAAAAGAGACATGGGGCAAATAAATTACAGTTATACTTTAGGATTTATCAACTGTGGAATTGAGAAATCAGATATTGCACAACTAGTTTATTCTTTCGGTGTTTGGGGATTAGCAGAAAATATTCAAAGAGCATTATTAAGTCAAGGAATTATTACTTTATCCACAGGAAATTATGTTAATTTTCAAGAACAACAGCAATTTATCGAGAAATTTGGAACCACAGTTATTTTTGGTACCCCATCCTACGTTTATAATCTAGCTCAAGAATGTGACCTTCCACAAAAAAGTAAGGATAAAATGAAAGCAATTCTTGTGGGTGGAGAAGGATTACCAGAACACCGTAGAAAAATAATTGAAGAGCGTCTTGGTGGAGAAGTCTACATTAATTACGGACTCAATGAAGTTGGTGGTGGAATTGGTTCCGAATGTAAGATTCACTATGGATATCATGTCTTTCCTTCTGTACATGTCGAAATTGTCGACCCAAAAACATGTGAAACTGTCGATATTGAAGAATATGGCGAACTAGTTGTTACAACACTTAATAGAGAAGCTATGCCTTTAATTCGTTACCGAACCGGTGATATGACTCGACTGATAGATGGTGAGTGTGATTGTGGATTGAAATTGCCCAGGATTGATTACTTAAAGGGTAGAGCTGATGATAAAGTGATAATTGGAGCGGCAGAAAAATACTATCCCATTAATTTTGATTTATTATTTGATCCTATTCCTGAAATCAAAGATTATTGGATTGAAATTAGCGCAAGAAATGATAAAGATGCTCTAATGATCTATGTGTTAACAGATAAACCAACCAAGAAATTAGAAGAGAAAATTATTGAGAAATTTTATTCTTTAGATTCCATAAAAATTGACATTGAAACTACTAAAACACTGAATGATCCAGAAGTAGTTTTCATAGATAAATTACCGAAGGGTGGAAAAAGAAGAAGACTTGTTGACAAAAGAAAGTTTCTGAAATAAGATGATAGCTGATTGAAATGAAAAAAAGATCAAAAATTATTCTGATCATATTTCTAGTATTAGTTACTTTAACTTGAATTATTGTTCCTCTTGTTCCTTTTATGCTATTTACCCCAGCTTATGGTAGACCTACTTTTGAATTTCCTATGGTTGAACCTCTCAATGTTACTAGTTTGTCTGCCTATAACACTCCGGATTGGGGAGAACCGGGAGTATTTCACAATGGTATTGATTTAGTGATTAGTGGCCCAACTCAGCTCATCTCTCCAAGCTATGGAATTGTAAACAATATTTGGTATAACATTAATCCCTATTCTGAGGGAGAAGTAGCAATGATCCACGTATCCATCATGGTTAATTATGGTTGGTCTCTAAAACTAGTTTTTGAGCCATGGGCAAATACAACGGAAATTCGAGAACAACAATTAGCAGCAATAGTGGTTAAAGTTGGAGATAAAGTCAAACCTGGCGATTTAATCGGAACGCTTCTGTATAATTATGAGTATCCTCATCTACATTACATGATTATGCATTATGGAAATGATGTTTGTCCGTTCGCTTACTCATCAACAGAAGCTAGAGCAATTTTTATGGAAATTGCCATTAGAACTAATAGCACTATTAGTTATCCTTAGTATTTTTTTAGTTAAATTAGTGATAAAGTTATGAGTCAGAACAGCTTGTAATTATATTACAAAAACAAACTAGTTATGAGTTGATTCTTTTGTGTGGAAGATTTGCTAGATTTTCACCAGCCCATGTATTTAGAATGTTGTTTCAATTAAACGAGTTTCTTGAGCTCCCTCCTCAGTACAATATTGCTCCAGGGCAAGACATTTATGCTGTGCGAGGAATCATTGTGAGAGACGAACAAACAAGAACAGCTGCTACAAACAACTATCAAAAAGAAGTAGTTTCTCTCAAATGGGGATTGATTCCTTTCTGGGCTAAAGATCCAACAATTGGGAATCGAATGATTAATTCTCGTTCCGAAACAGTTACTGAAAAACCATCTTTTAAAGCTGCGTTTAAGAATCATCGCTGTCTAATCCCAGCAGATGGATTTTATGAGTGGCAAAAGAAGAAAGAGGGACCAAAACAACCCTACTTTATTCACATGAAAGAGAACAAACCCCTCGCTCTTGCAGGTATCTATGACAAGTGGAAAAGCCCTGAAGGGGAAACTGTGGAAACATGCTCGATACTAACTACTGAACCAAATAAAGTAGTAGAACCTATTCATAAGCGAATGCCAGTGATAATTGATCAGAAGGATTTCGATTTGTGGTTAGACCCTGAAAATATAGAAATAGATGAAGTTAAACCTCTTTTGAAACCTTTTGATGCCAGTAAGATGGAAGCTTATCCCGTTTCTCTATTTGTAAATAAGACAGCAAATAAAGGGGAACAATGCATCACGAAACTCGAAGAGAAGTACAAACAACAAAAATTATTCTAGACAAGTGATATCTAGAGTAAACTTTTTCCCAGAAACAATTTCTTCTGTGCATAAATGTCGACAAAATTACTTACAGTTAACTCTCACTTTCGGTCTTCTATTTATTAACGCACACTCTTACGTTCTTCGAAAATGAACTGAGGATTTGTAGCTCTACTGGGAGGAGAAGAGTAAACGAGTTGGAGACCACAGAGACCATGAGTCGAAAGCAAGAAGTTAGGTTCCTACTAACTGATCTGGACTACAAGATGCCGGAAGAAGAAGACCAGCTACCTACTATAAGGTTATTTGGTAAAACAGAGGATGCTCAAGTTCTTGTCAAGATTCGCGATTTTGTTCCTTATTTGTACGTTAAGAAGAACAAAGATATTGAATTCATTATCCAAAATGATCCGCTTATTAATCGCTGGCAAATAGGCATAGAAGAGGTTACATTAAGACGGTATTTCTGGGCAGGGGAAAGACTAAAACTCATCAAACTATATGGATTCGATCCTCGAAAGATTTTCGACATTAGTAATGAATTACAAAAATTGGGTCTTGAGACTTTTGAAACAGATATTCCGTATCTCAAAAGATTCCTGATAGATAATGGTCTCAAGTGCCTGAACGTTCTCTCAGTGAAAGCCTCGAAAATCGAGCGAAAAGAAAATGAGCTGCATCTAGAGGCAAGTTTCAGAGACATTCAAACCGTTCCGGATTCAGAAATCACCACTCCTGTATTGTTTTATCCTTTGAAAACCATGGCTGTTAATGTGAAAGTCGCTCGAGAGGATGAGACTGTTCAAGAATTGTTGCGCGAAAAGAAACGTCCGATTCTGGCTATTAGCGCAATGTGGGGAGTAGACACTAAGCCCGAAAATGGGAAATTATTCATATTACGAGAGAATTCAGAGGAAGAAGAAAAAAGAGTATTAATGGATTTCATTAAGTATTTCCAAGAAATACAACCAGACATTCTTTGTACATTTCAAGGGGATTCTTTTGACTTGCCGTATCTCATCCATCGAATGAATGTTCTAGGCATCCCTACTCACTTATTATCTATGTTCAAAGATGAACCGAGTTATTATTCCGGTCAATTGCTTTCCTATAGGATGAAGGGAAGAATGGTTTTTGATTTAGCACTGAGGACGTGGGGGATCCACCCACCTTCCGGTAAGAAGGGAATATACGATGTATCAGGAGAAGTCCTTGGTAGAGGAAAATTCGGCGTAAAGAGAAAGGAAAACAACTATGATTTTGCAGAGTATTCCGCGGGATTAGGAGAAGCTAATGCTGATAGAGCCTTTTGGACACTCTGGAAAGAGTGGGTTGTCGAAGGAGAGAAGGAAAGCTTAAGCCAATTAGCTAAGCGTTGTTTTTACGATTGTAAATTAATTTATGACTTGTATTGGAATCTTGGAATGACTGGATGGATCGAAACCCTTCGAGTAACAGGTTTTCCAACAGCAGAAGCCAATAGTTGCACGGAAAGGCTCAATGGAGAATTTGAATTAATGCGGTACATGCGTCGGAAAGGAATTCTCATACCGAAACGACCGGACGCAAAACAAGTGGAGAAGAATAGAATCCTACGTGAAACCCATCCTCACGAAGGAGGAACAGTGCTCTACCCGAAAGGTTCGCTTCACACAGGAGTGTTAATTGCCGATTTTCGCTCAATGTATCCGAGCGTGATGATTGCTCATAATGTGGGAGGAGAAACACTAAGACAATGGATCGAAGCAAGTGACTATGGCGACCCTAAAAAGCTCTTTGACAAGCAATCACGGTCCTGCCTCTCAATCATGGAAGAGACTTTGATTAGTAAGAGAATTAACAAGAAAAACGAAATAAGCCGACTCACAACACTGCTAGAAGAAACAACTGACCACGAAGAAAGAAGCACAATACAAGGAACAATCATTGTCCTCTCGAGAGAACAGAACTCTATGAAAATAGTAGCTAATTCGATGTATGGAGCTCATTTCTACATTCGAAGTCGCTTCTACACTCAGACATTAGCCTCAGCAATTGCAGATAGTGCGAGAACCTACCTCTTGGGTATCGAGGAAGGACTTGAAGA
The DNA here is from genome assembly GCA_019894765.1 of Candidatus Heimdallarchaeota archaeon. Next base: position 6,801 of record JAGXNT010000102.1, read on the forward strand.
AGTCTCGAGAAAGGTCACTCCTTGCGAGTTAATTTATGGGGATACTGACTCTACTTTCATCAAAATCCTAGATGAGAGCATCTTCACAGAAATTTATGCTGAAACAAACCTAAAGGAAAGAGAGAAACTCATTAGTAAATTAATGCGAATTATCAATACAATTCTCAAAGAAATTAACGACAAGCTCCCGAATCCTCTCGAGTTGAAATTCGAGGATATTGCTTATCGTGTTATCTTCAAACCCGACAGGAAGAAAGCCTACAGCTATATTAGTTTGCTCACAGATGATTTCAAGGTTAAGGGATTTGAGGCTGTTCGTTCTGACTGGTCTCCTCTTGCTAGAACAGCTCAAAGAAAAGTCTTGGATATTCTGCTAAGGCACCCTAAAAACTCGAGAGAAGGCGAAACCGAATTCCAAACGGCTCAGCGTTTTCTAATGGCACTTGGCACTAAGGTTTTGCAAATGTCTACTGAAGAATTACTCCCTAAGGTTGTTATCCTCTCACCAATTCGTCGCCCACCGAAGGATTACAAAGCGAAAGCACCTGCTGTGCAAGCCTTTGTGAATTATGCCCCTCGAGAGAACCTGCAAGTTGACAAAGAATGGATGGATTATGATAAATTTCCCTGGGTAATTATTGCTGGGAAGGGGCCAGTTTATGATCGCGCGAGGCATCCGAAGTACGTTGATGACATCGATCGTGAACACTATGTGACAGAAATGCTTCGCTGCTGTGAGGATCTTGGAGTAAAAGTTACTTTAAAGGAAGTTAAAGGAGCTCTTCCCGGTCGACTCGATGACTTGTTTGCTAGTGTAAGTGAAGAGTGTGTTGCTGAGGAGGATGTAATTACTCACTCCGAACAAGATGAATTACTCGTAACTGTTGAGAATTCAGAAATCATTGAAATCATAAAACCCATTCAAAGTGGGGAACTAGAATGGAGAAAGAAGAAAAAAGGCATCAAGAGAAACGTGAAAAGACAAAGAGCAGCGGGACAAGCTGCTTTGACGTTATTCGCTAATTCTGATGAAGCAACTACTCCTGAGTAAGTTCACTAAGGAGTTTCGGTCCTTTCCCTGATAATTCCAACATAAATTTCCCAGTTAACTCCACCAGTGGAGTATCGTGTGCTGCTTTATTTGTACCCAAATCAATATAGGAACAATTTTCGATCGCATTAGCAACCCTATGTGCAAAATCTTCTTCGTGGATTGTATCTAAAGTAGCACCAATTAGTATTAGCCGGTCTTTTATCTTTGGTAAATTATCCCAGCCATTGTAATGTGCGATACTTAGAATATTTTTCCTCATTTTTCTAGGGTCCGCTTCTGTTATGGATCGTTTATATTGTGCAGATTGCTCTGGCTCATTCTTCTTATCAACTCGAACATCTCCGAGAAGCCATCTTATGAAGGGCTTAAGCATTTGAATAACAAATGGTGGGAAAATACGTAAAACAATGAGTGCATATCTTGGGAAATGGAATTCTACTCCCGGACTAATTAAGATAGAACCAAGTGGAGTCGTTGTCTTTTGTGCATGGTTCTCGAGAATGGATGAACCTGCCAACGAACTCGAAATTGTGATGTATTTTTTCTTGTCTAAGCCCAATGCTTTCTCAGTATCAGCTAAATCCATAGCATGACGAGGAATATCAAATTTTGCTTTCTTCACTAACTTACTAGTGATTTTCTCTCTTGATTCTACATAGTAAATTGGATAATTTTCGTTTAGTGCTTGAACAACTGGCTCCCAACGAGGGAAAATGCTAAACATCCCAGGGACGAAGAAAATAGCAATATCCTCTCGAGGGTTTTTTACTTCAGTAAAAGAAAGAACTCTTATTTCACTTCCATCTGATAAAGCAATCATTTGCTCTTGTGCACTTTCTTCAAAAGGGGATTTTTCATATTTTTTCTTCTTCGCCATCGCTATTCACACAACTTGAATTCAATACTTTAATGCTGATACTAAACACATATTTTATTGACTAATTTAGAAATGATGTTTAAATCATTTCCTCCTTCTTTTTCTTTTGGTTATTTTTTCTAGTTTTTCTTGTTCGGCTTGCTTTACTTTCTTCCTTTCTTCTTCCAATTTTACTTCTAATTCTTTTTCATGTTTCGCTAACCACATCAAAGTAATGTCTTCAATTGAAATTCCCGATGTTTTGAAATCAATGAATCCTCCCCACTCAATTATTTTATCATGGATATCTGTAGCCTCAGCACGACTTCCAGCGAAAAATCTGCACATTCCACCAATCATTTCATATCTATGCCAGATTTTTTCTGCAATCTTTTCTGTCATTCGATCCTTAGGGATAACCATAATATCGTACATGTAATTGAATTCATTTTGCAATTTTGTTACGTCGACCATACCTTGAACTGTTCCACCTAATGCAATAAGCAAGATTTTGTCACAGAGCTGATCCACTACATCAGGGGAATGATCAACTAAAACGAGCGTTCGTTCTTTTCCTTGTTTTTCAAGGAAGTCTAGAACAATTTGCTTTCTCCTAAAATCGATGCCACTTGTGGGTTCATCTGCGAATAGAATTGCGGGGTTTTTTTGTAAGCCAACGCATAATCTGGTTATTGCTTTTTGTCCTTCACTAAATGTTTCAATTTTAGTGTTCCATAGATGGTCAAGCTGTAATTCCTCAATGAAATCCTTGGCTAATGCCATGTCACCATTTGTAACTTTGACAAAGAAATCTAAGGTTTGTTTTAGAGTTAGTTTTTTCTGAAAATCCATAGCTGGAGATACAAAGCTAATAAGTTTTCTAACTTCCTTCATCTCATCAACAATATCGTACCCACAAATTTGCGCATCTCCTCCATCAGGTGAATAAATCGTCGAGAGTGTTTTTAAAAGAGTAGTTTTTCCTGATCCATTCGGACCTAGTAAAGCTAACGATAATCCTTTTGGCAAGTCAAAGGTAATGCCATCGAGTACTCTTCTTTTCGCAAAAGGATCCTTCGATCGTGCTTTAAAGAGTCCTCCCATTGGAAATTCCTTGATTAACCCATCCGACTGTATTATATGATCAACCATTTTGACTTCACCTAATAAAATTCTATAGTACCTCTCCTTCTTGCGACCTTAGTCATCCATCCTACAAAGAAGTATGCAGCAACGAGGAATACTAAACATACTCCTAAATTAATCAAAAGAATGTATCCATAGGATATTCCTCCAAAAGTTCCTCCTCCTTCTATTAAAGCCATATCTGGGAATCTTGCTGCAGTATTGTGTTCGACCAGATACTTTCGAAAAGCGAATTGCCCCGAAACTACTGGAAAACAGACCAATAATACTGGGAGCCACCAAGCACCCATTCCTGAAAATGTTTCAACCATGAAGAAGTAACCTCCAACAATGCGAACCAAATACAGCATGATACGAACAATAGTTGTGGTTTGTTTTACAAGTAAGGTTATTGATCCCATGAAAAAACTAATACTCATCATGAAAAGGTAGCTGAGAAAAACTAATGGAATTAGCATAAAGAATTCATTGGCAGTATGTGGAAGTAGATTTACTCCTTCATTTTTCACGAGTGCGAAAGTTGGAATGGTAGTAACAAGAAAGATAACAAAAAACTTCAGACTTGAGGAGATGTACCTTCCAACCATAATGCCTAATGAGTCAACATTGTTGGTGATCAAGTAACCCATGGTGCCCCTAGCACACTCTTCTCTCAAGCAAAAAGCGGTTTCCTCATAATTTCCGGTAAACATCGTCCAGAAAGCAGAGGAAGATAACAGGAAAAGTGAAAATGAATAAGTTGGAGCAAAATCACCTGTTCCTTGCCCAACTGACAAACCAAGAAAACCATATGCAACAAGATTAGTGATGGTCCATACCAGCTGAATAACAATATCAGATTTATATTGCCAGTCAGTTATCAGACTTCTTTTTACGCCTGCTATAGTTACATTATACATAGAAGACAATGTTTTTTCCGCTTTCGTATCTCCTTTGAACACACTCATGCAAATCACATAGTACCTTTAATTTGTAGACTTTCACTTAATATTGTGAATTGCTCTTACAAATAAGGTAATCGAAGAAAAAAAAGTTTGTGTAAAAGAGATAAAGACTAGAATGGTTTACCACTCTTCGTCATAGTCCTCTGAATCCCATTCTCCATCATCAGAAGATGCCGTCCAGGCTTCTTCTTCATCATCTAACCAAAGCTCTTCATCAGATACCAATTCAATGGGTTTTTTAGTTTCCTTTTTTGTTGTCTTAGGAGATTTTGTTTTCTTTTCTCCTTTTTCAAGCCTTTCCTTAGTTTTTTCAGCAGCTGCTTTTGCTTTCTGTTTCTTTGCTTCTGGAGTTATCCAGCTAACTTTAACAGCGAATTCCCCACCATTTTTGGTTGAAACATAATCTATCGTACAATTCAATTCTGGTTGCTTGATATCTACCTCAAATTCAGAACCTTGCCAAATGATATCAGGTATATTTTCATCTAAGGAATCGGAGAGCATCATAAATAGCTCAACTAGTGCTTCTTTGTCTGCTTTTTTTGTTAGCGAGTATTTCATGTTTACCCAATCCTTTCTGACTAGCTTTTTCTAGAGAGATGCTTTATTACAGAGCTTTTTGTTGTTTTCTGTAATTAAAACTTTACCATTGACATCCTATTATAACAATATATTAATTTTTTATGTATATTTAAGACAGTATAAAAATGAAGAAAATCTATATTTAAACAGTCATACTAAGTATATATAGAATACTTGAGGTTTTAGTTATGGAAGACGCAGAAAAGATTTACAGTTCTTTAGAACTAGCTTGTGATGAAGGAGAAATTTCAACAGTAGAAGAATGTATCCAAGAATTGGATGGATTGACAAAGGATAACAAAGAAGCGAGCAAATATTATTCTCAGGCTATTGTAAAGGCTCTCGAAACTTTTCAAGGAAAATTCTCTTCTTTAAAATTAAAGAAATACATAGCAAGAGTTGAAGAGCTTGTCAAGAATGATCCCAATGATGAATCTGTTGTTAATAATTATGCTAAAGCACTTCGTTCCTCTTTACTAGCAATGAGCTCAAAAGGGCAACCAGATGCAATGATGGATATAATTACTAACCTAGAGTTATTAGCTAATAAAAATCCTGAAAACATAACAATTCATGAGGAATTATCTGAAGCTTCTACAGAAATCGCTAATTACTGGAAAAAGAGAGGCGATTTCAAAGCATTGCGGGATCGAACCAAAAAGTTTCGAGAACTTGCTGAAAAGTTTCCCGATAATGAAAAAATAAAACTTAATTTATCAAAATCATTAATTTTAGAAATTGATAGCTCAAATAAACGAGATATTGCGAAAATCGACACAATACTGTTAGAAATTCAGGGATTATCTGAAGCTTCACCTACAAACATCGGTTTGCAATTGGAGTGGGTTCATGCATACAGAACTGCCATGGATAGAGGGTATGAAAAACCAGAAGATGCGAAAAGATGGCTTGAATCTATGAAAAAGATCGCCCAAGATAAGAAAGATACAGCCTTTAAAGTTGAACTCGCGAAAGGTTACTTGAATGCAATTGCAAACTTGGGACAGGAAAACCGGGATGAATTAGGAAATCATCTTGAAGAGCTGGAAATGCTTGCAGACACTACAAAAGACAGTCTTGAGTTGCAGACAATTTATGCGCAAAGTCTCATAACTTCATTACAAATCATAGGTATTAGCGATTTAAAGGAAACAGCTGAAGTAATAGATGAATTGAAAGAACTAGTTGAAGCTTATCCAAAAAATAATGCCATATTGAAAACATATGTTGATTCCTTAATTGGAATCATTGGTTTGTTAGCACAAGAACAAAGAGCAACAGATATCGTACCATTTCTGAGTCAATTCGAAGCCTTAGATAAGAAATACCCAGATGATGAGTTTATCCAAAAAACCTATGACCAACTTATGGATACTTTAGAAATGATTGGTTTCAAGAAGACAAAAAAGAAGAAACCAAGAATAGATTATATGTGAAATGAAGGTGATTTCCCTGACTGAAAAAGATGATAGATTACCTCCCATTGAAAGAGAAAAACTTCGCAAAGGATTTGAAGAAAACATCCAGGAAAATGATGAATTAGATGAACTTGAGAAGAACATCTTGGAGAAAGAAAAAGAATTAGATGACGCTTATTCTAAATATCTACACACTTTATCTAAAATGGAAGAGAAAGCAAGGGAAGTAAAGCGATAAATATTCATTACGATTCTTCGTTAAAATTAGTGGAATGTTATATAATGGATTATAAAGAAGTCGCTACGTATATCCTATATCAACAACTCTTTGCGGAGCCAAACTTGATCAGAGATAGAAGAAGCTTGGTCAATATTCCAGTTGAAGGGAGCGATGTAATTATCAAGAAAATGCTGGAGTTAGTTTTAGCAGACTTACAATTGTGGGAAGATGGAAAAGAAAAAGAATTTCTCTCTAAATTAGCGAAGAAAATCGGTTTTGATGCTAAAAGAATGATCCTAGAATTTCATATCAGATTGAAACCGGTCCCAAGAGAACAAGTCGCTAATTCCGGATTCAAATTTATGTTGGCAATCAGTGAAGTAATAAAAACTATTCATGAAGAGGCCACAAACAAAGTTGTGAAATTACTCAAGAAGAAAACAAAAAAGAAAAAAGAATTAGAAATAAAATTACAGGAATTATCAGAACAAAACAACCTGGATTTCTCCTTATTACTGAATTTATCAATCTTGAAAGAATACGCTGAAATTATCAAAGCACCCTATCCAATAGAGATTTTCAATGAGTATTTCGAGAAAGTGATGCTACTTTTAAATTAAAAAGCGTAAATTCAAATTCATTCTAAAAAATTAAAATAGAAAAAGAAGTTGATACTTCTTCGCCCATCCGCATTTTTAAAAAGAAAAAAGGGGATGATGCTTAGAAGCATCTCAAAACAGCGCTTGGGCCGAGATCTTTGTATTCTTTCTTGGTGACCCACATCTTTTGGAAGGTCTTCAAGCTGGAAAGGATTGAACCTCCGATCCATACAGAATATCTCCTCTCGGGAGGAGCGATGATTTTGACTTCGATTCCCTCAGGAACCTGTTCTGTTAATTCTTTGTGAAGTCTCTCCTTGAGGCCACTAAACATGGTGGAACCACCAGATAATACGATGTTCTGGTAAAGTTCACGTCTCAAGTCAACATCACACTTGTTGATTGCTTGGAAGATTGCGTCATCAAGTGATTGGGCTTCCTTACCAATTTGCTGTGGTTGGAAGAAGACTTCAGGAGCGAGGAATCGTTCAGTACCAATGGTTAAAACATTGCCGTCTGGCATTTGATATGTTTTCTCCATACCTGAAACTTTCTCAGCTAGTTGTAGTTCCTTTTCGGGATCTAAAGCAACGTAACATAATTTCTCCTTAATATCTCGCACTATTTCGAGTTCAGCACTGCTAGTAAGTGAATATCCTTTTTGTCTGAGTAGTCGTCTAAAGTAGTTAGTGATATCTCTGCCTGCTAAGTCGATTCGGTCAATTGCATGGGTCAAAGCGAAACCTTCGTAGATAGGGACAATGTGAGTTACACCGTCACCAGAGTCAACAACTAAACCAGTTGTTCTACCGCTGGCATAAAGTGAAAGAACTGCTTGCATAGAAACATACATAGCTGGAACGTCGAAAGTCTCGAACATAATCTCAGCCATCTTTTCGCGGTTGTGTTCAGGGTTCAAAGGTGCTTCAGTTAGAAGGATTGGGTGTTCATTTGGATTCTCACGTAAGTCATTGTAGAAAGTAAAGTGCCAGATCCTCTCCATTGCGTCCCAGTCTTCGACTGTTCCGTGCTCAATGGGATAGAGTAATCTTAAAACACCTCTTAAGTTAAGAGCTTCTTCTCCAATGTAGTATTCACGCACATAGTGTTCAACGTCAGTCATAATTGATTGGTATTTTGGATAGCCAATCAAGGTAGGAAAGACACTTCGTGGTTGGTCTTCTCCGGCATAACCATTCTTAGACAAACCAGTGCCGTTGTCGATTACTAACGCTTTCTCCTGTAATATTTCTTCGGACATTGTGATTTTTCCCCTCGAGGGACTTGTATATTTACAAGATACTTTGTAATAGAAGGTTATATCTTGGGAATATAAATAAAACGGTTGAGGAATTTAAGAGTAACTTTCCGAGCACTTTTATTTTGTATGTTGTAAGATTTACGACGTATTTCGTATGATATGCGATATGCTGATTCTTTTACTAGATGTACGGAGAGCACGAAAACGAAAAAAAACAAGGCAGTCAAAAGATAATTAGAAGAGAAAATTTGATAAGTTCAGAGTTCAAGACAATAGAAGAATAAAGTTACTAGCGATGATGTGAGACTATGAATTATTTGATAATCCTCTGGATTGTATTTGCGTGTATAATCGCATATTTTATTGGATCCATACCATTCTCTGTATGGATAGGCAATCTCGCCACGGGAAAAGATCTTCGGGATTATAATATTGGTAATCCGGGGGGATTCAATGCTATGATTACCTATGGAGCGAAAGTAGGATTAACAATTACTTTCTTGGATATCTTCAAAGGAACACTCTCAATAGCATTAATTGATCAAATATTCTCCTTATCATATTTCACAGAAGGAGGAACCACCAATCTTTGGCATTCCATTGCTTGTATTCTTGGACCAGCATTCTGCATCCTTGGACACAACTATACCATTTGGTTAAAGTTCCAAGGTGGAAGAGGTCTTGGAGTTTTGATGGGAACACTACTGTACGTCAATCCATTAGTATTTATGGTATTCATGTTCATGATTTCAATACTAACGCAAGCCTTCAAGTTACCATCAAGATTATCGAATATCATTGCAGGAATATTTGTTATACCTGCAGCATTTTTCATACCACTAAGTCCTCCATGGACAACAATTGCAGGACTATGGGTTGCTGGAGGAGCTGGTTATGCCTTCATGATCCAAGGATTCCTAACACTACTGATGTGGGCAGCAATCTTTCACAAACACTGGTCAGGAATAGTTCACGCCTTCACAGGGAAAGAATGGAGCTTCTCAGCCCTGGAAGGACAAAAAATAACAGAGGATTTTGATACTAAAAAAGAATCAGCAGAAAAAGAATAAGACAAGAGAGTGTTTTATTCTTCTTATTTTTATTTGAGTGGAAAAAGAATAATAAGAGAGAGGAGAAAATGTAAAGTATTATGTCAGAAATTGCTGAAGAAGAAATGCTCATTTTTAAGATAAATAATCAGAAAGACACCTTCAAACTACTCATACTCCTGTGGAACAGAGGACGACTGTATGGGTCCAAAATCCGGAGACTCGGAATGAATGATCGAACGCTCATCAAAGTTCGAGAAGTTTTGCATGGGTACGGCTTAATAAATCTCACCGCAATTGAAGGGTCGCGTAGACTTTATTATGACTTGACTCCAAAAGGAAAAAGAGTGGTAGAAAAATTAGTAGATTTGGAACGAGAATTAATCTCAGAATAAGACAAGTTACGTACTTCAGCAATAACTAATGAAATCGGTTTGTGTGTTACCATGAGATTCGCAGTTGATGGAATACTCCAAAAAGAAGGGAAAATCTTGCTCATAAGAAGAGCAGGAAACACATTTCATAACTATTGGGCGTTACCTGGAGGGATAGTCGAGGAAGGGGAAACAGTAGAGGAAGCACTTACTCGAGAGATGTTAGAGGAACTAGGAGTGGAAGTGACACTAGTAGAAATACTAGGAGTCTACTCTAAACCAAACAGAGACCCTCGAGAGCACACAATATCAGTAACATTCATTTGTGATTATGAAGGGAAACCAGAAGCAGGGGATGATGCAGCATCCTTCGGATAGTTCCCAGAAGGAATGGTGCCGGAACTAGAATTAGCATTCGATCACAAGCAAATAGTTAGGGATCACAGGAAATGGCTCAAGAAGAAAGGAACCTTTTGGTCAACCAAGAAATAGAAAAGAAATAACAAGGTTAAGAAATAATCCAAGTTTATTAGCAAAAACAAGTGATTTTTGTTTTTTCTGAGAAAAATTTTTCAAATGATAGAGATATAGTTTTTTTATAACATATAGTATTGACCCCAATAGGGAATATTGTATGCAGAGCATTATCGTCTATATGATGAATTCACCTGAAAAGATCTACACTTTTAGTGAGCTTGAATCTAATGTGAAACCTGTTGCGTCTATTGAGGAAGCTTTGGTAGTATTGGTGATTTTGGGAAGACTTCAAGAGATTACTCCAAGTGCTTCTGTTGATGGTCAAGTATTAGATAAGGCTTACAAAATTACATCATATGGAATAACAGAATACAAAAAAACCATATCGAGAGAAAAAGCAAGAAAGAAAAGAAGTAAGGAACGTAAAAAACGAAAACCAGATTACTCAGAAATATTACCCGCTGTGGAGGTATATGATCAAAATGGTGTCCTTAGGTATACTGTACCATCAGAGACTAGAAAAGAACGACGTAAAGCAATGCTCGGTACATGTTTATGTGCTGTATTAGTTATTGTTGTAGGAGTAATTGTAATAGTAATTATTAGCTTATAGTTTAGAAACAAGGAAAAAAAGAAGAAATCTAAATCAAAAATAATATATCATTACTTCTTGAACCCACTCTGGAGTTTTAGCATCCTTTCTCATATATTTCCTAAACTCTGGATTAATAAAGTGACTAATATAAGAAAGATTCCTATTCTACATTGAAAATAGTAAAGCTCTAAGTAGTGATCATAAACAAATAATTTTGATAAGAGAAAACGACTCGAGAGGAAAAGAAAGAACTAGCCAACAAAGAAGAGAAGAGAAATGACTGAAATAAAAATAAGAGAACTAAAAGAAGAAGATATCGAAGAATGCGCGGAAATGACGGTGACAAGTTTTCCTTGGACAGCTTTTGGTTTAAAGAAAGAAGGAGCCAGGAAGTTCTTTTACGACAGATTAGGGAAGGAATTAGTGTATGTGGCGACTAGGAAAGAAGAAGTATTGGGCTTCATAACCATTAAGAGAAACATCTTGTATGGAAATTATATCCGGAGAGTAGTTGTAAGAGCAGATGTCCGGAGCAAGGGAATAGGAGCAAAACTAGTTGGTTTCATAGAAGAGATGACTTTCTCGAGTGGATTACCAAACGTTTTCTTGGTGACGACAACAGTAAACGAGGGAGCAGTGAAATTCTACCAGAAAAACGGTTACAAAATAATAGGGACAATACCGGACTTCGTAGAAGAAGGACTAGACGAATACATCTTTTGGAAAACAAAAGGACCGGTAAACAAATTCAAAATCTACGATTAAAAGCAAAAACAGTCAGCATCTACTCGAGAGAGAAACAAAACAAAAATAAAAAAAGACTGGATATGAATAATCATATCATTCTAATCCTAGATCTAAAAACGTTGTACTTGCTTTCTGTTACAATAAAAACAGGATTGAGTAGTACCAGAATCTAAGATGTCTTGAGTATCTATTTTTCTTCCACAGTCCGAACACATTGAATAGGTGTTGCTATCGGGCGTATCAACTAAATCTAAATTTTCCATTACAAAATCACCTCATGTGATTACAATTTATCAAAGTGTTGAGTCAAATGGTTTTCAGATAAATCAGGAAGCGAACTTTTTGTTTTGACCCAATAAATGTCTAAAAGATCGTGCTTCGTCTAGTATATGTACTCAAAGGACGACTTATAAGTCCATCGAATTAGTATCTATAAGGTATATAAAGGATTTAAGAAAATAGATTTTTAATGATTTATTTCATAGAATATTTAAATAAATAAAATTTCTTTAAGAAGAAAGAGTCAGAGAACAAACACAAAAACAACGATTAATCCTAATAACGGTCGGTGTCTGTTCGAGCAACAAAAAAACAAAAATGTAAAGAAAAGAAAAAAAGCGTGGAAAACTTTAGGCAAATTTCCTTCTTATATACCAACGTAGCGACAAATTAATGGGAAAGAACAAGCAGAAAAAAGAAAGAGCCCCCTTGAATGGTCGCAGCACCCGAAGAGTTTTGCTTTAGAGACTCTTTGTTTTGGAGACTATTAAAGAAGAAAGAGATGGGGAAATTAAATCTGTGAATGTAGACCACATTTCCAAAAATCCCATCTCGTATTTCCTTCAAAAGAGATATTCTGAAAAGTATATAAAAAAACCCCTTTTTCTCCATTTTGACACTATGTAAGGTAAGTATACCAAGAATTATTTGATCGAAATAAAAATGGAAAAGTATCAAAAAACTATTAAAAAATTAAACCTAATTAGTAAGTATGAAAAGGTCAGTTATTATTGTCTTTATTTTGACAACGGGATTGGTTATAATAACATCGCTAGGTATAGTACTTTATCCAAAAAATACCTTTTCAGGAAATTCTAATTTCTATTTTCAATATTCAGTAAACTATAATTATTGCGAAACAGAAAATCCAGAAAGATTAACTATTCAAAAAATAGGAAAATACATCACTTTTGATCAAGTTCTTTGGATTTATTGTAATGCCTATACTGGAAATTTTAAACTGGAAATATCAAATGATGGACCAATAATAATCATTCGAGAAATTTTTGATGATACCATTGTTACTCGGTGTACATGCCCAATAAGTATTAAAGGTTCAATAAATAACGTTACAAGCGATTTTACTTCAATACAATTCATCCTGGATAATCGCTATGTGGATCAATTAGAAATAATAAAGACATTCAAAATATAAAGTCAATAATCAAACAAGTCGCTTAATTCAAATGTAATCCATCAGAAAAGGAATATTGGCATGTTTAAATACTATAAACAAAAATGCACAAGTTCCCGTACAACATCTGTCTTTTTTATCTAGATTTTTCCTTTTAATACAATTTAGAGTAATTTCTTACTGATAATAGATAACGGAGACTAACAAAACAATGAAAAAAATCAATCATAAAATAGTCGCTTTAGCAATTATGATCCTATCCTTCGTTGCAGCAGGTGGTATTGCCGCCAAAACTGCAATTGGTCCAAGTGGCTTTGGACAAGGTGATGAAGGTAGCGGTGGAAACGGATAAATATCCACCATATTTTTCTTTTTATTTTTTAAAAAATCACAATTTCCACTTTTTGTTTTTGATGTTATATAAGGTATGATAAGGAATATAGCGAGAGAAAATATCTTTAATTGTAAATAAATCAAAGTCTAGATTCCTTTCTTCCAAGAATGATACAATTAGTTTAGTTAATTTGTCAGAATTAGTCAATCCATTAATCATTATAAGAATCTCTTCGTATGAGTAAGAAATTCCCATCCAACCAAATATTGAAAGGTCTTCAATTAATCGATATGTTGAGTCAGATTCAGGGTTACAATGTATTTTAATAACTAATTTTTCCAAGGAATGCATTTTAGAGGGAGATATGGATAATCGAAAATCAAGAATTTGTTTTTCAATAGCAATCTTCTGTAGCTTATTAAATAGGTTTGTTCCTTCCAGAGTGTCTTTTGGATTGATATTATTTGCTACTAGAAATTCATCTAATTCATTTAACCAAACACCAAAGTAGCCTTTTGCAGTAATTGACTTATTCAATAGAATAGAAATAAAACCAAGCAAGCTATGATCAGAATCTTCAAACTTCAAAGGACTAGATTCAAAATCCTTGTTATCCCATAGGGTAAATTTCTGTATTGGTACTTTACCAGCAAGTAATTTCTCATATATTGAAAGAGTTGGATTGATTTGTGGATGTATAAATGCAGTTCTAAAAACTCTTCTTTGAATTGGTTTAATTTCAAATGAGTTTACTAGCTTATCTCTAAGCTTCTTTTCTAGAGAAAAAGTCAAATTATCAGCGGTTAAATGTGGGCAATGTAAGACTGTGTATAGATAATCATAACTCGAATTTTCACCTTCAAAAAGCTCAAAGATATATGTGATATTCTCAAGTTCTTTACTAATTTCTTTCTTGAAAGCATCTTTATTCTTTTCAATTTCTATTAGAACTCGATATGTGTGTAAGCCCATTTTTTTCCAATTGTATTCTCTTCTCCAATACGTATTATATCTGGATACAAGTTTAGTAAGATGTTTTGTAACTGTGGAATGATTCATTCGGAGATTTTTAGCAATTTCAACAGCAGAAGTATTGTGTCCAAGATTGATTAATTCATTAATAACAATGACAACAGCATCTTTGAACTGTATTGGAGCAGCCATCTCCTCAGGAGAAGAGGATAAATATCTATGGAAATCATTAACTAATTCTTCTACATCGATTTCGTCTAAAGGAATATCTTCAATGAAAAATAAGAATGTTTTATAAATTAATTCGTAAGTAATACCTTGAGTTACAATTATTACAAGTAGTGAGTCTAATTCCTTTTTTAATTGTTTGGTAATTGTTTTATCTGCTTTTGATAAATGCAAAAATCTAGCTTTTAAGAGCTGGAATTCTGAGTCAAAGGATTTTCCTTCGTACATTTTTTGCTGATAAGCCATCGCCATAAAGTTAAGAAATAAACTAGTTAACTCAGAAATCTCTTTCTTAAGAAGCTCATCTTTAACAAAAAGTGACATGCTTTCTCTAATAATGATAAACTCCCAGATCTTCTTACTGGTTATTTCAGGCTGAACACTACCCACCCAGTTAGCAAAAATGAGTTTGCTCTTTACCTTCTTCACACCGAAATCATATCCATTTTCTGGAGCTTCACCTATCTCAATGGTTACATCTGCAAGAGTCCGCTGCAAATCCCAATTTGTTTCCTCACGGATAATAGAAATGACCTTTTTCATTCCCTCTCTAATCTTTTCGGGGGTTAAAGGGAATTCTAACTTCATGATTAGCTAGAAAGTAAGGAGTTTAACTATTAAAGTATTATTTCCGGAAAAGGAATAGTTTTTTTATTCATTTAGCATGATTGAAAGCAAAGAAGACTATACTTAAAACTGAATATTGAAGGAGAAGCCATTTTTGAGTAAAAAGCGAAAAAAATCTCGCAAGAATAGAGGATATCCACTAGCTATATTGATTGGATTTGAAACAAAAAAAGCAGTTATGTGGCAAGTTTTCAGCAAAATAGTAAAACCACTTGAAACTATTACTATTACAAAACGAAGGGAACAATTAGCTGACAATGAGCTCTACAATTTCCATGAATTAGTTATTGATAAATTAAGACAGTTTATCAAAGAGGGCATTAGAAGTATTATAATCGTTCAGCCAAGAAATAGTCACTATTCTGAGATTTTTCAAGAACATATCAAGAAACATCACAAATGGTTAACTCATGAGACAAGTGCAAATTTGCTTTCTATAGGAACTATAGATGGTAGTGTAAGTAATGCAGAGGATGTTTTGGAATTACAACAAACGAAGGAACTACAAGAAATAATTGCTGAAACCACAACTAAAGAAGCAGCATCCATCATTGAAGAATTAGAAGAACGTCTTAATCGAATTGACCAGGGTGAAATTGTATTATACTCTCTTCAAGAGATTGAAGAATTAACATACAAACAATGGAAGATTGGTAATCGACAACCAGAATATCTTATGCTTAGTGATAGCTTTCTAAAAAACCATAAGCAAAAACAGCGTTTAAATCGCCTCTTACAAATTTTGAATAATAAAAAAGTAAATATTAAGATAATTGATGCTGAAACTGCAGCAGGTGAACGGATAAACCAATTTGGTGGTCTAATTTGCTTTACTAAAAAATGAATGGTATTAAACTTGCTATTGTTCCATTATTCCTTTTCGACGAAATTCTAAAAGATCTAATTCTATGAATAGAAAAAAATAGCCCAGAACGACAAAAATAAAATTCCAGAGAAAAACGGAAAGTTGCAAAAAATGGACACACTAGAAATATTTTTATTTATCCTATCCTTAGGTTATCCCAATCCGACAAAATCTAATTTTGTTGGATCCCTCTCTCCCCACATAGACGTTTATTCTTTTAGATGAACGTCTAAATAAAATCCCTATTTCCTTTTCCTGGACGGCTGGGAACCTTTTCCCGGCGTCCAGTTTTTGCTTGCTTCAGTTAGCACTAGGTTTGTTATTGAATTAAAAAAATGCAAATAGTTTGAGTTGCTTGTGATAGCACTACTCAAACTTCTTCTTTCTTCTAAAAATAGCTAGTATTATCATTAGAAGTGGTGTCATCGATAGTACAATAGTACTCACTTTACTCGAGTAACCGAATTTCTTGGTTGGTATCTCTGTTACTTCGAAATCCGACATTTCATCATCTGTGGATATTTCAGTTGTTAGTGCTTGTCCTACTTCTATGTCGTGTATTTTCGTTTCTTTCCAGACCACATTGTTGTTTAATACGTGTTTCACTGTGAGATTGACGTCTTGTGTGGCACTTACTGCTGTGGTTGCGTTCACGACGACTTTGAACATTTCCGCTCCATTTGCTTTGCTTAATCCGAAGCTTGGCATTGGCACCCGAATCATCACGTTTCCTATCAGGTCATCTTGGTATTCTGCTCCGGTGGTTCCTACTTCGACTCCCATGTGATTGTTTGGCATATTATCATTTAATCCTATGTGGAACCCACTTTTTAGATCATCTAGTGGATCATAGAAAACATCCAATCTTATTGTGGGGTCTATAATGAATAATTGTATTTCATAAAATTCCCGTATTCGATAGCGTCCGAAGTCTAAGATTCCATAGAGTTTATCCATGAAGACTTTCCAAGATGTTTCTGAGCTTATTTTTAGGGCGTTATACATTCCGGGATAGAGGTAGCCTTTGTACATGTCGTAACTGTCTGGGAGACAGATGCTGAAGCCATGCATGTACGTTGCCGTTGACCAGTAGTGATACTCATCCACTAGCACTCCATTTGGTGCAGGAGCCAACATTGCTAATAATTCAGAACCTAAAGTTCCTGTTTCCACAAAATACATTTCAGATTGATTCGCCACTACTGCCTCTATGAAATCGTAGAGATCCACCATCATCGATGTCGAGGTATGTAATGCGGTTGCAACTAACCCTCCTCTTAAATCTTGGAAGAACTGAGTTTTGCTGAAATTGTTATTTATTTCATCTACTAATTTGTCTGTGAAGAGATCGAATTTCACCATAAATGAATCGCCTGTTGTTTGGGCTGGAAATTGTGTTAAATCGTATAGTGAAACTGAACCCCAATGTTCATATGAAGGCAAAACTTGCGGATTCTCTGCAGTATCATATGCTACACGTGCTAATTCTGCTGGAGTCATAGTTGTGTCTTGACTGAGATTGTAAGCAATTTCCCGTGGGTGATGTAATGCATATCCTGATTGAGTTGACTCTCCCGCAACTATATAGGATACTTCTCCTACTAATTGCCAGGCAACCTCAAATGAGCCACCTAAACAAGTATCTAGCATTAAGACATCAACTTCGTTTCCACCTGAGAGTGCTGATTCTAGTTCAGGCACCTGTAAGCTATCACCAATAGCGTATGGAAAATATGGATGTGGTGCGTGGTAGTCGAAACAAAAGCCAGCGTACCCGCGACCGTGATCTGATAGTGTCAAAGCATAATTATCTGCAGGGTAATTTGTTTTACAAAAAGCAATGAAATCGCTCAATGTTTGTGGATCGCCCATATTTGTTTCCCCCCAATCTGCTACTGTTTGAACCCCTCCACCTGTTAATGTTCTTAGATTAAGAATTACTGCACGTCCTTTTTGATTCTGGAAAGTATATGGATAATCGTACAATGCTACGATGTTTATATCGCTTTCAGAACCAGGTAGCATATCTGTTGTATAGATACCCATCATTGCTTCCGTCATTGCAGCATGCAGAAAGTTGCCTGAATTATCTAAACTTGATGTTACTATTTCTGTACGTGTGTCTGCACAAAAGTACAGCATAACAGTCCAGTCTTTATTTACTTCAGGAGTTAATTCATACGTGATTTCTGGTTGAGTATATCCCCTTATAGAAATTCTAGGTAAAATTGCTAATGAAATTATTAAGATAATTATAACAAAAAACCGATATTTTTTTTTCACTTTACAAATCCTCACAAGTTTGTCCTAAAGTATATTTCCTTCTTAAAGAATTTAAAATTGCTTACTTATAAAGTGCGAAAAGGAACTGAAAAGAAAAATATAGAGATCTAAAATACTATGATCTCTTCTTTCTTCTATGAATTACTTGAATTAATAGAACAAATGAAAACACGGTGGTAATTACTAAGCTATTAGTGCTGAGAGAACCAAATTGATTGGTTGGTATCTCAGTTACTTCGAAATCAGTTAGTTCATCATCTGTTGAGACTTCTGTTGTTAATTTTTGTCCTACTTCAATGTCGTGTTCTATATTTTCTTCCCAGACAACTTCATCATCTGTTATATGCTTCACTGTAAGGTTTACTTCTTGCGTTGCACTAGCAGCATAGGAAGCATCGATTATTACTTGGAAAGTTTCAGCTCCATTGGCTTTATTCACGGCAGTTCCCATGGCTAAACTCGCTGTCGGGATGCGGATCATGAAATTCCCGTACAAATCGTCTTGATATTCTGCTCCTTGTATTCCTATTTCTATGCCCATATGCGTGTTTGGAAAATTATCGTTTTGTCCCACATGATATATTTCTGCTGGCGAAACCTCGTAAAGAACATCTAACTTGATTGATGGATCGATCAGGAACAATTGTATTTCATAGAAATCTTTCAGTTTGTATATATCCTGAATTAAATATGGGAATAATCTATTTAGGAATCCTTTCCAGCGAGTATCGATGTTTACTTTCAAACCTGAATACATGTTTCCATACAAGAATCCCTTGAACATATCATAACTATCTGGGAAGCACAAGCTGAATCCTTGTAAGAAGGGAGCTGGATAGGTATGATTTTCATCCCACAAATTATAGTAATCAAGCAGTACTCCATTTGGGTCTGGTTCCAACATGGTTAATAATTGAGCTCCATATGCCCCTATCGTTGCATAATGGAATTGTGATTGATTTCCAACTATTTTTTGTATACAATCTGTCAAGTCCACGAGCATTGCGTTCGATGGTGATAGACCAGCTGTTCCCATCCCACTTCTTAACCACTTGAAGAAATCAACCTGGGATGAATTATAATCTAGCTCATCATGCAAACTCTCTACGAAAAGGTCAAAAGTATCCATGAATGATGAACCTAAACCCGCTACTGGAAACTGTGTTAAGTCATACAGTGCGCAAGTCCCCCAATCTCTCCATGACTCTAAAGCTACTGGAACAACACTCACATCAAAAGTCATTTGAGCAAATTCCCGGGGAGTCATATTTGGGTCTCGACTTAAATTGTAAGCATAATCTCTTGGGGTGTAAAGCTGATTTGTTCCTAGGGTTGTTTCCCCTCCTAACATATAGTCCACTTCACCCACTAATTGCCAAGCTACTTCAAAATTACCTCCAAGACAGGTGTTAAAGATTATCACATCAATATTGTTTGTTCCTGATAAAGCAGTCTCTAATTCATTGAGAGTAAGACAATCACCAATAGCATATTGCATAGACGGATGTGGTGCGTGATAGTCATAACAAAAACCAGCATAAGCTCGTCCATGATCCACTAAAGATAGTGCATAATAGTCTGCAGGATAATTTGTTTTACAGTAATCAACGAAATCATCTAGTACTTGACCATCGCCCATATTCGTTACTCCCCAATCTGCTACGGTGGTATTTCCTCCAGCTGAGGTAGCTTTTAGTTCATAGATGTAAGCGTGACCGTTTGGGTCTGTTACTGAGTACGGAAAATCATATAACGCGATGACGTTTATGTCTACTTCTGATCCTGCTAGTAAATCGTTTTCAACAATACCTGTTATTGCTTCCAACATACTTTCATGAAGATAATTGTCTGAATTATCTAAATTTGATGTTACATAATTTACTCTTGTATCTGCACAGAAGTAAATCATATAAGTCCATTTTTTGTTTACTTCTGGTTTGATCTTAAATGAAATCCTCTCAGAGGTATTTCCGTTGAGAGTGATTCTTGGTACCATTGCAAAAGAAATAACTAAAATAAGTATAAAGACGGATTTAAACTTCTTATAATTCATCAACAAATCCCCCAGGTTTTGTCGCTGTTTTTTTATTACTCACTCAAGTAATTTAAAGCTACTTGCAATTGTTCCTCTCTAATCCAAAGGATTGATTTAGCTGTAACTGATTAATTTATTGTGATTTGAATGTCTGATATAGAAATTAAATGTAAAAATTGTTCTCGTGAATTTTCTCTTATGTTTGCAGACTTTAATTTATCACTTCGCTGTCCCAATTGTAATAAATTTGGTTTAGTTTCTACTTTCTCAACCAATTTCATCTCTCAGCCTTCTTGGAAAACTGGTTACGAGATGAATTTAGATACTTTTGAAGATCTTTTGAAGCATGGAGGGAAATATGCCCTTAAGAACTTCTTCAAGAAACATCTTGATTTAAGCTTCATTCGGAGAGCAAGTGGATCTGTTTCTTTTAAGGATAGATCAAATTATACTGTGTCTCTTTCTGAAGTTTATGAGATTATTCAGCAGAATTGGCTTCTCCAAAGATGGATCTATAACTTGGAATTTGCTACTTCACATTGAGTTTTCTGCTTCTTCTAGTATTTCGTTTTTTCATACCTAATACAAATACTAAGAAAACTATTGGAACTGCTAATACAAAGGAAAAGAATAGAGTTTTACTACTCTATCCTATCTACTCAAAGTTAATTCTATAACATCTTTGTCATGTACGATGTGGTCTAACCCGACTTGTTGTCCATCATGGACGGTAGATGTTCCCCAAATCTTTGCATACCTGAATCTTTTCAAGAAACTTGTGTGGATTTTTTCTGCTACGTCTGCTACAGTTGCTCCTTTACGAATGACAAACGCTTCGTCTAGTTTTGGTTTAGCCCCAGGTGGTTTGGTGTAGACGCGTATTACTTTGAGTAAATCAAAGAGGGATTTCTTGAGTTGCTCGAGTGATTCTTCGTTGTTGTACGCTGTTGGATAGACTGTCCATTTTGTTTTCTTGAGTAATTCTTGGTAGGTCTCTTTTGACCCTGGTAAATCTCCTTTTGTAGCTATAATTGCTATTTTGTATTCCGATTCACCGTCAACGAGTATTTTAGCTTCTACTAGTTGCTCTGTTAAGAATTTTAGTTGTCTATCGATATCCATAGCTAAATCTACGACCATTACTACTGCATCTGATGTTCTTGCGACTCTGTTTATTTGCTTGCTGATTGTCCAATCTTCCTTGAAATCTAGAAAACCTGGAAGATCTACAATTTGAAAGGTTATTCCTTGATAGGTGCAAGCCCCAGCTTGACCGATTGTCGTAGTATGCAAGAAAGCTCCAACTTCAACTTCAGTATTTGTGATTGCATTCATTAAGGTGCTCTTTCCAACATTCGATAACCCAAATAATGCAATCCTGCCTACCCCGGACATTGGGATTTCAAAGGGATCGTATTGCCTTGCTTTCGCTTTTGGTTTTGCCAAGACTTCTGCTTTCTTGCCTTCTAACCATTTAATGAGTTGTTCATATGGACCCCAATTGTCCAATTTCTTCCTACGGATCTCTTCAATAATAGCATCTACTTCTGCTGCGAAGTCTTCACCTTCAAGGTATCGCAATTTATTTGCCATTTTGTACAGGAAAAACCTATACTTTGTGTGTCTATTACTCATTTTTCTACTTCACCTTTTGTTTTCTTGTTATTTATGTGATTTTGTTTTCAATGGGTCACAACTGACTTTTGCTGTAGAAAATGGTTCATCCAGAAGCAGCGCTAAAATCTACTATTCTCTAGGATCTTTTGACCCTTAAAAAAAATCATTCCCAGAAAAAATAGTGGACCTAAAATGAGCTACGCTAACCAAATTCTACCAATGGTTGCGAAGCGAGATCCCCTCGCACTTAGTCAGTGAGTACGGGTGATTGTAATCAAGTAATCCACATTTTGAGGAATGTCTTACTATGATTTTAAATTTTCGTTTAGAATAGATTTATTTTAAGAGTAATTTCAAAAGTAAAGGATTTAGGAGAAATTTTAGACAATCCCTCAGCTACCGAAGATTTTTATGTTTAATTAAAATGGATAAGATTGACTAGAAATGACTGATAGTAAAGATGTCACTGTACTATGCATTTTCGATGTGCGAGAAGTGTTAAGGGATTACTTAGTAAAAGGACTAGAAAAGTATCCTCAAGTCAATCTAATTTTTCCAGAGAACACCGATCCTGAAACTTTCATGAAGTATGCCCCTGAAGCTGATATCATTATTGGTTGGCGTCCTACTGAAGAATTATTGAATGAAGCACAAAAACTAAGACTTTTCATTAATCCAGGAGTAGGTGTTCAACATCTCACAGAACTCTTCAGCAAAATAACTCGAGATCGGAAAATTACTCTAGTTAATGGGCATGGGAATACCTACTTTACCGCACAGCATGTTGTTGCATTATTACTCTCCCTCACAAACAAAATTATCCCTCATCACACTTGGATGCAGGAAGGTCAATGGAGAAAAGGAGATGCTGATGCGAAATCCACTCCTTTCCGAGATAGAGAAATTGGTTTACTTGGTTATGGGGCTATCAATACAAAGGTGCACAAATTCCTAGCTGGATTTGACGTTAATTTTCATATTTTAAAAAAGGATTGGAAAAGAAAAAGAACGGAAACATATCCCACACCCATCACTAAATATTCTGATGATGAACTCCATAAGTTTCTTGAAATAATTGATACCTTAATCGTTGCTGTCCCCTTAACAACGAAAACTAGAGGATTAATTGGTAAAAAAGAACTGGAATTGCTAAGTTCTGAAGGATTACTTGTTACCGTTGCTCGAGGTGAAGTTATAGAAGAAGAGAGTTTTTACCTAGCTTTGAAGAACAAAACCATTGCAGGAGCAGCAATTGATGTTTGGTATAATTACCAACCGGAACCTGATGAAGCAGGAATAAAATTCCCAGCCAAGTATCCATTTCATGAACTTGACAACGTGATAATGAGTCCACATCGAGGGGCATCACCTATGAATGATCTTCGACGCTGGAATGAAGTTATCGAAAATATCAGTTGTTTCTCTCGAGGAGAAATTAACTTCCTTAATGTAATCGATTTAGAAAATGAATATTAAAGAAAGAAAGGAAATGTATCCTTTCAAAAAAGAAATTTGTTGGTTTAAGACCAACTCTTGAATTCTCGTGCTTCTGCTACTTTGTCTTTGACAATTTTAGGAGC
>JAGXNT010000103.1 GCA_019894765.1 Candidatus Heimdallarchaeota archaeon
AGTACAGTTTTTCCGAGTAAACCAACTGGATGTAATATCATCTCAAATAAATATCCATAAACTACAATGATAAAACCAGTAATCAATTGTTTTCTCAAAATACTGTTTGGATGTTCTCCTCTTTCAAATCTCTTTTCTGCTGTATAGACATTCACAATTATACTAATTATAAGAAAGGCACTTGTAAATGTAGCAAGTATCGCATACACACTTGCAAAAAACATCACTAATCCACTCTTTTCACCAAATCCAATCGAGTTTATAATCCATTCGAGATCATATATTGATCGTAGTTGATGTCCAGGTATCATAAGAAATATCGCGACTCCTCTGAGAAAATCCAGTGAAAGCAGTCTTTTCAATGGCTTTTTCTCATCTTTCTCTTCTTTCGTTTCCTTTGTTTCCATAGCATTTGGACTTTCCAGAACTGTGAGAATCCGATTTTCTTCTTCCATTGAGCATCCACTATTTGCTTTTGCTAGTCTAAATTTAAGTTTTTATATTATAATTTCTCGAGCTAAATAAATGTAATCTGAATAATTAGTCTTTATAGAAGTGAATTCGGAGTAAATTTAGAAAATGATTACTTTTATTAATGAAAAGTTGTAGCGTTTTGATAGAAGATTTTTTATCTTAACCATTTTTTGTTAAGAAGTAGGAAGTGAAAAAATAAAATGTCCAGAAAACCATCAACAAGAAAAAGCAGACTAGAAGATGATTTGTTTGATCCAGATAAAGATGTAGAAGCAATCTTTGAAGGCTTACCAGCAAGAAATGAGCTTGTAGTAGCTACTGTACGAGAAGTCATGGGTCATGGTGCCTATGTATCTCTAGACGAATATGGTGAGACTCGAGCCTATGTTCATATTTCCGAACTCTCAAGAACATGGGTTAAAAACATAAGAGTTCATGTCCGAGAAGGACAACGGATTGTCGCGAAAGTTTTACGTATCGATCCATCAAAACGTCAAATTGATCTTAGTATTAAGCGTGTTCCAGAACAAATGAAGAAATTGAAGCTCTTAGAAGCGAAACGCGGTCAGACAGCTGCCACTCTTTTTAAAATGATTGTCGATAAAATGCCTGAAGCTGAACGAAAGAAAGCAGATGACGTTATAGAAATTTTAGAAACACATTATGATTTGTTGTATTACGGTTTGGAATTTGCCTCTTCAGCTTCTGTGAAAGACCTTACAAGTATTGGTATTGAAGAAAATTGGGCAAAAGTTGTCAGAAAAATAGCTTCTGAGAATATTGTAGCTGCAACTGTAGATATTAAGGGAACAGTAGAAATTTCTATTCCAGGTGGACAAGGTGTAATTCATTTACGTGAGGCTTTAGTCGCTGGAAAAGATAATGTTAAAGAGAAAAACACAAGCATCAGTATTTATACCGAAGGCAGCCCAAGATATGCCCTTGAGGTTGAATCTGAAGATTACAAAATGGCTGAAAAAGCTCTTGAAAATGCCCTAGAAAGAATCGAAGACATAGTTGAACGTCATAATGGAACTTTCGCATTTACAAGAAAGAAATAAATCGAATAGTAATAAAGAAACACAAAGTGGCGATTGAATCAATGTCTCTTCATAAATGTTTGAAATGTGGAACTTATACTTTGCAAGAGTCTTGTCCGAAATGCAAAGAAAAAGCAGTTTCCCCAGCTCCTGCTAAATTCTCTATAGAACATTCCAAGAAATATGGGAAATATCGTAGAGCCCTTATGAAGAAAATGAAGCAAGAGCAGGAAAATAAATAGTATTTTTTCACTTCTTTTTATGTTAGAATTGGTGCACCTCCCGGGATTTGAACCCGGGTTCCGACCTTGGGAGGGTCGAGTCTTACCAGGCTGGACCAGAGGTGCTAATCAATAATTTTCAAGTAAAATATTTATTATTTATAATTTGTTATAAGAAAAAATAGGTATAAAAAGCTCCCATTTTTTGGGAGCTTGAAATTCTCAAACACAATTTTGATAAATATCAATTTAAATTAAACAACTACTTCTTCTTCTTTTGAGTTTTTGTTTTTGATTTTGGTTTAACAGTTGTAGTTGGTTTTTTCTTAGTTGGTGCTTTTTTCTTGGATTTTGACATAAAGATTTTCTCCAACGGTTGATCTCCACTGATTACAATAATCAGTTTTAATCTAAATTATCTGAATATTGCTATTTTGTATATAAACTATTCTATCTTAAATTAAGTGAGCATTTAGAGTATATTTTTCTGAAAATTAGCTACGCGAACTTTCCACTCAAAATCTTCATCATGTATTTCAGAAGGGCCAGAGCGATCATCGTTCGCGCAATTTATAATCGAATTTCTCAACAAAAAAGGGTTTCGAGGAGTATGAACTAGTGTTGTAAATTTATTGTTTATTTAATCGTTTCAGTACTGCTTCACTAGTCAATTCCTTTATGGCATCAGTTGCTATCCATTTAGCACTTTTGGATTCCAGATTCAAAATTTCTTTTGCAATTTTAACAGCTTCTTTATTGAGGATTATATTTCTTTTCCCTATTTGCCTTAACGCCCAATTCACTGCTTTCTTAACCATATTCCTTTCATCATT
This sequence comes from Candidatus Heimdallarchaeota archaeon, assembly GCA_019894765.1. Next base: position 2,569 of record JAGXNT010000103.1, read on the forward strand.
GGCTTCTCTAATGATAAGCGGTAAAAACTCCAAAATCTCTTCATTGCTCTTTGATTTATCACTCCAAGCTACTCGAGCAATTAATGCAAATCCGGCTCGTTTAACATATTCTTCTTCTCTTTTAGTCCATTCGAAGATTTTTTTGTTAGTGAAGACTGTTCTATCAAACAAGTTCATTATACACTGATCGCATATCTCCCAGTAATCAAATTCCATTACCCAATTTTCCATTTGTTCCTCGGTAATTGTCTTCGGATCCTCTATCATACAAGCCAGAATCATAGTCTCTCGAGTATTTTTAGCCCATAACTGCTTGGCTAAATCAGAATTTCTCCCTAAGTTTTTTGCAATTTTTCTTAGAACTGGAATTTTTACTCCATATGCTTGTTCAGGTGTTATTCCAGCACGAGCCATTCCAGCTAATGATTTAGGGTCAGCATTTTCCTCAAGCATTTGAATGATATCTTCATATAATATGCTCTTTTTAGATTTCATTTTACCACCAAGAAAAATAATTGAAGAAAAGTGTTCCTTGAAAATTAAAACTAGTCAAGAACAGCCTAATCTTCTTCTGCACTCTCTTCTATGAATTTATTAAGAATAGTTTGAGCATCAGGAAATGAATCGTCTTCGATTTTCTCCATTGATCCATCTCTACCTAAGGATAGTTGAGGTTTCCCTTGCCAAACATTACAATACCCATCTTTTATCTCGAGTAAATCGCCAAAACTGGCTTCATTGATTTTAGTTCCCCATAAGCTAAAAGTAAGAGTACCTGTTTCATCACCAACTTTGAAATCACAAACACGGGATTTGCCATATTTTGTGTTGACTGATCTTGGTTCACCTTTTGCTATCACTCGTATACGAATATTTATTCCTGGTTGTTTAACAGGTTCTATATCCTTCACTTTAATAAATGTCATTTATAGTCCTCTTAGAGATTGTTTTTTGTCTCCTTAACCTAAAGATACTTTATTGTTTGACTATCCTTTATTAGAAATTTTCTGAAAAAAGCAGTATTTTTCTTGCAAATTTGCAGAAATAACTGAAATTACTCTCTTTGAAAATCAGACACAATTTTTAATTAAGATAAAAAATAAACTTCTTGAGGAGATGAAAAGAATGGTTGAAAAAAAAGAACAAGATGAGAATGAGTTTACAGCGATCTGGGTCGGAGATTTCGCAGAAATAATCTCAGATGCAATAGATATGAAGAAACAAGCACAAGTAAATGGCTTCGATTTATCTGTAAAGGAGATTTTCACATTTGAGGGAGATGGAGCAATAGATTTTGATAACTCAAAAAGAGTGTTGCCTGAATATAAACCAGTAGAACTTGTAAATGATGAATATTGGGATTTAAAACCGGGATCCTATGTTATTCGCTATAATGAGGTTGTTAGTGTACCTTTGAATGCTGTAGGAATATTACAGCCAAGAAGTACATTATTGCGAATGGGCGGTACCATAATCGGAGCTTATTGGGATTCAGGTTATTCAGGAAGGGGTCAAGGTATGATGATCGTTGGTCATCCAATGAAAGTCTATAAGAATGCCCGTGTTGCTCAAATAGTTTTCATATTAACTAAGAAAATGACAACAGGTTATGAAGGGAAATATCAGAATGAAGCTAAGTGAATAACAAAATTTAGCTTATTTTTTTTCCGTTTTTTTCAAAAAAAAATCTTAAAAAGCTCCTCTACTTCCTCCAATGCTCTCTTAGCAGGTGGAACAGCAAGACCAGCTCTCTTGGCTGCTTGCCCTTTGAATTTCATTGCCATAGTAAAATTAGTAGAACGGCAAATTAATAAGCTGCCTTGTTCGGTTCTTATGTTCATATGACGAAACTTGTCTTCGCTCTCTACACTTTGGAGAGCTAAAAGCGAGCTAATACTTTTGATTGTATCAATTAATAAAGCGGCAGTACCTTCGACATTGATTGATCCCTTATGCTCATGAACACTACAACAAGGTAATCCTTCTTCTGTTGTAAGAACAATATCTGAAGCCCCTGCTCTTTCCATGAGAATTCTCAGGATTTTTTCAGTAGTTTCATTTATTGATTCTTCTTCGTCCATAATCAAACCTCTAACTTTAGGATGAGAACGTGTCTACCCGTTTTTTAATTTCTTTGATAATTCCAAATAGAAAGAAGTCACTATCCTATAAAGACTTAATGATATTTACAGCGGATTCTTTGTCTTCGTTTTTTCTCCTTCAAGATTATCTAACTGAATCAATTAAAACAGTAATGGATAAGCAAGTTCATGGAGAATCTCATATTTCTTGGGATCAAAATCTGCTTCGTCTAGTAATTCATTGAGATAAGTGAATTCATACTCGTTTAAAGCTACTGGGAAGATTTTTTTATCAATTTCTTCTTTGGTCACTTCTAGAAATTTAATAAGCAATGGTCCCAAGTATCCAGTCTCAACATAGATTTGAACAATCCAATGGAATAATTTCATGAGTTCTTTTAGAGTTGTATTTGGAACTGCTTCAGCGATTATGTTGTAGGAAGTCATTAATGCTGCTCTTCTTGTCAAATAATCTTTGGATTCACCGACTTCAATTAATGCTGGAATTAATTTTAGGTTTGCCCAACTGGATAAAGCCATAATTACCGCATACTGAAGATCAGCTTTACTTTTCTTTAGGATGTCTAGTAAAATGGGCATAGATTTGTCATGACCAATTTTTCCTAAAGCCTCAATTAATGCTAATTTCATAGCAAGTGCTGCTTCTGGGAGCTCTTCATGAAGCATTTGAACAATTAGGTTGTTCGGTTTCTTTTCGTAAACCCGCGCTATTGCCATAGAACAAGCATTTCTTACATTCCAAGAAGGATCTTCTAAACCGTCAATTAATCGTTCAATGGAGTCTAGTTTGCCAACTTCTAAGAGAGTAAGTGCTCCTTTTACTCTATCGATTTCCTTTTCGGAAACAAGTCGCCGTTTTGCGATTCCTCTTTGAAATGCTCTTCGTATAAACGCCATTCTTAAGCACCTTCATGTTGAGTAACAATTTCATCTATTAGTACTCTAACAGATGCAAGCTTTGATTGACTCATTTTCTTTAGTTGACTGTAATCAACTTTCTTCCTGATTTTCGAGGTTCCATACAATACTTCAGAAGCTCTGCCTGTTTCTTCATCAATCTCTACTTCTTGTTTCTGCTCAGCGACAAAATCAAGTAATTCCTTAGAAATATCAATTGCTCGAGAGTAAATTGGTAAATCCCAAGGAGACATTGGATTCTCTTCTAGCTTTCCTATTGAAAGCAGTGTTCCAACAACCATTCGATCCAATTTCTTAAACATGATTATGTCAGGAAAGCCTGGGGTCGGCATGAGAAATTCTTGTCGGTAGAGTAAGCTATGATTATGAAGTATGAGTAATTGTTCCAAATTTATTGATTCATCATCAATTTCGAAAACATAGATAGGTTTGGAATCCACTTTTACATATCCATAGAATTGGAATGCAGAGCTTCCCTCTAACCATTGACCAACATTTACGCATTGATGTTTGTTCAAGAATTTTATATAATCATCAAGTTGATCCCATACACCTTCGTAAATATTCCATGTTTTTCTCCAATAACCACTAGTATCTGCATGCCAATAAACACTAGTTGATTGGGCTCCTTCTCGAACATCCTTTAAAATACGTCGAACTTGAGCTCCTCCGCCAAGCTTGGTTAGTAGATCTAAGTCACTTTGCATTTGAAGAGTCTGTTTAATAATCTCTCTAGGCTGATCACCTAATTCTTCAAAAGCACTTGTGAGAATTTCAAAGGATAATTTGTTCATAGGTGGGCCATAGATAGGTTTAAGCAATTTTGGAATATTACTAAAGGGATACTCATTTTTCTCTAAGATTTGTTCGCCAATTTTCATATGAATAAAATTCGCAAAAGCTTCTGTGAGAATCCCGGTGAGATTCTTTTTCTTAATTAACTCAGCTCTTTTCTTAAGATAAGTAATAATTTCAAGCAGGAAGTTTTGGAATAATGAAACATCTCGAGAAGTTTCAGGTGGAATATAGAAATCATGCACTCCGAAAGTGGTAAGCAGTCTTATAACAGCAACCATATCTTGGAAATATGCCATTCCCCAGGGAATTTGTCTCCCCTCTTTTAATCCATAGGCATTATTCATGATTAGTTCCCTAATGATCATATCCATTCGATAGATTTCAGTTTGTACCTTACTATCATTCGAAGCACTTTTCTCAGCAAAGTATGCATGAGCAAATGCATGAATAAACATCATTCGTAAAGTAAAGTCTCTTTCAGGATTATCTTCAAGCTCAAAGGGCAAACTCATATAGATCATAGTAGGCAAACTTGGGAAAATAGAAATACACTCATCTGGTAAATAATTTCTGTTTCGAGCTTTTCTCAAGTTTTCAATTTGTTCTTGTGAAAGAACAGCAAACGGACTTCCACCAAGTTCCATAACTTGATACAAACTAGTGTGTAATTCTGGATCAATAAAGAGTAAAACTTTGTAGTCCTCTGGAGTCTCACCAACGAATTCTTCAAAGTCTTTTCTTGCTTGCTTATAGATTTCAACTACTCGAGGATTGTCCAAGTCTCAAACTCTCCGTTACAATGGTTTTCGCAAGAACATCCATTCTTGAAGGATCAATCACAACAGGATAAGTGATTCCTCTAAGAGTTCTTCGTGTATCTTGCCAAATATCAGTCAGCTTCATTCGTTCTGAACCGATTAAGAAGTAGGATACTTTCCAAGTTCTACTTTGGTCTCTCACAACATCTCTTAATAAACTGTTAATTTCAATGTAACAATTCCTTATGACAGGATCAATTCCATCTCGTTCTTCTTCAAAGTAATTAATTAAACTTCTAGAAGGTGTAGGGTTATATCCAGGAATCAGTTCATTTGGACGACCATCAGTTACAATAATTAAGTGAATGTCTCTATTTTGAGTGTTCTTTTTAATTTTCGCATGTTCAATTGCAGTGCGGACAGAAGCACTCATAGGAGTTCTTCCTTTTGCTACTGCGGTTAATAGAAATCTCTCTAATTCATTATCTGATGCTACTATTCGACGACCTTTAGTAATTGGTACGACAGCAGTTTTGAAGGCTTTTTGATTTGTTCTTCTTGATCTTCCCTGTTGTTTGAAGTAGTAAAAGATAGCCAATGATGTAAGTAAAGCTCCTTCTAATCTTGAAAAGTGAGTGCCTTGAACGACATTTCTCATAGATTGAGAGATATCTGTAATCATGTAGATCTGGGCATTTCGGTCCTTCTTCATTACAACAATATCGTCCATATCAATTGATTTGGGTGGTATTGATTGAGATGTTAAAATGGAATGTTCAAAAGTTTTCTTCTTATGGATTTTACCTCTTGGTCTTACAATAGTGTCAGTTACTGGCTTAGCTGGCATTTGTCTGGCCAACCAGTTTCCTAATTGGTTTCCAAGGAATTCCATTACTTCTTCTCTTTTGATTCTTAATTTGTGACCAAATCGATCGGTGATTTCGATATCTGTAAGTTCTTCTAATGTTCGAAGAGATTCTGTCAAGTGTTTCTTGTATTCCGCTGTGCCTTCAAACCCTTTCAAATGTTTTTGAATGAAATCTTCGATTTCTTCCTTTGTTTGTAATTCACCCATGTTCACTTGGAGAAGAGCATCAGGTAAAGCATTATTTCCAATATACTCAAGAATTTCTAGTTCTCGAACGAGGTCTTCTTCTTCTAAGGGAGTCAAGGGAGTGACAAGAAGTCTTCTTCGAATGTTTTTAACTGCAACTGCATTTTCAAGAGACATACCAAGTACAAGAGCCTCTCGAGAGCTTTGTCCTTTTCTAGGATCTCTCCATTTCTGTAATACACTTGCAGCATCGGCAAAATCAAATACAAAATCAGGATCGCGCCAGATTGCCAATGGATCGGTAAATCTTTCACGACTGATTGTGTGTATTCTATGAGGCATACTTAATGCTCACCTTTCTTTACATTGCCTATATTTCTCTGGAATATGGTTAATCGATCTAAATATGATCGACTAATAGCAACTGTTCATAACTTGGTTTAAGCTGCTCAATTATTGCATCTTGTATCTTCTGTGGTTGCTTGCTCATGCCTTCATAAACGACGATTATTTGTTTTAATTCAGCATCTGTAAGGGCTTTCATCTTATCAATATCCTCTGAAATGGAATCCACAGTTGTGAGTTCCCCTTCGGATTTGATTTGTCTTCGAAGCATTGTTTTCACTTCTTGCACAGCGTCATTGATTAGATTCTTTGGAATATCAAACAATTCTACAATTCTTTTTGCATCATCCAATGTTAACATAGCAACATCTTCACCGACGTAGAATTCATCTTTTCTTAGAACGGTTTCACCAATTAGACTGTAAAGAGTTCGCAAATCAACATGCGGAGTTCTTTCTGGGTCATGAATATCAATCAATGATTTGAAGAACATATCTCGAGTAACTTTCTTACGAGCATAAGCTTCGGTTTCTCCAGCTTTTAATGCTCCTGGAATTGATAAATCAGCCATGAGTCCAATGAATTGGATCGCTAATTTACTTACCCCTTTCTTACCAAAAGCTTTGACTTTCTCGAGTAATTCAACAAGTGCTGGGTTAGCAGTCATGTTGTTAAGATTTAATGTCAAGTGTTCTTTGAACATATCTTCTACAATGGTTATTCTTTCAAGTTTTGTTCTTGCAGGCCATAAAACTTCAGGAATACGATTGATGATTGGTTGAGCTTCTTCACCAAAAACGCTGAGTGGAGCATTTGATGTGAAAATCATTGCACCGTCAACAAAAGCAGGACGACCTTGAATGCTATATTTAATTCCACTTGGATCTTCTAAGAAACCCATTAATGCTTCTAGAAAGTTTAGTGGTAATCTTTGGATTTCGTTTACAATAACGAAACCTTGTGATAAAACACCTACTTTGTGAGCCATAGGGGAAAAGGTAGTTGAAGTTTCTCCACCAAACAATTGTTCTAGGTTTTCTACACCTGCTAGTAGCATGTATAAACCTTCAGGATCATTTCGTGGATCAATTTGAGCTACATTTACAACGGTTTTATCAACAGTCACTGCACTCAATGATTTAACCATTAAATCCGGTTCAATTGCTACAACTTCTGATATCCTATCCATGTTGACATCTATGGTTGTTACTTTTTTGATGGAATTTCTAATATTCATCTTGCAAAACGGACATAAGCTTTTCAAAACTTCTGCAGATGCTGCTTTATCGATTTTATAAGTTTCAATTATATGAACTAAATAACCAGCATCCTCATTAAATGGACAACCACCAATGTGGAATTTCCTATCATTGATAGCTTTTGTTAGATGTTTCAGTAGTGTCCTAGCAAATAGTGTCTTCGCTTCCCCAGTAGGACCAATCAGTAACACCTTGCCTGAAACTGCAATTTTATCCATAACAATGCCTTTTGAATGTTCATTACCACGAACAGAAGGATCATCATTAATCTGTTGTCTGAGCTCTGGATCGTTCAAAAGTCTTCGAACAGAACATCCTTTATATCCCTTCTTCATTAAAGATGCTATTGTTTCTGCCATTTTTCATTCTTCCACAATTTTTTTGTTTTATTTTTTCTTTGCTTGTTTGATATTACTGCTTTTCTTTTGAGTAGTTGGAGCAGTTTTCTTCTTGAGCACTTTTGGTTTGATTCCAAGAACTTCAATGTACTCGTCCAACCAATTGAAGCAAGCAAGAATATCTTCTTTTTTGTTTTCTCGAATTTCTAAGACATTCCAAAGTCGATCTGTAAGTCTGATTAGGGAAAAGGCTTCAATAATTTCTGAAGCTGTTAATGCAATTGCTTTCTCAGCATTGTGACTAGCAATTACAACTGGGATGTTGATAGAAACTTCATTCCAAACAAACATCTCCCAAAGATATTCCTTAATCTTTGATAATTCAGTCATTTTAGAGGAGTTTACAACAAAGACCGTTCCATCTGTTTTCTTAAGAGTTGCTTCTCTTATTTCTTGATCTAAATCAAGGTCTTCTGTACTGAATGTATATTTGGGTGTTTTGTCTTTTGGATCTTCTACAGACTGCTTTATAACATCAATGATATAGTCCCTAGTATCATTCTTCTCTCCAATAAAGAGAATGTGTTTTGGGGGTTTTTGCTTTTTGAACATCTGTGGTCCACCCATTTTTTGTTGAATTTATCATTTCAGACCGGATTTTAGGTAAAATCTTAGGTTGAAATTCAAGTTATCGTTTTGAATGAGCTTTATGCTAATAAATTATTTTGTTATTCTTTTTTATAAAAAATGGCATATAAAATTAAAAAAAATCGAGATTTATGCTTTTTTAAAACAAGAAAATATGTTCAAAAAGCTATCTGCATAATTTATTGTATAAGAAAAATGCCTCGAGTAGATTTCATTGAGTGACTCACAAGAAAAAATAGAATTAGAAGAAGAAGAACTAGCGGTTGAAGAAGAAGAGGAGGATGTACCTCTCAGAACTGATTTTACTCTTCCTCGCAAAATAAAAATTACTAAGCTAATAATTTCTCTTGTGATTAATTTTCTAATTGGTGGTGTTTCGTTTTCGATGTCAATTGTTTGGTTCGTAAATCCACCAGAAATCAATACTTTTTACAGAGTCTTCGCTAGTTTTCTACTAATATTTGGTGGGATATTACTTTTTCAATTTCCATTATCACTTGGTCGGACATTGAATACTCGACTTATTTTGGGTAAGAAATCCGTAAGTTATAGAAACACCTTCTTCTGGAACAAGGTTTCATGGGCTGATGTCCAAGATATCTTGATACAACAAAAGTTAACCAGAGATCTTGCAGAGAATGAATTGGTCGGTATAGGGATTGTGCGCTTCAGAACCGTAACAAAAGGCTATATTTTCATTGGTGACACATATCCAGTAATTGTAGCAGAAGAAATAATTCAGTCAATTAAAGAAGTGTTTGAAATAGCATTGGAAGAGACAGATTACAAGTTAAAAATAAATTTTGAAAGACCTTCTGCGCAAATGAGATACATCTATTTCATAAAAGAACTAAAGGAATAACAAAATAAAAAAAAGAATTATGTGAAGCATTCATTATTGGTGTAATGAAGCTTCAAACTATTTTTGTATAAATTACTTGGATTCTTGTTTCATACGTGATTGTGCAATGAGTTCAAAACCCATAGCGTTACACATAACAGGATTATCCGGAACAACAACCTCTTCAGGTGATTTAACTATGTTCTCTTTCCACATCATTTCCTTTAAGGCGTCTCCGAAAACATACGTACCACCGCCAGTTAGAATTACGCGCTCAATCCATGCATCGGGTGGTAAAGTACCAAGTAATCTGGAAGTTTCATCAATAATAATCTCTGAAATGTTTTGAATATAATATTCCTTCACTTCTGAAACATCATATTGTTGTCCACCAACCATGACTGCTTTGAGATTCTTCTCAATGGTTTTCATTAGATCAAATGGTCTGATGATTTTTCCTGTTTGTTCTTGTAGGGTTCGAGCCATTCGTGTAGTTAGTGTATCCACAGCTTCTTCTAAACTACCACTAGCAGTTCGCATTAAGCGACCTTGATAAACAGTCAAAATATCTGTTGAACCATGACCAATATCAACAATGATTGCATCAACCGCACGGCTTTCTCCAGAGGACTTCAAGATATGATAATAAGAACCATAAGGTTCAGGTAGCACTAAGCATTTTTGTACATTTATGTTATAACTGTGAGTTTCACCGGTAGCATCATTTTTTACATTCAATTCCATTTCTTCAGAGAGTCCCTTTGATAAAGTAGACATTTCATCTTGAGAAGTTGCTACAGGAACACCCGTTGCAATTAAAACCTCTTCACCATCACCTTTAATGAATAATGATAAAGCTGCTTTTATTGCCAAAACAGCATCCTTAATGCTCTTCATTTTCCCTTCAGAAGCAAGAGGGCGCTTAATTTCACTCTGTAATCGAGCTAATTCTCCTACAAAAAATGTTTGTCCACCTTCTTCTAACACAAGATTATTTTCTAGTGACTTGTCAAGAGTCATTCCAGTCCAACCTGGATTTGGATCCCCAATAATTGATGGTATTTTTGCCAAGTCTTTACCATTGTTGGACGATATTTTTATCGTGCTAGTTCCAAGGTCAATTCCGACACTTCTTAAGATTTTTTTAGACACTGTATATACCTTCTGTTTTCCTAAAAATCAATAATAGATAGCAAATAAAAACTTCTCGCTATAAATATTAGCTCAAGTTTTTACTTGTATAATCATGTTTTTCATATTACTATTACTAAAGTTTCGTATGTTCTCCTATAAAAAAATTGTTTGCATCGATAAGAATATAGAAATTTCCTTTATAAGAACATCATTTGCCGTATAAGAAATCTATTTAATGATTTCCCTACTTTCGTTCCCTTACTTTAAAAGTTACAATTCATCATATAGAAAAAAGAAATTGGTGAGAGAAAATTGACGAAAGAAATCTTTGAGAACATTGCGATCCTTTCAGCGTACATTGCACAACAAATCGCTGAAGATGAAGGCATTGGTAACTTTTGTAAGACTCCTTGTGATTTAGCAGTTATCTCTCATAATAAGCGTTATACGAATAAGGATTTATTCGGGAAAATGCTCTTTCACCTAGCAGAATATGGCTATTTTGAAAGAAGAGGTGTAGTTTTTGTTTTAGCTGATAAGTGGCGAAGGGTCTTACCAGCAAAAGCTACTTCTCGAGATTATTTGCGTGAACAAGGGGCTAACCAGCTTTTCTTATTTCAAGAATATCTTGCTAAGTCTTTTCTTGAAATAATCCGTAATGAGACTGAGAAGATAGATTTAGCAAAATTAGTATACTTCATTGATACAATTGATGGTTCTCGAAGCTTGCATTCCTTGCGCTCAGAAGCGATATCTCAACTAGAATTTAGTGGTACTCCTAAAAAAATTCTAGACATAAATTATGGTTTTGGATACAGTGCAATTCAACTTGCATCTGTTTTTCAAGAGAGTGAAGTTTATTCTTTGCAATTAAATACTGCTCTTAAAGAGCCATTTGAATATACCATTAAAAGATATGAGAAAGGCAACTTAGAAAGCAGTATAATCTATCCATCAGAAATGTTGAATAATCTAATTAAAGAAAAAGTAGACTTGATTTTTGGATTCAATCCATTAGGAATTTCGACTCCCAATTTAGATCGAGTCCTGAACATAGCAAGTCAAGTATCTAAGGATGGAACTAAATTACTTCTATACGTACCGTATAAGGATGAACCACGAAACACACTCATTTCTGAATGGTTGGGATTGTGCATTGATGGAATAAATGAATATGCTAATTTTGATACTATAAGGGCAGCATTAACAAAATATAACTTTGAATTAACAAAGAAAAGTTTGAATTCAAGATATATAATTAGTTATCATTCAAAGACTGACTAGTTTTTACCACAGCTGCCACAACTTTAATTATCATTAGGATTTTTCTTGAATTATCATTTGTTAAAACTAGGTTATCAGAAATGTCTAGTCAGGCTTTTCAGTACTTTGTTTTTCTCATGGATTTTGATGATGAAAAACAACAGGTCGATATGCTGATACTACCAGCAAAAGCAAAGGCATTACGTATGAAACCCCAAGAACGGGCTAAGCTGCAATTCATTGTTGAAAATGGAAGATTACGCCCATACAAATACGTAGTACTAAGTGCCACTGGTAGTGAATACAAACGTCCAGAGGATATAACACAAGTTTTACGAAAAGCAAAAGGAATTATCATACCATTTGATGGTCAACCAAAAAACTATAAGCAATTTTTAGAGTATTTTAAGTCGTTCAATATTAATGAACCAACTTTTAGAAGAATTTGTCGTTTATGTATGATTGATCAAAAAAATGTTACAATTCTACCTGAAGACAGGGAATTCATAGTATCTGGTAGAAAGGCATGTCAGCAATGTGCTCGAGATGAATTAGATAAAGAAATAAATTCTAGGGAAATAAAACTCGCAACTTCTGGGAAAAGACATTTCTATCGTATTTTGAATAAAATCAAAAATGTGGATAATGTATTGGAAGCTTTTGAATATGATTTCAGACCAACAAGAAACCCTGAACTAACATTATATGATACCATAGGTGATATTGATGATTTATCTGATTCAAAACCAATTGATAGTTTGCCGATACCTGGTAGAATGAAGCAGATACTGAAAAGCAACGGAATAAAGAAATTATTACCGATTCAAATTAAAGCAATTAATGCTGGTTTATTCAATAATGAAGATTTACTAGTTGTCGCTGGAACCAGTAGTGGCAAGACCTTGATCGGGGAATTAGTTGGAATTTCAAAAGCATTGCAAGGTCAAAAAATGATTTACTTAAGCCCACTAGTTGCCTTAACGAATCAAAAGTATGAAGATTTCAAGAAAAAGTACTCAAAAATTGGATTGAGAACAGCAATACGTGTAGGGATGAGCAAGATAGATGTCGGGGATGAAGCGCGATACATTATAGATACCGGTTATCGGGATGCTAATATTATTACAGCAACCTACGAAGCTTTTGATTTACTACTAAGAAACAGTAAAGCAGATGACTTAGGAAACGTTGGAACTGTTATCATTGATGAAATCCAAATGATTAGTAATGAATCAAGAGGTCCAGAAATCGATGGGATAGTTGCTCGAGTTAAAGCCTTATTTCCAAATGCTCAGATTCTCGGTTTATCAGCAACAATAGGTAATCCAGAAGAACTCGCAAGTGATCTTGGACTAAAACCTCTATTGCATGAACAAAGACCTATTCCCTTGGAAAGACATGTTGTTTTAGCTAAAGATCAAGATGAAAAGGAAATTTATTTGAGAGATTTAATAAGAGCAGAATATAATAAAAAATCAACTTATGGCTATTATGGACAAACAATCGTTTTTACAAATTCTAGAAGACATTGCTACGAATTGGCAATAAAATTGAGTAAAGGCGGTTTGAAATCTGTTGTTTATCACTCAGGATTAACATTTCGTGAAAGAAAGAAGGCAGAAGCAGGTTTTGCAAATGGAAAATATGCAGCAATTATAACAACTGCTGCTTTAGGTGCAGGGGTAGATTTTCCTGCGAGTCAAGTTATCTTTGAATCCCTAGCAATGGGAATTTTCTGGGTATCAGTTGCAGAATTTCATCAAATGGCTGGAAGAGCAGGGAGATTAGGTTATCACAATAGTGGTAAAATTGTTCTGCTAGTTCAACCAAATAAGAAATATCATAGTGCTATGGAAAATACTGAGGAATCAATTGCTTTTGAGCTTCTCTCTGAAGAAATAGAACCAGTTGAACCTTTAATGGAAGGGGAAAATCAGTTAGAACAAGTTTTAGCAACAATTGTAGCATTAGGAGAACCATCACTCCAGGAAATGATAAATGTCTTTAAGAGTTTCCTTGGTCCAGCAGAGACCTTAAAGGAATCCCTCAAGGTTTTGCAAGAACTAGAGATGATTAACATTTACAAAGAAGGACCAAGGTCAACCAACCTTGGGAAAGCAACTTCAAGATCGTTTTTACCACCAACAGAATCTGGAGAGATAAAAAAGAAGTTGCAATTGCTAAGTCCATTGGAAATTGCTATTGGTTTAGAACCTTTTACTTCTGTATATCTTAACTCTAAAATACAAGCTGAAATTGAGAAAGCAATAAAAAGTCGATATATTGGATCCAATCTCTTCTCAGGTTCAGTATTGGAATTTATGGAATCATCTCTAGATAAACGAAGCAATCTTCCGAAATTAATTGTGGATTCATTTGGAAAATGGAATAAGGATATTTTTAATTGTAAATGCACAGATAATCCTTGGTGTGACTGTGGACAACGAGCAATTTCAAGAATCATAGTTGAATCCAGATTGGAAAACAAGAATCTGCTAAAAATAACAACTGATCTTTCTGCTAACTACTTGTTATATGTGTATCCCGGAGATATCTATCGATGGTTTGATACACTTATTCATCATCTTCGTGCCGTTGCAAAACTAGCACTCGTTTTTGATGAAAGAAACACCATGAAACTTGCATTAAATACAATTAAAATGATAGAAAAACCTTGGATTATCAAGAGTATCAAGCGAAAAAACAATAAGAAATCAAATTAATTACACTTATAAGTTTAAGAAAGAAAAATTAATTAAGTTCTAGTTTATGTTTGGACAAAAATCAGTAGAGTATAATTATTGAGGAAGGATTAGGTTGACAGTTCTAGAAGCAGGTGTCATGTTTGGAGGAGTTCCTATAGTAAAAGTGAATTACTATGATGACAAATCAACTGATTCTATGTTAACAGCTGGCTTACTAGAAGCTATACAAACTTTTGCTGTTGAAATATTCAATGATGAAACTGAAACCTTCAAAATGAAAAGATATAGTATCTTTCTACACAAAACTACTCTAAAAGATAAACAAGTTGTTACACTCTATTCTATTTGTGATAGTGTTGATAGACCCGGAACGATCAAAGTAATAATGAATTCCATTGCAGAAGCTTTTCAAGAAACATTCGAGAATGTAAATATGGGCTGTCTTAATGAATATGAGGATTTCAAAGAAGTTATTACAAAGAAACTAGGTGATCTCATTTATCGCCCAGAAGATAGACTAAGAAAGGTATTTACATAAGCTAAAACCTTGAAAGTAACTACTAATAGAAGAAAAAACCATAAAAATTGGGTTTTCTTTAATTTTTATGATGAACATATAGAAAGAAAATTAAAGTAGATAGAATTGCGAAACGATTGAGGATGAATAATGGAAAAAGAAACAAAACATTCACAAATGGAAGAAAAACATGGATTACATCCAATTGTTAAAATGAGACTTGCATCAATGGATGATTTAATACGAATGGCTTTCTTTAGTGCTGCAAGAAATGCTGGATTGAATTTTCTATTCTTTAAAGATGATAAAAGCAAGAAATGGCATATAGGATTCCTAACAGGTGTAGCTGGATATTTCAATTTAAGAGGATTACCAATGTATTTCTTTCATATTTTAGACGAGAAACCAAAAAATTGTAAATTCATTCAATATAGTTCTATTGTGTCAGAGAAATGGAGTTTCTGTGAATCAACTCTAGCATCCACAAAATGGAATTATTTACCTGTCATTCAATTAGATGGAAAACCAGCATTCTTCTAAAATTTTTTCTGCTAAAATATTTTATAATAAAATGATTAGAGGAAACAGTAATGTCAAATAAAGAATCATTAACCAGTATAGCAGTCATTGGTCACGTAGATCATGGAAAATCAACTTTAATGGGTCATTTTCTATTTCAAATTGGTGCTGTTGATCCACGTGTAATGAAAAAACATGAAGCAGATGCAGAAAGCTTAGGAATGTCCTCTTGGAAATGGGCCTATGTATTAGATGCTTTCCAAGAAGAAAAGGAAAAAGGAAAAACCATGGACATTGCTTTTCGACGTTTTGAAATTGATGGTCGCGAATTTGTTCTCATAGATAATCCTGGTCACAGAGATTTTACCAAACATACAATAGCAGGATTAAGTACTGCGGATGCTTGCATTCTTGTTATTAGTGCTGGTAAAGGTGAAATTGAAGCTGGATTAGAACCCGGTGATGAATTGACTCCATCCGGTCAAACCTTGGAACATACCTTGATTGCTTCAGTTCTAGGAATCAAAGACGTTATTGTAGTCGTAAATAAAATGGATAGTACCAAATACTCAGAAGTAAGATTCAACGAATGCAAAGAAATTCTTGTTGATTTTTTGAAGAAAATTCAAAGTCCTTGGATTAAAATGATGGATAAAATTCCCTTCATACCTATTAGTGGTATGGAAGGAGAGAACTTTTTAACTCTCAGTGAAAAGATGCCGTGGTATAAGGGACCAACACTAAAGGAAGCAATTGAAAAAATCAGTGTTCCTGAAGATCTTTCAGATAAAGAACTTCGACTAGTTGTATATGATGCTTACCAAGAACCCGGCATTGGTCTTATTGGATATGGACGAATCATAAGTGGAAAAATAAAAGTTAATGATCGAGTTGTGGTTGCACCTGGAATTCGTAAAGCTACTGTGAAGACCCTTTGGGATGAAGAAGAAGAGATTTCATCTGCAAGCTCTGGTATGGATATTAATTTCTTGTTGAAAGGAGAAGCAGAGGAAGACTTGCTAAGAGGTGCTGTAATAGGCCTTGACAACCAAATACCTTCCTCAAAACCAAGAATTAAAGTTCGCTTGCTTTATCTTGGTGCTCAACCATTTGTGCTAGGAAACATTTCGATTTTACATGCGGGATCAAATAACGTTGAAGCTGAATTGGAATCCATAGAAAAAATTCACTTACAGAATAGCAAGTACAAGAATACTCCTCGAGATATTGATGGAAAATCTATTATGATTTTCAATGAAGAAGTAGCGAGTGTTATTCTTCTAACCAAGAATCCTATTGTTGCTGAAAAACAAAGTGATATTCCCAAATTAGGCAGAGTAATTCTTAGAAAGAAAGGCAGAGTAATAGCTGCAGCAGTTGTTGAAGACATTCTTGACTAGTTGATTGTAGGTTAGATCTGATGCCAACTAACAATTCAGACTCATCGGTTGAAAAACACTCATTCATTGATTTGCATCTGCATACAACAGCATCTGATGGCACTTTTTCCCCAACTCAAGTTGTTAAAGTAGCTATAGAATTAAAGTTGAAAGCTATCGCAATTACAGATCATGATACTGTAGGGGGAATTATAGAAGCTAGAGAAGCAGCGGAAAACGAGCCAATAGATGTAATTCCTGGAATAGAATTCAGTACGGAAATACATTCTGAGAGCTTTCACATTGTAGGTCTATTTGTTGATTATCAAAACAAAGATTTATTGAAACTTACACATGAAATACAAAATGCTCGAGAGATTAGAGCTAAGAAAATAATAGAAAAAGTCAATTCCTTAAATGCTGGACCGAAAATAACTTTTCAAGAAGTCTTAGAATTATCTGAGGGATTAATTGGTAGACCTCATATTGGTGAAGTTATGATTAGAAATGGTTATGCGAAAACAATGACTGAAGTTTTCGAGAATTTTCTAAAACGCGGTGGACCTTGTTATGTTCCTCGGTTTAAGCTATCCCCAAAAGAAGCAATAGAATTCCTCTTGGGGATTAATGCTATTCCGATACTAGCTCATCCTGGGTACGTCTCAAGTGAGATAGATTTGGATTCTTTTCTTGGTGAATTGAAACAGTATGGGTTAATGGGTCTGGAGGTGTACTATCCATCACATTCAGAGGAACAAATTAAACACTTCAGAGAATTAGCAAAAAAATATGACCTATTAGAGAGTGGTGGAACTGATTGTCATGGTAAGCTAAATGAAGGACCATTTATTGGTAGCTTGAATATACCTTATACTATACTAGAAAAGATAAAAGAGCGATTTGAAACAGAATAATTAGATCACTTTCTTTCTTACAACGACAAGTATTTCCTCACCAGAATCTATTAAACCTGGATCACTTGATAATTTATTTTCTATTTCTATTAAATTACTCCAAGCATCTTCGTTTTCACGAAGTTTTGAAATCAATTCTGGATCTTTTAGATTAAGACTATTTACAGCATACATCTCGAGTATTTCACATTCATACTTCTCTAAGAATTGTCTGATTTCATTACTTGTAAAAGCATAAAATGCTGGTTCATCAGGAAACTCTTCATATTGTTTGTAATGTGTATCAATCATTTCCCAGATGCCTGATTCTGTGGCAGATATTAATTTCTCGATTTTACCTTCTTTTATTAATAAACGTAGAAATGCAATTTTGTTTTTAACAGTAAATATTATGGGTGCTCCAATTTTGGTTACACGAACTATCTCGTTAAAGAATCGATTTCTTTTTTCGCAGGTATAAGATAAGGTGCAGAACAAACTCATTGACATATCAAAAGAATTACTTTGAAAGTGGCTTAAATCATAGACTTCATCTACAATAGCAAATTGATCTATTTGAGATATTGCTCCTAATTTTTCAAATTTCTCTCGAGTAGTTTTTATTTGTTCTTCAGAGATATCTGCAATGACTAATCGTCTATTTGCATGAGCGATTTTCTCTGAAAAAATTCCTGGGTCCAAACTAATGTCAAGAATTAAGCTGTCTTCTGGTGGAAGATATTTCTGTATACAGTTTGCGATTATCTCATAATTAATTGATCCAGGTGCACTTCTATAATAATTTGTAAACCAATCTTGATCATTTCTTTTATCTATGAAATGTTTCAGAAAATCTTTATTAAAAGCCATTTTGTGACCACCAGAAAATATTATTATATACTATAATAGTTACACTTAAAATTAGTTTGCCCTTTTTACAGCAAAAAGAGGTTACCAATTTGCCAGAGAAAAAAAGTCAAACAAAGAAAGACCAAAAAACAATTCGAAAAAGACCCACCGTAGATGAATATTTCACAGCCATGGCTGAACTAGTATCAACCAGATCTACCTGTTTACGACGACAATTTGGTGCTGTGATAGTTCAAAACAACCATGTTATTTCAACTGGTTATAATGGAGCTCCTAAAGATATGCCTCATTGTATTGAAATTGGTTGTTTAAGAGATGAACTTGGAATACCAAGTGGAACACAACATGAAATTTGCAGAGGAGTTCATAGCGAACAAAATGCAATCATTCAATGTGCAATTCATGGTGAATCAACAAAAAGTGGAACAATTTATGTAACTGGTTTTCCATGCAAAATCTGTGCGAAAATGATTATCAACTCAATGATAAAACGAGTGGTTCTTTCAGGAAAGTACTCAGATACTCAAGGCATTGATTTATTGAAGGAAGCTGGAGTTGAAGTAGTTATTATGGAAAAAACCGCGAAAACAATACTAGATGATGTAATAGCCCTAAAGACTTCTTGGCAGAGAACAGATTAGCTCACTTTTATGTTGGTAACGTACCAATAAGTTCTAAATGAGTTTTTGAGCGAATAAAAATAACCGCAATATTTTGTTCAAGTAATCGATTTTTTAATTCAAAATCATTTGTAACGACTACACATTGGGATTTATTTTCAATAGCGTATTGTACAATTTTATCATCTACAGTAATATCATCAGAAACATCAAAATCAACTATTTGTAGAGACTTGAGCATTTTCTTAGCAAAAAGAATTTTACGTGACATCTTAGGTCTTTCTGTTAAATATTCAAGTTCTTTCAAACAGGCTGATAGAAAAACGACTTCATGCTTTTGCGGGACTATCCTTTCAATCTCGCTTGTAATGTTGAATTTTCCCTCTGAAGCAAGTAGAAGAATATTAGTATCTAGCACAATAAAAAGGGTCAAAATATTACCTCCCCATTAAAAACGCTTTTACTGATTAATTCCAAAACCGATGAGTCTAAAACGATTTGCGATACGTCTTGAAACTGCTACTCGAGTATTTTTCTCAGCAGCAACTGGTTTAGCAAGTTTTACAGTAGCAATATTTCCTTTCCCAATATTAGTAATTACTCCCAAAGTAATAGCAGTCCAAACGTTGAGCATCAGTTGCTCTCCAACTGCTAAACTCTTAACTTTAGTTCTCTCTTCCAAACCAACAACGTAATCCATAAGATGAACCTTGAGATTTATTTCGTTTAAAACTGGTGGAAGATTGGTGGGTTTACCAATTATGTTACCAACTAAATTATCTGAACGTGTATAAGCAGGATCAATTTCAGTACGAATAGACATTAATCCTCCTGGTTTCGCTTCTTTAACCTTGCCAAGAGTTCCTGCATGTATACTAGTAATTTTGGTTTTCACAGGGATGTATTGTTTGTTCACTCGAGCTCCTGGTACAATTTCTATTTCATCTCCTTCTTTCAGAACGCCTTGGATAATGGATCCTCCAAGGACTCCTCCTAAGAGTTCCTCAGGGGATGTTCCAGGTTTATTGACTTCAAAAGATCTCGCAACAAACATTCGAGGTTCTACTTTTTCATCTCGTTTTGGTGTTTTAACAACATCCTCAATAGTCTTCACTAAAATATCCAAGTTTGCCCCGTGAACTGCACTCATAGGAATAATGGGAGCTCCTTCCGCAACTGTTCCTTTGACAAAAGCTTTGATGTCATTATAGCTCTTTATGGCTTCAGCTTCAGTTACAAGTTCAACTTTGTTTTGTACAATAATGATATTTGTGATTCCAACTGCATCCATTGCAGCAAGATGTTCTCGGGTTTGAGCTTGAGGACATTTTTCATTAGCAGCTATAACTAATATAGCTCCATCAAAAATTGCTGCACCGGTCAATAAAGTGGCCATTAAAACTTCGTGCCCTGGGGCATCAATAAAAGAAATCCTTCGTTTTATATTAGTATCAACTTTACATTTCGGACAAACAGCCTCAGTAGTCCATTTTGCGTCTTCAGGACATTTAGGACAAAATCGAATATCAGTATCAGCATAACCCAAACGAATAGTGATTCCTCGTTTTAGCTCCTCAGAATGAGTATCTGGAAAAGTTCCAGTTAAAGCTTTCACAAGAGTTGATTTTCCATGGTCAACATGACCAATAGTTCCAATATTAACTTCAGCTTGTTTTCCAGTTGAATAGGCATCTGGATCTATGTATACCACTTCCTTCTTAGAGGTTTTAGTTTTAACAGTTTTAGCTTTTGTGGCTTTTTTTGGTTTTGCTTCAACTTTTGGTTCTTCTGTGACTTTTGGTTCTTCTGTGACTTTTGGTTCTTCTGTGACTTTTGGTTCTTCTGTGACTTTTGGTTCTTCTGTGACTTTTGGTTC
>JAGXNT010000104.1 GCA_019894765.1 Candidatus Heimdallarchaeota archaeon
AGTAAAACAATAATAACAACTCGTGAACAATCAACTATGAGTTATTAGACAAAGATTAATAGGATTCAAAAAGACATTACTTTGGGATTCAGCATATCTTTGGGGATAAAAAAATACCGGAGAAAGTAAATGAAATCTCTTATTGTGAGAGATTCTTAACCGAAAAGATTATCCTCAAAAAGGATGTTCTGAGAAATTCCGGCTCAAATGAAAATAACTCCTATTCCATTTAGAGTCCTAGAAAGGCTTCCAAAGATTTTACACCTCTCCAGTACAAAACGCTGGGAGTCCTCCAGGAATAATTAAGAAATGCAACTATTTCTAATTTTGATTAAATTAAAGAGGATAATGAACCATGATAAAAAAAATAGTCTTTCTTGAATTGAAATCCGATAAGTTACATATATATTCTAAGTTCGAGTTACCAAGGCTTGGTAATATTATTTTAGCCACCATCATGAAGAAAAAGAACTATGATGTTAAAGCTTATTTCTTGAAGGAAAGTGAAATTTATAATCGATTTGATAGTAATCTTACGGTTGATTTGGTTGCCATATCAACAATTACTTCAACTGCATTGGTTTCATACAGAGTTGCTGATTACTTCAGATCGAAAGGAATCAAGGTTGTAATTGGTGGACTACATGTCACATTCCTACCAAAAGAAGCTTTAGAACACGCAGACTTTTGTATTATGGGAGAAGGCGAAATAGCATTACCTATGCTGGTTGATGCTTTAAATAATCAAATATCATTAAAAGAAGTGCCAGGTTTAGCATGGAAAGATGATCATAAGGGAATTATTATTAATGAAAGAACCAGACCCGTTGATAATTTAGATTCAATTCCTTATTCAGATTTTACCCTCCTTGACACAGGTGATAAAGTCATGGGTATTGGTAATAGTATAACGAAACAAACGATACCTATTCAAACTTCCAGAGGATGCCCTTATGGATGCACATTTTGTTCAGTAACAACAATGTTTGGTAGGAGATTTAGATATCGAAGTATTCAGAATATAATTGAGGAGATGAAAAAATATAATTCGAAAAAGCAATCTATATTTTTTTACGATGATAATTTCACTTCAAATGTAAAAAGAACTAAAGAACTTCTAAAGGAAATAATTAGATTAAAGCTAAATTTTAGATGGTCCACTCAAGTAAGAGTTGATGTCGCAAAGGATTCAGAACTCTTAGACCTTATGGTTAAAGCGGGTTGTAAAATTTTGTATATTGGTTTTGAATCAATCGATTCGGAAGCATTAAAAGAAATGAAGAAGAGTCAAACTGTTGAAGAAATTAAATGGGCTATCAAAGAGATAAGAAAGAGGGGAATTCATATCCATGGGATGTTTGTTTTTGGCTTTGATGTTGATACTCTCCAAACAACACGGGCTTGTGTAGATTTTGCTATCAAAGAAAAGATTGATACTGTACAATTTATGATTTTGACTCCGTTTCCGGGTACAGAACTCTATTCTAGAATGGAGGATGAAAACAGAATCATCGATTATCAATGGGATCAATACGATGGACATCACGTGAAATTCATTCCAAAGAAAATGTCAGTGTGGGAACTTCAACAAGAACAGATTGAAGCCCATAAACGTTTCTATGCTATTAAACATGTGATTTCAAGATTGTTGAGACGTCGTATTTGGGCTTTTTTAATTGGAATTTATGCGAACAGGCTCAATAGGAAATGGGTTAAATGGGAAAAGACATATCTAGAAGGGATTAAAATCTTAAGCGGAATTAAAAAAGTCCCAACAGTGTAATGTTAACCTGTGATGGTCATGATGTAAAGACATTATATTTGAAAATTAGTAAGATTCTCAAAAGCTTTTTGTTTGTACTTATTATTAAAGGTAATTAAATTCAAAGTTGATATATGATAATTACTTTTTATCATATTTTCATGAAAAATTGATTTAGGAGTTTTGATTAATTAGTGATTGATTCAGATACCATAGAAGAGAAATTAGATGAAATTATTTTTGGTTTGAACTTGATAATAAACCTGCTAGTTA
>JAGXNT010000105.1 GCA_019894765.1 Candidatus Heimdallarchaeota archaeon
AGCGATCAATTTGTAAACCAATATACTTCGCGAGCTGCGGAAGGTGAAACCGCTGTTGGTGATTTCGAAGACATCATAGAACGATTAACGACAGCAATTACAGAAAAGGGGACGTTAAAAGATGGATGTTAAAGTGTTTCAATTTAATGGATGTAAAAAATGTTTCAATGAGTCTTTGCTGTTAAAAGAAGGATCAAAATACAAAGTAGAATATGTTTCTGATCCAAAGAATTGGAAGGGAGAAAAAGTTGATGTTTCAGTTATTACTGGTTATTTGCTTCCTGGCGATTTAGAACATTTAGAAAACATAAAGGTTAATTCAAATAAAGTCATTGCTTACGGAGACTGTACTACCACTGGTGGAGTATTTGCTTTAGCGAACCAAAAAGGACACAATGTAACGCCCTTAGCTAATCTAATTGAATTTTCGAATAGTGTTAATGGGTGTTTAGGTGAAATCGAAGAATTAAAGTTAGCGGTTGATGGAGTAGAAGTTCCAAAGTTAAAAAATTTATGTCAAGTTTGCTCCAGAAAAGCGACTTGTGACTATATGGAATCAATAAATAGACAAATTGAATTAGAGGACTCTGAGACTTGTTTCAACGACTTAGGTTTTCTCTGTAGCGGTTTTAATGCGATCGAATGTAAAGAAAAATGTATCGATTACAATACTCCTTGCAGAGGTTGCAAACCAAGCATTGATCGTTCTGGAATTCGCATGCTAGCCATGTTTGGCACATTGGCAGGGAACATTGAAGTAGCAACTGAGCATAATGTTAATGGGGCAACTGACAAACTAGCGGATGAAGAAGATGATGTCACCCGAAGTTTGCCAGATGTAATAGGGAATTTCTTTAGATTTACCCTACCTACTTCAGGTCTGCCAAAAGGAAGAATTCCTTCTTCGGGAACTCTTTTGGAGGATGTGTTCATAGGCAGATTAATAGAAGAGATACCACTGATAAGTGGACTTTTAGGTGGAGCAAAGTCAATATCTTTAATGCTAAAATTCATAGAACCTTACGAAAAAGCAAATCAAATAGAGGTCAGCGCACAGACGAAAAAATACAGGGAAGAACTTTTATCTCTGGAGAAAGATATGCAAAATGCTATTGATAAAGAAGATGCGTCCACATACAAAGAAATCACGGATAAAATTCGAGCTATTGCAGGGAACATGAATTTATCGAACTTATTTTTTGGGGGGTTCAAGTCTATAATCGATCCTAACGATGACTTTAACGAGTATAAAACCCATGTTTTTGAAGTGGTTGAAGGGAACTACAAAAACGGTTCTGTAGAATATAGCATAGATTCTGAAGGTATCGTTAAAGAAATCAAAATATCAGAGGGAACATAATGAGCTTTGAATTATTAGAAAAAGAAATTATTGATGTTGGATTATGTCAAGGGTGTGCCTTGTGTGTGGGTTTATGTAAACACATAGAAATGGAAGAAACGCGCCCCATATTGAAAGACTATTGTATACTTGAGAGAGAAGGGCAAGATTGCGGAAAATGCTATCAAAGTTGTCCACAAGTAAACCAAAAAAGCTTTGAAACTAAAGAACCTTTAAGAGTGTATTCATTAAGAAGTAAAGATCCTGAAATTTTAGCTAAAGCATCTAGTGGAGGATTCGTCTCAACCATTACGAGAGAATTATTAGAGAATCAAACTCTTAGTGAAATCGTGATGGTACAAGGTAGCGACGATAAACCAATAGGTGGTGGAGCAGTATATAAAAGATCAGGTATTCTTAAAAGACTAGTTGAGCTTACTGGTGAAACTTTTGATCCGGTGGGAATTGTTGGTGTACCATGCGAAATGAGGGGGGCTGCTAAAATTGAAGAAGACATGAACAGAGAGATCCTTAAGATTGGATTATTCTGCAGTTCACAAATCTTTCCAGAAAAAAGATGTGGATGCACGCTTCTCGGCGAAGCCAACTTATTACCGATAGGAGAACTGAAAAAATTCATCGAAGAATGGGAGCAGGAAAATAAAGACCATACCAATGAAGAAGGGAAAAGATGTGATAGTTGTAAACAATACTGTTCGCATTGTCAAGATTTTCCAGCAATTTATTCTGATATCACTGCTGGTGAGGTAGGTTCACAAAATGGGTATACAACCGTTGTCGCTTGGACCGAGCGAGGTAAAGAACTTGTAGAAA
>JAGXNT010000106.1 GCA_019894765.1 Candidatus Heimdallarchaeota archaeon
CAATTAGAAGTGGTGGTTTAGCGAATATTAAAGCTAAAAAGATCAAGAAGAGTTTGATGGAAATCAAAAAACGTGAAGGAAAAATAGATCTCGAATTTCTTGCTGATTATAAACCGGATGATGCAGAAGAATATTTGGTATCTTTAGATGGGGTGGGACCAAAAACAGCTGCATGTGTTTTGATTTTTTCATTTAATTTTCCAATTATGCCAGTAGACACACATGTGCATCGATTAAGCAATCGAATTGGATTGGTTACAACTAAAACTCCAGAGAAAACACAGGAAGCAATGAAACTTATAATTCCAGAAGAAAACATCTATAGTTTCCATCTAAACATAATCGAACATGGTCGCAAAGTGTGTAAAGCATCAAGACCATTGTGCTCGGAGTGCTTTCTAACTGATTTTTGTGATTACTTCCAAGAAAATGTCAAGAAGGCATCTTGATTATTTTTAAGTAAAGCAAAGCTAATTAAGATTGAAACTCCTTATTCATTTTACTAAGATGGATGCTTCTTTGTAGGAAGGACAGTTTTGATTAATATAACACCTGATCTCTCAATCAATGCAACAATAGCGGAAGAGATTCTTAATTGGGGGTTACCTATCTTAGGTGTTATTTTTGCAGGTTTAATTATCTGGTTTATTTGGAGATATGTTAGAAAAAGTAATTCTGCAGGACGAATTTCTGAGTTCGATGAAAAAGCTCTCAAGAAATTAATCGAAGATAAAGGAAGCCAAAAGCACATACCTTTTTGTGAGGACTGTAAAATGCCGATGAGAATAGAGATTCGCTATAAAGATTTCATGAAAGATCAAGGTGATTTCCTTATTAGTCGTGAGACAGCAGAACATACAATGGCATCACTTGTAGGTAGTGGTCGCATCTCCCAAGATGATATGGATCTAATGGACGAGTATTTTACAAGCCATCCTGAATTAGAGCAACAACTTTTCAAGAGATATAAATGTCCTAATTGTTCTAAAACACACGTTTTGCCTTATTTGAAATTGACTAACTGATTCCTTTAGCATTTTAAGAAATGCTCATTAATCGTAATAGTTTTATTCTCATACAATTCTATTCACAACGTTTAGGTGTATTCAAAATGGAACCATTATCAGTATTCTTCATTCTCATTCCAATAGGCATCGTGGTAGGAATATTCGCAGCAATAACCGGTCTTGGTGGTGGAGTTTTAATGGTCCCTGTCTTATTTTATGCTGCTTTTGCTTTATTTGACCCAGCAGCGAACTATGGCATTTCAGATGTTTTCAAATATGCCACTACAATATCAAGTACAGTAATTTTATTCACAGCTACGTCAGCTACTATCGCTTTTTCGATTCAAAAGCGAATTGATTACTTAGTGGGAATTCTCTGCGTTCCATTTACAATCGCTGGATCATATCTTGGAAAATTAACACAATCAAAAATTGATGAAACAATTGTCTTAGTCTTCTTTGCAATTCTGTTATTCTTAACCGCTATAAGAATGGTCTATAAAGTAATCTCACCAAGATTAAAGAAATCTAAAATGAAGGATAATGATATTGTAATTTCAGTTCCAGTTGAAGAAGTTGAAACTGAGGAAAAACCATCTCGATTCAAGTTGCTTTTAGATAGATTAACAATTGAGAAAGATATTGAAGATAGAAGTGGTAAGAAATGGCAATATAAAGCAAGATTATACTTAACTCCCATAGCTATTATTGGTGGTTTTGTTGCTAGTATGGCTGGTGTAGGTGGAGGTATTGTTATGGTTCCAGTTCTACACATATTCATTGGTTTACCTATCCACTTCGCAACAGCCACATCAGTTCTTATTATGATTTTTACAAAAACAACAACAATAATCACTGCTTATACTACAACCACAGAAACAACTGGTATTTGGTGGCCCTATGTAGCTGGTTTAGCAATTGGGATTGTTGGTGGTGCACAAATCGGTGCAAGATTAGCCCGAAAAATCAAAGCTGATCCATTAAAAGTTGTCTTTGCAACTGTGTTAATTTTAGTGTCAATCTGGACAATCATTCAATGGCAATTAGCGGAACACGGAATCTTATAGTCATTATCCATAATGGAAAGGGTTATTAGTTGCTTCTTAGTTCCCATAGAACTAGATAGCAATTAACTATGAGCTAGGAAATAACAGAGGTTTGAAATGGAAATGGCTGAAGTTACGGATCTTCATGTTTTAGCGAAAATGTCTCAAGGATCGCCCAATGAAGAAGATGCTTTTATTGTTAGGGATGAAAACAACAAAATCATTACTAAAATCCATAACTTAAGTGAGTTACTTGATGTTCTTTCCAATATAGAACCTGATATGATTTTTCCAAACCTATGCCGCCTTAAAGACAAAGAAATTGAATGTGACCTGGCATTGTGGGTCCATTACGTTTTAGGTGATGCTGTCTTATCAGCCAAAATTTATAACATAGTAAGGACAATGCAAGATAATCCCGGAAAGCTAAAACTTGAAGTTTTCAATTTGTGTTTTAACAGATACCTCAATTTCCAAGAATTAATCGAATCATTTGATGATATTGCCTTTATTGATGATGATCCTATACCACCAACCGACTTATAGAATATATTCATCAAAAAATAAATAGAACTCTTTCTTCATTATAGTAAGATGTTGTATTCTCATGTGTTTCTCTCCTAGCAATCTCAATAAAAAGAAATGTCAATTATGCAGCAAAGAATCCATAGAAATTTCTGAGAAATTAGGTGTCTGTAAGGAATGCATTCTCACACAACACCAAGAAGCCATGGAAATTATCAACAAAACTCGAGTAAAATATCGTGAGAAATATAATCTTACAGTTACTCCTCCGAAAACCGCAAAGGGTCTAGTTTGTGGTGATTGTGTAAATAATTGTCGCTTAGGAGAGGGTGAAGTTGGATTCTGTAATTTAGTGAAAAACATAAATCAGAAACTCGTTAGATTAGCTGGGGATGAGAAAAATGGATTATTTAGTTTCTATTATGATCCACTTCCAACAAACTGTGTAGCTAGCCCGTTTTGCCCAGGTGGTACCTCAAGCGGATATCCCAAATACTCATATGTAGACGGTCCTGAAATCGGTTGGAATAATTTGGCTGTTTTTTATCAAGCGTGCACTTTTGATTGTTTATTCTGTCAAAACCATCAGTATCGAAAAGGTGTTCATTTATCAAAACCTGATCCACCAGAAGTTATTGATAAAGCTGTTAGAAAAGACACTAGCTGTATCTGCTTTTTTGGCGGTGATCCAGCAGCACAAATACGACATACTAATGCAGTAGGTTTGCTTGCTCTCAAAAGGGCTAAAAAAGAAGAACGAATTCTAAGAGTATGTTGGGAAACGAATGGTTCTGCAAAACCTGAGCTTATGCGAAAAACAACAGAAATAGCCATGAAATCTGGTGGGTCTATCAAAATTGATACAAAAACATTCGATGATGAATTAAATCGTGCTCTCTGTGGAACCAGCAACAAATTCACTTACTTCAATCTAAAGGAAATAGGAAAACGAATAAAAGATAGACCAGAAACTCCATTGTTGGTTGCTAGTACATTGTTAATTCCTGGGTATATCGATGAGGATCAAGTAGAAAAAATAGCCGATTTTCTTGCTTCTATAAATCCTTCAATTCCTTATTCACTCTTAGCATTTTACCCAGCTTTTGCTATTGATGATTTACCAACAACCTCAAAGGAACATGCGGAAAGATGTTTTAAAATAGCGAAAAAACAAGGATTAGAGAATATATCAATTGGAAACAAACATTTGTTGCGTTAAAAAACTAAACTTCGATTTTTAATTTAACTTCGTCTTTTATTTCCTTCTTCATTTGCCAACGCGAAAGATCATATCTTATGCTTCGTTTTAATTGTCTTTTTGTTAGATAGTTTTCTGCTTGATATTCTTCCAAAAAATCATAGATATGAGACACTAACTCGGATGCAGGTCTTATGGTAGCTTTGTGTTTTGGTTTATAGTTTATTTCTTCAGCCCATTCTCGAAAACTAATGAAATCTTCCACTGTTAATTCTTCCGATAGATAACCTAATCCTAATTCGTAAAGTGAATAAGCATTAGTAACTTGTTCTAGTATCTTCCAATGAGGGATAGTCAAAACGAGTTTATTTAGTAAACTTGCTTCCCATGCAAGATTAAATCCACCATTACCAATAATGGCTTTGCAAGAAGCTAAATCATTGATGAATCCCTCTCGACTTGTTTTCTTGAAGATGACATTACCAATTTGCTTATCCTTATTGAAACCATAAAGATGAAAGGTTTCATCAGGGAATTTGGTAAAAACATCTACAACAGTGGATTGACTATAACGCCCTAAATACGCAACTATGTGATTATCATATGTGACATCAAGATCATTAAACTCAGGTTTCTCAACCAAGGGAAAAAGAGTAACATCCTCTTTTGTGTGCATGGAGTCAACAAAATCAAGGGCAAAGCACTTATCAAAACTAGGGATCACCATAAGCTGAGCTAATCGAAATTTTAGTTTATCATATCTGCTACAAGGAACTCTATCTGCACAGAAAGAATGGAATATTGCATGTTGACGATCAACGATAATAACCGGTTTGTTTAGTTTTCTACCTGCAAAAGCCGAAGTTTGTTCAAAATCGCTAATAATTGCATCATAATTTTCCTTGTAATCTAATTCCATAATCTCCTTTCGAGCCCTATTATAATCTGGTAATTTGTTAAAATTAGCTTGAAGGGATTTTGGGATTTGTAATTTATTCTCTTCATAAATATCAAAAGGACCTTCTTTGAAAAAAACTCTGTCTGCTAATTCATAGGCATATTTTGGAGGTTGTTTGCCAGATAATAATACATGAACCTCATGGCCATCTGCAATTAATTCAGATATAAAAACACGTGAACGGTTAATGTGTCCTTGACCATTCGTGTTTATGCCATACAAGAGTTTCAACTGACCATCTCCACTGTTTTAAGAGTTGAAAGCTCTATATAAAATGTCCGATACTAAAAAAACAACAAAAATTTCTTGTCAAAATAATTGAAGAGAAAAAAAGCTAAAAACCTCTTTTTATGAACCAATTTATTAAAATGGTCTTCAAATCACTATCTTTTATAGAAGAACAATGCTTTTGGTGGATTCAAAATGAAATATCGAAAAGTCGGAAGAAGTGGTTTGAAAGTCAGTGAAATATCATTGGGTTCTTGGCTCACATATGGTGGAACAGTTGAAAGTGAAATTGCTAAGAAATGTATGGCAACAGCAATTGAACACGGTGTTAATTTCATTGATTCCGCAGAAATTTATGCTCGAGGCGAAGCAGAAAAGGTGATTGCAGAATTTCTTGCTGAAGAAACTGTAAGTAGGAAAGATCTTGTTATCTCAAGTAAGGTTTTTTGGCCGTTTAGCGAAGACATTAATCGTTGGGGATTAAGCAGAAAAAACATTACAAATGCAATTGAAGGCACTCTAGAACGATTAAATTTAGATTACATAGACATCTATTATATGCATCGATATGACTATACGACTCCTGTAAAAGAAACAGTAGAGATACTTGATGATTTAATTCGTTCTGGTAAAGTTTTGTATTGGGGAACATCAGTTTGGACTGCAGCACAACTGGAAAGAGTAAATGCCGTGGCAAAAGAACTACATTTACACAAACCAATAGTTGAACAACCACTATACAATATGATTAGTAGACACATTGAATTAGAAATCATGTCTGTTGCGAAAACTCATGGAATAGGACTAACAGTCTGGTCTCCGTTGAGTCAGGGTCTGTTGACTGGGAAATATAACGATGGAGTACCTGATGGAAGCAGAGGAAGCCGATCTGAGAGCATTCAAAAACGATTAACTCCTGAGAATTTGGAAAAATTGAAGAAACTCGGAGAACTTGCAAAATCATTAGAGATAACAACAAGTCAACTTGCATTAGCATGGATTTTGAGGAAGAAAGAGATTACCTCTGCTATAATTGGTGCTTCGAAACCTGAACATGTAATTGAAAATGTCAAAGCTTCAGATGTCACTTTATCGAACGATGTTCTCGATCAAATCGAAGAAATTCTTGATAATGAACCTGAGTGGCCTTTGACTTACAAACCTAATTTCTATTATAAGGATAAGATGAGATAAATTATCTTATCCAAGAATATTTTTTTCATAATTTCAAAGTATATCACAATTCTTTTATATGACAAATTTGGCATATCCGTTATGTTTCCGATATTCTCGCCAACCAAGATACTTGACTCTTTAATCCTAATGCAAATTGTTAGAGAGGGTCCACTTCATGGTTACGCTTTATCGTTATTAATAGAGGAGAAATTTGGCTGGAAACCAAGTCAAACTGCTATTTATAATTCCCTAAAATCCATGGAAAGTGAAAATTTGGTCACTTCCGAGGAGAAAATCGAAAAAGGACGCGTTCAGAAAATCTATTCCATAACAAAAGAAGGTCGAAAAGCTTTCGAAGAGACTCACAAACAGTTACGAAAACAAATGATGAAGAATTTTTCACAATTTTTTTCATATGTTCAAATGTTGGGCGATATCGAAAATCGGGAAGAATCAATAGCTTTTCAAAAGAGAATTCAAACAATTTTAGAAAATATGAAAGATATTTCTCGCATAACTTTATTTTTGTTAAGAGTAGCCCCTGAGGAAACACAGAAAATTGTAGAAAATACGCTTACATCTCTGAAAGAGATTGCAATAAAATATGATGTCCGATTACATAATGAAGAAAATTCGGATGATTAAACATTACATTATAAGGAGTAAAAATAACTGTGTGGAAAGTTATTAAACATACAAAACCGTATCTGCTTTTGATTTTCTTATCAATAGGCATATTGTTTGGACAAGCAAATTTAGATTTAGCTTTACCAGATTATCTATCTAACATTGTAGATACAGGTATTCAAAATAGTGGAGTGGAATACGCTGTACCAGTAGCAATTCGACAAAACGAATTCAATAGATCCTTTATTTTCATGAGTCCAGAAAATCAAACGTTTATACTCGATGAATATACTCTTGTCGATGAAAACTCGACGGATTATGGTAGTTATCTTGAGACTTATCCAATTCTGGAAAATGAATCCATTTATGTTCTGAATAAGGTCAATAGAGCAAAATTACAAGAAATGAATGATCTATTAGCTGGACCATTAGTTACTGTTTTTACTCTTGAACAGGCCTTAGCTAATCCCGAAAATGCTACTTTTATCTGGGATGCACTAGGTTTTAATACCTCAATGCTTCCACCGGAACAAGTTTTCTTCGACACTTTATGGTTGTTTTCATTAGAAAATCGAACATTAATCAATTTCTTTGTTACTTCATATTATTCCGCCTTAGGAGAAACTATGCTTAACCAAGTGGCAATATTAGCTGTAAGGACAGAATATGATATTATACAAATGGATGTTGACAAAATACAGAGAAATTTTATTCTCCGAACCGGAGGATTAATGCTTCTCATGACGCTTTTATCTGTCTTATGTACCATTACTGTTAGTTATCTAGCTTCTAGAACAGCTGCAGGTATGGCAAGGAATATTCGAAGTGACTTATTCAATAAGGTTGAAAACTTCTCAAGCATAGAATTTGACAACTTTTCTACAGCATCATTAATCACTCGATCTACGAACGATGTCACTCAAATTCAAATGGCCGTAGTAATGATAGTTCGTATGGTCTTTTATGCACCAATTCTAGGAATTGGCGGGATAATTCGTGCATTAAATAAAAGCACTGATATGTGGTGGCTTATAGGAGTTGCACTTCTTATCTTGATTGTACTAATAGGAATAGTAGTACTCATTGCTGTACCAAAGTTCAACAGAATGCAATCTCTAACAGATCGTGTCAACCTAGTTGCTCGAGAAGGGCTCATAGGAATGCTGGTTGTTCGAGCATTCAATAGGGAAAAATATGAGGAAAAACGCTTTGATAATGTCAATAAGGATTTGACAGGAGTAATTCTATTTCTAAACAGATTGATGGTTATAATGATGCCTTTCATGATGATAGTTATGCAAGGGCTAATGCTCAGCATTATTTGGGTGGGATCACATCAAGTTAATGATTTGACCATGCAAGTAGGAGATATGATGGCTTTCATGCAATATGCAATGCAAATTGTATTTGCGTTTCTCATGTTAACAATGATGTTCATTATTTTACCCAGAGCTATTGTTTCCACTAGACGTATTAATGAAGTCTTAGTAATAGAACCAGTTATTACCGATCCTGAGGATCCTAAAGTATTTCCGGTACCTTTCAAAGGAGTTGTTGAATTCAAAAATGTTACATTCAGATATCCTGGTGCAAAGAAAGATGTGTTACATAAAATTAGTTTCACGGCTCAGCCAGGTCAAACTACGGCTTTCATAGGTGCTACGGGTTCCGGTAAATCAACGGTCATTAATCTGATTCCGAGGTTCTATGATACTTCTTCGGGTTCAATAAGAATTGATGGTATAGATATCAAGAACGTGACTCAACATGATCTGAGAGATAAAATTGGTTATGTTCCGCAGAAGAGCTCATTATTCTCCGGAACAATTGAAAGCAATTTGCTATTTGCAGATCAAAATGCTGATAAAGAGAGTCTTCAATCAGCCTTGGACATTGCACAAGCTACCGAGTTTGTTTCAAGCAGTTCTGATGGAATAGAACGAGAAATTGCCCAAGCAGGTGCGAATGTATCAGGCGGACAAAAACAACGGCTTTCCATAGCTCGAGCATTAGTAAAGAAACCACAAATATACGTTTTCGATGACATAATGTCGAATTTAGATTTCAAAACTGATGCAGCCTTACGTAAAGCTCTCAAAGAAAAGACAGGGGAAAGCACCGTTCTAATGGTTACACAGCGTGTTTCCACAATAAAAGAAGCTGAACAAATCATCGTTATTGATGATGGCAGAATCGTTTGTAAAGGCACTCATGATGAATTGTTGAAAACATGTGATATTTACAACGAAATTGCAGTATCACAACTAGAATTGGAGGAAAATAACATTGAGTAATCACGGTCCAAGTTCAGGTCAAGGACAAAGACAGCGTGGTCCTAGAAGAGGAGGACCAATGGGTGGAATGATGCGCGGTGGAGAAAAAGCTAAAGATTTCAAAGGAGCAATGGTCACACTACTCGGATACCTTGGAAGATACAAAACAATAATTATAGTAGCAATTTTGATTGCAGCTGCCTCAACTGCCGCAACCATTGTTGGACCTAAAATCCTAGGTAGAGCTACAACCGAGCTTTTTGAAGGATTAATGGCTAGAATTCAAGGAACTGGTGAAGTTGATTTCGAGTATATTGGCAGAATAATACTAATTGTTTTGTCGTTGTATGTCGGGTCTTCATTCTTATCTTATATACAAGGATGGATCATGGCTAAGGTTTCCACTGATATTTCATATAGACTACGAAGAGACATCTCACATAAAATGAATAAAATGAAACTCAAATACTACGATGGAACTACTCATGGTGAAATTCTCTCGCGTTTAACGAATGACGTAGACACAATCACTCAGACTCTAAGTAATAGTCTTACACAAATCATATCGTCAGTTGCAACACTAATTGGTGTGTTAATTATGATGTTTACCATCAGTTGGAAGATGGCTTTGTTAGTCATAGGTGTTGTCCCATTATCTGCATTATCGATTATCTTCATCGTGAAAAGATCACAAAAGCACTTCGCTCAACAACAAGAGTACCTAGGTCACGTTAACAGTCACGTAGAAGAGATGTTTGGTAATCACACTATTGTAAGAGCCTACAATGCTGAAGAGAAGAGTCAAGAGGAGTTTGAAGTATACAACAAAACTCTCCATGGTTCTGCTTGGAAATCCCAATTCTATTCCGGTATGATGATGCCAATGATGACATTCATTGGTAATTTAGGATATGTTGCCGTTGCAGTTCTAGGAGGATACTTAACCTCACAAGGTGGAATCACAGTTGGTGACATACAAGCATTCATTCAATACGTTCGTTCATTTACTCGTCCACTTGGGCAAATTGCTAGTGCATCAAACGTGCTTCAACAAACTGCTGCTGCATCTGAACGTGTATTCGAGTTCTTAGGAGAATCAGAAGAAGTTGCTGACTCACCAACACCTCGCAAATGGGAAAAAGTGACAGGACTTGTTGAATTTAATAACGTTAAATTCGGATACAATCCTGAAAAAACAATCATTCATAACTTCTCTGCAATAGCAAAACCAGGACAGAAAATAGCTTTAGTTGGTCCAACTGGTGCTGGTAAAACTACTATGGTTAAACTTTTGATGCGCTTCTACGATGTGGATGATGGAGCCATTCTGGTTGATGG
>JAGXNT010000002.1 GCA_019894765.1 Candidatus Heimdallarchaeota archaeon
AGTTTCGTTCAAAGAAGAATTCCCCACTTTCTCTTTGTTCACGATCTAACCTGCTGTCACCTTTATTGATTCTAGCTCTACCAGTTTCAGCATCACGTCTAAAAGTAATGCTCAATGTTTTTAGAAATTGGTTCATACCGTCTCTTTTACCAATAGGCCCGACTGTATATCCTTTCTCTCCTGGTTCTCCTAAGAATAACATAATGCGATCACCAAGAATGTCTGCAATTTGCATGTCATGCTCAATAGCTATCACAGAAGCATTGTAAAGACTCGCAGCATTGCGAATAATTCTAGCAACTTTTATTCTCTCTTCAACATCCAAAAAAGCAGCCGGTTCATCAATAAGGTAAAGATCTGCTCTTTTAGTAAGACAAGCACCAATGTAAACTCTTTGTAATTCACCACCACTTAAATCATTGACTTGTTTATCAAAAAGATGTTCAATCCCTAGTGGTTGGTAAAAAGTTTGTTTAAGAGTCTGTTCGCCTGTGTATCTTCCAGAGAAATTAGTAATGAATTCATTAACTGTTCCTTCATAATCTCGAGTTATAAACTGTGGTTTATATGATACTGTAGCCATAACATCTGCAGAACCTCTGTCGGGTGTTAAAACTCCTGCAAGCATTTTAACAAAAGTTGTTTTTCCAATTCCATTTTCCCCAATAATTACTAGAGTCTCACCCTTATGAACTTGGCCCGGTGAAACTTTTAATCTAAACTTATCGAATTTCTTCCATAAAGTTGTGAATTTAACGAGAATCGGTATTGTATCCCATTTTCTTTCTTTTACAACTCGCAAAAATGAAATTCCTTTACTTCGAAAGGTAATATTCTCTTCTTTAAGATGACCGGTAAGGTATGCGTTTATTCCACCCTTGACTCCTTTAACTCCTGAAACAACTCCGAAGGCATGAGGAGTTCCCCAAAGAGCTTGTATTTGATCACTCAAGTAATCCAGAATAGTAATATCGTGTTCAACAACGAGAACAGTTTTATCTTGTTTAGTAAGGTTATGGAAAAGACTTGCGAGTTTCAAACGTTGTTTAATATCAAGAAAATTCCCTGGTTCATCGATAAGATAGACATTGGCATCTTTACTTAAGGCAACAGCAATGGCAAATCTTTGTCGTTCCCCACCTGATAAATGCATAAACTTCCTATCAAGGAAACTTTCTAACTGCAACTCTCTTATTAGTTTTTTAACGCGTCCTAATTCATCCTCTCTCTCTAAAATTTCTCGAATTGTATTTTCTTCTTCCAAATATTTGGAAAGAACTTGTTCTTTATATGATATTTTTACTCGTTTGTTTTTTAGTGATCTAAAATATGCTTTTTGAACTGAGAGCTGAAGATTTGATAAAACGTATTCCATATTCAAATCCTTTAGTTGGTAGTTACCGCCATTTGGTACTAGCTTACCAGAGAGGATTTCCATCACAGTTGTTTTCCCAATACCATTCGCTCCAATTAATCCAGTAACTTTCCCTTTAACTAGAAACGGTAAACTATACAATCGAAAGGAGTTTTCACCAAATTGATGTACAGGTTCTTCCTTTAATTCAATAGGTAACCCAACCATGGAAATTGCATGTGTTGGACAGATATTAACACAAATACCACAAGCTATACACTTCTTAGTACTGATTCTTGCTTTCTTCGTTACATTGTCTGGATAAACAACTTTTGATTTCTTATTCAAAGGACAAATTTTCACGCATGCATGTCCACAAGTAGCCGGTTGGCAACGATCAAGATTCACAATTGGAATTCTTGTTTTTGTTGATCGTTTACTAGGAGTACTCTTGGACATGTTTCTTACCTTGTTTCCATCGTTAGATTCTGACAATTAAGTCCTTTTATTTCTCTCATCAAAAGGTGAGATTGATATTAAACATTAAAATGCATAATGAGTAATGTATTTTATGTATTCTTTAAGATTAGCAACCAAAGATGATATTCCACAATTAGCTGAATTAAGAATTGAATTCATTAAAGAAGTTCGTTTGGAATACCCTCAGGAAAAAATAGACGAATATCGAGAAGTCATGTGCAATTATCTTGAGAAGGAAATGTCTTCTGGAAATTTCATTGCTTGGTTAGCTATTGCGAATAATGAGATTATTGCTACTAGTGGATTAATTACTATTCAGAGAGTTCCACAATTCTGGAATATGAATGGTAAGGAAGCGTATATCATGAATATGTATACCAAACCTGAATGGAGAAATAAGGGAATTGGTACTGCAATTTTAGAGAAATTAGTGGATGAAGCAAAGAATCGAGATATTATAGCAATTAAATTATATGCTACATCTATGGGCAACCCCCTCTATGAAAAAAGAGGATTCAAAGTAGGTCAACCTGAAATGCATCTTTACTTGGAATAAAAAAAGAAAGAAAAAATGGTTTCAGTTTTTCGGAAACCAAGGAATAATCTTAGAAACACGTTTAACGTAATCAGCATATTCAGGTCTTTTAGCTAGTTGTTTTTTCTCAATCAAAGGTACACTAACAACCATGAATAAAACAACCATAGCTACAAAACCAACGATTGTCCACCACCAAGTGTAATCAGCAGCTATAGCAAAGAAAAATAATCCTAACCAGAAGCTGATTTCAGCAAAGTAATTTGGGTGTCTTGATGCAGCCCATAATCCTACATCCATAACTGCGTTTGATTTTTGATTCACTTTACAGAAAATCTTCATTTGCTCATCAGCTATGAACTCGTACCAAGTTGCACCAATAGCTATGACTATAGCAATTACATCAGCCCAATTGAATGCTTTGGAACTAAGTGCTATGGCGGGATACATAGCAATACAACCAAGAAATACAATTAGAGTGGGCATCATTTCTAAACCAGTAAAGGCAATAAACCAAAATAACTTGGGTTGATCTTTTCGATATTTTACATAGCGCCAATCTTCATGTTGTAATCCTTTCCATCCTCTTACCCAATTAAGAGTTAATCTTACACCCCAAAAAGAAACACAGCTTACAACAAGTATCTGTCGTATTAATTGAGGACCAGGTGCAACAGGATTTATTAACATCCAATAAACAGCAATAAAAATTGGTTGAACACTCCAATAAGGATCATAAAAACTGATATTGTTGAAAACAACACTAAAAATGAATACCACAATAGTTGCACCAATATCTGCAACAAGTGTTATCCATAGAGTGTGCCAGCCAAGTTTAGTTAAACCAAAACCAATTCCAAAAGCAGCTCCAAAAGCTACTGCGTAAACTGCAATCACCATAGCTAAAGCAATTAATTTCTTTCCAAAGGAATATTCTGACTTATCTTCAATAGCTAATACTTCTGTCATATGTGACTTCTTTCTCCTGTTAATAGTTGTAATTTTTAGGAATAGTTTCCAATATTTCTCTTAGTATTTACTTTTGGAAACTAAAAAGTTTTTCTGGTAAGAAAGATTTAGAAGTAATTACTTAAATAAAGAATAACTTGTAAGCAGCTGAAAACTAATGAAAAATAATCACTCGAGTAACTGGGCTGTTTCTGCTCACATAACTGGCTTATTTCAAATAGTAGAAAATGACGATCCATTAAAAATGGGTTCTCGAGGTGCAGGTTTTTCAATTGGTAAAAGAGTAGTTACGAGAATTACTCAAAAGGAATCAAACGATAAAAATCATGAAGTATATTTTAATGAACAGGTAATTGATGGAATAGTTTCTTTAGAAGTTGCCAAGAGTTTTCAAGAACGAATTAGTGATTTAGCATTAAAAATTGAACATAAAAGTCCTTTACCAATTCAAGCTGGTTTTGGAACCAGTGGTGCTGGAGCTCTTGGTACCGCTTTTGCATTGAATGAACTATTCGAAACGAAGAAATCGGATGAAGAACTCGGACAGATAGCTCATAAAGCAGAAGTAATATGCCGAACTGGTCTTGGTGATGTAATTTCCCAATTACAGGGTGGAGCAGAAATAAGATTAGAACCTGGTGCACCAGGAGTTGGTGTAATAAAAGAATTTTCTTGGCCTATTGATGATTTAGTACTATTAGCAACTATAGAGACAATGTCTACTAAAGATATTATTACAAGTCCTAAAATGATTGAAAAAATAAATCGCTATTCTAATCAATTACTTCTAGAATTAAATGAAAACCCAACACTAGAAGAATTTCTACGTGTTAGCTTTGAATTTGCTGATAAAACGGGATTGATGTCTAATAAATTAAGGAAATTGATTACTTATCTGAGGGAAGATGAGTACTCTGCAAGTATGGTCATGTTAGGCGATTCCTTATTCGTTGTTGGAGATATTTATGATTTAGAAGAATGCAGTTCAATCATAGATAATTACGACCCAAATGCTAAAATTTGGATTGATTCCATATCAAATTTAGGTCCTATAATTTTGGATACAAAAATATTTGATTAAAAATAATGGGGTAATTCCATGTCAGAGATACCACCGGATCATCCTCGCTATCTTTCATTAAAGGAAAGACATGAAATAATTGAAGGGATGCATCAAAAGATTGTTGCAGAAGCAGGATTAATTGCTCATGGTCGAGGAGAAGCATTTGATTATTTACTTGGTGAGAAAACTCCAGAATATGCTTTAATTCAAGAAGAAGCTGCAGTAGCTGCTTTACTTTTAGCTAAAAATCCCGTTCTCTCTATTAATGGTAATGTTGCAGTTATTTGTCCAAAGGAACTAGTTGAATTAGCAAATAAAACTTCAGCAAAATTGGAAGTGAATCTTTTTTACCGTACAAAAGAGCGAGAGAGAAATATTGAAACGGTTTTGAGAAATGCTGGTGCAAAAGAAGTCTTTGGAGTAAATCTCGGAGAAAAAGCAAAAACTATACCGGAAATAACTCATAAACGAAGAATCGTTGACCCTGATGGTATCTTTGTTGCTGATGTTGTCTTCGTTCCTCTTGAAGATGGAGATAGAACTATGGCTTTGAAGAAAATGGGTAAAACTGTTATCTGCGTTGATTTAAATCCCATGTCAAGAACCTCTGTCTGGAGTGATATTACAATAGTCAATCATGTTAGAAGAGCTACACAAGAAATGGTTGAACTAGCAGACAAGTTAATAAAATATTCCGAAGAAAAATTACATTCAATAATGAAGAATTATGATAATAATTACATGCTTCAAGAAAGCGTTAAATTCATGTCCTCAAGATTACTTGAGCTATCTAAGCAACAAATGAAGGAGGAATAAAGTTGCCCAAGCTAACCGCATTTGATATTCAAAGAATGAAAAAGAAAGGCAAGAAAATTACTATGCTAACTGCTTATGACTTTAGCTTAGCTACTATTTTTGATGAAGCGAAAATCGATATTCTCTTAGTTGGGGATACGATGGGTCAAACATTATACGGAGCAGACACTACCTTAGAAGTTACTTTGGATATGTCAATTCGTCATTGTCAAGCTGTTGCACGTGGTGCGAAAAATTACAGCTTGGTTATTGGTGATATGCCTTTCCTAAGTTATGGTTTAACTATAGATGAGACAGTTGCTAATGCTGGGAAACTCTTAAAACAAGGTCATGCAGAAGCAGTTAAATTGGAAGGAGCAAGTGAAACAAGGATTAAAGAAATCAAAGCGATGGTTGACATTGGAATTCCTGTTCAAGGTCATATTGGCTTAATCCCTCAATCTGCACACAAACTAGGTGGATACAAAGTTCAAGGAAAACCAGAGTCTTATTTCACAGAAGAAGAGCTCCTACAAGCTGCTAAACGATTAGAAGAAGCTGGTTGCTTTTCAATTATCTTGGAAGCAATTCCTTATGATGTTGCAAAGAAAATTACTGAGCAAGTCAAAATACCCACTATTGGGATTGGTGCCGGACCTTATTGTGACGGGCAAGTCTTAGTATGCTATGACATGCTAGGTTGTACAATTGGACGCAAACCTAAATTTG
The DNA here is from genome assembly GCA_019894765.1 of Candidatus Heimdallarchaeota archaeon. The sequence continues at coordinate 5,926 of JAGXNT010000002.1, forward strand.
TAAAGACATATGCAAATCTCCGAGAGGAAATAAAAAATGCTGCTGAGAAATATGCTGAAGAAGTAGAAGATGGAACATTTCCCTCTCTTGAATACTCCTATGAGGGGTGACATAGTGTTTCTCGTAATGGGCAGTGGTAGCGTTGGCAGTCTATTTGGAGGTTTAATTGCTTCAGAAAATTATCCTGTTCTATTAATCGGTAGAAAATCACATATTGATGAAATCAATAATTCCGGTCTTAAAATAAAAGGTTTGATTAATCAAGTTGTAACTACAAAAGCAGTTGAAACGATCCAGCAAGCAAAAGAAATCCTTACAGAATCTGATAAATTAGCTGATTATATTTTCTTTACAACAAAAGCTCATCAAACTGAAATTGCTGCAAACCAAATTCAAACGATAATTAATCCTGAAACTACTTTAATCTCAATTCAAAACGGAATTGGAACAGAGGAAATAATAAGAGAAATTTATCCTGATAACACTGTCTTAAGGGGAATAACTACCATAGGAGTTTGTAAACCTGCACCTGGGGTAATAGACTTCACAGGGCACGGGAAGACTTACATTGGTTATCAAACTGAAGCTGAAGAACAAAAGGCAAGAAAAATCGTTGAAATTATGAGAAAATCAAAAATTGATGCTTTCATTGAACCTAATATACAAGGAGCTGTTTTTACAAAAACAATAGTGAATTGCGCATTAAATCCACTAACAGCAATACATCAAGTATTAAATAAAGAAATTTACAATCAATTACCTTTAAGGAATCAAGCAAAAGCAATAGCTGAGGAAGCGTGGTCAGTAACAAAAGCTCTGAGAATTAAATTATTAACTGACGATCCCATCAAAATGACTTTTGATATAGTTAAGAAAACAGGTGAAAATACAAGTTCAATGTTAACAGATATTTTGAATAAGAGAAAAACAGAAATTGATTTTCTGAATGGAAAAATAATATCTTTAGGTTTGAATGAAGAATTATCCGTGACAAATAATCAAGAGATTTACAATAAAATTTTAACATTAGAGAAATCGTTTCTCGTTGATAATAGTCTAGGAGAATAGTTATAATGAGTTATTTAGAGGAAGAAAAAAAATTCAATAATATTATAGATGATTTAATGATTCTCTTAAAAGATGAAGAATCTTATAGCCAAGTATTAAGTTCAATGTGTTCCCCACCCCCAAAAATAGCTCGAGAAATAGCTAAGATTTTCGCAGCTACAAATTTAGGGGATCCTGGACTATTTCCTGAAACAGTAAAACTAGAGAATGACGTTTTAGCACATTTAGCTGATTTACTCCATGCTCCCAGTAGTTGGACAGGAGCGATAACATCTGGTGGTAGTGAGTCAAATCTAATTGGCTGTTGGGCTGCAAGAAATTGGGGTAAAGCAAATAGAGGAATTGAAAAAGGCAAAATTATTTTTCCGGAATCTGCTCACGTTTCTTTTGAAAAAGCTGCAGATATTTTGAATTTAGAATCCGAATGGATTTCATTAACTGAGAATTTTCAAGTAGATATAGAAGCAGTGAAAGAAGCAATCGATTATAGAACGATTGGGATAGTTGGAATTGCTGGTGCAACAGGAACGGGTGTATGTGACGATATTAATGCCTTAAGTGATTTAGCGCTAGATAAAAATCTCTATTTACATGTAGATGCAGCACATGGAGGTACCATTTATCCATATTTAAAGAAGCTTGGTTATGAAGTACCAATTTATGGATTCGAGAATCCAGGTGTAAAAAGTGTAACAATAGATACACACAAAATATTAGGTAGCTTGATTCCGGGTGGATCAATTATTTTTCGATCGGAAGAAATTACAAAAACAATCGTTAAAAGTATCACTTATTTATCTGATTCCAGCACGAAGCAATTAACTGTAACAGGGACACGACCTGGAACTTCAATAATCGCTTCTTGGGTTTTATTGAAAAAACTAGGTGAATCTTATATTCTTGATCGAGTTAAAGAATCACTGGATGTTACAAAATATCTAACTCAAAGATTGAAAGAAATTCCCAAAATTGAGCTTGCATTTGAACCTAAGTTGAATATTGTGGGATTCACATGCAAACAGTTATCAAAAGAAGAATTAGTAAAAGAACTGGAACAAAAGGGATGGCATCTATCAATCTATGCGAATTGGATGAGGATAGTTGTAATGCCTCATGTTACTAAAGAAGTAATTGATAAATTCTTAAACGACCTCAAATCGATAATAAACAAGGAGTAATAATAATGTCAAGATTCAAGCCTACCAAACATTCCTCAATACTCGAGATAACAGGCTCAAAATCTGATCTATTATCTGGAAAAAGAATCGTTATTGGAATGACTGGGAGTGTAGCAGTACTAGAAATTGTAAACCTAGCTCGATTACTCATGAGGAATGGAGCTGAGATTTTTGTAGTAATGTCATCAGCTGCAAGGGAGTTAATTCAACCTGATTTGGTAGAATGGGCAGTTGGTAATCCTGTTATTACAAAACTTACCGGTCAAATAGAACATGTTCATTTATGTGGTCAGCATCCTGACAAAGCAGACCTTCTCCTAATAGCTCCCTCAACAGCGAATACTATTGGAAAAATCGCTCAAGGTATTGATGATACACCAGTGACAACATTTGCAACAACTGCTTTTGGTACAGGAATCCCTATTGCCATTGTCCCAGCGATGCATGGAACCATGTACGATAATCCTATGGTAATTAAAAATATCAAACAACTGAAAGATGTAGGTGTTACTTTTATAGGTCCAAGAATTGAAGAAGGTAAAGCTAAAATTGCGAAAAATGATGAAATTCTTGAAACCATTATCGGAATGCTCTCGAAAAATGATTTAGCAAAAAAAAAAGTAGTAGTCACAGCAGGACCAACAAGAATTTGGATTGATGAAGTACGATTCATTAGCAATCCAAGTACAGGGAGAATGGGTATAGAGATAGCAAAAGAAGCTGCAAGTAGAGGAGCTGAAGTTACATTAATTTTAGGTCCAACAAACCTACCAATAAATAATCCAACCATAAAAGTAGAATCAATAGAAACACCTCAAGATATTATAGAAGTAATAAATAAGCAGAAAAAAATAGATCTATTCATATCTGCAGCAGCCATTGGAGATTATCAGCCTGAAAAACAAAAAGGGAAAATTCCTTCTAGAAAAGAATCTCTTACTCTGAAACTAGAACCAACACAAAAAATAATTGCTCATGTGAAACAAAAGTTTCCGAAAGCAAGAATAGTTGGCTTTAAAGCTGAAGTAAAAGCTACTAAAAGCGAATTAATTGAAAAAGCACAAAGAAGTTTGAAAGATTATCAAATTGATATGGTTGTAGCAAATTTCCTTGATAAACCAGATCAAGGGTTTGAAAGCAAAACCAATGAAGTTATTTTAATTAAAAAGAATGACAATATTACAGATTTACCTTTATCATCAAAAAGAGTAATCGCTGAGAAAATAATTGATGAATTCTTTAGTTTTAATTAAGATTCCCCTGACATCTAAGCAAAGTTATTTTATTTAGAGATAAATGTATAATTAATCTGATGCTAAATGGTTGATGAGACTAATTCTTTCATACGTTTTTATTTGTCATGCAAAAGTCGATTCAAAAGAATGAATGCTAATCAACTACATGATTATCAATTAAAAAAAGGACGAGAAATCGTCAAATTCGCAATCACCAAATCTCCTTTTTTTAAGAGACATTATTCAGGTTGTGATGCAAGTGATATTTGGAATCTCCCAACAGTAAATAAGAAAATAATGATGGATAATTTTGCTGATTATAATACTGTTGGTTTAAACAAGGACAAATTAATTATTTTCTTAGAAAGAATCGAACAAGAACAGAATTATAATGAAAGATTTCACGGATTCAATGCTGCTATGTCTTCTGGCACGAGTGGGAGTAAAGGCATAGTTATTACTAGTCCATCTGAAGAGAGATACTTACAAGCAGCATTTTTTGCACGTTTCAGTTTTCCAAGGATATTGAGAATAAAATGGGCGTTTCTCCTTCGAATTACTACCCCTGCTTTCCAAGTAAGCAAATTTGGTCAGCGATTAACACATATTAGTTTGTTATTTACATTGGAAGAAATCAGAAAAAAACTTCAGAAATTCCAACCGAATATTTTATCTGCACCTCCTTCTATGCTGAAGATTTTAGCGAAAGAAGTGAAAGAGAAAAGGCTGAGTATAAAACCTAAAAGATTGGTTTCTTATGCAGAGGTACTCGAACCAAATATAAAAGAAGAGATTGAGGGTGTCTTCAAAACTCCAGTACATCAAATATATCAAGGGAGCGAAGGGTCTATAGCTTTAACATGCAAATACGGTTCTCTGCATATAAATGAAGATCTTGTTTTTGTACAAACCTTTGATACAAGAGGAAATCAAACTATCCCCGGAGAACCATCTTATCAAATGATTGTAACAGATCTTCATAAAAAATCACAACCAATAATTAGATTCGAGCTGAATGATATTATAACTATCTCACCAAACAAATGCAAATGTGGGTCCTCATTTCGTGTAATAGATCAAATTCAAGGTCGATCTGACGATCTTTTTTGGGCACCTAGAACAGACTCAGAAGAGTTACAGTTTATCTATCCAGATTATATTCGAAGAGCAATAATTATGAGTTCTAATAAAATCGATGAATATCAAGCTATTCAAAAAAGTTTCAACAAACTTTTACTTCGAATACAAACTAGAACGAAAGAGATCGATAAAGAATCATTATTAGAAAACCTTCGAAAAAATATACAAAACGTCTTTACGACCTATGGTTGTCAAGTACCAAGTATAGATATACAATTTGAACCACCAATTAGAAATGCTAAATCAGGAAAACTCATTCGAATACATAGGGAATTCAATTTCTAGAAAAAATATTTTTTCTGTTCTTTTTAAACTAAGCGACACAATTATAAATTTGAGTAATAAAGGAAATATAACTCGTTGATTTATGGAGATAGTAATTAAATGGCAGATAATACTCCCTTTTTGGTAATAAATCCACATGCTGATGATAAGAGATTAGGCAAAAAAGTAGATAATATTCTTGAGATTGCAAAGGACATCTTTGGAGACATTGAATATGAGTTTACAACCAAAATTGGTGATGGAATTCCAATTGCTCAAAAAGCAGTGAAAAATGGACACAAAACATTGATTGCTGTTGGTGGAGATGGAACTCTAAATGAGTTAGTCAATGTCGCTGTTAAAACTGATATAAAAGTAGGAATGATCCCTGGTGGGAGTGCTTGTGATTCACATAAGACACACGGAATTCCTAAAGATATAAAACGAGCTTTTGAAATCATCGCAGAAGGATATCATGAAAGATTCCCAGTCGGACTTCTAAAAGGAGATACAGAAAGATACTTCATTGAAATGATTAATGGTGCTTTTATTGGGCAAACTTCTGCAGCCCTATATGATCGGTTTGAATGGGCTCATGGAGAACTTGGTTATGCTTATGCAGCAATAAGGGTAGCAATGGGTTACAAACCTCATCCTACAAAAGTGACTATTGATAATAAAACTGTCCGAGAAATTAATCTCTCTACTTTTGCAGTATCTATAACGGACTGCATCAGTGATTTCGAAATGTTGCCTGAAAACCATCCGAGAAAAGGTGATTTTGCTATTCTCATAGCTAGGGACCTCAAAGGTTTCGGACTTGTCAAACTAATACTAAAAGCCATCAATGGTAACCATATACCAAACGATAAAGTTGAGATACTACGAGGTAAGCATGTAGTTATTGAGAGCGAAGAACCTCACGTGTGGGAGTCCGAAGGAGAAATTCCCTCGAGAAATGCCATACGAATTGAAACTCAATATATACCTGATGCAGTCAATCTCATTATTCCGAAAGGTTGGAAATATGGTCTGAGGAAAAAAGAGAGAGATAAAGCAAAGAAGAAAGTGTTGAAAAAACAACCTCCATTTGATTATTGACTAAATAACAGATATTTTTGAAGCTGTTTTCTCTCGAGCACCTAAGGCTTCTAGAATGAAGAAAGCAGCATATGAAATAAGCATTAATAATGCTCCAACAGCATTAGATGGACCGAATTGTCTTACAGCTCTTAATTGATAGAGTGCAACAGTTAGAGTTGCGATTGAGCTATTATTTAAGTAGAAAAAGTTTGCAACAGTAAATTCTCCAATGCTTAAACCAAATGAAAAAGCAATACCAGCTATTATTGATGGTAATAATAATGGTAAGTATATCTTTCTTAATTTGTATGTCCACTTTGCACCTAATGTTTTTGCTGAATCGATAATTTCGGGATCAATAGTATTCAAACCATTTAGCAAAGCTCTCGTTACGAATGGATACCCCAGTAAACCATGACTAACTATTATGAAAATCCAAGGATTACTATTGAAGAAATCCGATTTCAAGAAAGTTTGTAGAATGCCTAAAGATAGTGTTAGAGAAGAAATTGCTATTGGGAGATAAGTGATTAATTCATAAGATATTGATCGTTTTCTACGTCTTTGTTTTCCTAATGCTGCGACAGTAATTACCGCAAGAAATACTGCAATAGCTGTTGATCCTAAAGCAAAAAGCAAAGTATTTAGCATTGTTTTTGGTATAGACGTTCCTACATAATTATTCACTTGTAAAGTAAAGATCGTTTTAAAATTATTAAACGTGAAAGAAGCTGTTTGTGGATCCCAGAAGGATCTGATAAAAATGGTAATCATCGGAGCTAATTCTAATATTAGACCAAATAATAAAACTACAAAAAGTAAGATATTTAATTTTGACTTGAAAAATTTTCTAAAATTAAAAGGTTCTCCCTTCATACTTCCTGTTGTTATTGTTTTTTCTCTGCGAGTTTGTCTTCGCATATAAAATAAATACAGTAAAACTATCGCTAGAATCACAAATAATTGCAGTAAAGCAAGAGCAGCAGCTAAATTAGTTTCACCAGTTCTGTATTCTGAAAACACTTGTGTTTCTAGTGTTCTGAAATTACCTAAAATAATGATAATTCCGAAACTAAGAAAACAAAATACAAAGGTGAGAATAGAGGCTGAAAGAATTGGTACAAGGAAAAGAGGTAAAAACACTCTAAACAATAAATGAAAATTTCGGCTACCCGATGTTTTGGCTGCTTCTATTATATTCTTGTCAAAATTTTTGTAATAAGCAGAGATGTAATGAACAAATAATGGAATATTGTAGAACGCATGAGCAAGGACGATGAGAATTAATTGCGTGCCATTCGATTCTTGTTCACCAAAAATACCCAGGAATCCCATACCAACCAAAACAGAAGGCAATACAAATGGAACGGTGAAAAAAGTCAACAAAATCTTTCTTCCTTTAAACTCATACTTGCCAAAGAAATAACCTATTGGAATGCCAATGATTAATGAAACTACCGTACTTAGAGTTGCTTGAGAAAATGTGAAGGCAAATAACTTGTAATAAAAAACATCTCTTAGAATACCTCCAAGATATTGAAAAGTAAAACCATCTCCGTCTACAAAACTTGAGATTAAAACCGAGAACACTGGAAACAAGAGAAATAAAACAATAAGTACGATTGGAGCTAATAAACTTAAAATTCTCAATGTTTTTTTTCCAGATTGCTCCAATTTCATATTCTAAGACCATCAGTAATTATTATAATCCTATTATATTAATGGATTATAAATTTTAAAGGTAAATATGATATATTACAAAATAATACTATATATTCAAGTTAATAGCTCAACGAAAATAAAAGGTTAAAGCAATGCCATCAATCGAAGTTCGAAAAATAAGTAAAGCATTTGAGGATTCCATCGCAATAGAGGATATTAGCTTTAAATTAAAAGATGGTGAGCTTATAACACTTTTAGGTCCCAGTGGTAGTGGAAAAACTACTGTTCTACGATTAATTGCGGGATTAATTGAATCTGATACTGGTGAAATTCTGTTTGATAATGTTGACATCTCGAATGTGCCAACCGAGGATAGAAATATTGGATTTGTTTTTCAATCATATGCCTTATTCCCTCACTTGACTGTAGCTGAAAACATTGCTTTCGGTTTAGAAACAAGAAAGTGGATAAAAGAGGATATTATCTCTAGAGTTGTAGAGATGCTGGATTTAGTAGGATTAACGGGTAAGGGCAAACGATACCCACGAGAATTAAGTGGTGGAGAGAAATCACGTGTTGCCTTAGCTAGAGCATTAGCTCCAGAACCTTCACTATTACTACTAGATGAACCACTCTCAGCACTTGATATGTCCTTAAAAGAGTCATTAAGAGATATAATAAGAGAAATTCAGCAAAAAGTCCAGGTATCAACTATTTATGTTACTCATGATCAGAAAGAAGCAATGGAAGTTTCAGATAGAATTATTCTCCTAAATGAAGGACAAATTGTTGAAATTGGAACACCTCAAGAACTCTATCTAAATCCAAAAAAGCAATTCACAGCTGAATTCCTTGGTGTTACAAATCTTATAGTTGGAATTCTCAGGAAGAAAAAAGGACAATTTTTGTTTGAAACCTCTTTTGGTTTGTTAGAAATTCATGATCCAGATGATTCAAAAATAACTGAAGGTATATTAGCTATTTTCCCAGAACATATCAATATTTCATATGACAAAATGAATAAGACAAATGAATTTCCAGCTACTATTAAGAAATCATCTTTTGGTGGACCTTATATTGATTTAATAGTGACTGTAGATTCCACTGATTTAGAAGTACAAATAACAAGTTCTCTGATTGAAACGTTACCTAAAAAGGGTCAGAAAATCTTTATAACAATTCCAAAGGAATTCATCCGTATTTTAGAAAATTAAAAATAAAATTAGAATAAAGAAATAGTTCTCTACTAAATAGCTTAGATTTTCTTACAATCTAAATAATTGTAAAGCTTCTATTTCGCTAACGCCTTCAATACCTGCTAATACTTCTTCTAGATGATCTTGTAATCCGTCTTGTTCTTTAAAATTAATGTCAACAACAAGAGCAACTAGCCCATATGCAATTGGTCTTTCACCACTTGCAGTTACTTTCATGTCTTCTGGGAGTGCCTTAATAATTCGTTCCTTAATTACTGCAGGTTTTGTTTCTGGATCTTCTGGTAGGATTTTGTATGTTCCAACAATTCTTGCCAAGTTTTTTGTCTCCTTTTGTTATGAGTTTCCTTATAATTCCTATTTTCAGTCGTAATAGGTTTGCTTTAATACTCTTTCCATTTGGTCATTAATTCTTGATAGGAACAATTGTAAGGATTATTTTTTTATCATCGATTTCCCAATCAGTGGAAATTCCGGTTTTCACTGAGCTTGTTTTTATTTCCACAGATAGAGTTTCAGTTTTAATGTAGTCTCCCCATTTTTCGATTGCTTCTTTGATTTCGTTGTCTCCTTTGAAATATAATTTGATATTTTGAGTATATTCTAAATCAGCTTCTTTCCTCATGGATTGTACTCGTCTTATAATATCTCTAACTAAACCTTCTTGGATTAATTCTGGGGTTAGCTCAGTGTTGATAAACACTTGCCCTCCATCATAAGCAGCATCTGCATAACCCTCTTTACCGCTTGAGATAATTTCAATGTGTTCCTCAAGTACTTTGAATGATCCTTCTTCTGTTTCAAGAGTAAAGGCCTGATTTTTTCTGAGTTCTTGTGCAGCTTTTAGAGCTTTCTTTCCAGAGAGATTCTTAATTGCCTCTCCTACAATATGCGCATTTTGTTTAAAAATTGGTCCTAGCATTTTGAATTTAGGCTTAAATGAATACTCAACCATTTCAGAAAGTTCAGTTTGGAAAATTACTTTCTTTACATTTAATTCTTCCATGATTTCATTTAAGAATTGTTTTGCCATTTTTTGTTCAGGACTAGAACATACGATAATTAATTCTTGAATTGGCAATCTAACTTTGATATTTGCTTTTGCACGTGCAGCTCTACCAGCTTCAACAATTGCTATAGATAAATCCATAGCTTCCTCAAGTTGAGGATCAATGACTTTTGCATTTTTCTCAGGAAATGATTCAAAATGTACACTTAGATGTTTCTCTTTCTCCTTTTCTTTGTACAGTCTTTTCACTAGGTTTTGATAAATTTCTTCTGTAGCAAATGGAATGAAAGGTGCAAGAAGCTTACATAGAGTGACTAATGTTTCGTATAATGTGATTAAGGCATCATTCTTATCTTTTGTAATTTCTGTGTTCCAAAATCTCCTTCGAGAACGTCTGACGTACCAATTACTTAATTGCTCAACTATGAATTGATCAATAACTGCAGCTGCCTTATGAGATTGAAAATTATCTAAATGATCTCTTACAATAATTATTAGGGAATTTAATTTTGATATTAACCATTGATCAAGAACGGATCTCTCAGATACCTTGCTGTCAATTGTTCTTGGATCAATATTGTCAATATTTATGTTAGTAACAAAGAATGAATAAACATTCCATAATGTGCTAAAGAATCGTCTTCGGGCATCCTCAATGATTTCTTCTGAAAACCTAGTAGGATTCCAAACAGGAGATGAAAAGAAATACCATCTCATTGGGTCTGCACCAATTTTCTCATAAACCTCAGATGGTTGGACTACATTTCCAACGTGTTTACTCATTTTTACGCCTTGCTTATCGAGAACATGTCCCATTGTAAGACAATTAAGATAAGATGGTTTGTCGAATAAAGCAGTACTAATCGCAAGAAGAGTATAAAACCAACCTCTAGTTTGATCAATAGCTTCGGTAATAAAATCAATTGGAAAGTGATTCTCGAAATTCTCTTTGTTTTCAAAAGGATAATGCCATTGAGCAAATTGAGAAGCACCAGATTCATACCAACAATCGATAACGAAAGGTTCACGTTTCATCTTCTTTTTACACTCTGGACAATAAAGATCGATTTCGTCAATCCAAGGTTGATGAAGTTCGAAATCTTCTGGTAGATCTTTCTTCATAAAAGATTTTAATTCCTCAACACTACCAATGCATTCAGTTTTTCCACAGGTGCAAATCCAAATAGGTAGCGGAGAACCCCAGAATCTTTCCCTGCTTAAAGCCCAATCAACAATATTGTCTAAGAAATCACCAAAACGTCCATGTTTTAAATGAGCAGGAACCCAGTTAATTTGTTCATTTGTAGCAAGAATGTTTTCTCGTAGAGTACTCATTCTGATAAGCCAGGCCTCTCGAGCATAATACATAGTAGGTGTTTTACAACGCCAACAAAAACCGCTAGTATGTTTTTCTATTTTATCTGTAACCAACCGATTGTCTTTTCTTAGCGCTTTTAATATGAACTTATCAGCATCCTTAATGAACATTCCAGCCCAAGGAGTAATTTCTTCTTTGAATTTTCCATTGGTTTCTACAGGTTGCAAGAATGGCAAATCTTTCTGAAGAGCCAATTCATAATCTTCAGGTCCGAAGGCAGGTGCTGTATGAACAATGCCTGTCCCTTCCTCTGTGCTAACGAAATCAGCTGCAACAACTCTGAATCCTTTGCTCTTATCCTTTGCTGGAAGTTTAGCATAAGGAAAAAGTTGTATATACTTCATCTCCTCGAGATCTTTTCCTTTCATTGTCTCAAGTATTTCATAATCTTTTTCTGGAAAAAGTGCCGATAATCTATCTTTAGCGAGATAGTAAATTTCATTCTCTCGTTTAATCTTTACATAATCAATTTTCTTACCTACAGCCAGACCTACATTGGAAATGAGAGTCCAAGGTGTTGTTGTCCATGCTAGAAAGAATGTATCTGGTTGACCTTCAACACTGAATTTTACTGTTATAGAAGGATCTTCTGTTTCCTTCAAACCCTGGGAGTATTCATGACTACTAAGAGTTACTTCGCATCTTGGACAAGAAGGAATTACTTTGTGACCTTTAATTAGAAGACCTTTCTTCCAAAGTTCTTTCAAACTCCACCAAACAGATTCGATATAGTAATCTTCCATAGTAATATAGGCTCTATCCATGTCTATCCAGAAACCAACTCGCTTGGTCATTTCTTCCCAATCTTTCACATACTTCATGACGGATTTTCTGCACATATTATTAAACTCTTTAACACCGTAATCAAAAATTTCCGGTTTTGAGTTTAATCCCAATTGCTTTTCCACTTCAATTTCCACAGGTAACCCATGACAATCCCAACCTCCAATTAGTGGAAACACATAGAGACCATTCATTGTTTTGTATCTAAGATATAAATCCTTCAAGCATCTTGTTAAAACATGACCAACATGTGGCAAACCATTGGCAGTGGGAGGACCTTCCAGAAAGATGTATTTCTTGAGGTCTTTTCGATCCTCTCTGAGTTTGTGAAATACCTTTTCTTTTTCCCAAAATTTCAGTATATTCTCTTCTATCTTTGGTAAGTGTACAAAGGTCTTTACTTCTTTGAAAAGGGCCATTTTGTTGTAACCTCGGGTATTAAAATGAAAGGTAGATAAAATCTGATTGCCTTTTTGATGTTCGGAAACTCTCAGAATGCTTTAAAGGTTTTTTGATATTATGGTTTTCCAAGGATCATCTAATTTTGCCATATTATCCGAAACCATTATGAAATATTGTCTCTATATTGTAGAATATGCTTGAAACAAATGACACTATAGAAAATAGTGAAGAACCCACACAAGATGAAAAATTACAATCCTACCTTGAACAAGAGATTTTTGTTGAACCAAAACGCAAGGTAACTTGGCGTTCCTTCATAAGAATTAGTGGTTTTACTATTACATTTGTTTCTCTTGCATTGATTTCTATGATAATTGGCCTAATTATGTACTATGGATTCTCAGCTCCGATGGTAACAAATGCTGGTTTCTGGATAATTTTTGTAGGTGTAGGTTTGTTTCTTGTAACAATCATCTTTGGATTTGAAAGAGTGAATTAAATAAATCCGAAAAAAAGGGAAAAAGAAAAAAAGAAATTATTGTTCATTCTTTCTGAAAATCCTCTTCAGACCATGAAGAGACACGAATATTTTCACTTTTACACTTTGGACATGCAGTTCTTTGAAAGACTAGACCATCTTCTTCAATCTGGATATATTCTGCTTTATCAAAACGATGATTGCAATCATTGCAAATGTACACATCAGGTCTCCAAACATCAGAGGTTTTCTTACTCTTCTTTGTCATGTAATTGCCCCGAGATAATAAACTGTAATTATGTTATAACTATACTTTTAATACATTTTTTGGTTTAAAGTCTTTTACTTGTCAAGATTTTGTTTGAGTTTTGTTTCATTTGCCAAATATTTATCTTTCCAATACCAATTCAATACTAATATAAACAATACTTAAATAAATGATAAAAATTTTAAAGCAGAAAGAAATTCAAGAATTAGACCTGAATAGAGCGTAAACATATTCGGAGTTGCATAAAAACCATGTCAGTATGGCGAAATAAAACTAATCGAACAATCCTAATTTCATCAATTTTCTTAGTACTTATATTAGCACTGATCATATTCATTTCATTCTATAATATAGAAGAGAATCCTGCTCCAAGATTGGAGTGGTTATTTAAAGATGGTGTAATGTTCTCCTTAGTAATTTTACTTTTCTGGGGATTCTATTTCTTCGTTCTGTTATTAATTGGTAGTATTCGCGAAAAAATGAATGCCTTGCCTGGTTGGGCAGAAGTCATGATTACTATGATAATTACTTTGCTTCCAGCAATATTTATTGGAAACACCGGTAATTTCACAATTAAATGGGTAGTATTTGGTGGAACAGCACTTGGAGTTGTTTTGATAACCCTATGGTTTATTATGTCAAGTACACCAAAAGAAGAAGTTACTGCAAAAACACAATAAGTAGTACTCTTCTCTCTTTATTCTTTTATTTTAAAACTATGTTTTTTATTCGTTTCATTGAACAGAATCAGTTTTTTTTATTAAAAAAAGTTATTTTCTATTCACTCTTTAAGTAAAACTTATTTACCCTTGATATTTCAAATTGACATGCAAGGCAAAAAAAACCACTAAATTCAACCTAAACATAGTTACATAGGAAGATTTCGATCTCCTATACATTTACTCTTTCGATTGGGTTGAGTCCCTATAATCTCGAAGACTGGAATCAGCATCCTTTTGATTCAAGTTGAGAGAAAGCATCTTTTCATTGGAAAGAATCAAGGGATAAACAAGGAAATTTTTGCTTTAACAAACCTCACAAGAAGTGAGCTAAATAGAAAAAACTAGGTGAAAATTATGTCCCACGATTCAGGTGAAAGACGGCAATTTATTGATCTTGAAAAGAAAGCTCTTGTTAGATATACTTACCGTAATCAGAAATTTGAAATTATCGTGGATCCTGAAGCTGCGTTGAATTATAAAAAGGGTGAAGAAATACCATTAAATGATATTGTAGAAGGCTACATGGTTTTTCATAACGCAACAAAAGGAGAGAAAGCTTCCGAGGTAATTCTAGAACAAACTTTTGAAACCGATAGTGAAGAGGAAATAGTAAAAATCATCCTCGAAAAGGGTGCCTTACAATTAACACAAGCACAAAGAAAGAAGCTTTTGAAAGATAAGATAGATGAAATAATTAACTTCATACATATTCATTGTATCAATCCTCAAACAAATAAACCACACCCCCCTGCTCGTATTGAATCTGCAATGGATGAAGCTGGCGTGAACATAGATTATATTTTACCTCCTGAGAAACAAGCTAAAGATATTATTAAACAAATTCAAGCTGTTATTCCAATCAGATTAGAATCAGTTGTATTAGCTGTTAAAGTAACTCCTGATTTTACAGGTCCTGCTTTTAGCCTTGTTGCAGGTGCAGGTGAGATAATTGAAGATCAATGGGGAAATGATGGTACATGGTATGCTAAAATTGAGATGCCTTCTGGTAAACAAGCTGATTTTCTAGACAAAATCAATCAATTAACCAAGGGTAAAGCCGAAGTAAAGATTGTAGAAAGAAAAAGTGAATAAAGAAAATATTGATAATAAGGAGTAATTATGAATGTCCATATTAGTAAAAGATAGATCCATGGTCACACCCGGTGAAGTTATAGCTGAAGGGGAATACCAAATTGGGTCTAATGTCTATAGAAAAGAAAAACAGATTGTCTCACAAGTTATAGGTCTTGTAACAATAAAAGACAATCATATTAGTGTTGTTTCTTTAAAAGGAAAGTACTTTCCACGAGTTGGAGATTTGGTTGTAGGGAAAGTTACAGATGTCTCATTAAGTTCTTGGGTAGTAGATATAGAAAGTCCTTATCCTGGAATTTTAAGAACTTCAACATCTCTTGACAGACGATTTGATCCAGTAAAAGATCAAACAAGGAAAATTCTCGATGTTGGAGACGTTGTAGTCGCTAAGATTTTTTCCTTTGACAGAACTCGAGATCCAACATTAACACTAAGAAGTGATAATCGATCCCAAAGCGGTCCATACTTAGGAAAGCTTACAGGTGGTAGAGTGATAAAAGTCAGTCCTTCAAAAATACCAAGATTAATTGGTAGAAGAGGAAGCATGATTTCAACCATCAAACAATACACTAACTGTCGAATGATAGTTGGACAAAATGGTTGTGTATGGTTCAAAGGAAATAACTTTGAAGATGAATTTTTAGTGCTTCAAGCCATCGAGAAAATTGATCGTGAAGCTCATACAACAGGCTTAACAGATAGGGTGAAAGAATTCTTAGAAGAAATGGTTAAGGATAGAAAACCCCCAGCACAGAATGCTAAAGTTGAGAAACCAGCGGAAAAGAAATCTGCTGAGGAAAAGAAAGCATAAAAAGCTATTACGAATGTTTCGGTGAAAAAAATGGCTAATGAAAAAGAAAAAACAATATTAATAACAAAAGATGGAATTCGACACGATGGTCGAAAAAAGGATGAGCTACGAGAAATAAAATTTGAAGTAGGCGTCTTAGATCGTGCCGATGGTTCATGTTTAATCACTTGGGGTAGAAATAAAATATTAGCAGCAGTTTATGGTCCTAGAGAATTACATCCAAAACATATGGCAATGCCAGATAGGGCCTTAATTAGATGTGAATATCGAATGGCCACATTCTCTGTTCCAGATAGAAAAAGTCCCGCTCCAAAACGAAGGGAGCGAGAGATATCTAAAATTTTAGGCGAAGCACTAAAACCCGCAGTATTTGATTACTTATATCCTCGATCTGTTATCGACGTGTTCGTTGAAGTTATTCAAGCAGATGGTGGATCCAGATGTGCAGCTGTATGCGCAGCTTCCTTAGCAATAGCTGATGCAGGTGTGCCAATGAAAGATTTAGTTGCTGGAGTTGCTGCAGGCATTTTAGAAGGTCAAGTTGTACTTGATTTAGATGATGTTGAAGATAAAGAAGGAGATGGAGATCTTCCATTTGCTTATCTCCCACATACTGGTGATGTTGTTTTATTACAATCTGATGGAGTGTTCTCACCTAAGGAATACAAAGAAGCTTTGGATATGTTAATTCCAGCAAGTAAGAAAATCTACCAGATGCAAAGAGACGCTCTAACAACAAAATACTCTCGTATTACAGAAGAAGTCATAGAAACTTTGGATGAAGTAGCTTCTGAGGAAGAGAAAACCTCAGCAAAGACAAAGGATGAGAAAACAGATTCAGCGAAGAAAGATCCAAAGAAGAAAACTGACGATAAAAAAGCAAAAGAACAATCTGCTGAAAAAGAAGATAAAAAGAAAGCAGATAAGAAATCTGACAAGAAAATTCTTGATAAGAAGAAAACCTCCCCTAAAGAAAAGGCGGAAAAGAAATGATTTTGGAGGTTAAATAATGGCAGATACCAATTTAATTAGTTTAGTAGAAAAAGAACATATACAATCATTATTGGATCATGGAAAAAGAACTGATGGTCGAGTCTTTGATGAATTTAGAAAAATAACAATCATTCCTGGTTATGTTCCTAAAGCTGAAGGCAGTGCAATCGTAAAAATTGGTCGCACTAAAGTTATTGCTGGAGTTAAAGCTCAAATCGGCTCACCTTTCCCTGATACTCCTGATTCAGGTGTTGTTACTACAACTGTAGAATTAGTTCCTATAGCTTCACCAATATTCGAATCTGGTCCTCCTAGAGCAAAAGCTATCGAGCTTGCTAGAGTAACAGACAGAGCTATTCGTGAGTCTAAATGTGTAAACAACGATTCCCTAGTAATTATTTCTGGGAAAAAGGTCTGGATTATCTTCATTGATCTCTATGTGTTAGATCATGATGGTAACCTATTTGATGCCTGTAACATTGCAGCAGTTGCCGCATTAATGAATGCTCAACTTCCAGATTTCAAAATTGTCACCGATGAGGAAGGCAATGAAGACGTTGAACTCTTAGAAACTACTCATCCATTAAAGTTGGATTACATACCAGTTAGCTGTACTTTCGGAAAGATTGGAAAACACATTATTGTTGATCCTGTCTTGAAAGAAGAAGGTATTGAAGACGCAAGAATCACTTTTGCATTCAGAGACGATGGTAAAATCTGTGCAACACAAAAAGGTGAAAACGGAACCTTCACAGTAGAAGAGCTCAAGAAAAGCATTGACATAGCATCAGAAAGAACGAAAGAAATAAGAAGCAACCTAGATAAAATCACAGACGCGAATGCATATCCTTGGTCTGAAGAAACATAGTAAGGAAATTAAAATTAAAAACAAAGTGGTTGGAAATATTGACAAGAAAAACAAAGAAAGTTGGTTCCACAGGTCGTTTTGGTCCTCGATATGGTTCACAGCTAAAGAAGCGCTTCCTAAAAGTAGAAAACAGCATGAATGCAACACACAAATGCCCAAGTTGTGCAAGTCCCAGAGTGAAACGAAAATCCGTTGGGATTTGGAATTGCAAGAAATGCGGTTTAAGCTTTGCAGGAGGAGCTTGGATTCCAGTAACACCAACTGGAAGAACTGCAGCTAGAACTACATTGAGTTTAGAAGATCAACGGCTTGGTAAGTCAAGGAAATGACTGAACGAGACATTGCTCCCTATGAAAAGTTCGTTCTAACTACATCAAGGAAACCCAGTCAGAGAACACGGTCCTTTATTCGTGATCTAGTACGGGTTATCCCTTGGTCTTTTCATTTTACAAGAGGGTCTTGCAGTCTAAATGATTTAGCTGATGAACTAGCTGTTTTAGGGATTATTCGATTATTAATTGTCCATGAGAAAAAAGGCAATCCTAGTCTAGTTAAGTTCTATAAACTAGATGAAGGCCAATTAATGGAAAGAGATTATCGATTAAGAATAAAAGGAATAAGTCTAGCAAGAGAGCAACGAAGAGGGCGATCAGTTTTCACCGCTGAGTCAAAGTTACAAGTTCTTAATCAAAGTAAATCTGATTTCGGTGAACAATTATACACAATGCTGTCCTTGTTTTTCAATTTTGAGCGAAAAAGAGAATTACCTCGAGATGCGAAAATGAAAGGAATAGCAATTATATTTGCAGACACTAAAGAAGATTTGATTATCTTAGATTTTCAACAAATCGAAACAAAAGAAATGATTGGTCCTCGAATTTCGATTTCAGATGTTTTTTTGGGTAAAAAAGGAGAAGCAATACGTTCGCTAATGAACGTAATTGGACTAGGAAAGATAAGAGAAAGAAAATCCAAATCCAATGAATAATTTTAATTTGCTGGGGGATTTCATATTACCGAAGGAAGAAAAGAGACACAAAAAATTCCGGAACCAATGGAATTCACCTCTGAATTAATTATTCAATCAGAAAGCTCAGAGGAGATAGCAGCAGTTTATAATGCACTTAAACCTGAAACATCTGTTATGATTAATCCAAGAGGAAAAACGGATATAAAAATTAAAGATAAAAATACTTTAGTTATGTCTTTTTTTGCAGTTGATTTCATATCTTTGCGTGCAATGATTAGTTCATATCTTAGATGGATAGAAACTGCTTTTTCATCGATTAGAATTTCTGAGAAGGTTTAGTTTAATATAATGAAAGAAGCTTTCCAATAAAGTAAAAAGATTTTTAATATGGTGAGAATCGAAACACTAAAAAGCAACTCATTCAAAGAATGAGCTTAGAGGAATAAACATGACACACGGTTCAGTACAAAAAGCCGGTAAAGTTAGAAACCAAACCCCAAAAGTAGAACAAAAACATCACGTTTCAAGATCTCCAAGACTTAGAAACAAACACAACTACTACAAACGCTACGTAAAGGGTATCCCAACTGGTCAACAATCAAGTGCCAGACGAAGAAGACGATAAGGATTTTTTCTTAATATGGGTATGTCAAATACCCTTCCTTAACAATCTTTTAGTATTTTAAATGGATATTTTATAGTAAAATCATTTTGAGAATGCAAGAAGAAAATATCTTTCATATAATTAGGAGGATTGTGGTTCTTGGTAAAGAAAGCATACAGAGAAATCGTTGAGATCTTGTTAAAAAATCCTCCAATTTCAAGAAAGGATCTCGCAAAAATAAAACGAGATATTTGTAAAAAATACTCTCTTGATTCATTTCCAAGAAACAGTGATATATTGCAGATGGCAACAGAGGATGAACGAGAACTAGTTTTGCCTTTTCTAATAAAAAAACCAAGTAGAACTTTATCAGGTGTTGCTGTAGTCGCAGTTATGAGTAAACCTCTTACATGCCCCCATGGCAAGTGTACTATGTGTCCTGGAGGACCAGAACAAGACAGTCCACAATCCTACACAGGTTTTGAACCGGCAGCTATGAGGGGAAAAATGTATGATTATGATCCTAAAGAACAAGTTCTAGCAAGACTTCAACAACTTGAAGCAATAGGTCATAACACCAGCAAAATAGATTTGATTTTAATGGGTGGAACTTTGCCAGCAGCACCATTAGATTATCAAGAATTCTTCATAAAAGGGTGTCTTGATGGAGTTACAAAAAAGAACACAAAATCAATGGAAGAAGCAATTAGTGCTGCTGAAAAAAGTAAGAGAAGATGCATTGGCATTACCGTTGAAACAAGACCTGATACCTGTTCGCTTGAAAATTTGAAAAGAGAACTTGATTGGGGAATTACTCGAGTAGAATTAGGAGTACAAGTAGTAAGTGATAAGGTCTATGAAAGAATTAATCGTGGTCACACAGTTCAAGATGTAGCAAATGCTTTTAAAAAAATACGAGATCTGGGCTTAAAAGTAACAGCTCACATGATGGCTGGATTACCAGGAATCTCTTGGGAAGAAGAATTAGAAAGCTATAAGACACTAATGACGGATTCTCGCTTCATTCCAGATGAACTGAAAATATATCCTTTAATGCTAATGGAAAACACAAAGTTATATGAAGAATATCTGGCAGGAGAATATCAAGCTTTAACATTCACTGAAACGATAAAACGAGTTGCAGAATTCAAAGCAAATACCTTGCCAAGTATGCGGATCAAACGAGTTTTGAGAGATATACCAGCAACGAAAATCTTTGCAGGACCAAAGAAAAGTGACCTAAGAGAATACGCTCAGAAATTCCTGTTGGAATCCGGAAGAGTTTGTCGCTGCATTAGATGCAGAGAGGTAGGGCACAAACAGCAAAAAGGGATATTTCCTTCTGAAGAAAGCATCGAATTAGTTAGGAGAGAATATAATGCATCAGGAGGAAAAGAAATCTTCTTGTCTTTTGAAGACACTTCACAAGATATTATACTCGGTTTTCTAAGATTACGTCATCCATCTAATGATAAAATTATCTCAGTTGTAAAAGATAAACCATTTTCAATAATTAGGGAAGTCCATGTTTATGGATCTGTTGTTGGAATAGGTGCACAAACAGATCGAAAAGCAGATTGGCAACACAAAGGTTTTGGAACAAAACTTATTGAAGAAGCAACTAAGATTTCAAGAGATGAAGCTGGAAGTGAATTACTTTTAGTTACGAGTGGCATAGGTGTAAGAGAGTACTATGCAAAAAGAGGATTCAAAAGGTTGATGCCCTATATGGCTAAACCACTTAAATAAATCGTTTAGTCAAACTTTATCAAACTTTCTTGATACTTAGCTGGTTTATCATATCCTAATAAATTCAGTAGGGTTGCTGCAACATTACTTAGACCAGGATTTTTTACTTTGGGATTAACTGAATACTCCTTTTTCCAGTTCTTATCGATGATCCAGAAACCAACAGGGTTAAGTGAATGAGCTGTTTTAATGCGTCCATCAGGTAATATCATATCTTCACAATTTCCATGATCCGCAGTAATTATAGTAATACCATCAAGCTTGTTAACAACATCAATGAGTTTATTCAGACATTTATCTACAATCTTCACTGCTTGTATCGCTGCTTCAATATTCCCTGTGTGTCCAACCATATCTCCATTTGCAAAATTCACACGAAGGAATTTGAATTCACCACTTTGTAAAGCATTTATTGTTTTCTCACAAACTTCTTCTGCTTTCATTTCAGGATGTATAGCAATCATTTCGTTAGGGTCTGAATCGATTTTCATATATTGCTCTTTTTCAATACAAACATAACCAGAACGATTTCCATTCCAAAAATAAGTAACATGACCAAATTTATGCGTTTCAGCAATAGCAAATGAAGGGATATTATTTGCACAACAATAGTCAGATAAAATGTGTCTAAAATTTACCGGCTGTACAAAATATTGTTTTGGGATTAATTTATCTCCGTCGTATTGAACTAATCCAGCATAATCAACTTTCGGAAAGTACTCTCTATCAAATTCAGAAAATTCTTTTTCTTCAAATGCCCTACTAATTTGTATTGCTCTATCCCCGCGGTAATTGAAGTTTACAACAAGATCATTATCTTCAATCTTTCCAATTGGTTGTTTCTTAGCATCTATAATGACAAATGGTGGTAGAAATTGATCATTCTTTTTTGGGAAACACTCACGAGCATGGATAATTGCTTCTTCAGCTGATTGATAATAACCTCTATAACCATTCACTAATTCTTTTTCTTCAATTTTTCCAAGAACATGTGCAAACCATCCTCTTTGGACAATTTTCCAATCAGATTCATAACGATCCATTGTAACATGCATTCTTCCTCCGCCTGAAGCAATTTCATAATCATAATTTTTTATCGCATAATTCTCAATAATTTCGTTTAATCGTAACTCTAATGGACGAATATAAGTTAGAGCTGATTTTGCAGGAACATCTCTTCCATCAGTTAAGAGATGCAGACGTAACCTCTGTATTCCCGATTCCGCAAATCCTTCAATAATCCTCAATAACTGATTGAAATTACTATGAACATTACCATCAGACAACAAACCAATAAGATGTACTGTTCCCTTATTAGAAATCACTTTTTCAGTTAGTTGTAACCATACCCTGGATTTGTAAAATGAACCATTCTTTATTGCTGTATCAACGAGTTTTATTCCTTGATCATATACTTGTCCTGAACCAAGAGCATTATGACCTACTTCACTGTTGCCCATATCTTCTTCAGAAATTAAACCAACAGCTGAACCATGAGCTTTCAATGTGCAATACAGATTTTTCTTCTTGGATGTTTTTGTTATTCCAGCTAAGGTTTTTGGTTTTGCAAGAAAGACAGCATTACCATCATCTTCTTTCCCGAGACCGATTCCATCCATAATAATAAGCAACAAAGGACCTTTTTTGCCTGCGAATGTAGATAATCTCTTCAGTTGATGCATGTAGTAATCCTTCTAAGTTTAAATTGATTTTATGCGTCTTTGGTTAGATCTCCTCTGAAAATATCTCATACGATGAAATAAGTTTTCTTGAAGGGATTTAATGGTTACGATAATCTTCTAGGAAGTTTTAATATGTGGCAAGTATTTGATTTAGATAATATAAAGGTGATGAGATTCAGATGAAAAAAATAATACAAGTAAAACCACACTATAGAACGATTCTGAATCACTTATCTTTCCGTATGCTCTATGGTAGAATTGTTAAGGAACAACAATACTTGTCGAGTTTTTACTATAATCTAAAAGCGGTAGGTTGGGATGATTTCACATTTTTCCCAGATGGTTTTGCAGCAAATGCATCCTTACTATATCTTCTATTTAAAATCCTTCACAAAACAAAACCTAAAACAATTTTAGAACTGGGTTCGGGACAATCCACGAAATTAACAACACGTTATGTAAAGGAACATGAAAAATCAGAAATCACAATAATTGAGGATTGTGAAGAATGGTTTGAAAAAATAAAGTCAGACATTTTCTCTAGCAAACGATCCAGATTGATTTGTTCACCATTAGAACAAACAAAAATTGGAAGGCGTAAATGCCTTTGGTATTCAACAAAGGTTTTGACTGAAGAGGATACAACTTATGAGCTTATTCTTGTAGATGGTCCTTTTGGAACAAGGAGATTTTCAAGAGTTGGTATTGCTAATTTTCTGCCAAAAATTATTGATAAGAATAATTTCATTTTAGTTTTTGATGATGCTGCGAGAATAGGAGAATTAGATACCATTAGAATGATCAAGAAAATATTTCGCAAGGAAGGCATACATTATCTTGTATTCCATGTCTATGGATCAAAAAAACAAACTTGTTTTATCTCTCCAAATCTCTCTTTCTTAGGAACAAATTAGAAGAAATGATTGTTTGTTCAAAATCTCTATAATACACTAGAGCATAAAAGAGAAACAAAATTAAGTAATAAGCAAATATGATTATATTAATTAAAAACTGTCAATGTTTGGACTGGGGACAATGTCTGAAGAGGAAAAAAAACCAGATGAAAATAAACAAGAGAAGAATGTGACGCATTCATCTGATTCTAATACTACTAGTGAGCAGATTGTTCCCCCAGTTGTAAGTTCTGAAAATGAAAACATTGAAGAAATCAGTCAAGCAATAACTGATGCTGAATTACCTGAGTTCAAAAGTGATATTGGTCGAAAGTTGTTTGGTCCTCAAATGACTTCAAAACAAGCCCCTCCTACTCCATCTGTCCCTAAAGAGTTGAGAAAACTTAATTTGAGAGTTGAGCTTAAATCAGAACAAAATGGATTCACAAAAATTTCAGTTAATGATGCAAGAAAAATCACAGATAAGATTACTGGATTAGTAATTTTGGAATCGTCTACATCGGAATTATCTCGAGCATCTAAATTCATAGTTGACGAAGAACAAAAAGAAGGGTACATACAAGTTAGTGAAGAAATCTACAAATCATTGAATTGTGAGGATGAAAAATTATTCATAAGATTATTTACTGAGGATCCGATAAAAGTTGAAAATGTAACACTTGCTGTAAGTCCTCTTTCCAGCAATGATATTTTCCATATAGTAGGTAGTCTTCGTAAAAGCATTGCAAAATTAAAGAAATTCTTGGAATCATACACTGTTTTTGAAGGATTGACTGTAAAGTGGAAAGAAAAGAATGCTTTAATCAAAGTGGCAAAAATTACTCCCGCACTTTATGAGAATGATGTTGGAGTTTTCGATTTTACTAAGCCACGGGTTCTAACCATAAAACCTGATGGAGCAATGCAGTTCAATACAATACTAATCATGGATATTTCCAAATCTATGAATGGTCGAGACTTAGAAGTTAAGAATGTGAAATCCGCAGTTGATAGAATTAAAACTGCCTTTAGTAATGAGGAATTAGATCAATTTCTGAAAGTCTTCAAAGAAGGAAATAATGTACAAAGAAAAAACGGGGCAATCTTTGCAGGATTGTTATATCTAAGCGAAAAAGCTAGAATTGGGATAGGCGAAACAGTAAGTCTTGTCATGTTTGCAGATAGTGCTGAAATACTTAGAAACGAAAACAAACCATATATTATCATGGATTCAAGATCAAAAACTGCTTTGAATTCTATCGCTGAGCAAGTTTTAGTTGATTTAGAAGAGAAGATGGGTGCGGGAACGAATATGGCTTCAGCGATTGAAGCAAGTGTAGAAATAATGAAAAATATTCCGCGCTCCAAACGTAAATGGCCTTTGATGGTCATTCTCTTAACAGACGGTTTTGATACAAGTAAGCGAGTGAAGGAAGCAGTAAGAAATACTTTCTCTAAAAAAGAAAACGTTGTTTTACACGCTGTTGGTTTAGGACCATATGTAAATAAACAAGAATTAATAGAAATCAGTGATCTATGTGGAGGAGAACTATTTCAGCCAGATGATTTAGGTGAATTGCTCCAGTGGTATATGGATCGAGCAAAAGATATATCCATAAGATTAGCCGAAACAGAAGCAAATTAGAATTTTTTATTGGTTATTAGAACTTGACGAAAAGATATTTTAAGAGTAATATTTTCATTTTGATGAAGGATCCGTAGCGCAGTTAGGACAGCGCATCTGCCTCCTAAAGTAAAACAAAATTAAAAAAACAGGAGAAAGCAGGTGGTCGTGGGATCGAAGCCCACCGGATCCGCCATTTACTCTCTATTTTTTGTCTTCAAAAGGTTTAGTTACACTTACTTTATGATTGTCTAAATCTAATAAAATCAATCAAAACGTTAAAATTAAATTGAATACTATTTAAAGAACCGATATTTTGTCTAGAAGGCCTCAAAAATTGGAGACGGTCAGAGTCTTATTAGTAGACGATGAAAAGGAACTACTTAAAGCTACAAAGTTATACCTAGAGAATACCATGAAAGATGTTCATATAACTACATCTGATTCTGCAAGTAATGCTTTGGACTGCTTGAACAAGGAACCTTTTGATGTTATAGTCTCTGATTTTCAAATGCCAAATATGGACGGATTGGAACTATTAGAGAAAATTCGAGAAATGGATCTTGATATCGCTTTTATTATTTTCACCGGAAAAGGACGAGAAGAAGTTGTAATTAAAGCATTAAATCTTGGTGCCGATTATTATTTACAGAAAGGAGGAGATGTCCAAAGTCAATTCAGTGAATTAATAAATCTCATTAACAAATCTGTGGAGAAGAAGAAAGCAGATATGGCTTTAAGAAAAAGCGAAGAAAAATTCTCTAAGGCTTTCAAATTCAGTCTGAATGCGATGGCATTGAATCGTTTCAAAGGGCGTGCATTCCTAGACATTAATGAGAATTTCACGAAATTATTACATTATTCCAGAGAAGATGTCTTAGAGAAAAATCCTGAAGAATTATCTCTATGGGCAAAGAAAGAAGATTATTTGGAATATCAAAGATTACTTAGAGAAACAGGAGAAGCTATAGATCACGAAACATTGCTCTGTACAAAAGATGCCCAGATGATACCTGTTTTGATTTCTGGTTCTCTAATAGATATCGAGGGTGAACTCTGTGTTCTCTCCGTTGCTCGAGATATCACTGAATTAACAGAAGCACTAGAGGCATTAAAGGAAAATGAGCAAAGATATCGTTTAATGTTTGAAGGTTCTCCAGTAGCACTGTTGAATCTAGATTTATTTGATATTAAGAGACAACTGGATGAACTTGGGGAACAAGGAATTAAAAGTTTAAGAGAATACTTCAAAACCTATCCAAAAATTCTAGCGAATTTTGTAAATTTGATTAATATTAATGAATTCAATAATGCTGTTTTACAATTAATCGGAGCTACAGATGAAAACTCCGTAAGGATCTTTTTAGAATATGAATTCACTCTAAAAAATATTGAGTTATTCTCTAAGATATTTGAATTCTTAATCTCTGGGGGATCGCTATTAGAAGAGGAATTCACAGTTTTCAATTTGAAGAATGAGAAATTACGGATATTAGTACGAGTAGTTTTTGCACCTGGTTATAGAGATACTTGGTCTAAAGTATTTGTAACTATGCTGCATCTTGCTTCTTAATGAATTATAATTAATCAGAATAATTGTTTTTATTCGGAATCTTCTTATAATGTAGGAAAAAATATCACGTAAGTGGTGAAACACATTTGGTCAAAGACCCCGACGCAATCATGAAAGATGCATTACAAAATAATCTAGACAATGTAATAAAGAAACTAGGATTAACAGGTAAAGCTCAAGTTCAAGAAATAACAAAAAAAGCAACTTTTGGTGATTTATGCACACCGGTTTTCCAAATAGCAAAAGAGAACAAAAAGAATCCAATAGAACTTGCAAAGGAAATTGCTGAAAGCTTCCCAAGAGATGCTATTATTACAGATGTCACTTCAGAAGGAGGTTTTGTAAACTACACACTTGAGAGGGGTCATTATTCTAAAATCGTACTAGATGTAATATTATCCAATGAGAAATTCTTTGTTAGTGAGATTTACAAAAACCAAAAAATGATTGTGGAACACACATCAGCAAATCCGAATGGGCCAATTCATATTGGGAATTTTCGTGGGTCTATAATTGGAGATAGCTATGCTAGAATTTTAAAAACTGTTGGTGCGGAAGTCAGAACTCATTTTTATGTTGATGATTTAGGGCATCAAGTACCAATTTGTGTTATTGGATATGATTTGCTTAAGAGAAACAACCTAGCAGCCAGTAAAGTAAAAATTGATCATTTTCTGGGGCAAATTTATGGAATCACTCATACAATGTTTGATATCCAAAAACTAAAACAAGACGTGAAATCAAGGCTCAATCTAGAATTAGGTAAGAATCCTTATTGGTTGCAGAAAGAAGAAGCAGAATTACTCAAAACGAAAGACATTCCTGCAGATATGCAAAAAGGGTATAAGAATAGATTCGATTTTTATCTAAGTATACAGAATGATATCTACAAGCGCTTCAAATCATTATATGATAACATAAAGAATTGCCTGGAAAAAGAGCAAATTGATTTATCAAAAGCAGTTCCCGATTTAAATCGAAAATATCAGGAACAAGAAAAAAACGCAGTAAAAATTGTTCGAGCTACTTGTGAAGATGCAATTAGAGGTCATAAGGAAGAATTAGGTTTACTGGGAATCACATTCGATAAGTTTGATTGGGAAGCAGATTTACAATGGTCTGGTAAAGTCTTTGATGCTTTAGCTATACTAGAGAAAAATGGTTTTATAATAAAAGACGGAAAAGGACGACTTTTTGAATCGAATAAAGCAGCCGATTTGAAAGGAGCAAGAGAATATCTGAATTTGAAGAAAACATATGAGGTTCCTAATGGAGTGCTAACAACTTCAACAGGAGATACTTTGTATCTACTAAGAGATATTCCGTATTCATTAGAAAAAATTGATCAATACAATTCAGATAGAGTCTTCAATGTAATTGGTAAACCACAAGAACTAATACAAATTCAATTGAATCTAGCATTGAGAGCTCTTGATCGATCCGATGCTGCAAATAAAATGTGGCATTTAAACTATGAGCACATGGAACTCAAAGGCGCTCTCACAACAATGAGTGCTCGAAGACTACAGTATATTACTCCACTCGATCTCTATTTGAAAACAAAAGAAGCAGTACTTGAGTCATTCTTGAAAGAACGTGATTACCCAGCAGAAGAAAAAGAAGAGATTGCAAAAATTGTTGCAGTTGGAGCTATCAAATATTCAATCATTGCTGTCGGATTAATGAAGAAACTCATTTTTGATCCCCAAGAAGTCATATCATTAAACAATAATACTTCACCATTCATTCAATATGCTTTTGCCCGATCACAGAATATCTTGGCGAAAACTGAATTCAAATGGAAAAAAACAGATCAAGACACATTGGCACATCTCCAAGAGGAAGAAGAATGGTTGCTCATACAATCACTAGTAAAATTACCAGAGATTATTCGTTCAGCTGCAATTCAAATTAAACCTGAATTAATTTGTAACTACCTCTTTGAGGTCGCTATTTTATACAATAAATTCTATGACAATCATCGCGTTCTAGACGCTCAAACAAAAGAGTTAATTCAAGCACGATTAGCTTTAACTTATGCAACTGGATTGGTTTTATCCAATGGCCTACAAATACTTGGAATAGATTCACCAAAGAGAATGTAAAGAAAAACACACGCATCTAGCTTTTCTTTGTGTTACCTTGATATGATTGTAGATAACACGTTTATTTTTGAATCAAAAATAGTGAATATTATTGTGAGTGGAAGGTTGGTTCGAGGTAAAAATCACGATCACATCCACATACAGTCCATAAATTTGCATTAAAAAAATAAAAAGTTAAATGGTGCTGCTGCTTTGGAAAGATCTGGCTATGATAGACAATACGGTGAAGAACGAGAAGCATTACGCGATTACGTGAAAAAACAACAAGACAAACCATTACCTAAAATGATGAAAAAACCACTAGGTAAAACAAATTGCTATGTCATAGGAGTTGGTGGTGGGGGTAATAATACAATCAACCGATTAATGGCAACAGGAATTAAAGATGCGCTATGTCTCTGTATAAACACTGACCTTCAACATTTGAATTCTGTAAAATGCGATGCAACCTTGTTAATTGGTAAAAAAACCACTCGAGGGTTAGGAAGTGGTGGAAAACCAGAACTCGGCAAAGCAGCAGCCGAAGAATCATATGCAGAAATACAAAGAACAATTTCGGATTCAGATATTATTTTCTTGACTTGCGGTCTAGGAGGAGGAACAGGAACAGGAGCAATGCCTATAATTGCAGAGATTGCGAAAAATGCCGGAGCAATTGTGATAAGTGTTGTAACAATTCCGTTCTCTATAGAGGGATCAAGAAAAGAACGAGCATTTGAAGGACTCGATAAACTAAGAAAGAATTCTGATACCGTAGTGATAATTGAAAATGATTCATTACTAGAATTAGTGCCTGATTTGCCCATTGAAGAAGCATTCAGTGTAGCAGATGAAGTACTAGCCAGTTATATTAATTCAATAATTTCAACAGTCTCACAACCAGGATTAATCAATGTTGACTTTGCGGATTTGAAATCCATTATAGTAAAAGGAGGAGTCACCGTTTGTGGAGTTGGGGAAGCAAAAGGAGAGGATCGAGCACTTGCAGCAGTGCAAAAAGCTCTCGAGAACCCTCTTGTGAGTGTTGATTATAGTACAGGAACAGCGGCCCTAATACACGTTACCGGAGGGTCAACCATGTCACTGAAAGAAGCAAGCAGTGTTGTAGAAATAGTAAGAGAAAGCATACAACCAGAAGCAGAAGTGATTTGGGGAACAAAGGTAGACCATGAACTAGGTGATGTGTTGCGAATAACAATAATAATCTCTGGAGTAGAGAGTGACCAAATGATTGGTATGCACAAAAAACAGTCTTTACTCAGAGGACCACCTTATGATATTGTCGCGGGGCAAAGCTCAATACCTGGCATAAAACCTGTCCGGGAAAAAGAAAACTGGTTACGAAAAGATAGCAGACCAAGTATGAAAGAACTAAGAAAAAGACTAAAAGAATCCCAAGAAGCAAAAGAAGAAAAGAAACCAGAAACAAAATTAGAGAAAGAGAAAACAGATGAATTTTGGGATGAATTAGGAATAGATAAAGGTCTGTGAAGAAAAACCTCCAAAAATAAACTAAAAGAAAACCTTTTATAAAAAAGGTGGAAGTTTCATTCTATCATAAGGTAGAGGCCCGTAGTGTAGCGGCCAATCATCCAAGTCTTTGGAATTTGGGACGGAGGTTCGAATCCTCTCGGGCCTACCATTTAATATTTTTTAGCGATTTATGGTTGATGAACATGCCAGTAAGAATCTTCGTTGCCGGTGATTTACATATTCCATCTCGAGCAACTATGATTCATCCCAAGTTTATTGATATTCTGAAAAGTGAGAAATGGGATTATGTTGTCCTTACAGGTGATCTAACTATTCCAGAAGTTCTTGACTACTATGTTCAATTTGTCAAAGAACCAGAGAATCTTATTGTTTGTCGAGGAAACATGGATCAGATTTACTTGCCTGAAAAACCAATTTTTGAGGTTAATAATATTAAAATCGGTGTTTTTCATGGATCAGGTATTTATCCACGAAGTGATATTCCACAACTAAAACAAGTTGCAGATGAGATGAATGTTAAAATTTTATTAACGGGTCATTCCCATTTAAGGCTAATTCATGAAGATTCCGAGCATCTTATTCTTAATCCAGGGACTTCAAGTGGAGCATCAGGTGGATCTTCATGGACAGTAGATACTGGAATATTAATTCTTACGATTTCCTCCGAAGATATGATAGAGATTGAATCATATTACTTGTCAAACAAAGGCAAATTAAAATACCAGAAAGAATAGTTTTTTTCTAAAAAACCTTCTTCTAAAGAAATTATTTCTTTTTCTTTACATGAATATAGTCTCTTAGTGCTATAATTGTCAAGATCTACAATCATTATTCCTTTTGAACCAATTGGACCAAGATTCAATTTCTTTGAAATTCTATTTTCTTCATTAATGTCATGATTTAAACTTTTAGCAATTGGTTGAGTCTTTTTCATCAAACCTACAGAAATTGCAAATAAAGCTATAATGAAGATTGAATGTAAGACTATTTTCTTCATACAAACACACCAGTAATGATTCACATTACCTTCCTAAGGTTGTTAACTCTAAATACAATATAACTACAATATTACTTAAACAAAGTGAGTAAATAGTTTAGAAACAGTTTTTTATCCAAAAATTCATCCCCAGAAGGTTTTTATGGTAAATTTATTCTTAATTTAAAACTAGTGCAAGGTCAATGTAATATCTCTATACAGCTGTGAATATTCACTGTATTAAAAGAGGTCTTTCCTCCATACTAATGTAGTAGCAAATTAGATGGAGATTGCTGAGGTGAACAGTTTAATGAAGAACTTAGAAACGGAGCTAGAAAACATATCAGGTCCTTCTGACGTGAGTTCTGATCTAGGACAATTCATGGGTATAAATGATGATGTGCTAGGTATAGGTATTTACAGTTTATTCGGAAATTCCTTATTTACAAGCTCCAAAAATGAAAATGGTGATGTAGGACTCACTGCTTTCAAATCGCTTCTCTGTATGGTTGGAAACCAGATAGATTTCATTTTACCACCAGAAAAGAACGTACAATTCATTGCTCCCGAAGATATTCTAATAGGAGTCACAAAAATCGATCCAGATAAAATTTTCGCAGTTGTATTGGAACGAAATGCAAGAATAGCAACTATAGTACCCAATATCTTGAGAATGTCAAAATTATTGAAAGGTATTGCAAAGAAAACCGGTTCGCTTTCCAATTCAAAATGCAAAGAAGTTTGCAAAGTGACCATGGCTTCAAAGACCCGATATTCCCACAGAAAAAACATCGTACGCAGATTTGCAGGTTAACAAGATTTATCCTTTCCTTATTATCACCTTTTTTTCTTTCTTATAATCTATTTCGTATGAGAGATTTTTGAAATAACACTTAATGTTTAAATCTCCACATCATCAAAAAGATTTTAATTGAATAAATTGGAATTGAGAGATACAAAGATAGGTAAAAAGTTAAAAATAGCGAATGAACGCTATATTCATTACTAAACTGAAAAAGGTCATAAGTATGTCAAGTCGGAAAAACAAAGTGCTGTTTATTTTTGCACTAACAATAATAACAATGAACATATTCGCATTGACTCAGATTAGTGGTTTCACAAATAATACATTTGAAAATGAAACAACTCTTCCTTCAATCGATGAAGGCATGCCCAGTGGTATTGACAAGCCTTTAGTACCTACTGGAAACGTTAGTGAAATTCCTAACATGAATTTATGGGATATTTCAATTAATGTCTCTCGATCAGTATCACTATTCGATTTCGGTTATTTAGGAGTGAATGATACTTATCAGCTTGAAAAGCATGATAATCTTACAATGCCCGTTTTCCGATTTGCCTATCCTAAGATTTGGTCTTCAAATCTTGTTTATATGAAGGCTAGAACTATGTGGTATACAGAGGCAAACAGATTAAACGACACTGAAGTCTATGTAGAATACGAGAATGAAGACTTCACATTCTATGCAGTAGATCTTGTTCCAGCACTTGATAATAGTTCACAGTATTATACTGTCAATGTCTTCTCAGCAATTTTAAGACCATATACTGTAATAGAATACGTTGAGCAAATAGAAGCTGAAATATCAGGATTTTTTATGCGCAATGGAATTCTCTTCAATTTCAGCTTAATACCACATTTAACAAAGAAAATAGACAATTGTCAAACTTCCTTTAATAAAGCAGAAAACGATGGTGGTTTAATTGAGAAGTATGTTTACCCAATTAATGCAACCACTGGTTCTGCAACATTCATTTATTC
>JAGXNT010000016.1 GCA_019894765.1 Candidatus Heimdallarchaeota archaeon
CCAGATGAAGTAATTATAAATGCTTCATTAAATGTTATTAAAGCATATGAATTAATTACTGCTCAGAAATTCAAGCTTGCAGAAACATACGCATCAGATGACAGATTAATGTCAAATCTAAAGATTTTTAATCAAAAATAATTTTTGTATCTAAAATAAACTAAAAAATTAAAAAGGCTTACGAAGAAAATGGTTAATGTAACACAAAGACTTAAACAATTTTCTGACAAGCAAATTAATATATTATTTATTGTTTTTATCTTCGTTGTATCTGTACTTCTGAGATTTCCAACATTCTTTGATCTACAAAACACTGATGTATGGTATCTTATTTGGGAGAGTAGATTAATCTTTGATGCAAGACATCTTGAGTTAATTATGCATCCTTTTAGTTTAGTTGGGTTGTATCCATTTTCTCCTTATCCCTTTGGTTCTTTATTACTCTACAGGTTTTTTGATCTCATTAGTTTCAAAAATGTCTTTGTTGGAGTAATGCTCTTTAATATTTGTATGATATTTCTGACCACATTATCATCTTATTATTTCTTTAGAAAAGTTTTCAATAATAATGAAAAAAATGAAAGTGATGAAAATGCATCTGGTTTAAATCAAAGGAAAATTCTTGCTTTGATTGGATCCTTAATATTTGTAAATTTTCCTTACCTTACCTATTTCAGCTATAATTTTGCTTCTGCCAGATTTCCATTGATGGCTCTGCTGCCACTTTTCTATCTCTTTGTTTTGGAAACCATAAATAAAAGAAGTGTTGTTTCCTTCCTCAAATGCTTGGGTGTGGGCATCGCAATGCTCTTCTTTCATCGCATGAGCGAACCACTTTTACTCTTACTTCTTTTTTTGGGCATCTACTTAATTTTCTTCAAGTTTTTAGCGAAAAAACTAAGAATCAATGAATTAATCCCCAAGTTGAAAAAAATATTTTCAAAATATTTTATTATTTTCTTACTAGGAGCATTTGCTATTGCTGTTGTAGTCAGTTTCTTCATTGATGTTTACTCAGGTTTATGGGTTCTAGGTACTGGTGTTGGATGGTGGCAATTCCTCGCTCATGTAACTCTTATTTTGGGTGGAGTTTTTTTTGAAGGTTGGGGATCCATGATATTTGTATCCTTATTAGGTATTATATTCATTAACTCTAAAAAAACCATCAAAGATAAAAGCTATTACAATATTTTACTAATGATTTTATTCCAGATTCCACTTCTAATTCTAATTTCTAACCATTATATTATTTACCTTATTAGCCTCGTACCAGTACTCTTAATTCTGTTATATTTGAAAAATTATATTTTCGAAAAAGAAAATTATAATCCAATTTATGGAGCAATCGTTCTAATTAGTTTTGGATTATTTAATACAATAAGTGCCATTTTTATCCATAAAGTGAGATCCAATTATCATCAAGCATACATTATCATTAGTTCTTTTGTATTTTTATTTGGAATTGTTTTACTCATTAGTATGTTAGTTGAGAAACAAAAACAAAAGAATCAGCAAGAAAACATGAAATTAAAATCATTTGTTAAAGGATCTATGAAATCTGTTGCATTTATTTTAGTTGTTAGTTTTCTGTTTTACTCTCGATTTTATATTGATCTGCTGACTATATATGTACCAAATAATGATCCTGATTTCTTCCCGAGTATCACTTTAACTGAAGAAGAAAAAGAAATAGCAAATTTCATGTCTCAATATCCCAATTACTTATTTGGCTGTAGTCAGAGACTTGTTGCTATTAGAGTATCTGTTCTTTCTGGATGTTT
Source organism: Candidatus Heimdallarchaeota archaeon (assembly GCA_019894765.1). Next base: position 1,782 of record JAGXNT010000016.1, read on the forward strand.
TTACGTAGCTGATACGCATAGTTTAGCATTATTATTGTCAGGCTATTATAATATATCTGAAATCAGGGAGAATACCGTTTTTCGACCCTTCTATGGTGGTTGGGATTTCACTTTGTATAGAACTACAACTGAGTATAAATCTGGTCGAGAAATATTTAGTGAGCTTGTACAAATGGAAGCAAATGCGACTTCTTTAGCCATTATAAATGATATTTATCTCTCCTTTTTTATCACATCAAAACATAATAACTATGTGGAAATAGGAATAACTGAATATATATTTTCACCATTTGTGGAAACAATAAGTAATATTGCTACATCCGTCTTTGAAACTACAAATTATCGTGTTTGGGCATTTTAAGTTGCTGGGGGGAAGTAAAATATACTCTTTCCAAATATTTAATTCGGAATTCGGAAAAAGTATTAATAAAAAAAAATGCATATATTGTTGTGGTTAATATGGGGAAGAAAATTCTAGCTGATAAAACACTACTAATAATCACACCATATTATCCTGATGAAAAGAATAAAGACGTTCAGGGAATTTTCGTAAAAGATCAAATAAATGAAATTAAGAAACACTTCAAAAAAATCTATGTAATTGCTTTTGTTTTAAATTCACTTAAAATCAGTAAAAAAAATAGATTATACAAAAATTATAGCTATGATAATGTTTCTGTTTTTTATTTGCGAAGTTTATATTTTCCCTTAGAATTTTCGGGAGGAATAAGAATTGATAATAGACATACTAAATTACTTAGATTCATCAAAAAGAAAGACCTTAAATTTGATTTAGTTCATGCACATTTTTCTTGGCCATCCGGTTTCATTGCATCAAAAATCAAGGATCAATTAAACATTCCGTATATACTAACTGTTCATGAGAATTTTACTTGGTTTAAAAGTGAGTTAAAAAATGACTATAAGGAATATAGGAGTGCTTGGACGAAAGCTGATAGAATTTTAAGAGTTAATATGCAAGATTACAAGCATTTGATGAGTTATAACGAGAGTGTTGAATTTTTCCCAAATGCAGTAAGTTCTCGCTTTAAACCTCTTGATAAACAATTGGTAAGAGAAGAATTAGAATTAAAACAGAAAGAATTTATTTTTGCTTTGGGTATTCATGTAAAGCGTAAGGGATTCCAAGATCTTATAATTGCAATGAAAGATATTAAGCAAGAAAAACCACAACTGAAATGCTACATTGGAGGAAAGGGTCCAAAAACGAAATTCCTAAAGAGATTAATCCGGAAACATGACCTCTCAAACCATGTTGAACTTTTAGGTTTCCTATCGAATGAGATGTATGTAAAATGGTTGAATGCTTGTGATTTATTCATATTCCCAAGTCATAGTGAAAGTTTTGGAGTCACCGTTGTGGAAGCATTAACTTGTGGTAAACCAGTTGTTGCTACATATAACAATGCAAGTGAATTTATTCTAACGGAAAATTATCTGGGATTATTAGTAAATTCTAGGTCACCAACTGATTTAGCAATGGGAATAATTAAAGCATTAAATATAAATTGGGAAAGAAAAAAGATTTTAGATTTTGCTACAAGATTTTTACCTGCCAAAATTAATGAGAAATTATTACATTATTATCAATCAATTCTAGAAAATACACAAAATAAGAAATAAATTAAAATTAGATTCACTATTTTCTCAGTTTTTAATTGGATAGAGGAATTTTTATAATATCTTTCCTCGATTTAACTATATAATTCGTGGTGACGAGTAATATGGAACAATCTAAAAATAGTGTAGCAAGTAATTTTCTATATTCCTTATTCATCATATTAATTATTGGAATAGTAAACCTTGGTTACCCACTTCTTATTGGATTATTATACAGTCCAGAAACAATGGGTAATTTCTCAATTCTATTTAATTGGTCTTTCTTCTTAGCTATACCAATAGCAAATGGGATAGCTCCCGCAATTTCTAGGTTTATAGCTGCTTCTACAGGAAACGAGACTTCGCAACTTAATAGATTAGGTGAGAAATTAACTATTTTCTATATAATTTTAGCTATGATCATCTTCCCATTGATAGGAGTGTTTCTTTTTCATTTAACCATTTATGATTTTCTTATAGTTATGTTCATGTTAGTAGCGATATTATTTCATTATTTATTCAGATACTCACTCCAAGGACAAGAAAGATTTCGACGTCTATTCAAACTTGAATTAATAGCGTTTGCATTTTTTATTCCATTCATGATTCTTTTTGGAGTTCTTCCTAATGTTTTAGGATGGACAAGTTTGCTAAATTTGCATTGGCTCTTTCTCCCAATCATAATGTATCATGTAATTTTTGATATTCTTTTCTTCTTTATAGAAATAAAAAGAATAAATTTGAAGAAGATATTCTCTTTTCCAGAGATTACTAAGAAAATACTACTTTATGCTTTGTTAGTTGGAGCGGGAAGTTTATTCAGTTTAGGCATTTCACAGTTTCAAATAATAATCTCAGACAATTATTTAGGAGAATTTGAAGTGGGTGTTTTGGGATTTTGGGATTCCGCAATTAAACCGATATCTTTGATATCAGTTGCAATAGGGGCTTTAACAGTACCTAGGATTACAAATTTGCGGAAATCCGAAGAAAGGCATGATATTCCATTTGTAAATTCTATGAATTATGGCTTAACGTTATTACTTATGCCATTATTTGGCTTAGTCTTTCTGATAATTGCTGGATTCCCCAATATATTTGATTATTTAGGCATTGCTAAATATCAGACATCGACTTATTGGTGGATACCAATATTGCTAGGCTATCAAATCCTAAACAATCTCTTAGCAACACCAACAATTTCCTTTTATTCATCATCAGAAAAAAAGGTGATAGTAAATCCAATTGTTTCTTTTGTGTATTCACTTATTGTAATACTCTCATGGTTATTACTTGTCCCAAAATGGGGAATTTGGGGTTTCGCAAGTGGTATTGCAATTGGGAGTTTATTTTTCTCATTCTTAATCCAAATAATTGTTTTATTTATGACAAAAGGAAAAATCGGTTTACATCTCATTTTATCATTCATTTTTACCCTTCTTGGAGTAGGATCGGTTTTTCTTCTACAATATACCTTAATGGATTGGCTTGTGATTATGGTTTGGACCTTGCTGCTAGTTCCCTCTATTGTTTTTGGCATTAGGACTATAGTTAAAGTCTTAAAAAATAAAGACTATTCAACCGTATTTCATGAGTTGCCAGATTCATTAGAAAAGTAAACAATGTGATAAATCTGTTTTTAAGAAAATAAAAATCTCATTGCTTTCTAACAATATCTTTAAGATATTCTAGTGAAGGCTTCAACTTAAATTCTTTATATTTCTTATTTGAATCATTTACAAGTACAATTTTTTCATCATCTTCTTTGAGTGCAAAAAATAAGCGTAGAATTATTTCTAAATCTACAATATGTAAAATGAATTTGTGCATGTGATTCTTACGTTTTATGAAATTGTGGAAGAATTTCATAGTATTTTCTCTATCTAGTATGTTCCAAATAATTGCATCATCAGATAAAATATCCAAAACAAAGTTATAATAGTGATTCCGTTTACGTAACCACTCAAAATATGGAACTGAAGAATATCTTAGTATTATTCTACTACGGAATAATGATTCGAGAAATTGTAATGATTTAAATCCTAATTTTACAAATTTAGTAAAAAATAACCTATTATACCATATTAATGATGTTGTAGGATATTCAGCAAGTTCTTTATTTAAGCTATTGAGAATCAACATTTCTAATTTTCTTTTCTTTCTCAGTTTAGGTTCGACCTGCAAATATTTCGCATAAATTTCAGGATGTGATAAGGGAAGATAGATTGGAGCAAGATGGCTAAAAGATCGTGATCCTCCGAGCATATATCCCCGAGCTCTTGTTTGAGTTAGAAGAATTTCCTGTTCTAATAACTCATTTTCAATTGTGTGTAATAGATTCCTTTGTTCCTTCATTCCTTGGATGAGAATATTTGTTATTTCTTCTTTAGAATTTGCTATAATTGAGAAGAAATGTTTTTTTGGAAAACCATACTCCTTAACGATTAAATTCTCCATTAATCTTTCTTCAGGCGAATCAAATTTTCGTACAATTCTTTCATTGTGAATTAGATAATTCCCGCCAAGTGAACCATCCCCCAAGAAACCATCAAAGAACACTTTATCACCTTTGACTTTCTCATAGAGTGCGTGCCTAATACTGATAACATGATTAGAAAGTCCTTCGCTAAACCACATGTGCTTGTAACAATACGTTAGTATATCATCTTCACTCACAACTCTGTATTTATGAGGAACACCTAAAATATCTGAAACACCTGTAGCATATTTGATTTCTTTACCGTCGAGTAAGCTATCGAAAGTATACGTTTCAACTTTTTTCATCCATTTTTTATCTATTGCGGAGACTAATATTCTAGAATCTAATCCCCCTGATAGGAGGAATGCTAATTTAATATCCTCAATTTCTGAATAGTTCTTCATTTGATTTTCAAGATAAACGCTAATATCACGTGCTGTTTTATGAATATCAACTCCTTTTTGGTAATCCTTTGGAAATTCAAACCAAGATTGCTTTTCGTTCAAACCTCTCTCAAAAGCTTTCTTTGGATTTTTCATCCAATTACTAATGGTTATTTTTGAATTACCCGGAAGCAATTTGATATTTTTGAAAAGTGTTTTTGTTCCTAATGTTGAATGACAGAATAGATATTCAACCAGTGCCTTATAATCCAATTCATTCAAGAGTTTTGGGTGCAATGCTATTATATACTTCAAATGAGATGCTATAACTAAATCTCCATTATCAAGAATTGAAAAGTAAATTAAATCAGTCCCGGAAGGATCCGTTTTAATCATTACTTCATCTTTATCTGTATTAATTGTGATTTCTGGGGAGTAATTAATTTGTTTTTCATTTGAGGACTTTGAAATTGATAATCCTTTTACTAGATTAATTTGAAATCTAACTACTTTGTCTTTTTTCTCTAGGATAAAGTTATTTTGAATAAAATCTGCTGAAAATATTACACATTTTTGTTCTTTGAGAAATTTTGTCTGCTTAAAATCTCCTAGGAATCTTTTTTCAATTGTATCTCTTCTTATGGAATTATTTCTGACAGTCAGCTGTATAAAAAAATGTGTCATTCAGAGCCGCCATTTGAATATTTAATGTAAAACCATTTAAAAGAAAATATAAAAAGCTATCCAAGATATTGTCTAGTATATTATCACATGGTTGGATGAAGGCTGACAAAAAATATGATTAAACAAACCAAACACGAGAAAAAAACTACTTCAAAACCAGTTGTGTTTGTTACAGTAGCTTGCTCCTATTTCATTGATCCCCGTGTGAAACAAGAAGTAAATACACTAACAAAGAATGGTTTTTATGCATTTGTGCTATCATGGGATCGGGAACGCAAATATCCCGATAAACAAACTAATGATTATTACATAAAAAGTGCTAAACTTCTCGAAGCAAATAGATTCAGTAAACTAATATTTCTATTTTCTGCATTGTTGTTTCAATTTTTGATTATTTATTACGGTTTTAAGCTAATTCGTAAACATAAAGAAATGATCATTCATGCTAATGATTTCAATACCTTAGCAGGGGTTGTTTTTCTAAAAATCCTTTTTAGTAGGAGAATTCGTGTTGTTTATGATTGTCATGAGTTTACACCTTTTGTATACAGTGAGTGGTTTGGTGATATAATAGGTAAAATTATTGCCAAACTAGAGATTATTTGTGTTAAATATTTTGATAAAATTCTAACTGTAAGCACACCAATAAAAGAATATCTTGAAGTAATATCAAATAAAACAGTCAAAGTTATCTGGAATTATCCAACGAAATCCCTTCTTCCTAAATTTTCAAAAGAAGAAGCAAGAGAAAAACTCGGTTTGAAAAAAGATGATTTTATTCTTACGTACGTAGGGTCGCTTAGACTTGATGTAGCTTTACTTGAATTAATTGAAACTGCTCAATTATTGAAAGAGAAGCAACTTATTCCTAATCTTAAAATACTCGTCGTTGGTGATGGTCCATTTTATGATCAGTTGAAACAGAAAATAGATGACTATGATTTATCTGGGATTGTTACAATAACAGGACGAGTTAGTAGAGATAAAGCAATTCATTATTTACTCGCAGCTGATTTGTCATATATACTTTTCACAATAAAAGGTATGAATTCTAAAATTGGCATGCCTTGGAAATTATTTGAAAGTCTACTATGTAATACTCAAGTTTTAACAATAGATGAAACCTATGCTGCTCAATTTGTTAAAAAACATAATGCTGGATTTTCAGTAAAAACAACAAATCCAAGTGATATCCAGGAAGCTATTGTTGAGTTTCATAATAAGAAAGAATTTAGTGTTACAGATTTAAACCAGAGTTTTATTTGGGAAGTACAAGAAAAAAATTTCATTGAAACTTACACAGATTTATTGTAATGGTTTAATAATGAGCAAACACATAATTTTAAAAATAACATATTTTTTACGCTAAGTATCACATCTATATTTAGGAATGGATTTAAGACTTTTTGGAAGAAGATTCTATGTATAAAGGAAAAAAATTAGCAGTTATAGTTCCAGCCTTAAATGAAGAGAATCTTATCTTAAAAACTCTTTCTGGGGTTCCTGACTTTGTAGATAAAATTATAGTTATTGATGATTTTTCAACTGACAAAACTGTTGATAAGGTAAAAGAACAAGCGAAAAAAGACAAGAGAATTCAATTAATACAACATAAAAAAACTCGTGGCGTTGGGGGAGCAATTACTTCTGGTTTTAAACTCGCTTTGCAAGATGAGGAGATTGAACTTCTCAGTGTTATGGCTGGTGATGATCAAATGAGACCCAAACACCTGCCAGACCTGCTCAATCCAATAGTTGAAGGAAAAACAGAATTCACAAAAGGGAATCGTTTGAAAGTTGGTTATAGGAAAGACATGAGTAAATTTAGATTATTAGGTAATCTTATACTTTCGTTAATTACTAAAAAAGTATCAGGTTATTGGGCTATCAATGATCCTCAAAATGGTTACATAGGAATAAAGGCTGATTTTTTGAGAAGAATGGATCTTGATTCCTTCTATGAAGGATATGCTTTTGAAAATGATTTTATGATTAAGGCAAATCTTGCTAATGTGAAAATGATGAACGTCATGATTCCAGCTTATTATGGTGAAGAGCAATCGAAGCTAAAGTATGGTCAATTTATTATTCGAACAAGCTGGCATTTATTCACGTCTTATTATTGGCGTTTGTGGCACAAATATATCAAAACGTTCCATATTGTTGGAATCTTAACGATCGTTGGTTTTTTAGCTTTAGTCAGTGGTTTGATTGTAGGAGGAATTCTTGCTTTCTCACATATTTCGTTAATAATTGTTCCCAGTGTTGGTTTAGCCTTCATGTTGATAGCTTTCCTAATTGATATAATAAAAGGAAGAGGGTTATCAAAATCTATGAAATGATTTTGCTTCACTCATGGAGAATTAAAAGGCAGTAACAATACTGAGAATCCATTATCATAGATACGATGAATAAATGGATTTAATGGAATTAATTGACTTATATCTGGGTATTTTTTGATGAAATCAACGTTTTCTCCTGCATACACTGCCCAGCCAATAATGTATCCATCTCTATACATGATTTGACTTGTGAAAATGTAATCAATCTCTGGATATATTTCCCAGGGAGATGTATTTGTTACGAAATTCGTTCTACTCGTTTCATTCGCTAGAAGTATCGTCGTCAGCCAGCTCGCGTCCCCAATATCGAATGTAGCCTCAAGATTACCATATCCTTCTACAATTGCTGCAAGTCTGAAATCAGAATCAACGAGGATATTCTGCCCTTCCACCCAAGATGGGTAGCTCAAGTTTTCCACAAAAATAATGAAATCAACAGCAGCAAATTCTGCTTGCCAATAAACTTCTTGTTGCCCCCAGTTATTTTCCGGTTTTGGGTAGGAATAACTGGTGGTTAGAGCCATTGTTCCAATTAATGCGATCAAAGTCACTGCTTTCCACTTCTGGAGTTTTACTTTTCTGAGGATATTAAAAATCGCAATTGATGATAGTAATACTAAAACTCCAATTATATAGAGAGCTAATCTTCCAAGCAAACTAGACATGATTGGGAACATAGCAGTTACTCCTATCACCGCTAGTAGGCTTAAAGCCCATCCTCGAATGACTCTACTTTTAGCTTGGGATGCGTTTGGTAAAGAAACTAAGCCAATTGCTGCTAAAGGTGGAGTAACCAAGATTGGTGTACCAACAAGAATGCCTGCTAGGATTGTTTGATCCGGACTTGCTGCTCCAAAAAACATTGCGATAATAAATATTGTAATAGAACCTACAATTACAAATACAATTAATGTAATGTTGATTTTCCTTCTGTCGAAATTATAAAAGAGTACAGAAAATCCTATAGCAATTAAGATTAACGCCCCAAAAATCATAATGAGTGTAGTACTCAAAGATATTCCAGTAAAGATAACAGAAGAAGCACTTTGTAAAAATGAGAGAGGAAAACCATTCAATCCAAAAAGCCAATAGAGTAAAACAAAGATGTCAATTCCAATAAGAATCCCAAGATTGATTAGAACACTCTTCCAATTAGCTGTTTTAGTTTTAAATCGTCTGTAAAGCACATCATAAGGTAAAACAACATGCCAAATAGCAAGAACCATTACAGTTGTAAGATGATGAACTAAAGTAATTACAACAGTCATAAGTAATGATAGAATAAGCATTCGAATATCTTTACCTTCTAAGTAGCGGTAAAGAAAGAACACAACAAATGGAACGATTCCCAGAACAATTACTTCTGGAGCAACATTTTGATTTCGGTAAACAATAAGACCGAAGAAAGACATGAAGAACATTGATAATAAGGCGATGGTCTTTGATCCTGTTAATCTTCTAGCTAGAACAAAGAAAATTATTAATTGAACAGAACAAATTATCTGTGGAAAAACGAAAATTGCCCAAATAAATGGTTCACCATTTGTTCCCAATAAATGCTCTGCCATTATTAGAATAAATGTGAACCCGGGAGGATCTCGAGCAGCATCACCTAAGTTAAACCAACCTTCATAAAACACTTCCCGCAAGTGGCGTAAGTAAAACCAACCATCATAAGCGGTTGGCATTCCTTCTCTAAAGAGTCTCCAAGCTCGAAACAAGAACCCAAAGAGAGTGATAAGAAGGGTCAAAGTAATGATTAAGAAATCGCTTTTAGTATAACCTCGATTTTTTCTTTTATTATCGTCTGTGAATATCGAGTTTATTCCATTCGAATCTTTTTCAGCATTACTCAAAGCCACTGATATTGACCTTCCTTTCAAAATTTTAGAATATCGTAATATCCGTAAACTCACCAATCAGCAGTAGGAATGCAAATAGCTGAGCTAGTATTATCATTATTCCTTCAAAAGACGTAAGCCTATGGTCATCCGTCATCGATCTTTTAACAAACCATATTATACCAGCTATTGCGATTATTTGGAAGAGCATAAAACTATCTATTGGTGCAGTAACAATTGATGCAAATATACCAAATATTAAAAGTGTCATTTGTAGTATGCCACCGATAATATTTCCTAAAGCAATATCCGTTTTTCCTTTAGCAGCAGCAACAACTGCTATCCCGTGTTCGGGTACGGCACCAGCGAAACCAACAATAATCGCCACTATGCCAATAGGAATGTTTGGTACTTCATGCAAAACTGTTTCCACAGTATGACTAAGTAAATAACCACCAGCTGCAATTCCACCAATGCCAAGAATAACTAAAACAACAGCTGACTTCATTGTTATATGGGGATGCTCCCTTGCAGGAGCAGTAAGAAATGGATTGTCTATAGCTTTACTAGTTCCAGTGTAAGTTTCCTTTGAATCAGGACAGGATGGATCAACAATATTAATTTCTTCAGGCGTATCTAGGATTTTTCGATGAGCATGCTCTGTTATTTCTACCTGTTCAGCAATTTCCTTAATATCTGGCATTTTCTCATCTAGCTGACTTCTAGTAGGTCTAGTAGCTCTTTCAGTTCCATCATACAATTCAAGTGCTTTGGCTTCTCTACTTTTTATAATTAAATAAATTAGATAGATGAGATAACTTACAACTAAAGCTATTCCAGCCATTTGTGGTAATTCTCCAGTTAATGTTGTACCCTCTTCTAGTGGAAACTCACCAGCATTCAATTTAGTTATTATAGAATTAATGAATTCAACAACCCCAACACCGAAAGTTAAAAGGGTAGCTACGAAACCCCATCTCAATAAAACGCCTTCAGCCATGATAGTTTCTTTTTTAATCTCAATGTAACCTTTCTTTCTACCACCAACAAGAACTACAATACCAAGAAGAATAGCATTAAAACCTGCTGCAGCTAAAGTAGTGTAAAAAGCTGTAACAACTAAATTTTGACCAATTACAGGATCTGTGGAAAAGAATTGCCCTTTAATCAACATGATTCCAGCAGCTACTGCTTCTGGTAAATTACTTGCTAAACTTGAAATCACACCGGCCACAAAGGCAGTAAGCCCAATTGTTCGCATAATGTTATCTAGACCATCTACTGCCCATTCGCTTGGTCTAAAAGCTAACCATAAACCAAGTAGTGCTGCTGTAACTACAAATCCTACTAGTATTCCGGTTTTTTCTGCATCATATAAAATAAACATCGTAATGGTCGCTGCAAGAAGAAATAGAACCAAAACAAATTCATACCAAGGCAATTTTATGATAGACCAAAGGCTTCTGTAATCTTTAGGTTCTTCGAAAACTATTAAATCCTCTATTTCTGCTTCTGGTTCAAAAGTGTTCCTTGTTTCGATTTCATTTTCTTCCTTATTGTTACTCATTACTATCTACCTTTCTCTTTCTTAATTATTCAAGATGATTACTAAAATCTTTTTGTTAGTGAGATGAATTCTCCTCATTATTATATTTCTTTTGTTTTTGATAACATCTCAAAAAAAAGATGAAATTTTCTTGTATCGAAAGATAATTAGATGGAAAGTGATAGATTTATAATTACTAATGGGTAAAATCCTTTAGAAAAAGGGGAATTTTCTTTGGAAATTGCGGAAGATCTTGGTTTAAAAACCTACAATATCACTGCTAATCAATTAGCTTCTATAATTGTCAAGCTGATAAAAGTCGGTCGACCATTCTATTTACCAGCAGTTGAAGATCTGGATTTGCCGGAAATTCCTATTGATCAAGTCATACTTGTGATTATTGATAATTTCAGTTTATATGAAGTTATTACTTACCAACCAGCTTGGATGATTAAGAATCTTGAAAATCTTTTGCTTATAGATACAGAATCTAAAATGAAATCCCTCTCAGGTCCTATGCTTGAATCTATATTTTACAGTAAAGATAGTCTTACCTTTAATTTGCTTTCTGCTCTTAATTTTAATGGTAAACAAGTAAAAGCAATTGCTCGGGAAGAGGATGTTCCTAAAATAACCAAGGAACAATCTTTAGTTCAAACTGAAAAATCAGATGTAAATATCTATGTCCAAGCAATTAAAGCAATTAATCGAAACGATTTGCTTGTTCTTCATTTCTCTGATTTTGATGAAATGTATGAAAGATATTCCATGAATCCCCCAGAAGACATTGCTTCAAAAATTATGAGACGAACTGATAAATGGCTTAATCTCTTTTGGCAACAGTCTATTGATGGTACAGTTATGTTAGTTGTTGGAAATGATGGCAAAAAACCCATAGAAATGAATTTACAAGGTCGGGCTGCTGAATGGAAAAGAGCTAATTTGCCTATTGGATTCATCAAGTTTCCGAAATGATTTCTTTTCGTATCTTCATACTGTTGTTGTCAGTGCTAATATAATTATGATTAATGTAATGACCAGTGCCAGTGCACCAATAGTTATGCAGAACCATCCGAAATTCACTTTCTTTGCTAGCCGCAAAAATAGATCAATTGTCACAAATCCTACAATTGCTGAGATTACCACACCTAAAAGCATTCCATACCATGGGATGCCTACAAATGAAGTCTCACCTTGAATTAAATCAATGATAATAATTAGTATATTCCCACCGATGACTGCAGGAATGCTAAGGAGAAAACTTCCCCGTAGTGATTCTTCTTCATTCACACCTTCAATTAGCATAGTACCAATGGTTGTTCCTGAACGTGAAATTCCAGGAATTATCGCTAGGCCTTGGGTTAATCCAACAACCAGCATTTCCCAATTTTTCATTTCATAAAGAGTCTTTTTTGCTGTTTTTCTTTTTGAAACTAGAATGAATATCCCAGTAGCTATTAGAAATACACCAATAACCAAAGTTATAATTTCTCCACCAGCTAATCGCCCATTTGCAAAGTAAAGGGCTCCTTCCTCTAGAGCATATCTTATAACAACAAGAAGTGGTATGCCTATTAATGCTGTTCCAGCTGTTGCTATTAAAAGGAACTTCCAGAGAATTTTTCTTTTCTCTGATTCAGCTAATTTTTCTTCTTCAGTTTGTTCCTCTTCTTCATCTAACTGTTCTTCTGAAATCTCATTTTTTTTCTTCTTTCTAAATTTAATATTGAATAGTAAAAGAAAATCTTTCCTAAATCGAACCAAAACAGCAAGCATAGTTCCTATATGAAGAAATAAAGCAATAGATAATGCATTGGTCGGGTCCCCAAACCAGTTTAAGATAAGGAAGATTTGACCTTCACTAGAAACCGGCAACCATTCCAATAATCCTTGAACTATCGCGAGTAAAATAATAAGACCTATTCCAACCATTGCAAATGCCTTCTATTCTAAGAAAAATGCACACTAGAATTCAAAAAAGTTTTCAATTATCTAAACATAATTCATAAAACTCTCATGCTTTTAAACACTATAGATTCAATATATATAGTTGAAAGAAAACCACAATACAAGGAGATAGACATATGGCAAAAGTAAAAATCGTTGCTGATTCTACATGCGATTTGCCAGAAGCAATTATAAAGAATCTTGATATTGAAATTATACCTGCAAATGTTATTTTTGGAGAACAAATTTACTCTCATTATGACATAAACAATGATGAATTTTATCAGCGATTAAAAAAAGGAGCTATGTCATCAACTGGCGTTCCATCTCCAAAAGTGTTCAAAACAGCATTCGACAATGCCTTCAAAACTTCAGATGAATTAATCGTTTTCACACTTTCTAAGAAACTCTCTGCTATGTTTCAAACCGCTACGCTTGTTGTTAAAAATTTCTTTGATGAAAGGGTTACAATTGTTGATTCAGAAACTGTTACCTTGGAAATGGGATTAATAACTTATCTTGCAGCAAAGAAAGCAAAAGAAGATGCTTCAAAAGAAGAGCTATTACAATACATAAATGAATTTCTTATTCCAAATTCCCAGTTGTTAGGTGTAGTTGATACTCTCAAGTATTTGAAAAAAAGTGGTCGAATTAGCACAATTTCTTGGTTGATAGGCTCTGTTTTGTCAATAAAACCAATCGTTCGAATTGAGGATGGATTAATAAAATCCCCCGGAAAGGTTCGTGGTAAAGAACATGCTCTGGAAATCTTGGAGTTAGTGGCTAAAAAAATTGTAACAAATAAAAAATCTAATTCAATCGTGGTTGGACACAGCCATGATCTTAAAAGAGCACTTGAATTTGAGAAGATAATTAAAGAATTACCAGATGCCCCAACTGACATTCTAATTGGAGAGATCGGTCCAGTTGTTGGAACACATCTTGGTCCAGGTGCAATTGGTTTTGCATGGATCGGTAATTTTGAGGAAGAATGGATTAAATAAGGCTAACTTGGAGCACAATTAGCTAAATTCTCATCTACTCTCTTAGATTTAACAAAGAAACCTAAGAGCATGAAGAACATTCCAATTCCAATTAAAATGAATTCAATACTATTAAACAATTGAGCGTTTTCACCCAATAGTCCAGCAAGAGCATTGGATAAAATATTGGGTATCAATGAACTTATACTGAGACTAAATCCAGTTAAGAAATACTTCAAACTTAGTTTAATGTTTTCATCTTGTGTTTGTTTGAGGGCTCGCGAGAAATAATTGAAGATTACTATTATCATTGCTATACAAATTGGATAAAATATCCCCATGAAGAAATAGGAAGTTTGAGTATCTGCAGATTCGCCACCACCAGACTTCATAGAATACCAAAGATTAGATTCAGTATTAGTTAATCCAAATAATAATCCTCCAATTGTTAAAACAGCAATGATAGATGGAATAAGAATTTCCCACCTAAAAGCAAAATGTGTTCCAAAATTGAACGCTATGGAACTAAGCATTAGTAAGGTTAATCCAATAACTAAAGACAAAGCATAGATTTTTGTTAGTACTAACATTGCAGTTGGCTCACTTTGGACATAAACAAAAGCTCCTAGTGGTAAAACAACGTAACCAACAGCTAGGAAGAAGAAACTACTTGCAAATAACCAGTTAATCTTCTCGGTTGGACATCTCTTCAAAACAATTGCTGTAATGATTACTAGCATAATGAAACTAGCAGCTCCAACAACTAAACAGAGATAATTAATCCAACTAAGTACCATTCGAATCCCAGATTTGTAGCTCTCGGGAAAAAATTAGTTTGGTTGTATTTAAAAATTCTTTCGAGGGGGTAAGCTTTTGATTAAAGCTTATTCTGTCTCTAGTTCAATTTCAATGTTATTAACATATATATCTCTCCCACCACTAATTTTTGTTTTATTGGATTTGCATTTTGGGCACTCAAAAATATTCTTTAAATCAACAACAAGATGATCTACCTCTTTATCTTGAGTTTCCACAGATCCATTAAATCCACATTTTTGACAATCAATTTGACCTTTCTGTGTCTCAATAATTAGCTCTGCTTTTTCAGCTAAAGTACCTTCACTTGCAATTTCAAAGGAAAACTTGAGTTGATCGTGATTCAACATTGAGAATTCACCAACAACTAAATCCACTCTTTTAATTCTAGTAGCATTATTTTTCTTTGCTACATCAATGATTGTTTCTACAACACCTACTGCAGTTGAGAATTCATGCAAGGATAGTACCTCTTATTTTTACTTAACAACTAATACAACTACCAGATATTGATAAATTTGTGTATTAAACTTCTGAGATAAAGAAATCTATTCTCATTAAAAACTATAGTAAGAATAATTCAATAGAAAAGAAAAGCAATAATATAAAAGGGAGAAAATAACCTTTAAATTACCATCCTTCTCAAAAGAACATAACGAGGAAGAAAAATTGTCTAAAACAAGTAAAGCTAAGAAAGGGAAAACAGCAGCTGATAAAAGAAACCTCAGAGTAGTTTATCCTGAGTATTTCGATAAGAACCTAACTTGGCGAATGGGTCGAAGAGTACCTGAAGAACTAGCATTCGATACTCCGGAACTAAAAAGAGTAGCTTTAGCAGCTCAAAAAGCAGGCTACGAGGTATTTCTAGACTCAAAGAAGCATTATTCCAAAACATGGTATGAGCAAAAAGGAAGAGTCCTAATTACAAAAGATGGTTCTAAAGAAGAACAACTACGAGAAATTGCTCGCAACCTTTCAAAAGTCAATATGCCAAAAGCAACTGTTGAAAAGAAGAAACCTGACACCAAGAAGAAAGTCAAGAAAGGTAGTGTTTACAGACAAAAGTCTCGTTAATTATTTTAATTCTTGTGAAAATATGTGTTGGAAGTGTTTACTCTGAAAAAACTTGGAAAAGTAACAACTGTAAGCAAGAAAGGGAATATCCTCGTAAGATCAAATACCGTACAAAGAATTGGCATACAAGTTGTTAACCAAGAAATAAAGAGATTGGGAAAAATAGTGGATATTATTGGTCCAGCAGCAGCTCCATATATTGTAATTAACACAAGGGATGCTCAAGCACAAGCAAAGAAGGGAGATATGGCCTATTTATTAGATAGACCACCGCAAAAGAAGAAAAGTGGTCAAAAGTACGGATCTGGTAAACCGCGAAAACCCGGAAAACCACCAGCAAAGAAATAAAATCTCTCGAAAATTACTTCTAGAAACCCTCTCGAGTCACAATTTGTGACCTCTTAATGAGTCTTATTTTTGAGTCTCTAAAAAGTGAATTCGTCTTATATATACCCTAGTGGATAGTATAGTCAAGAACAAAACTCGGAGAAGAAAAAAAATGAACAGAACAAAACAAAAAGTCAAGGAACAAATCAGAAAGGAAATCGAACAAACCAGATTTAAGATGGCCCTCTTAACTGGCTGTTAAAATAACTCTAAAAAAATTGGAGGATGAAAAAAGTGATGAAAAGAAAAGAACTACAAAAGAAAATCAAGAAAGATAGAGATAAAGCACGAATGCAATATCTCTTAATGGCTGGAAGATAAGTGATCTGCAATCTTATTGAAACGATTGTAGAAACATCTTTCCATCAAAATATGTCAATTTTATTATTATAATTTAAAAATCAATTTTATACACTACCTTTTCCCGAAAACCTGTTATTACTTTGATATAACCTTTTAATGATTGATTTACCTCATTATCCCCAGTGTCAACTAGAAATGGGCGACCTCTTAAAGAATTAATTTTTTGTTTTGTAGCAATAACTAGAATGTTTTCTTTCCCTACTTTTTTGATAACTTCAGAGCTTATTTGTTGATTTCCCCTACCAAACAGATAACCTTGTCCTCCGATTGGAGTTATAATGAGTTTGGCTTTCTTCCCTTGTATGTACTCAAGCAATTCTTTTTCATTAAGATCCTTCATTATGAGTTGTTTTCTAAAGATAAGGTCAACACCCAAGAGGGTAAAATCAAGTTTTAGTTTCTCCATTAATGGCCTTGTGGTCGTTCCAGGACCAATAATATAGTAATAATCTTCATCCATATTTTCTAGTATCTCTTCAGCAATTGCTTCTTGTGCGTATTGCTCGTTACTTATACTTCCGGATTTCATACCTTGAACATGTCCTTTTTCAAAGGGAATTTTTAAGTAGCCATACAATTTTGCTGAAACAAATCCCTCTCTGAAAGCCTCTTCATCAATATCCATAACCACTGCTTCTTTTAGTTCAGTTACTTTCCCTTGAAGGTAAAGAGCTGCAAGATCCCCACCTCTCTGTGGATTCATAGCATAGACAGCTGAATGCATTTTCACTCCAGTTGGAATTCCTAAAACAACAATGTCTTTCCCAACTGCACTGCAAATATCTCTCGCTGTCCCATCTCCACCTGCAAAAAGTAGTAAATCGATTTCTAATGCGCTTAAGTCTTTAGCAGCTTGTTGGGTATCAGCAGCTGTGGTTTCTCCTACCTTGATGGATCCAATAACTTTAGGTTCAAAACCACAAACTTTCGCTGCATTTTCTCCCATATCACCAGGATAGGTTATAATTTCAATTTCATCTTTGAGGAAAACAAGTCTTTCAATTGCTTCGATTGCTCGTTTCGGTGACTCTGGTTCTGCTCCCAGGCTTCTTGCTTTTTCCAAAATGGCTAAACCATCAGTTCCTTTGAGTCCGACTTTACCACCTAAACCCGCAATGGGATTTACTATCAGACCTAATTTCTTCAATTCAAACCATCTTTTGTCAGGTTTATTTTTTCTGTTTCTTTAGATATGCTCTCCAAGTACATGCCCATCTTGCAGGATCATCTAATGGATCGTGGTCATATTTATGGACAACACTCCTATGTGGAGCGCTTTTCACTAGCTCGGGATTCTCGTAGGCTTCTTTTACTACTTGTTTCAAACCTTCAAGGTACTCATCGAGTTCATCTTTGGAATATGATTCCGTGGGTTCAAGAGTGAAAGGTTGAGGAACAATAAAGGGATGATGGCTAGACCACATATGAAAACCAAAGTCAGCCATACGATAAGTGACATCTTCTGTAGTTATACCAGTATCTTTGTAAAGCTGTTCCCAGCTGTAACGAACTTGTTCGATTCGATGTCTTCCCTTCGCAAAAGGAGCACTTGCCCCTCGAATTTCTAGCACTTTTTTCAACAGGTAATTATTGTTGAGAACTGCAACTCGAGAAGATTCTTTCAAACCTTCACTTCCTAGACTCATAATCCAAGAATAAGCTTTCAAAACTGCAGGAATAACTCCATAAAAACCTCGAATCTTGCCGATGCTTTTGGGAACATCATAATTGAAGAAGTACTTTTTACCATCATAGTCAACTAATGGAGCAGGTAAAAATTCTATAAATTCCTTGGTTGCTCCAAGTGCACCGGAAGCTGGTCCACCACAGCCATGCGGGGATGAAAAGGTTTTGTGCAGATTAAAGAAGCAGAGATCGAATCCAGCTTCTTTTGCTCGAGTAATTCCTAGAATTCCATTAGCATTTGCTTGGTCATATCCACAAATTCCGCCTGCTTCGTGAATTATTCTTGTAAACTCTTTGATTTGTGGATTAAAGATTCCAGTATCTTCTGGATTAGTAATTAGCAATCCAGCTGTTCTCTCTGAAACAACCTCTTTGAGGGCTTCGACATCTGGCAATCCATCCTCGTTTGGATAAATGCTGATTACTTTGTATCCTTTAATATCAGGTGCTGCAGCATCAGATGGATGTGAAAACATGGTTGTTATGATTTCATCCCGCTTATCCGCTTCTCCTCTGGATTCATGATACTTTTGTATAATCGATACTATTGCGAATATCGCTTGACTTCCACTTGCTGGTTGAACGGTGAATTTATCCATTCCTGAGATTTCTCTAAGAAACAAGTCCAGTTTGTACATTATTTCTAATATGCCTTGTACTGTGCTTTCATCTTGTGCAGGATGGAGGGCTGTAAATTTTGGTGAAGTAGCAAATTTCTCATTTATTTTTGGACTATATTTCATTGTGCATGTTCCTTGACCAATGTCTACATTCAAGTCAGCACCAAGAGTGTGCTGGGACATTCTAAGATAATGCTTGAGAACTCGCATTTGTGATACCTCTGGGAGTTTTGGAGGTTGCTTTCTTCTCATAGAATCAGGGATTGTAGAAAAGCCGTCACCAACTACTTGTTCAATTTCTTTCTCGATCTTTGGGAAAAGTAATCCTCGTTCACCCTTCGTGCTTAGTTCATAAATGACAGGTTCATCCCATTTTGCTTGATGAAAATTTCTTACGCCGGTTTTTTTAGTCATTTTTCTTAACTCCTTTCAAAATCTCCTTAATTCAAGCACTCATCCAATGTTTGAACGAGTCGATCAATATCCTCCTTAGAATGAACTTCTGTCACACTAAACACAGCACATTTCCCTAGTTCAGGAAATTCTGCAGAGATATCTTTACCACCGAAAATACCTTTCTCTAGCAAAGATTTGTTCACATCTTCAACCGTTTTTCCAGAGTCACTGAAATCCACTACAAATTCTTTGAAGTGTGGTGTGTTCTGGAAAGGAATTTTTACTCCTTTTATTTCTGAGAGTTTTTTTGCAGCGTATTGTGATTTTTGTAGAATGAGTTGTCCAACTTCTTGTATTCCTTGCGGCCCAACTAATGCTAAATAGACTCCTGCAGTGATTCCCCAAAGAGCTGCTGCGGTTCCTACAAATTCTTTTCCTTCTTCTCGACCATGGAAAGAAGTTCGGTCATAGAAGACATCTCCAAAACCCCATTCTCCTTCTACAATAGTCTTGGTGATACCAAATAATCTCGAGGGGTATTCTCTTACGAATCGTTCATCATCATGAGTGGCTATAAATCCTGCAAGTCCGCCACCAAATTGCATGTGAATACCAAATGCTTGAACATCTCCGCAAACAATATCTGCTCCGTAATTGCTTGGGGGAGTTAATACTCCTAAAGACATAGGGTCTAATCCTACGACACTTAATGCCCCATTTTTATGAGCAATCTCAGAAATAACCATCCCTTGATCTTCTATGCAACCAAGGTATGAAGGATTCTCAAAGTAAATGCAAGCTGTTTTTGAAGATATTTTAGCTTTCAAATCTTTAAGATCAAGTTGTCCAGTTTTCAAATCGAATTCAATTAGCTTGACATTAACAACAGGTTTACAGTAGTTCTGAATTATTTTGAGTCTATCCGGGGAAATAGATTTAGAAATCAATACCTCATATCGCCCAGTTATTCTTCCAGCCATTCGTATTGCTGTACTAGCAGCTTGTCCCCAATCAAAAGTTGGAACATTTACGACATCCATTTCCAAAAGGTCGCCCATCATACTAGTGTATTCCCAACAAGCTTGAAATCTTCCATGATCTTCGTATGGTTCCCCAGCGTAAGCTGTCAAAAACTCTGATCGTTGATTAATTTCATCGCAAATAGCAGGAACATAATGTTGCCAGCAATCCCCGCCCAAAAAGCTGAGATTCTCTTGACAAGTTTTGTTTTTCGCCAAAATATCCTCGACATGTTTTTTGAGTCCATATTCCGAGGGGTACGGTTTTGGTAATTTCATTTCACCTTTGAACCTTAAATTATCAGGAATGTCCTCGTAAAGTTCTTCTATATCCTTCACTCCAATTTCCTTCAGCATTTTTGCTTTTACTTCTGGAACAGAATTTGGAATGTACGGATGAATGATTTTCTTTTCTTTTTCCATGGTAATATTCCACCAATAAATTTCACTTGACGATTACGCTAGTCCTCCACCATCTACAATAAGGAATGTGCCAGTCACCCAGCTGGAAAGATCACTTGCAAGATATAGAACTGCATGAGCAACATCTTTCACATCTCCCACTCGACCAAGTGGTCTATCAGCTGCTTCTTTCATGAATTCTTCTTCATCCATCCCTATTTGTGCTGCTTCTCCTCGTAAAAGTGGGGTATCAACGTCACCAGGGCAAACACAGTTTACTCGAACTCCTTGCTTACCGAAATCGATGGCCATTGCTCGAGTCATATTAACAACTCCACCCTTTGCTGCGCAGTAAGCAACAGCATTTGGTCCTCCTTTGATGCCCCAACCTGAACCATTGTTGATTATGCTCCCACCTTTACCCTCAATCATAATGGGAATCACATAGCGGGAGAGCAAGTAAATGGACTTTAAGTTAACATTGATCATTAAATCCCAATCGTCTTCCTCTAAATTCACAACATTCCTTCGTCTCATCACTCCAGCATTGTTGAAGAGAACATCGATTCTCCCAAACTCTTTGTGGATAGCTTGGATTGTTTTCTTACAATCGGAATCAGAAGAAACATCACAATAGAGGAATTTGGCTGTTCCACCTGTTTTGGTAATTTTTTCAACTGCGTTCTTCCCAGCAGACTCATTGATATCAAGTATTACTACAGTAGCTCCTACTTCAGCTAATAATTCAGCAGATGCAAGTCCGATTCCGGAAGAACCACCGGTAACAATAGCAACTTTGTCTTGTAGAGAAATTTTTTCTAGTATTCGACTATCTATCTTATTCATGATCTTTCAACTCTCTAAATTTTATTGTTCAAATATTACTCATCCATTGGGATGAATGGTCCAGCAGTTTCTCCTCCATCAATGACGATTGATTGACCTGTTATATAACTCGCCTCAGAAGAAGCAAGAAAAGCGAATAATCCTGCAACTTCCTCAGGCTCAGCGTGACGTTGCAAAGGAATCTTCTTATTAACCTCCTCAAGCATTTCAGGAGTATATTCAGATTTTTGCATGGGAGTTAAAACATAACCAGGACAAATAGCATTTACACGCAGCCAAGGAGCAAATTCCAAGGCAAGTGTTTTAGCCAGAAGCATAACTCCTGCTTTACTGCTGTTATAATCAGCATAGTACGAATGCCCCTCCAAACCATTTGTTGATGCTGTTAACAAAACAACTCCAGATTTCTGTTGCTTCATTCGCATAATAGCTTCCTTTGAGCAAAGAAACATGCCATCTAGATTGACTCGAAGAACCTTAGACCATTGCTCATAATCGATCTTAAGAAAAGGATTACGGAAACTAATTCCCGCATTAGAAATTAATACATCAATTCCTCCAAGGAGCTCATCAATTTTTTTAAACGCTTTTTCAACATCTTCTGGATTGCTGACATCAGCAAGCACTCCACCAACCAATTTAGGAATAGTAGCTTTTGCTTTTGTGAGCTCTTCTTTATTACAATCAATAATAACTACCCTGGACTTCTCATCAACAAATCGTTCAGCAGTAGCAAAACCAATGCCACTCGCTCCACCTGTAATAACAATCCTTTTCCCTTCAAGATCTTTGTAAATACCCAACATCAATCACTCCATGTCTTCGATTAATTATTTTAATTAAAGCATTTCCGATAGTAATCCAAACTAATTACCACTTTGAAAGAAACACCAGTTTAAAGAATTTACGACGAAAAAAGAGAACTAAACGTAAGAAGAAATTAATGTATCCCTCAAAAAACGAGGGACACACAGTCCAAAAAGAATATTTGATCAGCTCAAATATTCGCAGAGTTGGTTCTTGAAAGTAATCATTTGCCGGGGGGCGACAAAAGAAGACCTTATTCACCAAACTCTGATGTAGATACAATTTTACATTCGATTTAAAAATCTCCCTTCGACTTCAAAAATGCTGGGAAAACAATTCCGATGTGGTGGGTGTGATGATTTCATTTACAAATATTGATTGATTTTGTAAATCATTAAAGATATATAATGGAAAATTTGTTCTAATAACTAGAAATCTCTTTGAATCAAGAACTTTCAAAAATAAGAAAAGTCTTAAAAGTAATCACAAAGAGAGATAATACAGCAAATAAACAATATATCGTATAAAATATATATGGTGATATTATGTCAGAAGAAAAAGACTATTTCCATCTTTACATGTTAACAGTATCCGGTACACCAGAGCCGATCATCCGAGGTGTTCTCTTGTTCTTCAAGAGCGTTTTTTCAAACGAAGAACTAGCTAATATGGAACGAGAAATCTCTCACCAAGACGCATACAGTTTAAGTAACACTTCCAAAATTTTAAGAGGTAATTATGGTGTTGAACAAGAGATCGTTCGACAAATTTTACAATTAATGAATAAGAAATTTAAAGAAGCTATTGAAAAGCAAGAGATTACATCTCGTAAACTTGATTTCATTCGTAATGTCAAGAAGAAGCATTAAATGCTTCTCTTTTGAAAGAGAAGGGAAAAAATTCCCCTTTTTTCAAGCATCGTATTTGACCAAGAGCGGTTCATTAATTGGTTTTTCCTTTATTTTTCACTCTTCTCAGGAGGGTAGAGGTTGCTTTCCTTTAGTTTGTTCCTTAAGTGGAATTCAGACCAAAAAGTGTAAGCAAGTGATCTTATTGGTATGGGTTCTTCTATCTCTGCGTTAGGTGTGCTTTCTATGAGGAAGAGTGTCAGCCATCCTGGAACCGATTCCGGATTGCGGAAATTTAAGTCGAATTGTTCTTTGGCGAAGTGTTTTGCGATGGACCAGATAATTAATCTCGAAGCAAAATCCAAATCTTGGTGTTTGATGAGTTTAGATAATGCTTTTTTGAGTTCTTTGGAAGATGTGAAACTTGCTATGTATTTCTGAGTTAGTGCTACAATTACAAGGTGATCATTATTTCCAGAAATAATTGGATCCTTCTTTAAACGATTGATATTGTTTATGACATTTAAATAGAAAATGCGTAAGTCGTTTACCTCTTTTTCAGGTTTCTTAATGAGAAGATTCCAATTAATCAAGTCGTTTTCTGCTTTTGCTATTTCGAAGAGTTTGATGACTCTTTGGTAATCGAATCGTTTATTGATCTCTTCTAGTAGTTCTTTGGTGAATTTTCTTCCATTCTTTCTGCAAAATGATTTGAAGATTGCTAGGATAAATCCTCTTCTCTTTCTGGGAGTGAGTTTTAATTCTCCTCGTTCTATTACAAACTTCTCCACCTTAGGGAGAATCCTGTAGCAGAAATCTTCCACTTCATGCATCAACTCCATCGGGAAGAAATCTCTGAGGAGATCAAAATCCTCTCGGATGGCTATAGCAGTCTTATCATTTTTGCGCATGAATTCGAGCATACTAAAATAGCTTCTATCTTCGTGCTCTTTTTTGAGAATCTTCTTGAGATTCTCTTTCGAGACATAGGATCCCAACTGTATTTTACTTCTGAAGGGTTTTATGCTCCTATCAACTCGATTAAAACATACTAGTTTGGCGGTGCTTTCCTTTTTCATATTTCCTTTCTTTTCTTCTCCACTCTCTTCATATTGTACCACATCTACCCTGGAGAAATCGATCCCAACTGGTAATCTATTACTACTGAAGTTTTCGTTGGAATAATTGACAGTGTTTTTAGACATTTTTTGTTCCTCGATTATTCTTTCTAAGTTAATACTCTCAAAGATTAATCAAAAGACTTCTTGACGGATTTTTTTTCTCCCTTGTTTTCCGCTTGCGTTTTTCTTCTCCCCTTCTTTTCCAAAAAGGTATTTTTTGTCGGAATCTTTTCTTCTTTAGTCCTTTATCGTTCAAGCAAATTGACTAAGGAGTCTTTTCCAAGGCATATTTTTTTCTATAAACTTGTAGGGAGAAAAAATCTTTGCTATATAAAAATAAAAACTATGCGTTTTTGTTGGCAAGATAATTCGATTAAAAAAAGGAGCGGTTTTCGCTCAAGAAAATTGCTTTTCTCAGTCATTCCCTATCAATTTTACTTTAAAAATGCATCAAAAACTATTTCAAGAGTCTTTTTGTTTCAAAAGGAGAACTTAATTATTCAAACTGAAAATACACCTTTAAGAACAAGCTAATGTATTACCTCATTACAGGAGCTAATTAGACCATGATAAGAGAAAATGTTCCTTTGAAGAATTTTCGATTAGCGATTTTTCCATTAATAATTGTAGTAGAGCTTACCTTATCTGTTCTATTCCTTGTCATGCCGTATTTTGATGTAGAATTTGGTGCCTTGTCAAGAGGTTACTCAATATTTTTTGGCTGGCTTTTAGCTTCTATATCTCTACTAGTAGTCGCTGGAGCAATTTTGCTATTACTTTCAGCGTTCGATCTTCCTAACTCGCCTGCTCGAGAATTCTTTCACTCAGATAAGAAGATGCAAGCAGTTGGTTTCTCAGTAATTTTCATCATGTATCTACAAATTGTTTCTCTCTCAATTACCCAATTATATTATGCTCTTTTCTACCCTGATCTTACTTCTCTTTATCTTCTCATAATAGCTCTTAGCTTAATACTTCCGGTTCTGCTTATTTATATGGCGAATTACGAAATGAAACCAGAGAACACCTATGCTCTTTCTCATGAAACACCCACCAGAATTAAATTAACAGCAATCTGGCTGATTTTCATAACAGGTGTTATGCAGATTTTCGCAGCGGAATGGGCGTTTCTGGTTATTGGACTTATTATTTTAGTTGGTACTTATTTCTTCTTCTTCCTAAATCGACCTGCGGTTACACTTATGCCTATCATCTTGCTGATTCATTTCGCCTTCAGTGTTTTAATGGTTGTTCTCTCATTTATCGATTTGCAGAATTTAATAGACACCATTAAGGATTTAGGCTACAATTTTGGCACTACACAAGCCATCATTATGTCTGTAGTGGTTTTAATTATCCCTGGAATAATATCATTAGTTTTAGGACAATCTTTCTTTAGAAAGTGGCTTCTAGCTTGGGTTAGAAGCTTGCATCCGGAACCTGAAATGGAAATTACTCCGTTTGATTATGAAGAAGATGAAGAAGACGAGTGAATTCTAATCTTCTTCTGTTTTCAATTCCTCTTCTTTTTCTTCTTGTTTTGCTGTTTTTCTTTGCTTTAATTTGTATAATTGGATTCTCTTTAATGTAAACGTTGTAATAGTCATTGTAGTCATAATGAGGAACATGAGTGTCATTATTAAACCTGAAATATTTC
This sequence comes from Candidatus Heimdallarchaeota archaeon, assembly GCA_019894765.1. The sequence goes on from JAGXNT010000016.1 coordinate 27,649, forward strand.
CACTGATAGGTCCTATGAAGCCATAGAAGTCAGATCCATTCATTATCCCATGAACAACACCAAATACTAGTGCAATATAGTTTAGTGAATGAATCCATCGCCAACCCTTTTTGAAAGATTTTCTGATTAGAGAACCAACTAAAGCGACATAGATAATTATCAGAGCTGGTCTCCCAGCTAGTAACCAGAAACTAAATGCGGAAGTAAAATCCGGTAGAAATACTTTTGCCCCTTCAATTGGAGTAAAATTAATTGCTGTTTCTATTGCATGAAGAACAGGGTGAAGAGTTATCATTGTTAATCCGAAGATGGTTGAAAAATGATGGATTTTAAGGAAAGGTATTTTGAAAATCTTATACAATTCCTTCTGGAAAGGTGTAAGCATTGAAGCGATAAACATAGCAACTAATCCAAGTAAAGCGAATAATCGAATAAAAGTCCCAAAGCCACCAAGTGATTTCATAAAGAAGAGGATAATCACAGCTAAATTAATACTAATAATTCCAGCGATAAACAAATATCCTTCTTTTTTCATACAAGAATTATACAATGGGCTTTTATTAAATTTTTTAGCAAAAAACTAAAAACCCTTTATTCTAGTGTAGTTTCGAAGTGAAAAAAATGACTGATTATTTGATAGTATTAAACAAAGATGAGAACACAGTTTCTTTTGTGGATGAACCGAAAAGAAAAGTTGTAAAAACTGTGAAAGTAGGTAATAGCCCTCATGAAGTATCAGTAACTCCTGACGGGCAAAAAGCATATGTTAGTTGTGCGGGAGCAAACACAGTAGAGGTTTTCGATATGAGAACTCTCGAGAAGCTAACTATTATTGAGCACAAGGAATTCCGCTTCCCACATGAAAGCAAGATCCTACCAGATGGCTCCAAAGTTATTCTTGCTTCTACATACGCAAATAAAGTTTTCATCATTGACACCAAAACTGATGAGGTCGTAAAAATTGTTGATGCTAAAAGAATGAGTCATATGGTCGCTCTATCTCCTGATGGTAATAAGGCTTATGTCAGTAATATTGGTTTTAATTCCGTCTCTGTTATGGACACCAAAACCTTCGAATGGATCACTCATATTCCTGTTGGAAGAAGTCCAGAAGGGATTGATATTAGTCCAGATGGTAAATGGCTTTACGTAGCCAATCAAGATGACGATATCGTCTATGCAATTGATACCAGTAATAATTCTTTACAAGCAATTATTCATCTTGATAAAGTGCCAATTCGTGTTACATTTAGCCCGGATGGAAAGTACGCTTTTGTCCCAAATCGTGAAGGCGGAACACTTTCCGTTATCCTTGTAGAGACTCATCGTGAGATTAAACGTATTCCTGTTGGCTTGTGGGCAGGCGGTACTGTTTTCAATGCTACTGGTTCTCTTTGTTTTGTTGCCAACAACAAAACCAATGATGTCTCGGTAATTGACGTGAAATCTTTGAAGGTTATTGATACTATAGATGTTGGTCTTCACCCCGATGGCATGGCTTTTTGTTGTGTCAAGGAATAATCGATTTGAATTACTTCGTTAAGGTGTTGCTGAAATGGTTGAAAAAATAATAATCAATCGAGATATTTGTTCTGGATGCGAGTCTTGCATTGAAATTTGCCCTCGAGATTGTTTTCATCTTGATCCTAAGAATATCTCTGTTTTTACCTCCACTCGTTGTCGTGATTGTTATCATTGTATCGCTATTTGTCCAGATGCTGCGATCAGTCATAGAGACATCCCAGCAGAGGACTTTCCACTCATTGCTGACAGTCTACATCCGGATTACAAAGATCCAGACCAATCATATCACTTCTTAAAATCCATTCGCAGCACAAGAAAATTCTTGGATAAACCGATTGAAAAAGAAATTTTAGAGAAACTAGTTGATGTTACTCGATACGCCCCTACAGGCCATCATTCCCAAAATGTTGAAATGACATTAGTTTCTGATTCAAAAACAATTCAAGAATTAAAAGATGTTTGTGCTGAGACGATTGTGTCCTTTCTTAAGAAAATTGATAACCCGTTTTTCCGTTTCTTTGCCCTGTTAGTTGGGAAAGGCAAAACTATCAAGAAAGCACAAAAAACTCGTCATCGATTCGTCAGAATGTACAATGGCTTTCAAGAAGGAACTGATTATCTTTTCCATGGAGCTCCTGCTGTCTTCGTTTTTCATTCAAAGAAAGATGGTACAACTCCGGAAGATAATTGCAATATTGCTGCTACCTATCTCAGTGTTTTAGCAAATAGCTATGACCTTGGTACCTGTTTCGTAGGTTACTTAACATATTATGCAAAGTATAATCCAAAAATACGTGATATGCTACGAATCCCCAAGAACAATCAAATTTATCAAGTTCTAATTGTTGGTTATCCTGCACATGAGTTTCGTAGATTTGTCTCGAGAGCCCAACCAAAAATCTATTGGATATAAGGAAATTAATCGTGAGTAAAATGACAGATCTAAAAAAATTCCTCGAAGAAAACAAAGAGAAAATCCATGATTTATTAAATCATATGTGGCATACTATTGAGCGTATTGCTATTCGATTAGAAGATAAAATTCCTGATATTGATTTAGATAATTCTCATGGAAACTTCATCGAATTAGCTGATGGATGGGTTGAGTCGTATTATGCTAACCCAAGCATTGGATTTCCTTATGGGGAAATAGGCTATTCATTAGATGGGTTGTTCTGTGTGTTTTCCATAAATTCGACTAAAGTCGATGAGAAGCTTTTAGTCAAAATAACTGAGCTTTTTCAAGAAAACGAGTCAATCACTTGTCAGATTTATGGTGGAGACGATTGTTTCACAACTTTTTATCATTCGAAAGATGCTAGCGATTTTGATGAGCTATTGAAATCCATAAAGAAATCTAAAGAAAATGTTTTACAACTCGAAATTAATGTTGCTGCTTTTTCTGAAGAGGATGTCAGGGAGTCATTCATTGAATCTATCTATGTACTTTACCAATTTTTAGAAACAAATGAAATTCTAGAACAATTACCTATGTATGAAGTTGAGGATTAAGATCTAAAAACTAAAAATTTCTATGATCTATTCCTTTCCTTATTACTTCTTCAGAGCGTTTCTTCTGTTCAATTATAGCATCTCGAAAAACTGCTTGTTCCACAGAGTGATGCTCCAAGTGCATATAATTGAAAGTTAATCCTATGTCAAAAAGCGGATACAGAAGTGCTTTAACAAAGACCATTATTAAGAGAATTTTGTCTGCCCAACCACTATAGATATTGGTTAAATAGAGAGTTAAACCATAGGGAATGAGGAGACCAAGTATTAAGAAAATAATGAAAGTAAAGGTTACTCTATAATAATTTCTTCGTGCAGAAAACTGCCACGATGTCTGCAATGCTGCCCCAACATGTAAATTATCTTTGGCCATTCCAGCAATATAGAGTGATGATCTACTGTAGAAAATTAAAGGTATAACTATTGAGAAGATAACAAACATCCATCCAAATACATATGCGTACAGAAAAGTATGTCCTTGTAAAATAATTCCAAGAATGATTAATAAAACTGGAAAAGCAATTAATGTTCCAATAAAAGCCAAGAATACTAGTAATTCTTTTGTTTTTCTTATACTTCTACTAATACTCCAGAATACGTTGGTTTTACCATCTTCTATTGTTTTCCAAGCCATATTTGAGATGATAGTACTTCTATAAAGGAAAATCAAAATGGTTGGTAAAGCTAGAACAGCAAGTAAAGTTTGAAAATTCTCTACTGTATCAGCATCCCCTCTAAATTCTAAGACAGCTCCAAGAGCAGGTCCATTAAATGTTGGTTGTACAGTAATGTCTATTTGAAATAGAAGTGAGACGCCATAGACTATGAATTCGGTAATTAATGCGACTAAGAAAAATTTGAAAAACTGTTTTCCATAAACAATAAATGGTTTATACAGAAGTTCGACAAATTTTGCTTTTTTATAGCTTATCCAACTCTTTGGCTCTTCTTCTGCCATTTCAACTAATCACTACTCGCTGATAACTCTAAACAAAGGAATAATAACTCAAATATAAAAAGAATTCAATGAGTCTTGTAAAGATAAAAATTGACTTCTAAATAAAGAAACTCTGTACCAAATAAACAGGAAGCGGTGTACAGACTATGCCAACGATGAATCCTAAAGCTAAGTAGATGTTCTTTGACCAATGAACTTTCGAAACATCATCCGTTGAGCCAGGATGACCTCCAAAACTCATGACAAGTAACAGTATACCCATGTATCTAGTGAAGGGATTGAGTGTAAGCAATAAAGCTACTACTAGTGATATTATCCGGTGTGGGACGTCCCCAAAGATTGCTCTGAAAGTATGCCCACCATCTAATTGTGATGCCGGCATGAGATTTATACCCGTTAGGATGAAGCCAACATATCCCGCGAACATCATCGGATGCATTGCTATTGTTTCCATCGTCGGGTCGTAATACGGCAAAAGCCCCGACCATTGACCAAAATTTATCATAACGTCTGCTAGGAATACCGTCGGAACTAGTGTTGGGTCGACTGGTGCCAAAGCCCCTGGGATTGGAACAACATATGTTAATTTCAAACCGATTATAAACACAGGAATAGCTACTAGAAAACCTGCTAATGGGCCTGCGATACCTATATCGAAGAGATCATCTCGAGTAGAAAATGGTTCCTTTTGTCGAATCATAGCTCCAAATGTTCCTAGTGTTTGAAAACTCCCAAGAGGAGGTACTGGGATGAAATATGGAAGTGATGCATCTAACTTCTTTAATCTTGAAATGGTATAGTGCCCTAATTCATGTATTGATAATATTGCCATCAGTGAAAAGGTGTACAAGAAAATGTCCAGAGCTATATTCCCTTGGAACAAATATTCAGTATAGGTTGTACTCGCAAAACTCCAGCCTGCAATTGAAACTGTAACAATAGTTGCGACAAATAAGCCAATGTTCCAACCAATTCTCTTGATATGAAATTGCTCCTTTCTTGATTCAGGTTTCCAATAAAAGAATCTTACAGTTATTTGTTTAACATCGGGACTAACTTTTTCATTCCGAATTATTAATTTTAGATTCTTTTCCTTCAACAATGAGTCATTTCGGAACTTTGCAAAAGCTCCATTAGTATCTTCTGGTTTTTCTACGAAGAACAGTGCTCCTGTGCTTTCTTCGTATTGACTATTAATGAGTGATACGTACTTTTTCACTAATTCAGTTAACTCATCAAAGGTAACTTCTATTGGAATAAATTGTCTGTCTTTTGGAGAAAAAATTAGGGTTGTTTGGGGAATTTCTTTATGTTCCACAATGACTCGGTTTTGATCAAGAATATCTAAACCTTGTTTTGTTAATGCTGAGCCACAAATACCACAAATATGTCCTGAGGTAGTTCCATTGCATCTCCAACACTTGACTCCATGAACAGGTTCAGTTCGTTTGATTAATTCATCGCGAAGATTTTCAGATAGTGGAGCTCTACATACTTCACAAAAATTTTCTTCTCGGAATCTTATATCTGAGCCACAGTGCCAGCAAAATTGAGTTTCTCTCTCCTTTACGGGAGCTTCCTCTATTTTCTTCACTTTCTTAGGCTTTTCTTCTTTCTTTTCTGTTTTAGAAGTATAGAACTCAAAATCATCTTTTTCTGATGGCACGAAAATATCCTCTATATTCAGCTTATACGTATTATCTCTTCGTTTAACTAAATAAAGACTATCATATACTTGCAAATATTCGTAAATGGTAATTTTTCCTTATCTGAAGAAGAAAACCGTGAGAGGTAAGCTACACGCAGCTATTCCTAAAGCTAAAACCTCGAGAACATATTTTGACCAATGAACAGGGATGGCTTGGTTCGTTGCTGGGGTTTGATATAGCGTTCGAGGAATAAACATTATCAGTATGCCAAAAGTCCAGGTATTATAGTTGAGCATTACAACTAAAGCTGACAAGAAGGAGAAAATTCTGGAAACTCTTTCACTGAACAAACTACGAAACATGAATCCTCCATCTAACAATGATCCGGGGAGAAAGTTCAGACCATTCAAAATAATGCCTATGAGTGCTGCATAGGTCAAAGGATGAATGAACATAACTTGTAATTCAGGGTCAAATGCTGGTGAAATACCTATAGATGCACCAATCCAATCTAAAAATCGACTTATGAGTAGATTTGGGTCCAATGCTTGAAGTGTTTCAATATCGGTTAAGACATCTGCGGACAAAGTGCTTCTATCAATAATATATGGAAAAGCAATTCCAACAAGATACAAAGCTATTGATACTACTAACCCAAAAACTGGTCCTATGAAATATAGATCAAATAAATCATCTCTTTTTCGAACTGGGTCAATAACTCGGACGACGGTCCCTGCAGATCCTAAAAGAAAATAGCTAAGTAAGCCTGGTGTGGGAGGTAGAGGAATGAAGTAAGGGAGCGAGAGCTTTATTTTTTTAATTCTCTGCATCATAAAATGTCCTAATTCATGGATAATTAAAATACCAATTAGAGTAGTTGTAAAGATCAAGGAATTCACATGCAGATTATCAGCGAGTATTACGAGTTTGTTTATCTCTCGATAATACAACCAACCTGTTAAGTAAAGGCTAACCAATGTCAAAGCAAAGAATACAATTCTCCATCGGTTCTTTACAAATGAGAATCGATCCGTTTCCACTTCTGGCATCCAATAAAAAAATCGCATAATTATCAGTTTCTCAGAACTAGCAGTTGATGCTGAATTTCTGATAATTGTTCGTAAATTATTCTCTACAAGTACAGTGTTCTGTTCGAATTCATCAAAAATGTCATTGTTTTTTGGGACTTCAACTATTATCTCAGGTCCAATATTAGTATTGATAGCATTCACAACCTGGAAGTGTTCTCCCACTAACTCTTCCAAAGCTGAAAATTTCACAGGTATTTTTTTCATAAGTCTGTCTCGAGGAGATAAAACAAAGATGAAATCCTGATCAGGTTCAGTTTTACCGGAAATTTGAGGTCGAACTGACTCTGCACTTATCACAATACCCTTTTTTGATAAAGGACTTCCACAGATTCCGCAGATATCACCTGAAGTTGTTCCTTTGCATCGCCAGCACTTAATTGATTCTTCAGAATGTTCTCGATTTAATACCTCACTTCTACTTTCATCGGTTAGCGGTGCTTTACAAGTATCACACCATTCATTATTTTGGATTTTTGAACCACAATTCCAGCATTTAATCTCAGGTTCTTGTGTTTTATCATCTTTTTTAGGAGTATTTGATGATTCATCGTGATTCAAAAAAACACCAACTTCGAACTGGAACAACTAACAGCTGCTGATTCTCAGCGTTGATTTTTAAGTTTCTCATAAAACTTCTAAAAAAAAAACAACAATTACTCTAAATAAAAAAATACTTTTAGAAAAACCTATATAAGAAAAAAATACGCTCGATATAAGCATCTCACGAAAGAAAAGGAAGAACAAACTAGTAATTGGTGCGAATAAATGACTGATTATCGGATTCGCGGGTTTAACCCTGATACAGATATTGAATCTGTTCAAAATATCAACAGAAAATGCTTACCTGAAAATTATCCTAGATTTTTCTTTACAGATATTTACGATAAATTCCCAGAAGGATTCAATGTCGCACAAATCGAAGAAAATGGAGAGATAGCTGGGTACGGGATGACCCGGTTAGAAAAAGGCTTATCCAATTTTGGGTTTGGTATTTGCAAAAAAGGGCATATTATATCTATTGCTGTGCTACCAAGCTATCGCCGTATGGGAATCGCTATCAAACTCATGGCTGCAGCATCAGATGCTATGAGGATAAGAGATGTGAAAGAAGTCTATTTAGAAGTTCGAGAATCTAATCAAGCAGCGATTAATCTCTACCAAAACCTGGGGTATATTCCTCACAAAATTTCCAAGAGATACTACAGTGATGGCGAATCTGCTCTCATAATGATTAGTAAAATCTAATACAATTGCAGTATCTATTCTCAAATTCATTTGTTTTCTTCTAAAAAATAAAAAAAGAGTGAGAATGGAAGACTAGTTTTAGAAGTCATCCATATCTGGGCCACCAGGCATTCCACCGGGCATACCTCCACCAGGCATACCACCAGTAGATTTGGCAGCAATAATATCATCGATTCTTAAGATCATTTGAGCAGCTTCACTAGCGGAAGAAATAGCTTGTCGGGCAACGCTAACAGGTTCAAAGACTTTTTCTTTGACCATATCTGATGGTTTTCCAGTTTCTAAGTTTACACCAGCAGTGTCAGACCCCTTGTCGTGTGCAGCTCTTAAAGCAACTAGCGCATCGATAGGATCAAGACCAGCATTCTCAGCTAGTGTTCTTGGAATGATTTCAAGGGCTTCTGCGAATTTCTCAACTGCGAGTTGTTCTCTACCAGAGAGAGTGTTGGCGTATACCTTCAATTTTCTGGAGAGATAAATTTCAGGGGCACCACCACCAGGAACGACTAATCCGTCTTGGATTATGTTTCTGATAACACAGAGAGCATCATGAATGGAACGCTCAGCTTCATCAACGATTAAATCGCTACCACCACGAATCAATATGCTAACGCTCTTAGGATTAGGGCATCCTTCAACAAAAATAAAATCATCATCACCAATTTTGCGTTCTTCTACGACATCAGCTTGTCCTAAGTCTGTCTTATCGACACCCTCGATTCTAGTAACAAGTGTTGCACCAGTAGCCATACTAAGTTTTTCCATGTCGGATTTCTTGATTCTACGAACAGCCATAACACCTTTCTTAGCAAAGAAGTGTTGAGCAAGGTCGTCAATGCCTTTCTGGGAGAGAATGACATTAGCACCAGTAGCAATAACCTTGTCGACCATATCTTCAATCATTTGTTGTTCTTGGTCGAGGAAAGCCTTCATTTGATCAGGGTTTGTAATGTTGATTTTAGCATCGAATTCAGTCTTGGTTATTTCGATAGCAACATCAAGAAGCAAAATTTTAGCTTTATCGATTTTCTTAGGCATGCCAGAATGAACTACGCTTTTATCAAGAACAATGCCCTTGATTAGTTCAGTTTCCTTGATGGACTCACCTTTCTTTTTCTCAATCTTGACGTTATCGATGTCGCAAACCTTCTTGCCACCTTCATCCACTGTAATTTGTAGTGCTGCGTTAATGACGATCTCAGCAAGGTCCTGACTGTGACCAGCAATAACTTTGCTGCTCATCGAAGTTCTGACGCTTTCCTTGAGCATTTCACGGTCAGAAATGTCAACTTGAATAGCTAATTTATCCAACTGATCCAATGCATAAATGGTTGCTTTACGATAACCATCAACGATAATGCTAGCGTGAACATCTTGAGATAATAATTCCTCAGCTTGTTTTAGCAATTCACCAGCAATAACAACAACAGTGGTAGTGCCGTCACCAACCTCGTCATCTTGAACTTTGGCTAGTTCGACAACGAACTTGGCTGCTGGGTGTTGAATCTCCATTTCCTTCAAAATGGTCGCACCATCGTTAGTAATCACAACATCACCGAAGGAATCCACGAGCATCTTGTCTAGACCTCTTGGTCCAAGAGCAGATCGGATTGCTTCTGCGACTATTTTTGCTGCAGCAATATTGTTTTGCTGAGCGTTTCTTCCTTGGGTCCTTTCAGTCCCTTCTCTTAGGAGGAGGACTTGTTGACCGCCAATTTGTACGAGACTCATTTTAGTTTTGATTCTCCTATTTTTTTTAAAATTTGATTTTATATTCTGCTTATCTTCATCAGTAAGCGATTTTCTGGTGATTTGTACTGATATTTAAATCTTGCGTGAAGTATTTTTTTAGCTTTTTAAAAACGAAAAGCTATAAATAATAGATGAAGATTTGGTTGACTCTGGAGTGTATAGAAGATCACAACTAAAGAAACAGAATTACCTAATATTATCAAAGAAAATCTAGTTAAGAACAAGTACACTGTAGTTGAGGATTTATTCATAATTACTGCTCACTATCTTCACTTACAAGCTGAACTAGATGTACCTCCCAAGCTCAGAATTGATGCCGCAGCATATAATGATAAGGGAATTCTTTTTGTTATTTACTTGACCAATAAACACTCGCTAGAGAATCTTGCTATTTTGACTAAGCTAGCTAATAAAGTTCATGTGGCAGTAGATTTAGAAGTTGTTTTTGATTTAGAAGATTCCTTTAAGGAAAGGTTAAAGTCTCTTGGTATCGGTCTCGTCACTGAGAACGATAAAAAAGACATCCAAGTTATTTCTCCTCCTCTTTTCGAGGATTTACCTATCCAGACAACTGAAAAAATCAGGAGATCAATTGACTTCAAGCTTCACCTTGATAATTTCTACAGCTCAGCGATTATTATTGATGGTAGTAATGCTTTGCTTTGGAATACTCCTGAAGGAGAGAAAGGGAAAGTTGCTGATTTAGAGCTTATGATTGACTCATTAAGGGAATTAGGTTTTTCCAGGTTTTATCCTGTTATTGGTCCATCCATGGTTTTTCGGGTTGACGATAAAACCAGATTAGAGCAATTGATGAAGAAACCTAACTGGATAAAAGCTCCTCCAAATATTGATAGTGATATCATTCTTCTTGACAAAGCTGTTGAGGAAAACGGTTATGTTGTTTCGAATGATAAATTTGATAACCATACCGATTATACTCGGTTTCTTCATAAACGGTGCATTCTCTTTCATTTCGCTGATAACAAAGTTCGATTCAATTGGGCTCACAATCAAAAATCTATCAAAGGTAAAATAGACGAATCTCAATAAAATCGCTTGTTTCTTTAGTTCATTATTCGAAAATCTTTTTGATGATGTTTTCATTATTAACTTGAAGCAAATGTTTTCCACCACAAATACCTTTAAGCGCCTTGCAAATCACATTCGTATGTGCGGTGAGTTAGCTTGCTTACTCGAGGTAAGTGCTACTCCCAAACCAGGAAACGTGCACCGATTTCAAGATTTTGCTGAAATCCGTTACGAGGATTTCCTAGCCTCCAGTGTTTCCTTGGGTGTTTGGCTTGAGGAACTTGCTATGAAAGGTTTGCTTTTGAAGGATGATAAGATCAGTTGGCAACAAATAGAATTGGGTAAAACCATCAAAGAAGCTGTTAAGCAAAGCAATTTCTTCCATCAACGAAGCAATACTAATCTTGGGATAATCCTCCTCTTGTCACCTCTAAGCGTTGCAGCAGGACTAACAGTTCTAGAAGAAGAACCAAACTGTAATCACGACTTACTTCAAAAGAATGCTCTCGAGGTAATGAAGAACACAACGGTGGAAGATGCTATTTTTGTTTCAGAAGCTATAGCAAGTGTTTCTCCAGGTGGCCTTGGGAAAGTTGATCAATATGATGTCACGGAATCTTCTCTTGAAGAAGAGCTTCGCTCAGATGATGTCAATTTGCTAAAACTAATGGATATTTGTCAAGAGCGAGATAGTATTTGTTTTGAACTAGCACTTGGATACCCAATCACAATTAATACTGGCTTGGCTGCTTTGAAATGGTCTCTGTCTATCCGGAACGACATTAATTTGGCTATTATCGATGCTTACTTGGCTATTCTCTCAAATTATCCTGACACTTTAGTTAAAAGGAAATTCGGTGATGAAATAGCTCAACGAATCTCTAAGCGAGCTTCAGACATTGTCAATGTTGGTGGAGCATTGACCTTAGAAGGACGACGAGAGCTTGAGGAACTTGACATAGAATTGAGGGAAGCAGAAGAAAAAATTAATCCGGGAACAACCGCGGATATCATTGCATCCACTATTTTTGTTTACTTGCTTTCTGGTGGTAAACTTGGGGATGAAAAGATAGAATAAATACTTCTCTCACAATTCGACCATCTTTATCATTAATAATGTCCTTTTTATAGCTATAACGAAAACATTATTTTACCCTTTTTGCACTATCAAACAAACGGATAAGAGAAAATACCGATATTTAATTAATTTAAAGGACGATCGATCGTATTGAGTGAAGAAGAAAAATCTACTGAAGAAAAAGAAAAGGAATTAGCTTTCTACCGAAACCAAACCAAAGTGTTACGCGAAAAAAATCGTGATTTGCGAAATGCTTTACTCTTAGCTGAGTCTCAACCAGTACCAGAGGAAACCGAAGAAACTGCCCAAGAATCTCTTTCTGATATTAGGAAAATTATCTCAGATTCAAAGAAACAGATCACAGAGAAATTGAGCCAATTCAAGGAAACCCTAAATGAAACTGACATTACAACGGAATCTACCGTAGACACAACAGGTGCACCTACACCACAAAAGTATAGTACACAAATGGACGGCGCAGAGGTAAAACCACGTCAACCAACTGAGCCTTTATCAGAAGAAGCTGATGTCTTAGTTAGGCAAGTAGATTACTTAAAACAGGAAATAGATCGTCTAGAAACATTTCTTGAGCAATCTGAAATGGTTAATAATCAATTACAAGAACTACTTTCAAAACACAATATTGATGTTTCAGAAATATCCAAAGCAGTTGCTGAGGCATCTAAAACTGCTGTTTCACCCAAAGCCATTCAAAAATCAGAGCCAGTCTCAACACATACAGTTACTACCACATCTATTCCTGCGAAAATCGAGACTAAACCAGAACCAATAACTGAGACAAAACCTGAACCGAAACTAAAAGAATTGGATCCTTCAATCGTTAAACTATTTGATAATTTTAAAGGAAAAATAGGTAAGAGAATTAGTGACGATGATATTGTAATTGAAATCCTTAATCTTCGAGAAGAACTAATGGATCTCATACCTCATTCCCGTGTTTTCTATGAAATGCAAGTAGAATACCGACGGTGGAAGCGTGGAACCAGTTCTAAGAAAGAATTACAAGAAGCAATAATTGAATGGGAAAAGACAATCGCTTCTTTGTAGAAGTTAATGGTTTTCATTTCTCCATTTTTCTTTCTATAATAATTTCAGAACTACTACTTAGTTGTGAATATTAGAGGGTTAAAAGGGAGGGAGGTAAAGAAGTTTCCCTCCCATCGGATGTAGTGGAGGACTAATCCCCAGTAAGTGGGGATAGTTCATCGAGGTGAGAGGTGAGGTATGCATACATTTCTGCCTTTTCCGTTATAAAGTCCTATATTACCCGTATAGTTGTTGCAATAGCTCCACAAGTATATTCCAATATTACCTTGCTATTACATTATTTTCTCGTTTTTTCCTTGTTTTTCTTCTTTTCGTCTCGGTTTTTTCTCCTTTCCCATAGATTCTTAAAAGAAAATGCTTTTATGGGACTGGTTCCATATACTACCATGGTGGTAAATGAATGAGTTTCACCGAGGATATAATAGAGGAGCTGAAGAAGCTAGGCTTCAATGAGTATCAAGCAAAAATCTATACAGCTCTAGTTGGCCTTGGTGTTGCGACTGCTTCTGAGATCTCGCAAACAAGTGGGGTTCCTCCAAATAAGGTTTATTCTGTTATTGATAGTTTGAAGAAAAGGGGTTTAGTTCTTGCTCAAGAAAGTGACACAAGCACTAATAGGTATCGTCCCCGGTCTCCCGATTCATTTATGAAAGAACTCAGAACCGATTATGAAACAGCATTCAAAAAAACGGAAGATAAACTATTTGCTCTATATGAACGTAGTAAAAAAGCGTTCATACCGGAATTATGGATTCTCCGTGGTGCTCAAGCTGTCTTCAGTAAGATAAAAGAAATGGTCATGGATGCTAACAATGATATTTGTATAGGTATTGATAACCCGTTTGATTTACATCTCCATGGCATTGACCAAGTACTCAGTGAAGCTAGAGGGCATCTCAAGAGCATGACCATAATTACTGGGATAGATGGTATCGATAATCCCGGTGAAGTTAATATTCTGAAATCTCTTTCAAAATTTGCTGATATTCGCGTTTCAGAGAATTTCCATGCTATTTGGGTCATTATTGATTCCCGAGAAATTCTACAGGGAACATATGCCCAACTAGAAGGCGGAATAGAACTAGGTGTTATGGCAACTTGGACTGACAATCCGAGTTTTGCAGAACTATGGAAGCGTTTCAGTGATTCCTTATGGGAAACCGCTACTCCTCTAGATAAAGTAAAACTCCCTACAACATAAAAAAAAGATAAATTTTGAATTAAGCTTTTTGCCAGAAGCTGAATTCTTCCTCTTCTTCCTTTTCATCATCTTTCTTTGTTTTATCTGCTCTTTTCTTTGATTCACGATCAACGATTACTTTGACGATTCCTTCAAAGAGGTCAGGAACACTTACCCCTGTTTTTGCGGATGTTTCCA
>JAGXNT010000107.1 GCA_019894765.1 Candidatus Heimdallarchaeota archaeon
CAATGGCAAGAGAAACAAAAAGCGGGTGTCTTCTATACCTCTTATGATGTAGTGAATTTCATGTGTAAGGAAGCATTAATTCAATATCTTACTACAAGCACCAGAATTCCTGAAGCGCAGCTAATATCTTTGTTTTGGAAAAACATAGATTCTATACAAACCAATTTTATAATGAAGGATCTAATCTTACTAAAACAAAAAATCAAAAATATACGTATCCTTGACCCTGCCTGTGGTTCCGGCGCTTTTCTTCTTGGTTTTCTTAATCTCTTGGTTAGAATGCTAAGTAAAATTCATTCATTATTAGATGATGAATTTACTGGACAAGAAATTCTACAAGATGTTCTACAGCACAACTTGTTTGGATTAGATATTGATTCAGAAGCTCTTTCCATTTGTCAGCTGAGATTGTTGTTTTATCATCATTCATTAGTAGGAGTAAATCTAGTCTCAAATCGATTAAATATTTTACAAGAAAATGCGATTTTAAGTACATTAGACAATTCTATTTTGAAAGAAAAATTCGACATAGTTATAGGTAATCCTCCGTTTATCAGACAAGAGCAATTTCTAGAAGAGACAAAAGATCAATTGAAAGATTCAACAAATATCAAGGATTATCTTTATACAAAACTAGAAAGCAACTTTGCCACAGAAGTAAATTTACCTCGAGAAAGAAAAAGTGATTTTTATATTTATTTCTTTTATAGAGGATTAAGTCTCTTAAAAGAAGGTGGAATCCTAAGCTATGTTACTTCAAACTCCTGGCTCGATGCCAAATTTGGTATGAATTTTCAGAAATTTCTGTTGGAGAATTATCAATTACAAGTTATTTACGCAAACCAGCAAAGCAAATCGTTCTCAGCAGCAGTAAATACAGCCATCACTTTTCTTGTCAATCCTAAACCAGAAACAGTGATAGATGATTCACATGTTCGTTTCATCCTGTTGAAATTCCCAAATTATATGGATTTACAACTAATCCATCGTTTAAACATAATCACAAGCTCAGGAATTTTTGAGAATAATCTATTAAAAATTACTACCAAGAAACAAAGTGATTTGCTTCATCAGGGAATAAAAGACAATGATTATCGTGGAGAAAAATGGGGATCCCTTTATTTCCGCGCTCCTAGCATAGTCATAAAAATTCTAGATTCATTAAAAGATAATTTCATAGAATTATCAGAGCTAGGTCTTATTCGTTATCCTATTAAAACTGGAGTCAATGATTTCTTCATTTTGGAAGAGGACAAGATTCTAGAGTATGGAATTGAAGAGGAGTTCTTAATTCCAGTACTAAAAAGCCCTAAGAAAATTCAGAACTTAGAAATTCTTGCTGCGGAACTAGACACTAAGCTATTTACATGTGTCGAGACAATAGAGGAACTTCAAAATAAAAATGGAGCTTTAAAATACATAGAATGGGGTCAAAAACAAACTACCTCACTTAAGCAACAGTCATCAGGAGAAGTTCCCTGGCCTGAAGTACCTTCGCTTCAAAATAATAAACCTGCATGGTACTCAATCAAGAAAATACCTCCTGCAGATATTTTCTGCAGCAGATTTTTTGATCGACGATTTTTCTTTTGCTATACAAATGAAAACTTAATCGAAGACCAAACTTTTTATGGATTAATTCTGGATGAAAAATATAAACTTGAGAAAAACCTCATAGTTGCTCTGCTAAATTCAACATTGATTTATTTACTAATGGAAGTCTTTGGTCGAACATCTCTTGGTAAAGGTGTTTTACAATATACAAAGAATGATTATGCAATGCTCCCAATTATTCATCCTGGAAAAATTCCAGAGAAACTAAAAATAGATCTTCTAAAAAATTTCCAACCAATTCATGATAGAGATATCAAATCTATCTATGAGGAAGTAAATGAACCCGATAGAAGACAATTTGACAAGCTTTTATTCAATTGGTTAGGATTATCAGAAAAAGAAGTAAAAGAAGTTTATTCCTCACTTATTAGTCTCATTTCTCAAAGACTTGAAAAGTCTGGACAGAGGATTTAACCAAAAACTCAACTTAGAACTTCTTTAGCAAGATAATAGTAAGCAACAAGCGAATAATCGAGAGTAACTAATGATATTCGTTCATCGTTTCCATGAATACGATTAATGAGTTCTCCGAATTCTGTTCTAGGGTCCATTAAAGCGAATCCACAACATTCAACTCCAAGTTTCCTTAAGAAACGCAAATCTGTTGCTCCTGGATAAATCAAAGGTATGAATTTGTACTGCGGATTTATTTTCTGAATTGCTTTTTCCATTTTTTCAACATATATAGATTTAATTGAGCTTTCGTTACCATAAGAGAAAAATCCTTCCTCATGTAGCAAGTCAATTTTCACTTCTTTAGCTAATTTCTTTCCGAGTGCTCTGTAAATATGCTGTTTAATATAATCAAGATCTTGTCCAGGCAAAGTTCTTACATCTATATCAATAATTGCAAGTGCAGGTATAGTATTTGTTTTTGATCCTCCTTTTATTATATTAGGAGAAATGGACATTCTTGATAAGCTCGCTAAGGATTTAGCCATCTCAGGATTTGTATTTAACATTCTCTTGAGAATAAATGGTAGTGTCAGTTTGTTTGTTAACATGAAACGAGCAAAGGGTTTTATTGCAAATCCTTTTGCTATATGATTTAGATATCTAATCGTAACAGGCGGTTTATAGTCAAACAATCTTTTCGATGCTTCTGCTGCTTTTACTATAGCATTATCGCTACCATAAGGAACAGAACCATGGCCTGGTGTCCCCGTGAAAGTTAATCTTATCCAAACAGCTCCTTTCTCACCTATCATAAATCCGATATTGCCTGGAGATAGATTTATTCCACCCATTTCTGAAACAGCAAAATCACATTTCATTTCTTCTGGATGGTTTTCTAGCATCCACTCAATACCCCTTTTTCCACCCATTTCCTCGTCAGATACAATTACTAAAACAAGATCACCTTTAGGTTTGTATTTCTCTTGTTTCAATTGAGCAAAAACAACCGTTTGTACTGCAACTATAAATAACATATCCAATGATCCTCTACCCCAAATAAAATCATCAGCAAGTGTTGCTGAAAAAGGAGGATGAGTCCATTCTTCTTCATCATCAATTGGTACTACATCAACATGGGATGGTCCAAACATGAAATTAGGTCCTTTGCCCGTTCCCTTAATTCGTGCAACTAGATTTCCTCTATTAAGGGCTGATTCATATATCTTGCATTTGATACCTTTTGATTTCAAATACTTCTCAATTGTAATGATGCTTTTCATCTCATTTCCAGGGGGATTCACGCACTTGTTTTGAATTAATTCTTGCAGTAGTTTAGTTGCTTCATCCAATGTTTTTTCATTCATTTCCAAATCACTCACATTTAATTCCAGAATAAACTCAGGTATAACCAACAACAACAATGGACCCTATTTTCCTGACAGCTGAAAATACTTCGGGTTTCCAAACATAAGGTTGATGCTCTTCAAATTTAAATTTGCTAAATTCATCTGTAATTCTACCTGAAATCCTATGAATAATATATAATTCACGTAATCCTCCAGATACAGAATAAATTCCCTTTCCAAGACTTGTTCTTCGTAGTAAAATAACTGGGAGTTTTACTTCCGACCATTCTTTTTCGGGGAAAAATTGACAAATAATTTCAAGATGTTGTTTCTTAAATCTATGGAACTTCTTGTTCTTAGTCTGCACTTGTGGTTTCTCCTCTGAAAGCAATACCTTCAAAGATTTTCTTTCCGTTGGAAGATGGTCATTCAATTTCTCAATATCAAGAGACCATATAAGATCTAGCATTTTATCAGACATTTCAAGCTCATAAATAAACAACAATCAAAAAATCTTTCGACTCTTTTTCCATGTTAAAATGTGTAGACCTTATATTAAGTATTAATTAAGAAGAGTGCTTTTAGAAACTAAAGCATTAAACTTTAAACGCTACAATATTACATAAAGCTAAACTGAAAAGAAAAATCATCACAATTCCACTAAAGGTTGATATAAATGACTCAAGAAACATTTGATCCAAAACTTCCATCCGGCTTTAATTATTCAATAAAGAATGGTGAAATGATCCTGAATTTCTTCTGTGATTGCTGTCATGAAGAAATCAAAGTCTCAAAGAAATTACAAGAGAAAATAGAAAAATTGGAAAAATCATTTCAAGAAGTTTTTGATGACCTTAAAGACGAAATGGATGGTCGATTTTTCAGATGCGATCAATGTAAATTCTTAATTTGCAAAAGCTGTTGGGAAAATAGAGACGAGAAATGCAAAAAATGTTCAATCAAAGTAGCATAATAAACCCTCTCGAAAATCCTACTGTTTAGAAGGAAAATTATATCGCTATTTTTAATAGTACTAATTGTTATACTAGTCTGAGGTTCGAAAATGTCTAAAATCTTCACTTCGTTCAAAATTAAAAATGCCGAATTAAAAAACCGATTAATACGATCAGCAACCACTTCTTATTGGTCAGATGAGGAAGGAATCCTAAGAAAACCAATTCTGGAATATTATGATGTTTTAGCAAAAGGCGGTTTAGGTTTCATAATTAAAGGCCATTCCTATGTCTTGGAAAGCGGTAAAGCTCATACTGGACAATCTGGGCTTACTAATGAAAAACACTTGCCTAAAATGAAAGAATTGACTAAAATCGTTCATTCAGAAGATGTTCCAATTATTGCTCAAATTAACCATGCAGGTATGTCTGGAAAAGTGGATAGAGTAACTGCATCACAATATATAACAGAAAATTGGGAAGCAAGAGAGGCATCAATAGATGATATACAACAAATCATTGAAGGATTTGCAAATGCAGCTGATTATGCAATTCAAGCAGGATTCGATGGTGTGCAAATACATGGAGCTCACGGTTATCTTGTTAGCCAGTTTCTGTCTGATAGAGTGAACAAACGTGAAGATAAATACGGTGGTACTCTTAAAAATAGAGCAAGGCTCCTCTTCGAAATTTTTGATGCAATAAAGAAGAAGATTGGAAACGCTCACATTATAGGGATAAAGATGAACTGTGATGATTTCGCTTCTGAAGGTGGAATAACAATAAAAGATTCAGTAGTTATTGCTAATTGGTTAGATGAAAAAGGGATTGATTTAATTGAAATATCCGGAGGGGGACCAGAACAAAACCGAGATATTAGAAAGACTCGAGCAAAACCAGCAGAAGATTCACCATATTATGAAGCTAACTTTTCAGGCCATGCTGAGATGATCAGAAGAACTATACCATCAGTTTCCTTAGCTCTTGTTGATGGAATTAGAAATGTCTCTACAATGAATGCCATTTTGGACTGTAATTTAGCAGATTTAATCTCTATGAGTAAACCTTTGATCAATGAACCAGATTTACCAAATAAATTGAAAGCAGGACAACCAGAATCAAATTGCATTGATTGTCGAGAATGTGTCTCAAGAGATCGCTTTGGTTATATGATGTTAAGCTGTGCACAACTTGAAAAATGATGCCAAATCTGTCAAAAATGTGAATAGTCTTTAATTGTTTTTTAATTAAAGACTTTTTAATCTCTTTATTTCTATCCCAATTCTTCCGCTATAGCATTAAATGCTTTTACCCACTTCTTTTCTTCAATTAATGTTCGACCACTAAATCCAAAACCAATGAAAGTTCCCATAATTCCTATTGGTAATAGAATTAAAATTGCTTCATTTGTCCAACCTGTATTCATAATGAAAATAGAAGATACAACAAATGATGTTACAATGATACACAATAATAGAAAGGTAGTAATCGCAAATCCTACGAATTTTCCAGGTTTCAGGCAATTTAATCTTTCTTGATTGATTTCCTTGCCATCCTTATCCTTTGTTTTAGGTAACGGTTTGAGATGTGAATTCATTGCAGTGATATAGCTATTCAATAATTGAAATCTTCTAAAGAAAGCAAAGGGTGCTCCAACAAATGAAAGTGCCAATAGAAAATTACCAACAGCTGAATTCTTTGGAGAGGGAACTCCCTCTGGCAAAGATAATTTTGCCAATTTATTTAGACTTAGAAAACATAACAAATTATAGAATGGTGCCCAGAGTGTTCCTGTTACAAAGAATAAAATCAAATGCAATTTGAAATCAATAGTTGGGATAGATGTATTTTTCTTGTTCATATTCTATTACCCCATTTAACGAGCTTGAATTGACTAGTTTTTCATAAACTAATAATGATATATATTTTTCTTATTCTCAATGAACCATACTTACAAATATAATTTTTTAATCATCATATTCTGCGCCGTCCCAACAATAGGTGCAAATTTGATTCTTTGGTAAACCGATTGCATCGACAAGATCCTCTAGTTTTTGATATTTCAGGGTAGTGAAATTCAATTCTTTCTGGATCTTCTCCACCATTTTCTTATATTTGTATGAATTCTGATCCAGATATTCATCTAATATGGGGTGTGTTTCTCCAAATAAATCTTTAATTGCTCTTCTCCCTGCAAGGTCAAGATCGGATCTTGACCGAGAGAAATTTATGAACTTACAACCAAATAGTAGTGGGGGACACGCGACTCGCATATGAACTTCCTTTGCTCCTCTTTCGTATAATCCTTTAACCGTATCTTTCAGTTGCGTTCCTCTAACAATTGAATCTTCACAAAACAGTAACGATTTTCCATCAATTAATTCTTTAATCGGAATGAGTTTCATCCGAGCGACTTCATCCCGAATTGTTTGATCTTGAGGCATAAACGAACGAGGCCAGGTAGGAGTATATTTCACAAATGGTCTTCCGTAGAAACACTTGGATTCATTTGCATACCCTATACCATGAGCCGTACCGGAATCAGGTATACCCGCAACAATATCAGGTTTCACATCATCATTTTTCGCAAGTGCAGTACCACATCGATATCTAACTTCCTCCACATTTATTCCTTCATAAGAAGAAGCTGGGTATCCATAATACACCCAGAAAAATGCACAAATTTGATTGCGTTTATTTGGAGGGCTGCATTGCTCAAAACCATTAGAATTTATCAGAACAATTTCACCCGGACCAAGTTGTCTAACAAATTTATAGCCGAGATTTGGAAATGTATTTGTCTCCATTGTAACAGCTCGACTGTAAGGAGGTTCAACAAGTGTTAGCTGATCTGGAGGAAGCTGAGTATCCACTTTCTCTCCGAGAGCTAATGGAGTTCTACCTAATTTGTCTCGAGCTGCATATATCCCATTTTCAGTTAATAGTAAAAGAGTACAGGAACCCTTAATTAATTTGTATACTCGCTTAATACCTTCTACAAAATTTTTACTATTGTTAATAAGAGTAGCAACCATTTCCGTCTGATTGATTACCCCACCAGATATTTGCGAAAAATGAGAAGTCCCCTTTCGGAAAGCATTCTCCGCCAGTTCATCAAGGTTACTAATTTTACCAACAGTAACAATTGCATATGTACCTAAATGAGACTGAATAACTATGGGTTGATCATCTGTATCACTTATTACACCTATCCCTTGGTTTCCAGGTAGTTTTGATAAATCATCTTGAAATTTTGATCGAAAGGGACTTGTAGTAATATCACGGATAACCTGTTTGATACTGTTACCGTCAAATACTGCCAAACCACCACACATCGTGCCCATATGACTATGATAGTCTGTTCCGTAAAAGAGGTCTTTCACGCAATCTCCATGTGAGTAGACTCCGAATATACCGCCCATAATGCATCTAGCGTATATGGGTTCGCATATATAGATAAATCTTTTTTCTCATCGAATTAAGCAAATTAAAGAGAATGTAGTAATTGAAAATCCGACTAATTTTTCATAAACCAATAATGATATATATTTCTCTTATAAAATAAATCTGAAGTTACCTTTTTTATTTATAATTCTAATAGGTAAAATAAAAAGCAAACAAAAAGTATAATGAATAGAAGTGTGGAAGGTTCATCTGGAATGAATTCGGTTAAAATACACTCTAAAAGAAAAAGAAAGTCCGAAGAATCTATTTTACGAAGTATAGCAATTAAAGAGAAATTCTATAAAAACAGTTTTTACATATTTGAAATCGGATTCATAATTATTGCTATACCAGTGCTTTTAGTAGCATTAACTTCTATTCCAATTCTTGTTTACTTCACACTAGTACAGAATTTCCAATTGTGGCCATTCATCATACTTGGTGTAAGTATTGCATTCTTTCAAATATTGGCTATTCAAATTTTTGTAAAGAAATTTTATCTAACCCCCTACAACATGACTTTTGGAGAATACCTTAGATTTCGATTTGATGACCGAAAGAAAAGTGAAGAGGAAGAGCAAAAACCACCGAAAACTTGGTATGATGATTTAGATGATTTTACTATACGAATTCGGGAGACACAAAGAAAACAAACAATTCGGATATATGCTGCTAATTATGAAATTATGAATCTCCAACAATAAGAGTTGTTATTAATGATTTTTAGAGAAAACCATCTTCAACATCTTTTACTAGTTTAGATCCTGCTTTTATCCAATCATCGGTTGCATCACTGAAGATTCTTTCTGCTCTTTTAGTTGCTTCTTGTAATACTTCATCAGTATTAATTGACACAAATTCCTTATTTTTGATTATCATTTTTCCATTGATAATGACATTCTCAACTTCATAACCTGTTGAAGAATAAACAAGATTCGGGATGTAATTTCTGAAGGGTTTTGTGACTGCAGGTGCAAGATTCAATGAATTCAAATTAACCATTATAATATCTGCTTGTTTTCCAACTTCTAGAGTTCCGATTTTTTTATCCAGACCTAGTATTTGAGCTCCGCCTACTGTTGCAATTTGTAAAACTTCCCAAGCTGGCAGCACTGTTGGATCTTTCATTATGACTTTTGTGAGATTACTAATAGTCCGCATTTCACAGAACATGTTATGTAAACCGGGTCCTGGAGCTTGATCAGAACCAATTCCAACTTTTCCGCCTAAAGCAACAAAATGACCGATAGGAGGAACTATGCCATCAATCATACTAATAGAACTTGGGCACCCAACCATTTTCACTCCTCTCTTAACCATTAGAGCTCGTTCATCTTCACTTGTGTCGTGGCAATGCGCTCCAATAAGATTCTCATCTAAGAATTTGTTCTTTTCGAGAATTTTTACTGTTGAAGTATCCTTGCCAAATCTTCCTACTATTTGTAGTCTTTCCCGAGCACCTTGCGCTATATGCATATGAAGACAGCTTTCTTTATTGATAGCTTCCTCTCGAATACTCTGCAATAATTCTAATGAAATCATGTCTAGAGCTTGAGGACCATACATACAACTTACTAGCTCTTCATTTCGGTATTTCTCAAATAATTCATTAGCTCTTTTGAAGGCTGCTTCTCCTTTATTTCGATCAAATTCATACAGATCAGTTGGTTTCAAATGATCTCTTCTCGGACTTACTTCATTTATTGTTTCAGTAGCAACAACTCGAGCACCATAAGGAAGGTAGACATGCTCAATAAGATTTGTAACATTAGAGGTATATTCCGCAAAAGTGGTTGTCCCAGATTTCAAGCCTTCCAAAACTCCCAATCTCGAACCAACAATTGCATCCTCAGGCTTCATATGCCTTGCAATAGGACCAATTCCCTTATTCATCCACTCAATTTCAGGTAAGTCTTGGGCTCCACCTCTTAGCAGAGTTGATCCAGTATGAATATGAGCATTTACCAACCCAGGCATCGTAACGTGCTTCTTGCCATCAATAACAATGTCTGCATCATGTTTATCGAATTTCTCCATATCACCTACAAAAGAAATTTGATTATCTGTTATTCCGACAGCACCATTATCAATAATCCCCAGATTATTTCCTCTAAAAGAGAGAATTCTTGTATTTATAATTGCTATATTCACTTAACTCACCTAAATGTATCTACAATTAATTATGTTACAGAATTAAAATGATTTGCAAGAGAATTTAGGAAAAAATCAAATCTAAACGAACACTTCATCGTATTTTTCGATTCTTTTCGCCAAGTTTCTCAAATTTTCATCATATAATCTTTTAATAAGAATCTGTACTTCCTCTGGAGGTAATCGAATAGCTATATAACCTACAGTATCAACAATTTGATCTCGAGATGCTTCACTCATTTTTTGAGATTTTTTATAACCTTCAATTAGTATATGAAATAGTTGAATTATTTCATCTTGTGAAAGAATAAGATTCTCTGGAACTAAATCGGTTATTGTTTCGTAGATTTCTTTATCTGTATATATTATCTTTCCAGCGAGTTTTTCTAGTTCTGTTGTTGGATGCTCAAATATTTTCGCAAGTGCACTGTCCGCATTCTTTCTAATCTTGTTACCAAGTGTTTTATTTGTTTTTGATTCCCAGCACCCAACTATCTCTCCATGTAGTATTATCTGTAAATGAGGAATGGCTTCCTTCACTTTCAAATTCCCTAGAGTATTAATTGCTGTACTTGTGACATCACAACTTGGATCATTTAATGCGTGAATAATTATATTTTTGGATCTCTCACCAGGTATACATTCAAGTGCGCTTATTACTGTTTGACGCAATTTGCTTCCAGCATCAGATTCTGTTTTATAATTTTCCGCTTCAATC
Source organism: Candidatus Heimdallarchaeota archaeon (assembly GCA_019894765.1). The sequence continues at coordinate 10,623 of JAGXNT010000107.1, forward strand.
TCTTTGGTGCTTTCCTTAAGGGATTTAATGTATTTGTTTGAGAGGTATAAAGCGAATATATCTCTATAAGCATTAACTGCTTTAATCTCGCTTTCAATTTCCCATGGATTAATTAAGAATACAATATACAATAAAACTCTCAGAATTTTTTTCCATATTGGTTCAATTTCCTCTAAATCCTCAGTTTCTTCCTTTACATGCAAGAGTTCTTGTGAATTGATGTGCTTTATTATGATTTTTGGATCGTCTTTAGAAGCTGCAAGAAGAATATCCTTGGTTTCTAGTCTTACCTTTCTATACAAATCAAAGACCAGTACTTTTGAAAAGAAATTTCTAAAGCCAATATTTTTTTCTAATAGCACTAAGAGAATGGCTGCGATAGGTCCTGAGGCAATAGCACCTCCCCAGAAACCCATGAAGATTCCTCCAAAAACTCCTCCACCGAATGGATCAACTAAACTTGCAAATAAGGCACCAAATATTGCTCCAAGAGAAACACCAATCCAGCCACCAAAAACAATTCGAAAAATGTCATCTTTTATTCTAACAAAGAAATTACCATAAGCTAATGCTCCTGCTAGATAACCAGCGAAACCACCACAGATTGCTCCATAAACAATCGCTAATTGTCCAACATTACCCCAGTAAATTGCTGTTATTACCAAAACTGTGATTGCAAAAACTGGTAAATTGAAAATTCTGGAACCATACATTCTTTCAAGAGGATTTTTTCTCAAAGAGTCTAAAACAGCAAATCCAATGAAAACTAACTCCAGACTAAGACCAACAACAATTATTACCCAGTTTTCATATAATGCCCCATTGAATGTCTTATACATAAGCATTATGATCGAAATAAGTAATGCAAAAGTGGTAAAACTGAACAAATCAATGATAAGTGAATATAACGACAAGTGATTATCTTTGTATGAAATTAATTCTAATTTTGTTTCTTTCTTAGCTGTTTTATTCAAAGGAAATCCTCTACCTAAATCTGGATATTTTTTTTAAAACCTTTTTCATTCATTTTAATTCTTTGTATGTTTACTTTTGTTATAATCCTATTTGTTGAATGAAGTGATGATAATGATCCACTGGCATTAGATTTCCAGCTGCTCGTTCTACAACCTCATTTAATGCTGGATGAATATGCATTCCTTGGAAAATTGGAACAATACTTCTCTCAGGGGTATACATTAAATTGATAATTTCTTGAATTAGAACTGATGCAAAGGGTCCGATGATGTGTGCACCTAAGATTTCCATGGTTTTTCTGTGGACTATCACTTTGACAAAGAAATCCTTCAAATCCATTGCTACGCCTTTTGCAGTGTCTTGATACCTCTGAAATCCAATTATAATATCTTCTTTTCCAAACTCATCAATCGCTTCAGCTTCCCTCATTCCAACACTAGCAACTTCTGGGTCTGAAAATACTGCTCGGGGAATTGCATGATATGCTACTTTTAATTCTTGTTTTTGTATAGCATTATAATAAACAATTTTGCTTTCATAATTTGCAGCATGTTTGAATAAGTACTTTCCATTAGCATCTCCAAAAGCAAAGATGTTTTTCTTAGAAGTTTCTAATAATTCATTCACCATGATCCAGCCATCTTTATCTGTTTTAATGCCACTTTTCTCAGGATGTAAAATATCAGAATTTGAGCTTCTACCAGCTGCAACTAAAAGTTCATCAGTTTTCACTTCTATTTTTTCGTTTGTTTCCCTATTGACAGCTATGACTTTCACTTTGCCATCAGCTTCTTTCTCTACTTCCTGAACTTCAGAATCTGTATAAATCATCACATGTTTGCCTAATTCTTTTTTCGCTAAAGCAGATACTTCCGGTTCTTCTTGAGGTAGAAATTGTGGGTTGCGACCGAGAATAGTAACATTACTACCCATCGATGCGAAAAAGTGACCATACTCAGCG
>JAGXNT010000017.1 GCA_019894765.1 Candidatus Heimdallarchaeota archaeon
ACAGAAGAAAGTGGATTCCGTTAAAATGGCTGCAATTAAGATCCCTCAAGAGGTTCAAGATATTTTTCCGTATGAAAAAATTCGTCCCATACAAGACAAGCTTATTTTAACAACTTACACTTCCTTGAAATCAGGAAAAAACGTGATAATTGAAGGTGCTAATGGTCTAGGTAAAACAGTAGCTGCCTTAACTGCATGTATACCTATTGCTCGGGAAAAAAACTTGCAAATAATCCATGTTTGCAGAACCAATAAACAAGCAGATCGTGTAATCACAGAACTCAAAGAAATAGCGAAAGTTACTACTGTTAGTGGAGTTTCAATGCGTGGGAGAAGAGAAATGTGTCCTCATCCACTTGTTCAGAAACATGCTGATGATGCAGTAACTGCTTCTGTTTTGTGTGGACAATTAAAAAAACTGAGAAAATGCGATTACCATAATAGGATGAGTGAAACACTACCTCATATGAGAAATGCATTAAAAGTGTTGAAAACTGTTCCATCTACGAGCACAGAAATACATGAGCTCTGTGAAGAAAGCAGAATTTGTTCATATGAACTTATACAGAAACTACTCGAGGAAGTAGATGTTGTTGCAGCAAGTTATCAATACATCTTCAATCCAAATATCCGAGATACTTTTCTGAAAAGAATATCTCGAGGTATGGATGAAATACTTCTCATAGTTGATGAGTGTCACAATATCATTGATACATCTATTGATATTTCCAGTGATCAATTAAGTATTTATTCTGTTCGTCAAGCATTGAAAGAAATAAAAACTTTCAACAGACATGAGTTTTTGCGATTAATTCGATTTCTATCAACAGAATTAGAAGCAAACCAACTAAGATCTGAAGTTGAGAAAAAAATAGATGCAAAAGACTTGTTGTACAGGATGTCAAAAGAAGTAGGAGAAACTATTGACCAGGATTATGCTGATAAGCTAATAACTGCAGGAATGAAAATTCAAAATGAAAATTTAGCGAAAGATAGAGCTCCTCGATCATATGTCTATAGGATTGGTAGATTTTTAAGAAAATTAATTACTACAAAAAATCGTCAAGATTTCTTACATTTAATTTCCAGTTATCGGACACGTGGAGAAGGATGGGGGTCAAGGTTCGAAGTTATTGCTTTAGACGCTCGTTTCACAACAAAACGAGTCTTCGAATATGTTCATAATAGTGTTCATATTTCAGGAACAATTGACCCAATCGATGCTTATTCTAAAATTGTTGGAATGGATAAATTACCTTTAACTACTGAAATTCTAGATTCACCCTATAGTGAACATAATGTTCAGGGATACATTATCAATCAACTAAGTACGAAATTAGCTGATAGGACACCAGAAAATTATGATAAAATGTGTGAGGTAATAGCAGAAGCTGCAAATAATACTCCGGCAAACACTGGTGTTTTTGCTGCATCATATATTGTCCTTAAAGGATTATTGGATGCTGGCATTCAACACTATATTAACAAGCCATTTTTCTATGAAACAACAAAAATGACTTCCTCCGCAAATGATCGAATGGTCAATGAATTTAAGGGATTAGCTGATAAAGGAGGAGCTGTTCTGATGGGAGTACTTGGGGGTCGAAGCTCAGAAGGTGCTGATTTTCCTGGTGCTCAAATGAATACTTGTGTGATTGTCGGTATTCCTTATGCTAGACCAACAACAAGAATAGAATCACAAATAGCTTATCTTGATGAACAATTTCACAAGAAAGGAAGAGAATATGGATATACCATTCCCGCAATTCGCAGAGCAGCTCAAGCTGCTGGAAGACCAATTCGCTCGATAAATGATCGTGGGTTAATTATCTTCTTGGATCATCGCTTTAGTCAACCGTATACTTCGAGATTCTTACCCACTTGGTTGAAACAAAACACTCGAACACTAGATTATGAACACGGAAGAATTGCAGCAATAGCTGAAGATTTCTTTGGCTAATAGAAGTTAAGATAGCAATTCCCAAATTGTTGGAGAATTTTCCGGAAAGAATTTGTGGATTTTCTTGATGTCCACTCGACAACATATTCTACCATTCGTATCTTGAACGCTTCCAGGGATCTTTAGAATACGCCTAATATCAATCGAGACTTTACGATCTATACGAGGATATCTATGCTGGATTATTCGTGTAAATATAGCATCTCTGTCTTGCTTTCTTTCCAAGATGATGTCATATGTTTTGCTAAAAGGTTGTGAACCTCTCTCTAAGTTATATCTGAGTTTTGTTATTTGGTCCTTTGTAAAATTAAAAGGCTCTGCTTTTAATTCCTTATCGTTTGCATGTGCGAAGAATGCTTTCGCTATCATTTCAAGGATTCTATCTCTTAATGGTATGACATGCTTGAGATCCTTTTCTACAGCTTGAGTTCGCTTCTCGTCTTTTATGATAGTTAAATAATTGATGATACTATTTCTTTGCTCTTGAGAAAGAATGCCGGCCCCTTTATCTTGAACCCAGCCATGAAAACCTCTTCTACCAGAGAAAACCCAAACAATTTTCTTGTAACCAAAATCCTCTTTCAGAGTCTTATCTAGAAAAGCAGCTGCGTCCTGAACTAAAGACCAGCAAATAATGCAATACTGTTCTTTTCCTTGACAACCACAACTCCTAACTAAATCATAATCATTCAAATCTAAATCAAAGCAAAATTCTCGGGAAACCCACTTGATTCTCTGAATGGTATTGTTTTTCGTTGGAGGGGTTTCATAAACTGCTCCCACATAGCTTCTTCTAATAGGATTCGTTGTTAGGAATTTAATTAAATCATCTGATGACTTAAAGGAAGTATTTCTTACAAAATTTCCATCCTCAAGCAGGAAAGCAAATTCTCTTTTGTAGAAAGTAGTTAACCCAATAATGGAAATCAGTTCAGCTGGATCAAAGACTTCTTTATAATATTGTTGTGCAAGTTTTGTTGGAACCTTTATCGTTTCGATTTCCGGAGTCATGATTTCACCTTCTCAATCTGATTTCGGTTTTTCCTTTTCATCTTCCTTTTTCACTATATTGAGCGCTCTCGCAGCATATCTCAAATAATTAATTGGATGACTTATTGGATTTGCTTTCCATCTGTACCTCAGCTGGAACATTAAAGCACAAGCTTCCCCTGGTTTTTTGTCTACAACTTTTCTAGATAATTCCCTCATCAAATCTTCTTGTAGTTTTGAAGGATTCTTGATTTCTTTTCGAAGATTTTCATCAATAGTCGCTACAGATTGATGTAGAAAAGTACAAAATCCGCTATCCTGTATACTTGCGCATTTATGAGCACTATAATCAGTTCTCCCACCTTCTAACCCATACATGTATCTGATTTGGTAACCAGGCGGTCCGTTTGCAAATTGTTCATATGTCATCCCTACATTGTCTACTGCTTTTTCGTACCAGAAAAGTAGTTGCTCGTCTACTGACATACCAATATTTTTCAAGAATAAACCTAGTTGTAATCGTTCTTCATGACTGATGTGACCTTGACTCATAACTTCATTATAGAGGTCCATCATGCACTGAGGAAAAACGCTTTGTCTTGAAAAAAACTTGTATCCTCCCCATTCAATTTTCCCGGAGGAAACACTCATCGAGTGAATAATTTTTGATAATTCTTCTTTAAGCTCCTTTATCGGTTCGCTAACAGAGCTACGAACAATACGATCCAGACTTTCTTTTGATTCCCTAATCCGTAATCTCAATAATGTCTCAAAGGTTGATTTAAGACTGCTAGCGAAATCATCAATAAGAGCTATTACCCAGCCATTAACAAGAAGTGCAGCACGATTGCTAATCATTTTTGGCACACAAGTAAAACGAACAGCCATTGATCCACTTCTTCGAGCTTTCATCTTGAATTCTTTGAATGGTTGTTTCTCAATATCGAATCTAGACCAAACATCTCTCGGGGCTATTACATTATCCTCCCCAAAAAGGTATTTCGCTACTTCTACTTTTATCTCTGTGGTCTTGGCTTTTCGCAATCTCCAATCAAATAAATCACCCTCTTGCTCAATTAACCAGCCTTGAACCCTGGGATCTTCCGCTGCGACTAATCTTAATAAGCCGTGTCCTGCAAATTCCTCATAGATTTCTCTCTCGTAATTAGCTCTGTTCACGTCTTCCCCTGGGTACCATTCTTTCTTTTGAACGAATTTGTTAATTCTCTCTCGAGCAATTTTCGGCCATTCTTCCATATCGATTTGGAAATACTCTTGTGGGATAGAAACTTCGCTTATTCTCTTTATGATAACCCAATCAGGAGCGCTCAAACCATTTATCCTCTACAAGCATTAAGAAAAAAGTCTATAATAAGTTAGCTGTGTTTCTTTTTTAACATTAGCTGTATTTTCGAATGATTTATTATCTAATCATTCTCTTTTACTTATGGTGTTAATATATGCCCGTAGAAATCAATGAAGATCTTTGTGGATTGTGTCTTGGTTGTGCTACTATTTGTCCTGAATCCTTGTATTATTTTGAGAAAGAACGATTAAGGATAGCTGATGGATGCACTGATTGCGGAAACTGCATTGAATGTTGTCCAGTCAAGGCAATAACTGAAATCGAATGAATAAATGAGATTATTTCTTTTCCTATATTAAGAATGTATTTTCCTTGTATCATGACGATATTCTTTGCCTTTTAATGCTTGAAGCAACAATGTTACGTTGTAATTGGAGGATTTGGCATTGGCCCTATTCAGAAGAAAACAAAAAGATAATTTCAGGTTAGAGGGTAATCAAAAAGAAGTTGTCACCTTAACACTAAGAGGATTACAAGACGTTGATATGGTTTGTGAAACCGTAAATAAAGGTAATGTAGTTATTCTTGGTGTGAGAGACCTTGCTAAATTAGACATGATACGCTTAAAACGAACCGTGCAACAATTGAAATCACATGTAAGAACATTTGGTGGAGACATCTTAGCATTAGGTAAAGAATTTGTAGTAATTGTCCCAGCAAACATGAAACTCTCTTTCATAAAGAAAATGCTTGAAGATTCAGACTTGGATGATGATATTAGTCCACCTCAACCTCCAACAGAGGTAGGCATTATATGAATTCAATCATAGCTAATCGTATCAATAATCTTGTAGCAAATGATCCTGCTAAAATTGCTATACTACATCTTTTAGCAGATGGCAAATGGCATACTCGTTTCGAGGTGGAGTCAGCAGCAAGGAATCAAAGATCTATCATTGGATTAGTGGGTATTTGTGTTATTATTAAAACACTGCAAGAAGCAGATTCAGAACTTCTTGAGGAATATGATAATGACTCTGGAAGATTTTATCGCTTAAACCAACAAAGAACTGTTTTAGTGAGGAAGATCGTAGAATATCACGTGAAAAACTCTGAACAAGGAACTACCTCATCAGCTGTTGAGTTTAAACGATTTAAGGATCGATTGCGTTCTCAAAGAAAATCCGATCAAGCAATTGATGATGATCTGAAACAATTTCTGTAGGTGAACAGAAAAAATCCCCTACATTTGTAGGGTTTCTTTCTTTCTTTATTCGGCATGCACAATCAAATACGAGTTTTCAATAAAACTAATCTTTTCACCTGCAAAGTTTTTGAGATTTGTGAAGTGACATGGTAAACCTCGCCCAGTTAAGATGCTGGGTTTCTCCATAAGTTGGAAATGTAGATGTGGACCGGTAGAGTTTCCTGAGTTTCCTAGATTCCCTATTACTTGCCCTTGTTTTACGTTATCACCTTTTGCTATCTTCAAGGTACCATTTTTAATATGAGCATAGAATGAGTATTCATTTGTTGCATGCTTAATTATGGCGTAATTCCCAGAGATTAATGGAATAAATCCTGATTTTTCCATAATATCCCGTTTTTCATCATTGCTAATCATTTTGATTGCGCTTGGATTTTCCGGAATCCCATCAAAGCATTCTACAACCTCACCATCCGCTATTGCTAGGAGTTCTTGATTATAGCATTTGAATTCCTCATTTGGTTTTTCATGCGTTTGTTCAAATTGTAGATTATCATTTAGTTGCACTAGATCCATTCCGAATTCTTGTGAATGCATAGTTCGATGATTATATGCTTCATCCCAATTCCCAAAAACTAACCAGGAACCCTTTAATGGAAAGATATATTCCTTTTTGTTTTTGTACTCAACAATTGGAATCTGAATTGAAGCTTTTTTAGTTTCATCTGCTTGTTTATAGACAACAGTGAAAACCATCTCATCAATCGGTTTTTCAACAAGAATCCTAAAGTGCTCCATCCTAAAACCAGTCTCTTGTCCTGGTTTGAGTGAATTGAGTGTATAATTTTCCTTCTCCCAAAAATCCTTTACACCTAGGAATAGCAAAACATTGTTCTGTCTTGCTGTTTCGCGAACTTTATCATCTTGCTTTATAGCTAATCTATCGACCATTCCTTGAAGCTCTTTTGATTTTGCCTTAATTACATCTTCAGAATAAACAATTTTCTTCATTGTTTCTCCTTTTGTTTTCAACTCGAAAACATATTTGACAAGATGCACAGGTTCATCCAAAGTATTAATTATCCTAACGGCTCGCAACAAGAAATCAAATTCATACTTTTCTTGTCCTTCGAGCTGTCTTTTAACACCAATAAGTTTCTTTTCAGGGCAGTAACTAATTTTCATATTTAACAACCAATTTTTCGTTATAATTTAGTCTCCTAATACTCCCCGAAGTATTTTGAGGAGCGTTGGATCCTTCTTCATAAGTTTAGCTCCAAGCTTTATTTGAGCCCACCTACCCCTAACAGCTTTAGTAAGATCTTCCCCATCAAAAGTTTCTACAATATTATTCATTTGTTCATCTGTAAGGACATCCAAAACTTTTCTGGCTTTTATACCAAGATTGAAAGATTTACCGTAAGCACTATCCCAAAGTTTTCCATATTTTGTACTTAAGAATTTCTCAGAGAAATTTTCTTTTTCAAACGCTTCAACTAGTGTATCACTAATCATTTTCCCCGATTCCATGCCGTAAGCGATTCCACCACCTGTCAAAGGATTTACTTGTCTTGCAGCATCGCCAACGAGCAAAATCCTGTCAGTTGCCAGTTTTTCTATGGGTCCTCCAACAGGAATAGCTCCTATACGTTCCTCTATAATTTTTGCATTCTTAAATCGTTTTTTTCCTTCTTCACTCTTGAAAATGAAATCATCAAGATATTCCTTTACAGGTTTCTTTGCGAAACCAACCCCGATACCTATTCCAACATTAGCACAATGTTCTCCCTTAGGAAAGATCCACAAGTAACCTCGAGGTGCTACATTATTTCCCATGTACAAGTCAAACATTGTTGGTTCCTCTAATTTAACACCTACCATCTCATACCCAACAGAGGTATTCATATCCTTGGGTTCTATAGGTTCTGCAAGCCCTGCATCTCGAGCAACAATACTGTATATACCATCTGCACCAATAACAATAGGTGCTGTTTCTGTGAATTCTTTACCATTCAGTTCAGCTTTAATTGTAACACCCTTTTCTTTGTCAATTTTAATCCCAGTTACTCGAGTATTAAGTTGGATATCTGCTCCTTCCAAAACTGCTCCAACAAGAAGTTCTTTGTCGAAAATCCTTCTATCTAAAATGTATCCTTCACCTTTAGGTAGTCGATAATCGATTAAACTCAAGGAAGGACTAAATACACGAAAACCATCAATTTCATTTCTTAATGCATCCTTAGGTACACCGATTTTCAAGATGTCATTAATAGTTTCTTTTCCGATAGCTTCTCCACATGTTACTGGTATACCAATATGACTTCTTGCATCGAGAATTTTGACTTTGAACCCTTCTCTTGCTAAGAATCTAGCAGTTGTTGAACCAGCAGGACCACTCCCTACCACTATAACATCATATTTTTCTTTACTTTTTGCTGAACTCATTTGTAATCATCCAATGTTGTTGGTTAAATGCTAATCCAAGAAAGCCTTGAAATCCACATCTTTGTATTTCATGATTTTTGTTAAATCATTAAGAATATCTTTGTCTAGGCTGACTCCAGGATATTTCTTTAGGAGTTTATCAGCTCT
>JAGXNT010000108.1 GCA_019894765.1 Candidatus Heimdallarchaeota archaeon
AGTTCATGGATTTGCATCACCAATCGGAGGTTTAGTTGGAATTCCACATGGAGTAGTATGTGGTGCATTACTCTCATTTGTAGTTGAAGAAAACATCAAACAAATGATAACTGAAATACCCTTTAACGAAACGCTAGCAAAATACGCAACTTTAGGTGAATTATTAGCTAATATTATTTTTGATGATATACGAGAAGCAGCAGATCGAGTTATTGAATACACAGAACAAATCTCAAGATTACTAAAAATACCAAAACTATCAAAATACGGATTATCAGAGAAATACTTTGAAGAAATAATCGAGAAGGCAAAAAAAACCTCAAGTATGAGATACAATCCAGTAAAACTCTCAGACGAAGCTTTATACAGAATTCTGTTGAAATCTATGTAATTTTTTCCTAAAGAGTTACCTTTTAATTAATACTTGAGAAATTCTTTTAACTAGTCTAGTGTTAGAAAACCTAGTTTTGGCATTATACTAGTTTTATGTTCCCAGGAGATTAGTCGATGTATACCCATAAATCGGGTGAGTTCCCGAAACGCATACGTGCGTCTGCAAATGATAATCTAAATTACTTACTTCGCAGTGGTACTGATCAGCAAATCAACTTCATTTTTCACTTAAACGGGTATATTGATCCTGAGCGAATGAAAAAAACCGTTCGATTAACAATGGATGCAGAACCTGTTCTTGGTTGCAAGTATGTTATAAATCGCAGGAGAACATATTGGGAGAGAAGAGAGGACCTCGACGAACTCGAGTATTTTACATTAATTAAATCAGATAATCCTGAAGCTGATATAAGAAAAATTGTTCTGTATCAAATAGATCCCAGTATTGAATCTGTAATACAAATAAAAATAATACGAACTAAGACAAATGACATTCTTTTCATCAAATCTGATCACAGTGTTATGGATGGTGGAGGATTCTACGACTTTTTAACTCTTTTATGTGAAACATACAACAAACTAATTGAGGATCCTGGATATCAAGTTGAACCGAATGTTCTAGCTACTAGAGAATTGAACCAAGTTTTCAAGCATTATAGATTCAGAAAGAAAATGAGATCTTTACTTCGAGATAAAGGATATATACCAACTTGGTCTTTCCCAGCAATTGGAACTGGTAGGACAAAGAAGACTTTTACTTTAAGAAAAATCGAACCAGAACGATTTGATAGAATAAAGGCTTACAGTAAGGATAGACAAGCAACATTAAATGACATGTTTCTCACTGCAGTTTTCAGATCCTTATTTGAATTGAAGAAACCTGTAGAAAACAAACCTATGACAATTGCTGTACCCACAGACCTTCGAGTTCTCATGCCAACAAAGAAAGCAGAAACTATTGCTAATTTGGTTTCAGCAACTTTTGTTTCTCTCAAATACAATCCAGATGCAACTTTTGATGAGATGTTACTAGACATAAACAAACAAATGACAAAGAAGAAGGATATTCACTTAGGTATGGGACAAACATACATGATAAACAATTTTTTCAAATTACGATATGCGTGGGTCAGATGGATAACAAACAAAATCTATGGTGGAATATACAGACGAGGAAAAATGCATCCTATTATAACAAATGTAGGAAGAGTAGATGCTCAGAGAAGGCATTTTGGAGATGTTGATGTTGTGGATGGTTATATCATTACACCAATTAATTGGGCTCCTTCATTTAGTATGGGAATAAGCTCCTTTAACAAGAGAATCTCTTTTAGCGTTGCATTTTGTGAAGATTCTTATGATAAAAGAACGATTGAGCAGTTTTTGGATTTGATTTTTCAAGAATTACCGCAATAAAACGAATTTGTGAAGGAATCGTAATTGTTCATTTTTTTTGATGAACATCATTGTTTTATAGTGGTAATTGGATTAGTTCTAACAGATATTTATCCAATTGCAGGTGAACAATGTGGATAATTTAGAATGGAGAAAAAAGGCTCTAAAAATCTGGCAACCACCAGATGATTGGCAAAAAATATCTACAATTGAAGCCCATACCGCAGGAGAACCACTAAGAATTATCATAGATGGCTTTCCAGAAACAAAAGGAACTACAATTCTAGAGCGAAGACGTTTTGTAAAAGAAAATTTTGACTTTTTACGAACAGCATTGATGTGGGAACCAAGAGGACATGCTGACATGTACGGATGTATTATAACCCCACCAGAGAATCCTGATTCCGATTTTGGTGTTTTATTCCTTCACAATGAAGGATATAGTACTATGTGTGGTCATGGAATTATTGCTGTGACAACCGTTGCTCTTGAGATGGATTTATTACCGAATAATCGTCCGGAGAAAATGGTAAAAATAGATACACCTGCTGGATTGGTAACTGCTTTTGCGAAAATAAATGGTAAACATGTTGAGAGGGTTCATTTCCTTAATGTTCCTTCATTTGTTTTTGCGAAAGATCAAAAAGTAGATGTTCCAGGTTTAGGAGAAGTTACTTTTGATATTGCTTTTGGTGGCGCATTCTATGCTTTTGTTCAAGCTGAAGAAGTAGGTGTAGGTTTAACCTCTGCTAGTTTTCGGGAACTTATAGACAAAGGCATGGCAATAAAACAAGCTGTAATGAAGAATTTTGATATTGTTCACCCATTCAGAGGTGATTTGAATTTCCTTTATGGAACGATTTTCATAGGCCCACCACTTGAGGAAGGTTCAGATAGCAGGAATGTGTGTGTCTTCGCAGAAGGAGAAGTGGATAGATGCCCAACCGGAACTGGTGTGAGTGCTCGAATGGCTTTACATTACTCGAGAGGAGAAATCGGACTAAATGAACCGATGGTAATTGAGAGTATAATTGGTAGCAAATTCATTGGAAGTATAGTTGAAGCAGTGAAATATGGTCCATATGATGCAGTTATACCTCGAGTAGAAGGAACAGCACACATCACAGGCAGAAATGAGTTCTGGATTGATCCCAAAGATCCTCTTATACGAGGATTCATTCTTAGATGATTGAGTGAAAAAAATGACCCAAAATACAATTCGATTTCTGACTGCTGCTGATGTTAAAAAGGCTTTACCGATGAGTCAAGCCATAGAAGTCATGAAACAAGCATTTGTTTTACTATCTGATAAAAAAGCAGTAATTCCTCAGAGAATCCATTTAGGCATTCCGGAATTCAATGGCGATGTATTAGTTATGCCTATTTATTTGCCTGATATGAAGAGAATTGGATTAAAAGCAATCACGTTATTTGATGATAATCCGAAGAAGAATCTACCACTTATTCATGCTTTAATTACCGTTTTCGATGCAACTAATGGAATGCCAATAGCAATAATGGATGGGAGTTACTTAACAGCTCTTCGAACAGGAGCAGGTTCCGGAGTTGCAACTAGCTTATTGTCTCGAGAGGATTCGCAAGTAGCTGCAATTTTCGGCGCAGGAGAACAAGGACGAACACAATTAGAAGCTATCTGTGCTGTGAGAGCAATTAAAAAAGCAATAATTTTTGATATGAATAAAGCTAAAGCAGAATTATTTGCAAAAGAAATGAGTAATTATCTTTCTATACCAATTGATGTAGCTTCATCAAATTCAGAATTAAAAGAAGTTGATATAATTAGTACAGCTACTAACTCAGCAAATCCGGTATTTTCAGATGAAAATCTGAAACCAGGAGTTCATATAAATGCGATTGGTTCTTACAAACCACATAAGAGAGAGATTCCTTCAGAAACAATACAAAAAGCAAAGGTTATTGTTGATCACAGAGAATCATGTCTGACAGAAGCAGGGGATTTACTAATACCAATAAAAGAGGGAATCATAACTGAAAATCATGTTTTAGGAGAAATTGGTGAAATCATTAGTAGTAAAAAACGTATAAGAAAAAGTGGAGAAGA
>JAGXNT010000109.1 GCA_019894765.1 Candidatus Heimdallarchaeota archaeon
TCTAAGTTTTTAAGTTAAACATATGAATAACATCTCATGAAAAATTAAAGGTTTTAAATTCATGATTGTTTATATAGGAAATTACTACATAGAAGTTTGGTTTAAGGGAAAGATGTCAAATCATTGAATAAAACAAGAAAGTATTAGTCTTTTCTTTGCATTTATATTGTTTCTTTTTTTTAGAATATTAGTCCATCTTCCGTTCGTAATTCACAGAACCTATGTTTTAACAAAAGAACAGCGATTAAATGAGTAAAAAGGACTATTAGTAGGTTAATAACTAAAATTCTAAACTAAAAATGTATCAGTAAGCGATGGATCTAGATTCACCTTCTTATTTATTGTTGATAGAAATTTTTCACCTTTTAAGCATTACTGGAAAAATTCGTTTGCTAGTTTTGAAAACTCGCACAGCAATCTTTCCTTATAAAAGAAGAAGAAAAAACCAAATCTGATGCTACTTCCGCTTCTTGTATAAGATGAGAGCTATGACCGGCATGAATGCGATAGTCGGCATAATAGCGATAAAAACCAAGAATCCAGTAACAATACTTGGGTGAGTAGCTGGCATAGGTGTGTCAACAAATTTCGTAACAAAGGCATCATACCCACCTATGGTATTATCATAAGCATTTTGGGTAGGAAAATCATCTGAAAAGGTAGTACCGATAACAAAACAACTACCATCTTCAGTAACAGCAAGGCTATTCCCATTGTCCATACCTTCACTTCCGCCAAGAAAAGTGCTCCAGAGGAGCGAACCACTAGCGTTAAACTTGGAAACAAAGGCATCGTACCCACCACTTAAGGTGCTGTTATAAGCATTCTCAGTGGGAAAATTGGTGGAAAAAGTCTCTCCTGTGACATAGCAGCTGCCATCACTAGTAACAGCAATATCATACCCACGATCCCCATCACTTCCGCCAAGATAGGTGCTCCAGAGGAGGAAGCCTTCAGAAGAAAACTTGGAAACAAAAGCGTCACCATACCCACCATATGTGCTATTAAAAGCATTTTGGAGGGGGAAATCACTTGACCCTGCAAAGCCTGTAATGTAACAGCTGTCATCATTTGCAACAGCAATACCCAAAGCTTCGTCCCACCTAGCTCCTCCGAAGAAGGTGCTCCAGAGCAGCGAGCCACTTGCTGAGAACTTGGTAACAAAGACATCCCAATCACCATTAGGAGAGGGATCATACGCGTCCAGGGTGGGGAAATCGCTGGAAGCGGTAAAACCTGTTACATAACAACTGCCATCGCTGGTAACAGCGATACTAGATCCCCACTCATTAGCATTCCCACCAAGAAAGGTGCTCCAAAGAAGAGCGCCATTTGTAGAGAACTTAGCAACAAAGGCATCAATATACCAACCATTATAGGTACTATCATATGCACTTTTGGTTGGAAAATCGCTTGAATTGGTATACCCTGTGACATAGCAGCTACCATCACTTGCAACAGCTATGCTTTGCCCCTCATCCCTACTGCTTCCACCAAGGTATGTGCTCCAGAGCAGCGAGCCATTTATTGAGAACTTGGCAAGAAAAGTATCCAAATTACCATTGAGGGTGCTATTATACGCATTCTGGGTGGGGAAATCGCTTGATAAGGTTGTACCCATGACATAACAGCTCCCATCACTTGCCAGAGAAATATCATTACTATAATCTAAGTCACTCCCTCCGAAGTAGGTGCTCCAAAGGAGCGAACCGCTACCAGTAAGCTTAGCAACAAAGGCGTCTCTGTCACCACTGAAAGTGTTATTATAGGCATTCAGGGTGGGGAAATCGCTGGAACCGGTTTGACCTGTGAGATAGCAACTGTCTTCTTCAGTAACAGCAATACCATTTCCTTGTTCACCTCCACTACTTCCGCCAAAGTAGGTGCTAAAATCTAATTTGGGGTAGGTTGCAGGTACAACTTCAGAACTTGCAAGTAGTGCTGTATGTTCAGTAGAAGGAAGCATCTGCTGAGGTATTGAAAGAAATATCACACTTATGAGGAAGACAACTCTCAAATGATTGAATACAAATCGTAACAATTTTCCCAAAAAAACTAACCTCAGCAATATACTCTTGGCTTTAATTAATAAAGACTTCTGTAAAAAAAATAACTGTATGTATAGTGAATAAAGAAATACACTCTGAGTGTGAACCAAAATTGGTTGGAGATAACAGCTCTTTTTCGGGGGTTTTTCCGGTTCTCTTCTAAGCTAGTTTTTTGCGTTTTAAGGAGCGTTTTCAGCATACAACAAGTTTTCTCTCACCCATTTCTTTCACCCTCTTTTCTTCTTCCATAAAAATACCAACGAAGCCCCCACTACTACAGGTAATCCTACACCAATACCAATTCCCAATCCTAGATTCCGTCCTAAAGAGTTCTCAATGTATGAGTAAATTCTGATGGTGCCGTCGATGGTTAAGTACATGTAATTATTTGCTACTGTTATTCGACCAATATTTTGGTTCCCGATGTTTTTCCGGGCTATCCTTTTCAGTATTTTAGGATCGCTTATGTCGAAAACATAGAGTTTTCTTCCCTCAGTGAATAATCTGTCTCCTACAATATCCATGTCCTGAATATTTTCGTCAATAAAGTCGTACTCCCCACAAATAGTTGGTTGCATAGGATCTGTACAATTAAAGCTTTGTATCCCAGACTCCTGAAAAGTATTGATAACATAGTTCCCGTACAAACCACTACTAGTTGTGGAGTGTTTCGTACTATTAACTTCTCCCAAGAACAGAGGATTTACTGGATCCGCTAAACTATAGATTTTTACTCCATTCCACACCAGATACAAGTAATCATTCTTGACATGCAATTCCCCCCCGGTTGAGGTATAATTCGCTACTTTCACAGGTAAAGTCTGATTACTACAATCAAAGATTAGCAACTCGTTTGAGCTCACATAAGTATAATTATTGTATATACTAATATGCTCTGAACTGTTAACTCCTATCGTTGATATATGTTCAAGAGCAGAACTCCCTACTCGAACTGGGTTTGTTGGGTCAGTAATATTTAGAGTTGATACTGAAAATCTAAACGGAGAAAATATCCCTTTTAACTCTGTGAGCATATACCCTGTGTTCTCACTGATTTTGAAATCTAACAGATCTTCAGACAGCTCTAGTTGATAGCTTCCAACAATGATAGGATTCTCAGGTTGTTGAACATCTACGATTCGTATTGAATCTATTTGTGTTGAACCATATTTAATGAGATAAAGAAACCCGTCCTGTTCACATAGAACATGCCCACTTTCACCCTCATTCAACAAAGAAGGATTTACTTCTTTTAAGACGAAAAATCCCTCACCCAGAACAGTTGCATTATTGATTGAAACGAAAAGAAAGAGAGTACAAATACATAACAACTTTAGTAGTGCAGAGAATGAATTCTTTCTTACTTTGCTTCTATTTTTCATTTCTTTTCATAACTCCCGTAACCACAAATGAACTAATTAATTAAACTAAAATTCGTTTTTTTATCTATTAAATTTATTGTGTCCTAAGAAGTTCTTTTCTTTCTTATATGATAAAAGCAATTATCATATTTTCTTTTGATATCTATAATCTTTTTTTAATTTCTTTTTCATCTATCATGACATTATATTTGATTTATTTCAAAGTTATTCCTTCATCTTCCTAAATTCACTCCTAATGTGGGAAGAAATTCAAGATTCACAACAACTCATCCCCTTTGTATTTAGCACTTTTTAAAGATTATACAACAAAAGATAACCAGGTGGTTACTTATGAATGAACTATCGAAAGAAGAACTAGGTCAATTACTTGAAAATGCGATGGAAGTGATGTTTTCTATGCGAGAGGACTATAAAGGAGATGAGAAGTATAACCTTCCAGTTTGGGATAAGGATTTGCTAGAACATTCACCAGAATACCAATCTCAAATTGAGGATTTCATGCTAAGCTGCTTGCTTGGTGAAGATTTAGAACAAGCAAAGATTTATCTGCAACAGCTATTCATCCTGCAACCAAGCAATCCAGTGTTTCAGCTCTACCTCGCTCTTATTCATTATGTAACGGGTGAGGAGACAACAGCCTTTTCAATAGCTCAACTAGTCGATATTTACGCCTTAACAAAGAGTAGAGATAAGAATGAGGTTATAGCTGCTTTCACACCTGATGATGATTTCCCAGTTGATTTTCCAGCGATAATCGATTTATCTTTGCTGAATCATACCCTTTTGTTGAAACCAGCCATTCAAAGGCTCATAACAAACATCCAACTCTACTTAATGGTTGGGAATCATCAGAAAGCTATCACTGGTTTCCAGCAGCTACTTGCTGTTATGGGCGAATCATTTGAACTACTAGTTGAGCTTGCTCAAGCACATAATTTTCTTAAGCAGTACAAAGAAGCGAAAAAGCTTCTGCTAAAAGCTCTCAAATATGACCCCCAATCAATCAAAGCTCTCTACCTACTAGCAACTTCGCACCGAGATTTAGGAGAATATGAGCAAGCAATTGGTTTTTATTGGAAATACCTCAAATTGGAGCCTACTGATTATATAATGCTCTTCCCTTTAGCTTTATGTTATGAGGAATTACAGCTCACAGACAAAGCAGTTACGCTTCTTGAGCAGGCAATAGCAATCAACCCACAATTAGAAACAAGCGGTTGGCGTTTAATTCCACAAATAGAAAAGTTAATACAAATCATTCAAGAGAGAAGATTGATAGAATCAAAGATTTGATTAATCAACTCTTTTTTAGTAGTTTTTTCATAATATAATTTTTTGTAGGTGAGAGAAAGTTTTATTAAAAACTCATTCTCATAAATTTTCTTTATTTCAAAACAAATGTAATTATAATCTTAACTATTTAATATCAAGAAGCAAACATTGGTAATAATACTTATATTTTTAACTTGTAACTAAATAAAATTATAAGAATTTAGTTTGGATATTCAAAGCATACTTAAGAGGTAAATATTGTGTCAAAGATTAGAATCGGGAAAATTAAGCGGATTTCCGGACCAGTAGTAGAAGCAGATGGCATGCTTGGTAGCTCCATGTATGAAGTTTGCAAAGTAGGCAATGAAGGGCTTATTGGTGAAATTATCAGAATTCAAGGAGATGTTTGTACAATCCAAGTGTATGAGGAAACAGATGGATTATTACCGAATGAAACAGTAACAGGAACCGGTGCAGGGCTCAGTGCTGAATTAGCTCCGGGTTTAATTGGACAAATCTATGATGGAATTCAACGTCCATTACCTTTGATTCTTGAGAAAACTAAAGATGATTTCATTAGAAGAGGGGTAGTAGCTTTCCCTCTTGAATATGATAAGAAATGGTCTTTCAAACCAACTATCGAGAAAGGAACAAAAGTAACTGCAGGTGATTTCATTGGAACAGTGCAGGAAGGTCCTGTTGTGGTCCATAAAGTAATGATCCCTCCTGAAGTTAAAGGGACAATTACTAGTGTCGCGAAAGCAGGTGAATATACTGTACTTGATCCAATTTGCAAAGTGAAAAACAATGGCAGTGAAAAAGATGTGCCAATGCGGCAGAAATGGTCAGTAAGATTTGGTCGTCCAATTAAAGAACGATTAGAACCGACAATCCCATTGCTAACAGGTCAAAGAATTTTTGATACGTTCTTCCCCATTGCTAAAGGTGGAACAAGTGCAATTCCCGGTGGTTTTGGAACAGGAAAAACAGTCTCACAGCACCAATTAGCAAAGTGGTCTGACGCACAGATCGTTGTCTATATTGGTTGCGGTGAAAGAGGAAACGAAATGACAAACGTCCTTGAAGACTTTCCTGAACTAATTGATCCAAACACTGGCGAACCTCTTATGAATAGAACAATTCTTATCGCAAACACAAGCAATATGCCAGTAGCTGCTAGAGAAGCAAGCGTTTATACAGGTATGACCCTTGCAGAATATTATCGTGACATGGGTTATGATGTCGCGTTAATGGCTGATAGTACTTCTCGATGGGCAGAAGCTATGAGAGAAATCTCTGGTAGATTAGAAGAAATGCCTGGAGAAGCTGGTTATCCTGCTTACTTAGCAAGTAAAATTGCTCAATTCTATGAACGAGCAGGAAGAGTTAGAACTTTAGGTACTGAAGAAAGACAAGGGTCAATTTCAATCACAGGAGCAGTTAGTCCTCCTGGTGGAGACTTTTCTGAACCAGTAACTCAAAATACTCTTCGAATTACCAAAGTCTTTTGGGCTCTAAGCAAAGACTTGGCAGCGAGAAGACACTTTCCAGCAATTGATTACTTGATATCTTATACCCTTTATACAAATGAATTGACTCCTTGGTTTGAAGATAATGTCAATAAAGCTTTCATGGCTTATCGTTCAGAAGCAATGAGTCTCTTACAAAAAGATAAGGAATTAGAAGATATTGTGCAGTTAGTCGGTCCAGAAGCATTACCTGAATCTGAGAAAATCATTCTTGAAGCAGCAAGAATGTTGAAGGAAGATTTCTTGCAACAGAATGCCTTTAGCGATGTCGATAGTTACTCAAGCATTCAAAAACAATGGTTAATGCTGAAGATTATCATTGATTTCTATCGCAAAATGGGAGAATTATACAATCAAGGTGTAAAGCTTCCTGAGATGATGAATTTACCCATCATTGACAAAATCGCTCGTTTGAAGTATATTCCAAATGAGAACGTTGATAAAGAAATGAATGGTATTCTAGCAGAAATCGATGCACTCCAGTCGGATGATGTAATTGATCGGGTGAGTGGACGAATGATGCCCAGTATGAAAGATGAATAGGAGTTAGAAAAAGATGACTGATACACCAATAAAAATTACTTCAGATATATTATCAAAAAGAGTGTTCAAAACCGCAACAGAAGTCACTGGTCCTCTACTATTTGTCGATTTGCAAGGACGCGGAGGGGTTTCTTACGGTGAAATTGCTAAAATTAGATTACCCTCTGGTGAAGTGCGTTCAGGACAAATTCTAGAAGTTTCAAGAGACATTGCTGTAGTTCAGCTTTTTGAAGGAACCTCAGGAATGGATGTCGAAGACACCACAATTCAATTCCTTGGAGATACAATGAAATTACCGGTATCTAGTGATTTACTTGGAAGAATCTTTAACGGTAGAGGTGAACCCATCGATAATCAACCAGATATTATTGCTAAAGAAGAGTGGCCTATTTCTGGTTCACCAATTAATCCTTTTGCAAGACAATATCCAAGGGAATTCATTCAAACTGGTTTATCTACCATAGATGGTTTATTTACACTTATTCGTGGACAGAAACTCCCTATCTTTTCTGCAAGTGGGTTACCACATAACGAAGTAGCAGCACAAATTGCTAGACAAGCAGCAGTTTTAGGTCAAGAAGAAGATTTTGCAGTAGTTTTTGCTGCAATGGGAATTACTGCGGAAGAAGCACAATTCTTTAGAAATGGATTCGAAAAGAGTGGTGCGCTAGATCGAGTCGTTCTTTTCTTAAATTTGGCTGATGATCCAGCAATTGAACGAATCATCACTCCAAGACTTGCTTTAACAGCAGCAGAATATCTTGCTTATGAATGTGACATGCACTTACTTGTAATTCTTACAGATATAACCAATTATGCCGAATCACTCCGAGAAATCGGAGCAGCTAGAGAAGAGGTCCCTGGTAGAAGAGGATATCCTGGATATCTCTATTCAGATTTAGCATCTATTTATGAACGAGCAGGACGAATTAAAGGAAGAAAAGGATCCATTACACAGATGCCTATTCTCTCAATGCCAAATGATGATATGACTCATCCAGTGCCTGATTTATCAGGTTACATTACCGAGGGGCAAGTTCTTCTAGATCGTGGTTTACATCGACGTGGTATTTATCCTCCAATTAATATTGGTCCTTCCTTGAGTCGTCTCATGAAGGAAGGTATTGGTAAAGGATTAACCCGCAGAGATCACAAAGAATTAGCAGATCAATTATACTATGCATATGCTCGTGGTATTGATCTTCGAAATCTCGTTGCTGTTGTTGGTGAAGAATCTCTTACTGAGGAAGACCACCGATTCTTGAAATTCGCTGATGATTTTGAAAATCGTTTCATAAGACAAGGTCGTGATGAAAATCGAACGATTTTTGAATCACTAGATATTGGTTGGGATTTACTGAAAATGTTCCCAAATCCAAAACGTGAATTAAAACGTATATCTGATGGGATTCTTGAATTCTTCCATCCATTGAATCGCGACGAAAAAGTTGATTTTGATTCTAGAGACGTCTAAATCTAACGACGTAACTAGATTCTTCCACAACTTTTTTTATATTTCACTTTTTAGCTATTTATAAGGAAAATAACCTTAGATATAAAATGGATGTGAGACCAAGATGAAAGGTGTAATCACAGCTGCAGGATTAGGGACAAGAATGCTTCCTGCGACAAAATCGCAACCAAAGGAAATGCTTCCTGTTGCTAAAAAGCCTGTAATTCAATATATTGTTGAGGAATTAGAATCTGCAGGAATAAGGGATATTTTAATTATTACCGGGAAAAATAAGCGAGCAATTGAGGATCATTTTGATAAAGATCCTATCTTGTTAGCAGACCTAAAACAAAAGAATAAGGTTGTGCAAATAAGAGATTTAGAAGCTCTTGAAAATCTAAATATCCAAATTTTTTATGTAAGACAAGCAATTCCAACTGGCTTAGCAGATGCTGTTTACAAAGCGAAAGATTTTGTGAACGATGAAGAATTTGTCGTAGCACTTGGCGATACAATTATTGATTCTTTGAATAAACCAATACACCTCTCTCGTCTGATAGATTTCCATAAAGAAGCAAATGCTTTATGCACACTTTCAGCTGAACGCATTCCTATTGAATATTGTAATCGATATGGGATAATGGATATTGAAGAATTTAGAGGAAAAACTCCTTCAAAAGCTAGCAATGAAAAATACCTTGTAAAAGATTTAGTTGAGAAACCCTCGAAAGAGGAAGCACCAAGTAATTTAGCTATCTGTGGTCGATATGTCTTCACACCTGAAATTTTTGATTATATAGAAAAAATTGCCGTGGGCAAAGGTGGAGAAAAACAATTGACAGATGCTATTCGTTTATCTCGAAAAACAGGGCAAATTGCTGCGTTACAATTAGCAGAAAATGAAAGAAGATATGATACTGGTTCATTCTCATTGTATGCAAAAGCATTTGTTGACTTTTGCTTGCAAGATGAGGAAATTGGACCAGAGCTTCGAGAGCACTTGAAAAGCATCAAATTCTAGTGCTTTATTCCTCATTAGCTAATTCATTATCTTCTGACAAATGTTTTTTTCCTGTGAGTAAATCTCTTGAATTATCAATTAAGTAAAAATTCCCTTCAACTCCTACAATGAACACCAATTCATCTTGTAAAAATTCATCATGTTTATGGGCTGTTTTTGCTGGCACTTTTAGTGGTTCAAGTTGACCTGGGATTTCTACTCTGATAGTACCGCCTTTTGAATCAACTTTAACAAAAACCACTGCTTCTCTACCCAAGTAATCCTTGTTTGTTGGTAATCGGTAAGTCTCTGATACAGCCACTTTTCTCCAAATTCTGTCTACAATAATTGAGAGCAAAATCGGAGCTAAAATAATAACTGCAATACGACCATACTTATTCATGTCAGGTTCTTGCCAAAATAGTAGCAAGCCAAGACCACCGAATGTTATAGAAAAAACTGCGACTACTAATAATAAGGGAGCTGTCGAGCCTTTTTCAGTACTGAATTTTCCAAATACATGATCTGGTGTTTGGATCCCTAACTCTGGGGTACTGGAAATATCCTTATCTATACTGAGATCTTTGTCGATTGAAACATCCTTATCTAACGAGAAATCCTTGTCCAGTGAAATGTCTTTGTCTATTGAAATATCTTTGTCAACAGAGATATCTTTGTCTATAGAGATGTCCTTGTCTACTGATAAATCAGTATCATGTGACAAACTATGACCAGTACTTATGCCCATTGTCACTAAAACAACTATTACAACGAGCACTCCAAATATTAAAAATCCAATACAGAATCCTCTAATCCACTCTTCCCAAATTAATAATTCAGCATTTAATGTGAAATGATCAAAGAAATATTCCATTATTGACAAATCCTTGTCATATCCTCCTAAGTTATCCTTTTGATTCTAAATTCATTTCTTGGATTTCTTTCTTGAAATAACTTAATAGGAGAGATGAATTCTCTCCAATTATTGCTCTCCTAATGAAGAGCTCATGGTTTTTTTCAAAACACATGCGACTACTTTTTCGATTCTTCTTCAGCAGTTGTAATTGTTGTTGCTGTTTTTGTTTTCTTTTCTGGATTTCCTGGATTACCAGATCCTTCAGCTATTACTTTTGAGAAATCAAAACTTCTGCCAGTGAGTTCAGGTATTACTGTTAAAAACGGAATAATTGATTCAGCTAAGCTTGAAAATGCTTTTTGTCCATCGCCCATTATAAACATTTTATCAACTTCTAGTTGACCATAAATCTCTGGGAGCATTTCTATAATTTTTAATTGGAAGAATTTTGGGTCAGCTTGAGCTAGGGCTTTGACTTGTTCAAGGATACCATCTGCTTCAGCTATTAGTTTCTCCTTAACAGCTGCTGCTTCTCCTTCAGCCTTAGCAATTAGTTGAGCTCGTTCACCATCAGCGATTTTCTTCATTCTTGTTTGTTCAGCATCAGCTTCAATGGTTACTTTCTTTCTATGAGTTTCAGCTTCAATTTCAGTTCTGGTCATTTCTAGTTTTTGCACTTGGATTTCTCTGCCCTTAGCTTCTTTTTGAATTTGTAATTGAACTTCTTGTTCTTGCAGTCCAGTTTTTCTTGAAACTTCTAAGTCTCTTAACCTAGTTACTTCTTCCATTCCTGCTCTTCTTAATCTTGCAGTTTCTTCTTCATTGATTTGTTTTGTAGCTTCCATATTTGTTTTGAGTGAAGCATTTAGAACTTCTACATCTCTAATTTCAACAGATATGACTACAATACCCATATCAGCGAGTAAATCATGTAATTCTTTGGACACAGCAGAAATAATTTCAAATCTTTCCCTGATAATTGATTCCAAAGGCATATTTGCACAAGTTGTACGAATTATGCTTTCAGCAGCGTTTTTAATAATTGTTTCAATGTAGTCTGATTCACGTTCATTCCAAGAAACAGCAGTGAAGGCAACATCAGGCTTAACGACTTTCCAAAAAACAAATGCATTAACTGCAACATCTTGAAATTCTCTGGAAAGAACTTTTTCTCTTGCCTCAAGAAATGTTTGCTGAGTGGTTGTTGGAATAACAACTACTTCATCAATAATTGGCATGAGAAAACATCTTCCACCCTTGCCTGCTGATCTGATTTTTCCATTTCTGAACCTGATTACATACTCATTAGTTTTGAATTTACGATATCTACTAATCAAGAAAATTAAAAACAATAACGCTAAACCACATACTCCTGCAACTATAATTCCTATTGTTGTTGATAGAGTCATTTTTTTTCTTGTTTCCCCTCTTAAATAAATTGAGTATATAATAACTGTAAAAGTCTTTGTTTTTCAAGTCCTTTTTCTTCGTTAAATGGAAAAGACGAATTTTCATTTAGAGCTTTTACTTGTGTAGCTATGTGTTGTATGAGTATATAAATGTAAATAAAACTTAGAGTGTCTAAAATTCTCAAAAAACAGATAACAGAATTTTTTTTAGTTTTTATTTAATTTCAAAAGTTTCTGATCCTGGGAAGATAAATAAAATTTCAAATGATTTTCCATTATCATATACAAGCATAAAAGTATATTCTGCATCTACTATAAAGTGCCAATTCAGCTCTAAAGTTATATTCACTTTCTCACCTTGCACGATAATTAGTGGGAAATTAATTAATGACATATTACTATAAGCACGATATGGATAAAGAATTTCATTTTCATCTCTAAAACTGAATGATTGTAGATTTTCTATTGTACCATCAGCACAACCTACATTTAAAAAAATGACGTTAAAGAGAGTGGATGAATTATTTGGATTGGCATATGATAAATATATAAATTCTGGATTACAGCCGTCCCTTGGTACTACAAAATAATATGTGAGTGCGACTCCAATTAAAAGTAGACCACAAATCAAAATAGATGCTGTTATACCAAATTTTCTTCTTTTATTCAATATACTCTCATCCATTAATTGAAAAATAAAGAAAAAGAAGGAAAGAATGAATAATTCATTCTTAGTAGGTAAAAGTGAAACTAAATGATTTGCCAGAACCATATACGCATGTAAATGTATATTGACTACCGGTAGTGAAATCGCCACTTAATGCAAATTGGAGTTTTACCGTTTCACCTTGAAGTATAGCTATCGGAAATGTCGCTTCTACACTTACACTTGAATACACATGTGCTGGATTGTGTGCTGTACCATTGTCGAAAGTAAATTGTGTTATCTCATCTATGCTTGCATCAGCACCACCATTGTTCTGAATTGTAACTTCATACCTATCAGTGAATCCCAGGACTTTTCCATGATTTGTGTATACAAGATCTGGATTAGCTCTTAATAATGGGACAACTACGAAATATACGATTGCTGCAGCAGTTACAGTAAGTGCAATTAATAGAATTGTTGCAATAACTGGAGAGACTGCTTTCTTTCTTTTTAGGATCATTTTCATTCTTTAATAACCATCCGTATTTCTCAATCTTCTGTGATTAATGTAACATTATTCACTCAATTGTTGTGGATAAGCAATCAACAGATACTTTTGTTTGAAAGCTTCTTGCCTTCATAACATTCTGTTATTCAAATTTAAAGAATTTTTGTTGTGGCAATTCCAAAATAAACTGCTTTTAAAGGAATTAGTATAAAATATCACAAATTCCCGTTGTATTTTCAGGCATTCTCATTTATGTGACATTGAAAAGGAATATAAACCCCATCCACAGAATATGTAATATTGTTTAAGCAGTTTAATTCAGTTCGTGAATTTTAAATCATCGGAGTATAGATAAAATGGATTTAGACGGGCAATATGATCCAAAACTTGTTGGTGTTATAGTTTCTTCATTTGCTGATAGTGGTCCCAATGTTATTTTCAATAATACAGAATTAGCTGACGATGAAGCAATGATTTTAGCCATTAAAGGTATGACAGTAATTGGCTTAGATAATCCTCTTGATGCTATTGAAAATATAAATGATGATGAAGAACGAAGAGCTACAATACAGCAATTTGGTCCCTTCCCAATAAAAGATAGATCAAAACTAAAAGCGTTAGCTATTTCATTTGTAGTAAAAGCAGAGGATTCCACTGATCATAGAATCAGGACTTTCGGCCGTTTTTGTGTTTTATTTCTTATCTACAATGTCGAACATACACGATTGATTTTGGATTCCTATGGCTTAATCGAACCTTACTTCAATATTATCTCTCGAGATATTAATTACGACGGAGATTTACATCCCAACAATCTTAGTGACGTTTACAGAAAGATGGATATGCTTTTCCAAGGTGTTCTTCCCAGAGTTTTCACAGTCACTGATAAAGGTGTTATCAAGGAATTAATTGGTAAGGAAATTATGCATCGAGATGTTTTCTTAATTGCAGATAAGAAGAAGAAGAAAATCTATACACTCCTTGCTGATCCTGAGATGTCAATTTGGAGAAAACACGAAATTAACCGTGCTGCAGCTAATCTCAACTCCCACTTGTATAAGAAGAAATTGATTTCTGAAACTGTAACCGAACTTGAAGATATTGCAGTATTATTGAAACGGTATAATCTTTCTGTTGAAGGTGTATCGTAAAGCTAGTTTTTCTTTTCAACTAGTCCAAAAGTTTTGTAAATTTAGTTGTGGTACATTAAAGTAGTGTAGACTGTATCTTGTTGTTATACTCGTATCAAAGCTTTGTATTATTACAACTTCAAGTTTCAGATTCCGTATATCATGATGTGCTCTTCCTTCTATTGCAATTTCTAGAGTTGTATACGTTGAGTTAGGAAGTTCTTTTGTCGATAAGATGCGGATTGTTATGTCTACTGTATAACCACCAAAAATTCCCCCACCAATTATAACATCAACAACTTCAGGAGGATATAATACTCCATCCAAGGGACGGATAAAGTCATTCATTGCTTCATTTGCGAAAGTTTGATACCTCCATTTCCGTATGATTTGCACAGACGTTTGGATAATTGGAAACGCTACTATTAAAAGGACTAAAACAAATGCTATGATTTGATTTCGTAATGTTCTTCGTGCCTTGACTTTTTTCACTGCTTGTGGTGGTTCCACTTTTCTAATCCAGAAAACAACCATGCACCCAAGGATTACGCAGACAACATTAGTGATGAATAAAACAAGACTACCTAAGGCAATTTGCCATTCAGCTAAAACAAGTGCGATACCAGTATTAACAGAAACAGGCATTAAAGCTGCTGCAGCTGCTACTCCCACCAGAGCTAAGGAAGTACCACTAACGAAACATATACCTGCAGCTAGACCAGAAGCAATAGCTATCACAAGATTTACGATATTTGGTTCACCTCGAGCAATAATAAAAGCGCTTGGTTCATCTAAAGTAAATCTATAAAATGCTCCAACTAAAATTCCAATTACTACAGTGATTAAAATACCAACACTTGCAGTTAAGACTCCTTCCCTTAGAATTTTTTGATTAGAAGTTACAGCGCCAAAAGCCAAGGCTACTAATGGTCCCATTAATGGTGCAATTATCATAGAGGCAATTAATGTTACATTATCATCCGTAACAAGACCTAAAGCAGCAAGTATCGAAGATAAAATAATCCATGAAATAAAATTAAAATTCATTTTTGTTAGAGACGAAACATTTTCCTCTAATTCTTCAATTGAAATTCTTCCAAGAAATCGATCTTGTTTCCTAGGTCTGAGTCTAGGAATTGTTGCATCAATATCTGCAATGGATATTCTTCCTTTTACTCTGCCAATCCCTAGTTCTATGAGATGATCTAAAACGATGCCTGTTCTATTTGGAGATACTGTAATTATGATCAAGCTGAAATCACTTCCTTTCACATGAGTGATTTGAGAAGGAGAAACAACTTCATCTAAACTCTTTACTAACTCATTTCCTTCTCCAGCTGGAACAGTAACTTGGATTTGCTTCATATTTTTCCACCGAATAGCTCAATCCATTAATGGACAAGGTGCTTCTTATCTTTTTACTTTTTGGATATCCATTAACTATTTCTAATGAAACTAGCGTTTCATCCTAGAAACAAATTTAATCCAAAATACTATATTAATAACGAATGCTATGGGAAAGTGACGCGAGATTGAGTACAATTCGATTTCCAATGATTATCACTTGCTTTATTTCTAAGCCAAAGAAATTTGAAACCATTTTTGATAGATTACTACGTAGTGCTGGTTATGTGAAAATAGGAGAAAATGCGTATGTGCATGAGGGAGGAGAGCAATTAACAGCAACAATTACTTTTGGGAAAACCTATTTGCCGGAAATTGATGCCGTGAAAGAGTGCTTAACACTTTACTTATCTGATGCTGAGAATGCCATAAATTTGGAATTATGTAATGAGTTAAACCAATTACTTGCAGCGGAAATAGAATTTGATAAGCTTTAATGCCACTTGAAAAAGTTAGATTTCTTTAGTATTTCATTAATACCTGAAACAGAAATTAATATACGTGTTCAGTCTTTAGAATTAGTCATTGATGATTATGCCACACGAAGAATGCGATGAGCTTTACAAATGCAAGGCATGCCCTGTCACTGTAGCTGACAAGAATGAAGGCGCTATACCTATAACTCAAGATAAAGGTGACAAATGGTACTGTACTTCATGTTTTTATTGTGAAGATATTTGCCCTGATTACTCACCAAGACAATATGCTATTGATCAGAGAAGAAAACATGAGCAAGAATCTCAAAGTATGATAGAACCTCTCCAAAAACTAAGGGATTATGGTTTTCTGTTTGATTTGAATCAATCCATTCGAGAATTCAGACTCGAGTATGGTTTACCGTTATTACCTCCACCGGAATTAAAATCTTTTAATTTTCTATTAAAAAATGTATTAGAAGAATTAGCTGATCAAAGTAAAATAGATTATGTTGTGAATTCAGATTACAGTAAAAAAGAAAACGATGAAATAGCCTTTTTCTTAGGTTGCTTAATTCCTTATAGAGTTCCAAATTATGAACTATCTGCAAGACGATTACTTGATAAATTAGGTGTGAAGTATCGAGATTTACCATTCTCCTGCTGTGGTTCAATAATGACTGAATCACAATCAGAAGAATCATGGTTAGTTATAACTGCTTATAATCTAGCTATGGCAGAGAAATATGGTTATACAAAAATTGTGACTCTCTGTGGTGGTTGCTCTGGCAATTTGCGAAGAGGAAATCAAATTCTCTTAGAGGATAAAGAAAAACTTGACCTTGTAAATAATTACTTATCCAAAGCTTCACTTGTTTACTCTGGAAAGATAATTGTTGAGCATCTCTCGGAATTTCTCCTAACTAATAAAATGCAGGCGAAAATAAAATCTGTGAGAAATCAGAAGCAAATTCAAGACTTGAGCTTACTAAAAGTAGCGACACAGGTTCCTTGTCAAGTTATTCGTCCTGCTAAATACTCCCCTTCTGCAAAAAAGGGTGCTAGTTTACTGCGAGATCTTCTTGCTGTTTCGATGATTAATTTAGTAAAATATCCCTTTGAAACATTTTGTTGTGGATCATCAATTCTGCCATATAGCGAAGAGATTGCTCTTAAAATTGCAAAGAAAAGGGTCAACTCATTATTAAAACATCAAGTGGATGCTATAATAATGGGTTGTGGAAATTGCAGTATGAACTACACTGTTTATCAAAATGAATATTCAGATGTTTTCTTACCAACCTTTTTCTTTACAGAAATTTTAGATTATGCTCTTGGAGAAAAAAATGTCGAGTTAGAAGAAATAATAGAAGATAAGAAACGCTAAGGTATTTTTTATGACTTAGCACTTCTTTCATCTAACTCTGTTTTATCTATCAATACTTTTTCTCTTGAAAAGATCTTTACTCTAGCAAATAATAAAGGCAAAGGTAAAACAGCTATAACAAAGAGTAAGGAATATCTGATGAATCTTAGAAGATAATCTACTGAGTATTGTGAATAGTGACCTAAACTTGTTGTATTAATTAAACCAAAGAGTGCACTTAATCCAAAATACGAACCAAGTAAAACAACAAGTCCGACAACAATTCGTAAAAATTTAGATAATAAATCGATATTCTCATTTTTCATCTTTACAAATTTCGCTTCTAGCCAAACCAGAAATGGTAGTAAAATAAGAGCTGAGGTAATATGTGCAGAATCATCGTAATAAACTGGATAGGTTAGATCTTCTGGTGCCCAATTTGCAAATAAGCCGGTTAGAAATGTTAAAAGTAAAACTCCAATGCCAAATGCTTCACCGACTAGGATTTTTGTTCTTGTAGACCATTTATCTATCCATTTTAATAAATATGGAATAGCAAAATACAAGGCTGCCAATACTGCTGCTCCAATGAGAAATCCGAGAATAACATCACCAATATAATGAACTCCTAAAACCACTCGAGACAAACAAATCAATAACACTAAAATTGGAATGACAATATAAAGCCAAACTTTCTTGAAGTAAAACATTATCCACCCGTAAACTGTTGTAGATGCTTGTGCGTGCCCAGAAGGAGTGCTGAATCCTTCAATATCCTCTGGCATTCGAATAGATTTTGTAGGCCTTGGTTTTTGAATTACTACTTTCAAGAAGAAATTTAGAAATGCTGAAGTTAATAAAACGTACATTCCAATAATTGCATCCCTTTTCTTATAAATCCAGAAACCTATTGCTAAAATTACGATATAAACAATAGAATCTCCCAAAAACGTAATACCTTTAAAGATTGTAATTAACCAATCTGGAAAATTATCTTGTAGAGCTTCATTTATTGCTTGACTAAAAAACCAACCCATTTGCAACACCTAGACTTTTTTACCAGTGTTGTTAATACATAGTCTTTCAAAAGTTTTTTTCCAAAAAATGGGTTACAAACAACTCATTGTTGTTTTTCTTCGTATTCTTCCATGATAACTTCAAAAATAGTTCTTGGATCAGACTCTACTTTGAATTTGCGTTTGAAATACTTACAGATATTGTTTATATCTCGATAAAGTAATTCCCCTGCATTAACATGATCAGCAAACTCGAATTGTGGGAAATCAATTATAAGAAAGTCTTCTTTTGGTGTAATAATAACATTATATTCAGAAAGATCACAATGGACAATTTTTCCCTTAACAAATAGCTTTCTTATTTCTGAAATTATTCCATTAAAGATTTTCAATGGGTTTTTCAAACCAATATTCATTAGTTCAGTTCCTTCGAAAAACTCCATAATTACAATGTGTCGGCTTCCATCAATGGCTTTCGGAGCTTTTAATTTTATTTTATTAGCAATTTTTAGACCTAGTAGTTCTCTTTCAGCTGATAGTCTTGACTTGTATAACCAATTAATGTGCCCTCTTGAACCGAGATACCCTCTGAGTTTTTTACTTCTTTGAAAACTGGGTCGACCAACTCGATGGATTTTTGCTGCCAGTGTCTCTTGTTCTTTATCAAAAGCAAGAAAGACATCGGATTCTTTTCCTTTCCCTAATTCTCTACCAATAGCAATAATTGTATCCCTTTCTGATAAAGCTCGAAATGCAAGAACATCATATCCGTGATGTGTCAACTGATAACCAACAAATTGCCCTTTCCAGCGATAAATAAGATCCTTGTAATGAAGATTACCAAGTCTGTTAATGACTTGATCAGGTGTAAGCTTGCTAAATTCAACTATAGTATCCACTGAAACGTACTCAGCTGTTCGCATTCCCACTTCGACAGATGTTAATATCCGGAAATCACTCTTCTCTAATTCAAGTAAATATTCAGCTGCTTTTGACATTTCTTATCACTTGTATCTTGCTTATGCTTTATTTTTTCATTTAGTTTCTTTGTTTATGGATTATTTCTACCTTTTGTCTTAAGTTATTTGCTTCACTTTGCTTTTAATAAAAAAGGTTTTATATTATTCAACACTTTTTTTCATAAAACAAACATTAATAAATTCACAGAAACTTTTATTTATTCCATTAATTGTAGTAGTACTCCCAAAATCATAATGGAAGAGGTATTGGCATGACAAAAGAAACTTTAGAAGTAGATAAGGACGATATCAACTTAGTTGCAAAAGCACTTTCATCTAATACTCGAGTGAAAATTCTTAGATTGACCTCTGAAAAAGATATTGATGTAAGCCGTATTGCAGGAATGTTAAATCAAACAGAAGCAAACATTAGTGCGCAAATTAAAATTCTTGAAAATGCAAAGCTTTTGGTTTCTCGTTATGAACCCGGAATGCATGGTGTTCGTAAGATATGCAGCACAAAAGTAGATACAGTGATATTCAAGTTGTAATTTACTTAATTTCATTTTCTTATTTCTTTTCTATTTGTCAAATGTAATTAGGTCTTCAGTCTCTCTTTTTGCCTATCAATTGCTGCTTCTATAAATCCTCTAAATAGAGGGTTTGGATTCCAAGGTAAAGAGGTAAATTCCGGATGAAATTGGGAAGCTTGGAAGAATCTATGTCCTGGTAATTCAAAAATCTCCATTCTTCGTCCATCTTCAGAAGTTCCTGCAAACACAAGACCTTTTTTCTCAATTCGTTCTATGAAATCCGGATTCACTTCGAATCTATGCCTATGTCTTTCCACAATGAGATCTTTTTTGTAAAGTCTATGGGTGTTTGTCCCTTTCTTAATCAGTACTTTTAACCCACCTAATCTCATTGTTCCACCTAAATCTGTAACTCTTTTTTGTTCTGGAAGAAGATCAATCACTAAATTCTTGGATTTAACATCACCATTCATAGTGAACTCGAAACTAGAGGCATCCTTAACACCAAGTACATTTCTGGAAAACTCCACAGTTGCTAATTGAAAACCAAAACACAAACCTAGGAATGGTATATTGTTTTCACGGGCATGACATATCATTGTGATTTTTCCTTCAGTTCCACGATAACCAAATCCTCCCGGAACTAGCAACCCATCATATTCATCCATGATCTTAACTTTGTTTTTATCTTGCTCAATTTCCTCAGTATCTATCCAATCAATTTCAACTCCAAATTTGAAAAAGGCTGCAGCATGCTTCAGTGCTTCATTAACAGAAATATATGAGTCAACTATAGTTGTATATTTTCCCCCCATGGCAATTTTTACACAATCCTTTGGATTTTCAAAACGCTCTGTTAATTCATTCCACTCTTTCCATTCGACTTTTTCTACATCTAATTTAAGCTCCTCTATTATTAATTCGCCAAACCCTTGTTGATCAAGCAGATAAGGTGCTGAATAGACTGTATCCAAATCTGGTAAGGTAAAAACTGCTTCTTTTGGAACATTACAGAATAAAGCTACTTTTTCTAAGATCTGTTCATCTAAAACGTCATGACTTCTACAAACAATAATTTTTGGATTCAAACCAATACTTCTGAGTTCTTTTACTGAATGTTGGGTTGGTTTTGTTTTTGGTTCACCAAGATGAACTGGCACAGGCACGAAAGTTGTGTGCACTAATAACGTATCTTCTCTTTTTTCTTCCATTATCATCTGTCTAATAGCTTCAAGAAACGGTTGAGACTCCATGTCACCAACTGTTCCACCAACTTCAATTAGTAAAACATCTGGATTTCTTAATTCTACAACTTCTCGAATCCTCTTCTTGATTTCATCTGTGATATGAGGAATAACTTGAACTGTTTGACCGAGATAATCACCTGCACGCTCTTTTCTAATGACCTCTCGGTAAACCTTGCCAGTGGTAATATTCTGGCTTTTCTTCATGTTAAGACCAAGAATCCTAGCGTAATGACCAAAATCAACATCAATTTCCCCCCCATCATCTGTAACAAAAACTTCCCCATGTTGGATAGGATTCATTGTACCTGCATCAATATTCAAGTAAGGATCTATTTTGATAAGATCAATCGTTCCTTTTCTTGCTTGGATATTTTTGCCTATACTGGATGTCACGACCCCTTTCCCAATGCCTGACATGACTCCTCCAACGATAAATACGAATTTTGTTTTTTTCGCCATACACTCATCTTCTTTTCGTCATAAAAAAACAAAACAATTCATTCTACTATATGAACTTTATGTAGATGCTTTATTAAAATTGTCAGCTTGAAATTAAAAAGAAAAAGGAATTTTCTCTCAAACTCGTATGTGAGTTCAAGAGATACTTTGTAATTATTGTGTAGCCGCAGTAATGTTGCAGTCAGCGATTTTTATTGTTGGAATGAATGTTGGAGTGTAGACTTCCCACCAATAAATTTGCTTTCGATCTTTGCCAACTGCTTCTATTCTTTTGCTCATTTTGAGTAGGTTCTCTGAGATTCGAAGCTTTCTTACTGGTTTCTTGATTTCTCCATCCTCAATGAGAAACATTCCATCTCGAGGTATAGTTGAGAATTCTCCTTCAATCATGTTTGTATAGCGTGTATACCAGTTACTTGTAACATAGATCGTTGGTTTCTTGGATTCTGCAATGATTTCATCGAGAGAGTGATCACCCGTGCTGTAAACCATGTTTGTTGGTTCCGGAGCGAGAAACTTAGAACCTGAACCAAAGAAACTTGTGAGATTAGAGTTCCCAGTGCTTTCAGCTTGCATCATTATTCCACTTGTAGTGTTGTGGATTAGCCCCACTAAGACACCATTTTGAATGATAGGTGTTTTACTTGTTGGTGTTCCTTCCACATCAAATGGTTTGCTTCCTAAACCTTCGCTTATATGTGGGTCATCTACTACATGGAAATTCTCAGGAGTTATTTGTTCTCCAAAGTGGTCACCTAACGGACTCATATTTAGTAATAACATGAGGGGATTTGCACCATCAGTTATTTGTCCGAGCAAGTTTCCACCAACAGTTGGACTAAGAATTAAATCATATTTTCCAGCTTTGCCTTGTTTTCCGCCAACAGCCATTTTAGCAAGCTTCCCAGCATTTTCACCTGCTTGTGAAAGTTGCTTCTCGATATCAGCCATGTTCCTTCCAACAACAACATCTTGTCCGCTACTCTCGAAATCAACAAAAGAACGAATAGTCATTCTATAAAATGATGTGTCGTATGAACCACTATTGCCATAGCTTGTTAATAATTCGGATTTTTCTCTTCCAAAATAAAGCACCCCTGCAACCCTTTCAGCACCAACTTCTAATGCTTTCTGTATTGCAACATTAACCATTTCTGGGGCTTTCTCTGGAAAACTCTCAATAGTTTTATCATACAAACCATCAATTGGCTTGTAGGAATGCTTATTGGATTCAATAGTAGCATACATTTCGCTTTCAGGCATTCTTTTGGCAAATTTAGTAGCTTGTGATACAACTTGCTCTATTTTTGGAATGGTTGGATCTTGAATATCAACTTGAGTAATTTGCTTGCCAATCGCAATGAAGACTTCTAACAAACTCTGATCCCATTGTTTTGAAATATCAATGTTGGAATTAGAGAATCGAATTTGATAATTTGGTCCTTCGACTAATCGAGCAATAACCTCTGTTGCTCCTTCTTTTTGCGCTACTTCTAATGCTTTTTCTGTAAAATTATTGCTCATCTTATTCTCCTCCAAGGCGTATATTTCTCATTCTCACTTGACTTCCACCCATCCAACAAGGTGCTCCTTGACCGGGGTCACTTTTTCCACAATGACCAAATGGGAATTCAGTGTCTTTTGATACTGCATCTACGCTTCCATACAATCCGAAAGTAGTTAATTCTAAAATAGGTCTTCTAACCATTTTATCTGTTAAAACACCATCTTCAATTAGATACGCTTCTAACCCTACGTACTTACTTTGGAATCTGCGATCATCAATATTCCACTCTGTGAAGCTTTTCATGTAAATGCCTTTCTTGACATCCTCAAAAAGCTCTTCGATGTTATGATCTCCTGGACCGAAATAGGTGTTCGCCATTCGAATTAATGGTTCCCTATCATAACCCATCGATCTTGAAGATGCATTTGATTTGGTTTCAAATTTATAGGCGAATTCCCTGTTAAGTAGAACTTCATTTATTATTCCGTTCTTGATCAAATACCGAGGACGAGCTTTTACGCATTCATCATCGTATAAGTAGAAACCAGCACTACCAGGAAGAGTTGGATCATCAATTAGGTTTACACACTCATTTCCAATCTTAATTTCACCTAATTTTTGATCTTTTAAGAGATCAATGTAGAATGACTCACCTGCTTGTGCTCCTTCGCGACCAAGTATTCTATCGCCTTCAGAAGGATGTCCTGTATTCTCATGAGCAATGATACCAGCTACTTCACCGCTAACTATAACATCAATTTCTCCGAGTTTCATTTCTTTTGCGTTAATAGCTGTTTTGACTAAGGCTTGGTTATCCAGGACTACTTTTTCCACGATATTTTCTTTTTCAAACCATTCCCAACCCATCGAACCTGCGTGACCATGAAATCTTTGTTCTGTTCCTAATGTTCCTTTCGCAGTGTTAAAAGTGTAAAAGAAGATTAGCGATTTTTCGGATTCTATTTCTGATCCTTCGCTGTTGTAGATGTATTTCTTGACATTATTCAAGTTTAGCATAAGCGTTCTTGTAACTAAGCTTTCACCGTAATCTTGACTTACAAGTGTTTTATCAAGATCCGTTACGAACTTGATCTTTTCTTCATCTGAGATGTCTGCTATATTCTGTATTACAGGGGTTGACCATTTGGTTTTCACAGCATCTTCTTCAGAAAATATGATCGGTTCTTTTCTCTTGCTAGCTTTTGCCATCTTTATTGCTAGTTCAATTGCTTTTTTCACATGATCTTTCTCTAATTTCGCCGTAGAACAGAAGCCTATTCCACCATCTGCTAGAACTCGAATTGCTATCCCTTTAGTGTTAACTATTCCTCCACTAATGAGTGCTCCATTTCGAGAAGTGTAACCTTCATCTCTCGAGTCTACAAATCGTGCCTCTATGTAATTTGCTCCATTTTTGGTTCCATATTCTACTGCAAAATCAGCGATATCTTTACCGTCTTTCATAGTTATAAACCAGTTATTCAATGCATTTCCTATTATAAAAATAATAATGCTAGTTTCTAATAAACAACGAAGAAAAAATAACTACTCTTCTTCTATTTCTTCTTCCCATAAGGGCATAATGCTACACAAATACCACAAATCGTTTCTCCAATTTTTTGTTCTTGAATTTTCAAGTGTTTGTGACAAGCATGTGCATTGAAAATTTTGTTTCTTGAATCTCCAAAAAACCACAATTCACCAGTCATTGCATCTGCTGGACAAGCATCAACACAAATCTTACAGGAACCACAATTGCTTGTTTCTTGAGCTTTATCAGCAATAAGAGGAGCGTCTGTTAATACAGTAGCAAAACGAACTCTTGGTCCATGTTCAAAAGAAATTAATAAAGCACTTTTACCAATCCATCCTAAACCACTTAAGATTGCTGCAGTTTTATGGGGGAATTTACCATATCGTTTCTGGTAATTTACTGTTTGAGACGCAGGAATCCTTAAGGTCTTAAAGCCTTCGTTTTCAAACTTACTAGCAATATGTGTTGCAACTTCATTTAACTTCTCATTTGTTTTTCGATAGAGCTCAGCATATTCTTTCGTAGGACCTTTAGTTATTTTATCAATTACCTTATCTGTTAATCTGATACCTATAGAAACTGCTCTAGTAAATCCTTTTGGAATTACAGGTTCATGTTTGTACTCATCTAAAATAGTTAGATCTGCTATACCAACAATCGAAGCTTCATTCTCAAGAACAGAATTTTTGACACTATTTGTGAAGTCTTGATTTTCATCCTGCAACTAATAACCTCATCGATACTTTTCTCAAAATTCGGAGACGTTCTTACCAATTTAGTAAAGCAATTTCACAATAAAAATATTAGTGATGATTGATTGAATTTACCAAGATTGAGATTTTCTGAGGTATAATGTTGATTGATTTAACAGTAAATGAAGAAGTACTAAAGCAAGTTATCAAGAGAGCAAGAAAACAAAATATTATTATACCAACTTTTGAGCAGCAAAGAAATCCAAAAGCAATCCCAAAGGAAATTTTGAAAGAACTAAGTTCTTTAAGCTTGTGGGAGGTTCACCCGAGAAATCTCTTTCGCATAACTTGGAAAAACGAACCAGTGGAAAAGGGTGGAGGTTTTATTGAATTACCAAATTATATAGAGTTACCTGCAGAACTAACTGGTATTGAAGCAAGGATCTTTGCCCTAATAGGTAAATGGTTCCCTACAGGTTCTCATAAAGTTGGGGCAACTTTTGGATGTTTAGTTCCAAAGCTCGTAACTGGACAATTTGATCCAACAAAACAGATCGCAGTTTGGCCATCTACTGGTAATTACTGTCGTGGTGGAGCATATAATGCTACTCTTTTAGCTTGCGATTCCTTAGCAATCTTACCAGAAGAGATGTCCCAAGAAAGATTTGATTGGTTAAAGACTGTTGCAGGTGAAATTATAACAACTCCTGGTGGGGAAAGTAATGTAAAGAAGATTTTTGATAAATGCTGGGAGCTCAAACACGAAAGAGGAAACGAGGTTGAAATTTTTAATCAGTTTGATGAATTTGGCAATCATCTATGGCACCATGAAGTGACAGGTCCAGCAATGAAAGAAGTTTTAGATAAAGAGCTTGGAAGCTCCAAGTTTAGAGGAACCTGTTTAACAACTGGCTCAGCAGGAACACTTGGTTCTGCTGATTTTCTTAAGAAAATTTATTCTACTGCCAAAACTGTAGCTGGTGAGTCATTGCAATGCCCTACTATGCTTCTCAATGGTTATGGTTATCACCGTATAGAAGGAATAGGCGATAAACACATACCATGGATTCACAATGTTAAACAGACGGATTTTGTTATTGCAATTGATGATAATGATTGCATTAATCTCATGAGATTGTTTAATTTAGATGCAGGTCAAAAGTATCTGGAAAAAATGGGAGTTCCAGAAAAAACTATTTCTTATCTTCCTCTTCTGGGTATTTCCAGTCTTGCAAATCTACTAATGACAATTAAGTATGCCAAGTATTATGAATTAACAAGAAAGGACACAATAATGACTGTCTTTACTGATTCTATGTCAATGTATAACTCAAGATTACAAGAATACGAAGAGAAATTTGGAAAATACAAAGAAATCGATGCAGCGGTAGATCATCATCGTTCTCTTCAAGGAATTAAAACAGATAGTATGATCGAATTACGGTACACCGAAAAACAAAGAATTCATCACTTGAAGTATTTCACTTGGGTGGAACAACAAGGAAAAAGTGTTGAAGAATTGAATCAGCAATGGTATAATGAAGAAAATTATTGGAATGCAATTTACAGTATAGCTTCCAAGTTAGAAGGGTTAATTACAGAATTTAATGAACAAGTTGCTCTTCATTAGCTCCATATTATTAGTTAAGAGATAAGAAAAAACAATTATAAATCTGATAAGTTTCAATGGAATCAACTTAAAGAAGATGAAACTTTCCGAAAATGTTTTATCTATCTTTACTAGATAAATCGTTTGTGAGTTTAAGACGATGTTACGAGATGCTCAAGACTATGGCTCGTTAAATGTGCATATGCGAGCTCAACGAACAGAATTGTTTACCGCAGGAAATTATAATCTCCTAGCTAGTGCAACTGATTTTGCCAATTTGCGCCAAATGTTAGCACAAACACGTTATAATGATATCATTGGAGCAGAAATGATCAAGGAATATCCAAACCTAATTGAAATTGATCGTCGGTTGACTCAAAATTTTGTAGATCAATTTAACATTTATCGAAAATTCATTCCAAAACGAGTTAAAGGGTTCGTTGATGCTTATAGTAATTCATACTTTCTGAACAACATCAAAGTAATTCTTTCAGCTCTTCATGGAGCCAACCGTTATGAAGATGCTTGGGGTATGTTACTTAATCTTTCCGAGGAAGAGAACAGACAAAGCGAAGAACTTTACAAATCAAGAGATGCCGAAGATCTAATCTTAAGACTTGAAAACGAAAAACTTCGAAATGCTTTAGATGCCGTGATTGGTGAATATAAATTCCTAGATCTTGTATATCCATTGATTATTGCTGTCGACCAATACTACTTTACCTCTCTCTGTAAAGAAATGACTAATTTAAAAGGAGCAGATAAAGATAGCACAAAAGGATTCTTTTCTGCAAAAATAGGCATTCAAAACTTAGAAATAATACTTCGCTCAAAAACTTTCGAAATTTCCCCAACTATTGTGAAGAATTGGATTATGGAAACTAAATTCTGTCCTTTACGAACGGAATTCAGAGATAGAATAATTGCAAAACAAGATTTAGAGGAAGCATTCCTCTTAATAAGAGATGAAACATCCTTCAAAGATTTAGCAAATCGCTTGCTTGAGAATCTTGAAGCAGAACGTGCTCCACTTGAGAATTTCGATAGATTTGCAGACCAACACTTGGCCCATAAAGCTAACTCTCTCTTCCGAGGAGCGAGTTTCAATATCGGTATCTTTCCAGCATTCTTTTATCTAAAGGAATTGGAGATACGTAACCTTCGTACAATTATCCTAGGAAAAATTCATAAAAGGTCAATAAATGATATCCTAGACAAAATTGTCTTAGTGTAAGAATCTTAGTAAAGATTAAAAACCATTAGAAAAAATAAAACAAACGTTAGATGAAAATTTCCAATTGGAGGTAACAATCATTCGATTATCATTAGCAAAAAAAATCTTTATCATTATTCAAGTAATAGTAATAGCATTTGGCATGGCTGCTGCTGCTCGAACTGTTATGGCTATAACTGGAGGAGCTGATTCTGGAATGACTATTAATCTAGAAGAAGCATCAGGACTTGTTGCTATCGCTGCTGGCTTAGCTGTTGGATTAGCAGGCATAGGTGCAGGTATTGGTTTAGGTACAGCTGCCGCTTCTGCTGCCGCTGCAATCACTGAAAAACCAGAATCATTTGGTAAGTTGCTTGTTCTTCTTGCACTTATTGAAGCTATTGCTATTTATGGTTTCGTAATTGCGTTCGTCTTATCCGGAAGTATCGCTTAAAATATCCAAAAGAGGAAATTTAGGTAGGGTACAAGACAATAATGTACGATGGCAATAATGCCGTCACCCAAACATTTTTTCTTTTCTTTATTTAACTTTCACTTTATATATTCTCAAAATTGCTTTACTAGGTCGTTATTTTCTAATAATTTTTGATTAAATAATTCGACCAACAGTTTTTTTAATACGAATTCTTATAATCATTTGAAATCCGATTCTTTAGGAAGAGACGAAAAATTGTAATCGTGGTTTCGTTAATAAAAAAAAGATCATACAACCATAGTAGGTTGAAAAATCATGACAAAAAATAATGAAAGTTTCGATTTTGCTGCGTGGACGAAATTACTACCTCCATCTGAAATTCGAGCATTACTTGAGTATAAAGTAAAATACAATTTCGGCGGAGGCCTTCCAGGTGCTT
Organism: Candidatus Heimdallarchaeota archaeon; assembly: GCA_019894765.1. The sequence continues at coordinate 28,610 of JAGXNT010000109.1, forward strand.
TACCAGTAGAAACATTGTCAGATATTTTAATAGAAATTGGCAATGAAAACAAAGAAGACTATACAACAGGGAAGAAGGGTAAAGCCATTTCATTATGGAACTATGGACCAACAGGTGGTCAAGAGTTTTGTTTAAGTGTTCTTGCTGAACGACTTAGACGCATTGATGACATTAATCTTGATGAAGAAACAGGTTGGAAAGACGTTATATTGACTGCTGGTTCACAACAAGCAATATATGCTATTCTTGATACAATGATTGATCCTGGTGATGTTATCTTAACCCCAAGTCCAGCCTATCTTGGCTTTCTTGCACCCGCTTTTAAACTTGGTGCAGAAATAGTAACTATTCCAACAGACCTTGATGGTATGATTCCTGAGTATATCGAAAAAGCTATTCCATTGTGTGAAAAGAAATTTGGTAAAAAACCAAATATTCTCTATGTTGTTCCAGATTCTGATAACCCTAAGGGAACTACTTTGCCATGGAAACGAAGAAAAGCACTTTTCGATATAGGAGAAGAACATGATATACTTATTATTGAAGATCAAGCGTATAAAGAGATTCAATTCCAAGGAGAATTGATCAAACCAATCAAATCTTTAGATCGTGATAATTCCAGAGTTGCTTATTTGCGAACTACATCTAAAGAAGCAGCTGTCTTGCGTATGGGCTATTCAGTTTTGCCTGAAAGCTTGAAGAATGAAGTCCTTAAGAGTAAGGGTTATCTTGACCTGTGTTCACCAACTATACTACAGAAAGTTATGGCTATTTATTATGAGAAATACATTGACAAAGTTTTACCTGTTTGTCTTAAAGCTTATGAAAAGAATGCTATAGCTATGCTCAAAGGTGTTGATGAAACATTTCCTGCTGGCAGCTACACTAAACCTAACGGTGGATTCTTTGTTTGGTATGAATCCGAGAAACAATTCAATTCAAAGGAATTCTTAATGAAAACTAGTATTCCAAATGATATTATGTTTGTTCCTGGTGCTGCTTTTTATCCGATTAAAGGTTGGAGTATAGACGAAAGTGATAGTAAACTAGTTGATTCTATTGCTAAAACCAATACTATGAGATTAGGTTATTCCTATAATAATGATAAGGACATATATGATGGAATAACCAAATTAGGAAAACTCCTAACCAAAGAATTAGATTAATTGCATAAGCAAAAGGATTTTTCTAACAAAACCGTTAGATAATCTCCTATCTTTTTATTTTCTATCTCATTAAAAATTACTTAAATAAGGTAAAATACTCTAAAACTGAATTATATGAATATACACAAGTTTTTTATCTATGTACTCTTGAAAGTCATAAGACTTCAAATACAGGTGCGAGAAATGAGTTTATTACCTGATAGATTGAAAACAGTAAAAGTAGTCATTCCAAAAGATTATTCCAGAAATCTACTACGGTTCATATCATCGTGTGAGGATATTGATATTATAGATGTCCAAAAGAAACCTTTTGACATCACTACATTTGATAATGGACAAAAAATAAAAGACTTATCCAACGATTTTGACGAAGTTATTGAAGACTTTGAAGTCAAAGATAAAGTTGGCAGACCTAAGAAGATAACAATTCTTGATGATGATTTGGGTGTTGTTCTTAAGGATGCAGAAAAGGTATCTAAGGATGTTATTCAACAATTAAAAAAATTGAATGATCGAATAACTCTTGCGGAACAAGAACTGGAAAAAAATAAATCGGTGATACTAATTGCCCAAAATCTGATACCATTCGGATTCAGTTTTGAGGACCTTGATGATGAGAGTCCCTATTTTACTGTCATGGTCGGTAAAATTAACACGAAACGAATTCCTCGTTTTAAGTGGAACCTTGATGCAATCACTGATAGTAATTATGTTCTTAAAGAATCTAAATCAAAAGATAACCTGACCTTCATTGCAATCGGTTTCTTAGGTCGTTATCAAGAAGATATTAACCGATTGTTAGTTGCTTTTGACTTTGAGAAATTAGCGGTTCCCGAGCGAATCTCAGGGGATCCAGAAAAGGTTGTTGATAAAAGCAAAAGTAAGATTAAAAGCTTAGAACAAATAATAGCTGACTATAAAAAAGAAGCAAACAAGCTAATCAAAGAAAATGGTGATTTGATTCTTGCCTATGGTGAACAGATTGATATTGAAGAGGAATATCTTAAGATTTCAAATATGATGAGATATACAGATAGAAACATTACTTTCTGGGCTTGGATACCTAACAAGCGAAAGAAGAAATTTGAAAATGGTATTCTGAAAGCAACAGTAGATTCTGCAAAAGTTGAAATTTCTGAACCTGTTTTTGAAGAATCCGAATACCCAACCAAAACTTCTGTTCCAAAATTTATGCGAGTCTATGATGGGCTAGTAAATGCTTATGGAACACCCGGTTATAATGAATTCAATACTGCAATAATTTTACAGATTTTCTTCCCTATTACTTTTGGTATTATGTTTGCAGATGTCGGACATGGACTTTTATTCATGCTTCTAGGCGTCTATGGCTTAACTCTCCGAAATAAGAAACTTGACACTTCTGGTTTTGGAGGTGAAATTAAGAATTATTTCAAGAATGGTGCAATGCTGATAATAGCGTCAGGTGCATGTGCTATGTTCTTTGGTGTATTATTTGGTTCGTATTTCGGAGTAACCAATCACGCTGCTTCATATGTTCCAAAACCACTTTGGTTCAGTCCTGAAGATGCTCATCAACTCCATAATGGTGCTTCCCCAGTTATCTTAATGCTTGAGCTTTCATTAGTTCTTGGTATGGTTCATATGACTGTAGGATATGTTTTACGATTCATAAAAAACATACGTGATAAGCATTATGCTGAAGCATTTCTAGTTACCATAATGTGGACAATTTTCCACTGGTCATTATTCATATTAGTATTCACGTTTGGAACTAATTTCATGAACTGGTTTAGTGCAGACCTAAGTGGAACTTTTGATCTAGCTCTGTTCTCAATCAACCATCAAGCAATACAATTCTTCACTATTAATGGTGCATTATGGTTATTCTTATTCGGATTGACTATGCCAATAGTAGCGATGTCTGTATATCTTATAATATCACACAAACTTGATGGCTTAGCTGAACTCCTTGAAATATTACTCTCTACTTTATCCAATACTGTAAGCTATGCTCGAATCTTTGCAATGAATGCGGTTCATGGCGCATTGTCAATGATATTTACACTCCAAATCTTCACTGGAGAGGAGAATGGTATGGGTGTAATTAATTATATTGGCGTAGCAATTGGTTCGTTAGTCATACTTGCCATTGAAGGATTGTTCTCATTTATCCAAACACTCAGGCTTCAATGGGTAGAATTCTTCTCAAAAGTAGGTTACAAAGGTCAAGGATTCAAATTCCAATCACTTGCTATTGAACGGAGATATACTCAACAAGGAAAATAAAAAACAATCTGCAATAGCAGATTGTTATCTACTCTTTTACTATTCGAAGCAAACTAGAATATTGTATCTGCTTTAGGTAATTGAAGAAAAAAGGAGTAGAACTTCTCATTAAAGATGAGTGAGCTAAAAGGAAAATTCGAATTCTTCTTCTTCAGGCTCCGGTTTAACTCTTCTTGAAGCGTCTGCAATGATTTCTGGGTGTTGATCTTTCACATGTAAGCGCCAATTCTTCACCCATAACCCACAGTAGCAACACATATACTTTTCTTCTTTCTCCTCTTTCTTCTCAATATATTGCATATATTTAGAATGTCTTCGCATCATATGGTCATGTTCATCTTCAATTATGCTTTGGCATATTTTGCAGATTTTCAGTCCATCCTTTCTTCTCACTATAAAGTCATTTAGATTTTTAGTCAATGTAAGCCCCCCGGCTTGTATAAAATGCTTAGCAGGCATTCCATTCGTTAGTCGTTTTCACGCTAATTATTTATTACATGAAAAAATATTATATGAACATTTCTATTTAAAAAGGGATTTTTACTGGTTTTTTAACATTAGAAAGTAAATTTTTATACCACTTTAGTTACCACGAATCAAGAGCTATTTTAACATTAAATCCCTCCAATTTTATGTTAGAAAGTGACAGAAGATTTTTAAAGCAATTATTCTCGTTTTGTTCCACTGCAACGCTGAACTTCTCTAAGCGTTTGCATAATTGGGCTCCGACCTTGCACAAAGTTGCAGAAGGGGAGTCATGCCTCTTGGAGGTTCCAGGAATTGGATATTCTCTGGATTAAAAATCAATAAAAAATCTGGGTATGATTCCTAGAAAAATAGTCGTCTTTACGATTAAGAGAAAGAAAATACATTAACTGAGGAAACGCTTATGCCACAATATGGATATTCGATTTTCGGCTTGGACCCGGATCGTACTGCCATTGCAAGTGCACGAGAAGCTGATATTAGTCCAAAAGCTGCTAGAGAAATCTGCAATACCATCAAAGGTATGTTCCTTGATAAAGCAAAGGACTATCTTGCGGATGTTATACAGATGAAAGCTGCTGTGCCTTATAAACGTCACAAGAAACATGTTGCTCATCGAAAAGAACTTTCCAAATGGCCTTCTGGACGATTTCCAATTAAGGCTGCAAAGAGAATTCTTGAAGTACTAGAAAACGCTGAGAGCAACGCTGAGTTCAAAGGTTTGGATGTTGAAAGAATGAAGATCATTCATGCTGCTTCCCATAAGGGAATGATCATTAAACGTTTTATTCCTAGAGCCCAAGGATCATCATCCCCAAGGTTCAACTATCTCTCACATATTGAGATAGCTATTGAAGAGGTCTAGATCTTGTCTGCTGTAAATCATTTCATAAAAAAAGGTGTTCGTCAAGCAAGAATTGATGAATTTTTAGCACGAGAACTCGCTCGAGCTGGATACGGTGGTGTTGATATCGCAAAAACACCGCTTGGTGAACGAGTCACCATATACGCTTCAAGACCAGGAATAGTTATTGGTCGAAGAGGAAAAAACATCAGAAGTATTACTGATGAACTAGTAAGTAGTTACGGATTTGAAAATCCTCAGATAGAAGTAAAAGAAGTCGTGAATCCAGATACAAATCCTCGAGTAATGGCATTCTCACTAGTTTCTGCCATTGAAAGAGGAGTTCATCGTAGACGTGCAGCTTATTCTTGTCTCCGCAGGGTAGTAAATGCGGGAGCAAAAGGTTGCGAAATTATCATAGCTGGTAAATTAACCAGTAAACGTTCACGTCATGAAGCTTATAGAATGGGTCTTTTAGCAAAGAGCGGGGAAATTGGTGCTGAAGTAGTCAAAACAGCTCATGCAACTGCTGTTATGAAACTCGGAACTATTGGTGTTACTGTAAGTATAATGAGAGGAGATATTGTTCTACCGGATGAAATCAGTATTCATTCTGTTCGTTTAGATGAGGAAACAGATGAATTCGTTCCAGACGTAGAAGAAATCAAACCTGAAAAACCAGTACCCAGTAAAGAAGAAGCTCCTAAGAAGGAAGAAAAACCTGCTAAGAAAGAGGAGAAACCTAAAGCTAAGGAAGAGACCTCAGTTACTAAGAAGAAGACTGACCTTGATATCAAGGTTGAAGAGCTTTCAGATCTTATAGAGAAAACTCCTGGTGAAGAAAAGAAACCAAAGAAACCTGTTGCAAAGAAAACAACTCCAGCCAAAACAGAACCAAAAGCAAAACCAAAAACAACTAAACCAACTGCCACAAAAACTGCTGAAAAACCAAAAGCAGCAGCAAAGAAACCTGTTAAGAAAGAAACTCCAACAAAGAAAACCACTGCAGCTAAAAAGCCTGAAACCACACCTAAAAAGACAACCACAAAGAAGGATGAAGCAAAGCAGAAAGACACCAAGAAAACTGATTCTACGAAAGCAACAAAATCCTCCAAATCTGATAAAGAAGATAAAAAGAAGAAGAAAAAATAGGAGCGATTTGAAAAATGGCAACTCTAAAAATGCGAGAAATCCGCTATATGACCGCGGTTCAAAGAAAAAATCAATTGAAGAGACTTCATAAAGATCTTGCTCATCTCAGAGCAGGAATTTCGACTGGTGGCTCATTAGAGAAGCCAAGTCAAGTTAAACAAGTCAAAAAAACAATTGCAAGAATATTAACTGTAATGAAAGAGAATGGTGAGCTTGAATCCAATAACACCTGAAAATATCCATAGACACGAGTTGATAGGTTTGAAACTAGAGATCATACAATCCACAGACAAACAAATGATTGGTATGAATGGTCTCGTTGTTGATGAAACAAAAAATCTGTTAGTCATTGATTCATCAAAAACTGACTCATATCGTGTAAAGATCCCAAAGAAAGATTGTATCTTTCGATTCAGTCTTCCTTCTGGAGACCAGGTAGATGTGGATGGTAGCTTACTGAAATTAAAACCAGAAAATCGACTCAAGAATGTTATGCGTAAAAGGTGGTAAAAAAAATGTCCAGATATATTGGTGTAGATGTTCCAGACCCAGGAACCGAGTGTAATGATTACAATTGTCCATTTCATGGTACACTTCGAGTTCGTGGAAGGATCATTAATGGCACCGTTACTAGTCACAAAATGCAAAAATCAGTTGTAGTTCGGAAAGATTTTCTCTCCTATGTGAAGAAATACAAACGATATGAACGCCGACATACAACAATTAGTTCACACAATCCTCCATGCATTGATGCACGTGAAGGTGATAATGTTACCATTATGGAATGTAGACCATTGGGTAAAACTATCTCCTATGTAGTCATTGCAAAGGAAAGTCCGAAGGAGGACAAGCAAGAATAATCTGATTGCAAGGAGACTTTATCATGTCAAGAAGAAAAGTAACCGGAATCTCATTACCAAGACTAAGCAAAGGTGTTAGTGTTGGCACACGTTTGAATTGTGCTGATAACACAGGTGCAAAAGTCATACAGATAATTGCTGTAAAAGGTTTCAAAGGTCGTCTAAATCGTTATCCTACTGCTTCAGTGGGAGATATGGTTATCGTTTCTGTTAAAAAAGGAACACCGCAGATGAGGCGACAAGTTCTCCCAGCAATTGTGATTCGTCAGAGGAAAATGTACCGACGACCAAATGGTCTGTGGGTACAATTTGAAGATAATGCTGCTGTCATTGCCAGTCCAGAAGGTAGTCCACGAGGAAGTGAAATTCGTGGTCCAGTGGCAAAAGAAGCTGCAGAAAGATGGCCAAGAGTAGCCCATACAGCTAGCACCATCGTCTAAGGATTAGCAGTACCAATGGAGATGAAAAATAATGAAGAAAAATCCTAAAGTCACAAAACAACCTTCAAAGAAAAGAAAGCAGCTCTATACTGCTCCTTTACACAAAAAACGAAAGAAGCTAACTGCTCCTCTCTCCGATGTCTTAGTAGAAAAAGAAGGGGTTAAGCATTTAGTCATTCGTAAAGGTGATACTGTAAGAATCCGAAAAGGCTCATTCAAAGGAATAGAAGGTGAAGTCTCGAATGTAGATTATAAAAATATGAGACTAACCATTGAAGGAGTTACTTTTGAGAAATCAGATGGATCCTCTCAACACTTTCCTGTTCAAGCATGCAATTGCGAGATTATTAACTTGAAGAACATGAAGGATAAAGGAAGACTAGCTCCCATAGCTCGAAGACTTCCAGAAACAGAAGAGGAAGCTGAAGCATAAACTAAAAGGAATGTGAAAAAGAAATGACAAAAACTGGTGGTTCAAAACATCAAAAGAGGTTAGCTTCTCCCAGAAGTTGGGCTATTCCTCGAAAGAAGCATAAATTCGCTTATAGAGCGGATCCAGGACCTCATAGCAAAGAGCACTGCATTCCATTAGGAATCCTTCTAAGAGATGTCTTAAAATTAGTTGATACCGCAAGAGAACTCAAGATTATACTTAACAAAAGGCTTGTGAAAATTGATGGACGAATTGTGACAAATCGCAATTTTCCAGTAGGATTGATGGATGTCCTCGAAATAGCAGATATAGACAAAAGCTATCGTATCCTTCCCCATGAACTCCATGTTTTGATGCCGTTTGAAATGAATAAAACTTCTCAACTCACAAAAGCATGTCAAATAATGGGTAAAACCACAATAAAAGGTGGCATCATGCAATTGAATCTACATGATGGCAGGAATATACGACTACCAAAAGAAGAAGGCATAGATAGCAAATACCAAACCAAAGACACCTTAATAATCAGTCTTCCCTCACAAAAAATCGTGAATCACTTTCCATTTAAGGAAGGAATGTTTGCGATTATCACAGCCGGTAAAAACGTAGCGAAAAATGGTTCCATAAAGGAATTCCAATGGCGTTTTGGTCCTAGAGCTTCCACAGTAACTCTTGTTGCCCATGATGGAACAGAAGTACAAACTACTCCCGAATATATAATCGTCCTTGGTGAAAAATCACCCTGGTGGACTACAACCAAAGGAGACACCTCACAATGACCAAGACAAAAGAAGATTTCTTGAAGGAATGGGAACAGCACAAAATGCGTAAACCCAAAGTTGCTTCTTTAATCTTACATTGCAGTGTAGGAGAATCAGGGGAAGCACTTGAACGTGTTAAGAAAATCATAGAATCCATAGGTGAAATGCAAACTGTTGAAACCAAAGCTAAACGAAACTTTAGAGAATTTGGCATAAGACAACACGAACCTATTGGAGCTAAAGTAACAATTCGCGATCAAGAAAAAATAATGAAACTTATTCCCAGACTATTTGATGTTCGAGATTTCAAAATTTCCAAAAGAGCCTTCGATCGAGAAGGCAATTTCGGGTTTGGAATCAAAGAACACATCGATATTGTAGGAACAAAATATGATCCTAACCTTGGAGTAACAGGACTGGACATCTTTATTCAAATAGAACGTCCAGGATTTCGGGTGAAACGAAGATTCAGATCACCGAGTAAGATACCTGGAAAGCACAGGATATCTAGAGATGAAGCGATTGTATTCGCTGAAACCGAATTAGGAATTACCGTAGAATAGGTGAAGAAACATGGCAAAAGGATCAGGTACAAAACCAAAAGATGTCAAAATGGGTAAAGGCTCTCGACAATGCACTCGATGTGGTGCACACGAAGGACTTATTCGAAGACACGGATTGAATCTCTGTCGACGCTGCTTCAGAGAAGTAGCCAGCACAGTCGGTTTCAAAAGATATGGGGGCCATGGAGGATAAAATCCTCAATGGTTTAGGAAGAAGGTGACAAAAAAATGCCTTTATTAGACACACTAGCAAACGCAATGAACAACATTCAAAATGCAGAGGTTTTAGGAAAACGCGAAGTTTACTTGAAACCCGCATCAAAACTAATTTCCTCTGTAATAAAAGTCATGATGGCCAAAGGTTACATCGGTGAATTTGAATTCATTGATGATGATCGAGCAGGTATCTTCAAAGTGCAATTGCTAGGTAGGATTAACAAATGTGCGGTAATAAAACCACGCTTTCCAGTTAAACATAAAGAAATCGAGTCTTGGGAAGAAAAATTCCTTCCAGCACGAGATCTTGGAATTCTAATTGTCTCTACACCAAAAGGTGTGATGAGTCATGAAGATGCGAAAGCATTGAACATGGGAGGAAGACTCCTAGCGTTCGTCTACTAATTAATGGTGGGAAATAAAAAATGCCAAAAGCGGTCTTTGCAGAAAAAACTGTAGAAACTCCTGAAGGAGTTACCTTGGAACTCGAAAATATGAAGGTAACTGCTAAAGGACCTAAGGGTTCATTGGAAAGAGATTTCACAGGCGAACCAGTTAAAATGGTAATGCTCAAGGGTAACTTGAAATTGTCTGTTAGCTTTCCAAGAAAAAGAGAATTAGCAATGTTAGGTACAATTGCTGCTCATGTAACAAATATGATTACAGGAGTAACTCAAGGTTATACTTACAAATTAACTATTGTTTATTCTCACTTTCCTATAACAGTAGACATCAAACCACAAGAAGTCATTATCAAAAACCTTTACGGGCAACGCGATCCCCGAAAAGCTAAGATTTTTGGTGAAGATGTAAAAGTGAAAGTTGAGGGTGATGAAATTATCATCACTGGCATAAATAAAGAACACGTTGGCCAAACATCAGCTAATATCCAAGAAGTCTGTAAACTTCGAGGTAAATTCCACAAAGATCCTCGAAGATTTATGGATGGAATTTGGTTATCAGCTCAATACATCGGTACTGATTAGGAGTTGATGTATGATGACTGTTGACAAAAGATTATTACGAGTGCGAGAAAAGATTCGAAAATCTCGACCAAAATTTAGAAGACAAGAAAGTTGGCGATATAAACGATTAAAACCAAGCTGGCGCAAACCAATTGGAATCGATAATTCCATGCGACATCATAAACGAGGTATCCCAACAATTGTCAGAGTAGGTTTTCGTGGTCCGAAAGCCACACGTGGTCTAACTCGAACTGGTAAAGTTGAAGTTTTGATTCACAACACCTATGATTTAGAAGAAATCGATAAAGAAACACAAGTCGTAAGGATTGCCTCTACCGTCGGAACTAGAAAAAAGGTAGCTATTACAAACAAAGCCGATGAGTTAGAGATTAAGATCATTAATCGTCCAGAAGAAGCACTAACATTTGCTACAATTTCAGAAATATCTGAAGAACTACTCCTTGAAGAGGAAGATAAAAAAGAACCGAAAGAAAAGGCTCCTCGTAAGAAGAAACCTACTAAAAGTTCTCTCACTCAAAAGGAGCTTGAAGAATTGGAAAGAATTGAAGCGGAGCTTGCTGGAAAACCAGCACCACGAAAGAAGACAACCACTACCACTAAAAAACCATCCACACCAAAGAAAGCAACTACAACCAAGAAACCAACTCCAAAGAAATCTACCCCCTCTACAAAGAAATCAACCACTACAGCTAAGAAAACATCAAGTTCTAAAGCTTCAGGAACTAAATCCACTTCTAGTAAAAAGTCTACTACTGCAAAAAAGGCTACCACTAAAAAATCAAAGTAAGGAATGATGAAACATGACTGATTTGAAAACCCAAAGAAACATTGCCGCAGATATCCTAGGCGTAGGAGTCAATAGAGTCTATATTGACCCTGATGCTGCAGATGATGTTCAAATGGCACTTACCAGAAGAGATATTCGAGCATTAATTCATAGTGGTGTTATTAAAGCCAGGAAAGTAGCAGGCATCAGTCGAGGTAGAGCCCGAGAACTCCATAATAAGAGAATTCGAGGTCAAAGACGTGGGCATGGTAGTCGAAAAGGACGAAAAGCTGCTCGAACTGATTTACGAAGAGAATGGATTAATCGAATAAGGAAGCAACGTGCTTACCTGAAAGTATTACGAGATAAAAACTTCATTGATAAAGCAACCTATCGTTTACTCTATCTACGAGCTAAAGGAGGAATGTTTCGTTCTGCAAATTATCTCAGAATGTATATTCAAGATAACAGAATGTCAAAACGAAAGCTTCCAGAAGTAGATGCAGTAATGCGTGAACTTCGTGTTGCAAAATCGAAGAAAGTCCAAAGGAGTACGTGATTAGAATGGCAAAAGGTGCAAGTTATCACGTTCAATTCAGAAGAAGAAGAGACGGAAAAACAAATTTCCATAGAAGACAGCGTCTACTCAGATCAGGAAAGAATCGTCTTGTTGTGAGAAGATCTAACAAGCATGAACGAGTGAGTATTGTTATAGCCAAAGTAATTGGTGATGAAACTCTAGTTGATGCAAGTTCACAACACCTCAAGAAATATGGTTGGAAAGGCGCAACAGGTAATGTTCCTTCTGCATATTTAACAGGTTATCTTGCTGGTAAATACGCTAGGGCAGTAGGAGTAAAAGATGCGATACTTGATATTGGCGTTAATACTTGTCGTAAAGATACTAGAATTTCAGCAATGCTTGCTGGTGCAGTTCATGCAGGACTAAAAATACCTCATGATGATTCCGTCTTCCCCTCAGAAGATCGTTATACTGGAAAGACCATTGCTAATTACGCCGCAGACTTGAAGAAGAAAAGTGCAGCAAAATACGACAAGCAATTCTCAGGATACAAGAAAACAACTGGAAAACCAGAAAGCTTACCAACTTACTTCAATGCTACAATTAAAGCTATTGATTCAGAATTGGCATCTGGTTCAATGAAAGCAAAATTAGGAACTAGAAATAAACAGAACAAGGCTTCAAAAACCAAAGCGAAAACTGCTCCAAAGAAAACACCTACAACTAAACCAAAAACCACACCAAAGAAAGCAGCTCCTGCAAAGAAATCTACAACCACAACAACAAAGAAACCCGCTATCATTGCAAAGAAACCTACAACCACAACAACAAAGAAACCAACTACCGAAGCAAAGAAACCA
>JAGXNT010000110.1 GCA_019894765.1 Candidatus Heimdallarchaeota archaeon
GTGTATTTCATCCCAACTTGAAGCAAAAAGAACATCATCTTCTAAAAAGAGATACTCAAAAAAACCCAAATAATAACTAACTAATAGAGGACTTTCTGGATTGGATACATCAACAAAATCCATTCTACCGCCTGAAATGTACACTCTATCGTTTTTAATTTCAAAATCCCTACTCCCCGGTGCAAAATAACTACCTAAATATTCACCAGTTATATCACTTATTTCTTCACTTATAGAGAAAATAAATACACCTATATCAGTATCAAATAAATAAGCATAATCATCCATAACCTCTATTTTTGAGAAAGACTCACTAATAAACGGAACATCTTCACCTTGAAATATCTCAAAAGGAGATTCCGGATTAGAAATATCGATAATTTCAAATCCATCAGAACCATCAGCAAGGTAGGCACGGTTACCACGTACTGCAACACTTCTAGCATTTCCACCATCATAAAGAGCACTAAGTTTCGTAGGCTGAATTGGATTCCTTACATCCAGAATTTGTAAACCTAATTCATCATTAGCTACAAGAAGTAGTTCATTGCTATAACATAATCCATATGTTCTTCCGCCTTCATTGAAAACACCCAATTTTTCAGGTGATTGAGGATTAGAAACATTAACAATAACGACTCCACCATACCCATTTGCAAGATAGGCTATATTATTTTCAATTAAAATTTCATCAATATCTCCTGCACCAAACCGCGCTTCAATTTGAACTAATGGTAAGCTTTCTATTGAAAATAATTCAACTCCTCTAGTCCCTGAAATCAAATAAAAATAATTAGAATCAGCGAAAATATCAGTGATTCGTTGACCAGTATCTATATTAACAATTTCAATAATTGTAGTTGGATTAGTACAATTCAATATTGAGTAACCAAATGTTGTAGCACTAATGAAGGCAATATCATTTGAAACAACTAAATCTTCGTAATAACTCCCATTGAATTCCCCCAGCTTAACTGGATTTGAATTATCACTTATATTCAAAATTTTGAATGTATATTGATCATCGATAGCATAAACAAAATTGCCTTCAACATCTAATTCAAAAAATGAAGAACCATCAGTGAAATTTCCCACTTCTACAGGATTTATTGGATCAAATAAATCAAAGATTTTTACACCTTCAAAACTAGAGGCAATATAGGCATACTTATCTACAATTTTAATTGAATGTGCTGAACCCGCACTCGAGATATTGGTAATATATTGAATGTCACTTAAATTGCTTAAATCAAATATGTGTAAACCATCAACATTATCCGTAGCATAAAGATATGGATCTTTAAAAGCTAAACTAGTTACATATGCGGTCTGGGTATTCGTGTAAATTGAATTGATATTGGAGAAATTCGTACAATCAATTATTTCTAAACCATGACTGCTTTTTGCAAGAATTATCAAACTCTCATTAATATACAATATGTCATTTGTTCTGTAAGGTAAGGCTTCACTACGATAGGTACTAAGCAAATCTGGATTTGATAAGTTTATTAGATCAAAAACAAAGAGATTTTCTGAAGAACCAGCAATATAAGCAATTGTATCATTAACTACGATCTGATTAAATCCACCTAGATTCTCATCCCAAATTCCCAATTCAACATAAGGTATGGGAACATCTGCATTAATAGTAGGTCGTGTTTGCATTTTTTTATCAGCAATTACAGAAAAGTTAGAGAGATTGGAGAATGTTAACAGACATAAAAAAATGAAAATAACTACAAATAACAATGCTAATTGAACTGAACTATGCTTTTTTTTCCGCAGAATAAATGTTTCTCCTATGATTTATCCCCCAATATTATTGTACATATATACATGAGAAATTATGTATAATAAATTATCCAATATTTTCTATCAAAATAAAGCTCATCGCAAAAGTTTAAAAGAGAAAGCGAGGAAAAAAATAAACGCGAAAGATGCCACCGTGGATTAAATTTTATGTGAGAAATTTAACATATTGTGGCCTAACAATATTTATTTCTTTGAATTCTTCTTCTAGAAATAGGCTTTTCAAGAGAAGATGTTTGAAATCATGGGTTACAAATATACCACTTACATCATGCAGATTTATAAAATAAATAAATGTTGCCAGTATAACTTTATCATTGAAATTAGGTACAAGTGTATTAATTCTAGTTTTTATTTTTTCTAATTTTTTGATTTCCTCTTTATCTAGAGGATCAGCTATTTCATCTATATCATAAATTGACAATTCAGCATCAAAACTAGTAAGAATCCCATTGATCTCGCTTAAACATTCACCTATGATTATTTTTTTTGCTTTCTCTGGGAATTTCCTAATTGCTTTTAGTAAGTAGTCTTCAAAGTAATATAATTGATTTCGAATAACTTCATCATCTTCTTCTTTTAATATTAGTTGTAATTCTTTTCTTAAACTTAAAATACTATTTTGTTCGAAAGGTGTCTTTAGATTGGTATCTTTTAATTTATGAAAAAGTGTTTTAAAATGCCTGGTAGCATTTTTAACAATTTTTTCTATTCTATTATAAGCTTCAGATTTCACTAATTTTGTAATAAAGACTTTAACTTTTCCTTTCTCAACAAGCTCAGTAATTTCCTTTTCACATAGTTTAATTATTGGCTTCCATCTGTCTAATGGAATAAGAACCGCTAATAAATAGTTTGTATCAAAACAAACAAATTTCATTTCTTAAGCTACCTCTCAATGCTATGTCGAATGTAAAATATTAGCAAACAATGATTTTATGTTTTCATCTTCATTTTGTATTCTGAAAACTTGTTCTTTTTCGCGCTCTTTTACAGCAAGTATAACCTTGTGATGAAAATCTTTTGCAAAGATAGTCAATTTGTCTAAGGAATTTAGAAAGAATTCTTGATAATCATCAAAGTTCTTTATATTATATTGAATTTCCTGATCTGTAAATAGCTCATCTATTGATTTTGAATTCCAGATTTCGATGAAAAATAGTAATCTTTGTAGACTTAAAGTTAATTCATTATGCATTTCATCCATTTCATCAATTCTTATTAATATGGGTTTAGATTTCTTTACAGAAGTTCTACCGGATTTGTATCTCTTTAAATCTATCATTAGTGGATCTTGTTCTGATTGTAGAAATCTTAAGTAAGTTAATGATGAATTAATAGTTTGACTAACACAAAACATAAACTCTGAGGGCAATTCGGAATCAAGAAACATAATGCTAAGATCTGTTCTAATTGATACCATGAATTTATTTATAGAATCAAATGTATTGTCTAGTTTCTTCTCGTATGAATTAATTAATTGATCAATATTTGAGTATTTTTTGTTCTTGATTTTATTCTCAATTTTTTCTTTAAATTCAATTGTTTCTATTAGCATGCTGAATGAAGTATCTTTTTTCTCCTTAATTTCCAATTCAATTTTATCAAAAAAGTTGTTAATACGAATCATCCACTTATCAAGTACTTCTAATTTAGCAAATCTTTCAGGTAATGGCATGTTATCCAATATTTTATTTCCTGTATTAGCTAAGTCGTTTCTTAATTCACTTATAATATTGAGTTTTATATCTCCTTGAATTTTCTTTTCTATATCAGTTTTTTCTTCAATAATCCCTATCGGGAAAAGATTTCCCTTTGGTACAGAAATAAGAAATGCATCTGAATATGTAAAATTATGAAAATTCGTATTGCCAGTTAATGACATTACTTCACACTCGGTAGTTATAAATCTCCAAACCTTTGTAACAATATGTAAGGAATACTATATTAAATTCTTATCCTTATAACATTATTGCACAATTTTAATTTTAAATTAATACAATTTATCATTCTATGCTATTCTCTCAAATGTAGAGCGTCTGACTTATGACCTTTTCAAACTAAAACTTTTAGCTCAAAATCCTCGCGAGTCCTATGAGACGGAGAACCATTCTCACAGCTGTTTTTCGCAAAAAACGTTTGTCGAAATTCTCTCAACAATCGTTGCCCAGTCACAGGGCGTTTTTGTGATAGGGAAATCACAGCTAAAAACCGCTGTAAGATATTTATTGCTGAGTTGATATCTCTATCAATGATTAACCCACAATCACATTTGATAACTCGTTCTGAGAGTTTACGATTCTTCTTTTGTCCACAAAATGAGCATCTTTTAGTAGTGTTTCTTTCACTGATTCTTATTACTTTTTTACCTGCAATTTTTGCTTTGTAGGTTAAGAATCTAGCAAATCTAGCTATTGACCCACTATTGTGCATACTTCGATGAAGACTCTTATCTGATTTCTTGTCTCCAATTTTCTTCTTACTCATCTCTTTTGAGGTCAAATCACCTATGATGATAGTATTTGCTTTTGTGTTAGTAATGATTTTCTTACTTACCTTATGTTGAAAATCTTTATTCTGATTAGCTTCTTTTCTCTTCATTTTCACTAATTTTTCATTGTACCAAAACCAGCGATTTGAGTATCTCTTGCAATGATCTCTTTTTGATTGTAATTCATCGATTTTTGGTTGCCAATATTTATTTGTACGATAATTTTTTGTTACAATCGTTTTTCCAGCATGAGAATTAACTCCTGCTACTAGATTCATTACACCTTGATCTATTGCTTGGTAGATACCGTTATCGTAATACTTGGGAGTTACTAACTCAAATACTATACTAACAAAAAATTCTTTGGTCTTATGATTTTGAAATAAATTAATATGTTTTATTTTTCTATTTGAGAAATCAAATTTATTATTTAATTGGAAAGATAATTCAATATTTGTCTCTTCTTTCGATGGATAAAAGTGTACAAAAGTAATTTTATTCTTTACTACTTTAAACCCAATTTGGTTGTATTGCAAAGTAGTAAAATAATTCTTTCCCTTATAGCGTGGTGGGTTTGCATCTTTATACCCATTTCTTCTCAAAGCATAAAACGATCGAAAGTTTGCATCTAAGCATTTTAGAGTTTGCTGTAAGGTTTTCGAATAATTCTGTTTATAGTTAGGATATTTTTGTTTCAATAATGGAAGTTGTTTACACTGACTAGCAAATCTAATTTGCTTTTCTCTTTTGTCTTGAGGTAATTCTTTATTACTGTTAAACCATTCAATGCGTTCCTTTAATGCAAAATTATATAGTAATCGACAATTTTCAGCTAGTTTCCAAAGAACTTCTTCTTGTTCTGGTGTAGGATGAATTTTCAATTTACATGTTAGTAGAACCGGTTTTATGTCATTCACTGATGGCTTAAGTTGTTCTTGGATTTTAGCTAGTTCCTTTTTTGTTAAATCATCTACAAGTAGTTTTTGAACTTTTTTTGTTAATCTTTTGTTTCCGGTTCTTTGATTATCTTTCATGGTAAAGTATATATTCAGCTTAATATATAGCTATTATTTAAAGAGATTACCGAAAGTAATAAATAATCACTAAAACAATTAGTTAAACAATTAACTATCCGTACAGCTAAATAATGAGGTCTTTAAGAAGAAAAACATCAACTGTATAATAGGAGAAGATTAAGTCTGCCCTTGCAAAAAGAGACTGAGAAGAAAGAAAGGAGTACTCCTAGTTCTAATATTATTAATTGGAAAACTGATCCCTTACTATATGATGTAGAAATACAACGACCAAATAATTGGTTTACTGCAAACGAATTAATTGAATCGAATCGCTCTAATGATATTTTTCTCAATGGCAAACAAACTCTAAATCTTTATCCGATTCTTGTTAAGAAAATAGATTTTGTTAGGAAGAATTCAACCGATCGTATTCTCTCTCGGTTTCCCTTTCTTGTTATAACACAGGAAGAGAAAGAACAGATTCAAAAGAAGATTCTTCTCATTTCTGAGTTTACTCGAGATTACTTTTACAATTCTATTAATAATAATATAATTGCTTGGAAAAAACGTTTCAGTAATTACCTAGAACGAGGAGCTATCCCGTATCCACTCTTTCGATGTGCTTGTGAAATTCTGCAACTACAAATAATAAGAAAAAATACCACATCTCTATCTTTTGAAAGTGCTCGAGGAAAACGATATGTTATACCAACAAAAATAACTCCGGCATTAGCCTATCTCTGTGGAATAGTAAATGGAGATGGGCATTTACACACACACTGGTTGCGTGTTGTAGATGAGACGAAAGAACATATTGAGTTAATATCAAAGCTGTTTGTGAAACTATTCAACGATTCCGGGGAGATATTCAAAACAAGGAACGCATGGAATGTGGAATTACGGTCATCTTCAGCAGTTCGATTATTCAATTTCTTAACAGATCAGACCATTAAAGGAGCAAAATATGACTCATTACGAGAACCACTTTTATTCAAACAATTAGGAGAACCTTATCGTAGTCTTTACTGGCGTGGAGCTATGGATGCAGATGGTTCTTTTAAAAGGAGAATTTCATTTGCTAGTGCTAGTAAAACGTATGTCTTAGACTTCAAACAATATCTTTCTAGTATTGGTATCAAAAGTACTTTTTATTCGAAGGTCAAAGATGGCAATTATTTACACATACCAGCACATTACAAAGTAGCATATACTGTACAAATTGGCTCACTGAATCCTAAAAAATCAGCTGACTTGCAAGAATTTCTTCATCGGAAACATGCGAAGGCAAAATATTTAGGATTAAATCCTGATACACTTCTTTCTTCTGGTTATTTTAATTTCCATTTATTGAAATCGCTTTATCTTAAAGGTGTAGAAGATTATCTTCTTCAATATCGAGGGAAACGAACCTATGTTGAGATGGAACGTGAGTTTTACCTAGCAAATGGAACATATTCAGGTTTTGAAAAAGGAAAAACTGCTTTGCCGTTTAGTTTCTTTACGCTCCTTGTAATGAAAACCTCTACAACTGAGGAATTAGTATATGAAATCTTAAATGAAAGACAAGACAAAATAAGGTATTATATTGCAAACTCTACACCAGTGAAACTTCCATTACAACCAAGTGATGTTTTACGTATGCTTCTACCTTACCTTGAACCAAAATCAAGTTATGTTTCAGTATTAACTCAAGAATCACACCGTAAAAAACAAATTGAACAACTTTTTGATATGAGAATTGAAAGTCAAAGAGTTAATAGCAGAATAGTAGTCCAATTCCTTAGAACATTTTGTAAATATCAAACAACGAATTATTTAATCCCACCAAGTAAATTTGATGAAATGCAATTAAAATGGCACAATGAGCTATTTGAAATTGTATAAGGTCAATTAGATATAAAAAAAGATTAGATTGAGTGCGATAAATTAACTCACATATAAGAGGGAGGTATTTCCACAGTTTTTTTGGTCCTTAGAAGGTTCTAAGTGAGTTTTTCTTAATTTTAAAGTAATGTATAAATCATCAAAGTCCGAAAAAATATCCTTTGGAATGAAAAAGCCCACAAAGTCCAATTTTTTTCCAGTTAAAATACAACTAAATGTTAGAAAGTCCAATTAATTTCTGATGCTTAATGTTTATTCTTTGACATATTTCACGGTAAAGACATTGTATGAAATCTAGATCACAAACTCTTTTCTTCTTGATTGATCTTGGATTCAACATTTTCTTACGTATTTTTTCTAAGTAATCATTAAAGGATCGCATAGTTTCAATTGTTACTTTCGATTTGTAAAACTCACCTGTGTAATAATAATAAACACCAATTTCCGCTACTTTTGTTATTGCGGGTAAATCCGGACAAGGAATTAAACTGGTTAATAAAGCTGTATAGAATAATAGTTCTTCTTCATCAAATTCACTAGGATAAGGTTTGTTTTCAACAATACGACAATGCCCATGAGTGTTTATTTGATCTATTCTATCGATTTTACCGCGATAGTTTTGACTCTTTAGAAAAAACTCAACTGCAACAGGCTCCCAAAATTCAGGTTTTTCTTTGAAACGTTTTATTTCATAATCAATGAATTTCTTTTTCCAGTTTTTTTTGTTATCTGATTCCTGTAATCGTGGGTAAGCATTATTTTGTATGTCAGCACCATATGTTTGATGGAACTCCTGCAGCCACTGATGTTTCTTTATACCATCTAGTAATGTTGGTTCATAATCCGAGTAATCATATCTCATACTCTGATTTGTTTGCTTGTTCAGGTCTTTCATAATGTAGAATTGAAACGGGCAAATCAAATAAGCAACAAATTCTGTCTTACTAAGGTTGAAACCTTTCTCAAGCAATTTCCTCAACTAGTAAAGAGAAATTATCCTTTTAAAGGACAAAAAGAGTATTTAGAACTTTATAAAGAATTTTGTCGGGTTACTTAGTAGTAGAGCAGAAAAGGTGTAAAGAATTTGGCTATAACCTTTCAACATTTAACAAATGTCGAACAAGAGATTGTTCTTTTCTTTGTTTTCAGAGTAATGATTGATGAAGAAGAATGGTTTGAAAATGGAATTAAAGAGTTAGCGGAGCATGTCAAGAGGCATGAAAAGTCTGTAGCAAAAGCGGTCAACTCATTAGAAGCAAAAAACATGGTTGTAACACAAAAGAATTACAATAAAATTAGGATTAAACATACACTCTCGGATGAAGAATTGCTTACTAGAATGGCTTTTATTAGTCATATGTTTTGTTCTCCACAATCACTTCAAGAATTACAAGAAGATCTTGAAAGAGAAAACAAACGATTAACTGAAGAAATAAAAATCTATGAAGAAGTGCTAGCTGCGAAGCAAAAAGAAGAAAGGATAATTGAATCAGTAACCCAACAAGTTACAGATAAGGATTTAGAAGCCTTAGCGAATCGAATTCTAAAACATAGAACTTATTCCAATGTAAATAAGCAACTAGAAGAAATCATCCGAGATGAGTTAACACTATTTAAAGCTGATATGTTCTCAAAATATGGAGGAATAGATGAGGAAGAAAGTTCTCCACAATGTTCTGACGATAAAAAAGAGGATATTTATGAAAGCTTTTGGTCGAATGGTAAAGTGGATGAGAACTAACATTACTATTATCGAGGTTTGGGATTGTCTAATATTATTCAAACAGAAATTCTTGCAATGATTAAAAAGCAATCTAACTTTTATCCAGTAACGATTAAGGAGTTAGAAGAATATTTTGAGTATTCGAATAGTCTGATTCATAGACATATCAAGAAATTGGAAGGAAAAGGTTTCATAAAAGCAAAACGTGTTGCTAAACCAAAGGGAGGAGTAACCTATTACAAAACACCTAAGGTAGAATGGCCTAAACATCTAGGAAAGAAATGTTTTGATTGCCATAACAAAAGTACGATTTCTATTTGTATCTTTTATGAAGAACTAGCAGATATGGGAATCAAAATCAAACCTGAAAGAGTGGGAGTAAAATTAACGGAAAATACCGTTGCTTGTGAATATTTCATGAAAAGAAAAACTCACTGGAATCGAAAAAGATTAGAGGAATTCTTAGATGAAATTAGAAGAATTACGAAAACAGATTATGGTTTCAAAATAAGTTATCATTGTGTGAAATGTGGAGCGGAATTATCAACACTTGGATCAGGGTTTATAGCTAAACTTGGAAGCTCAGTATTAAGATGTGGGGAATGTGATTCGTTTTATAAAATATTGTTTGATTACAAGAAAAAAGTGTTCAAAGTCCATTATAATAAAGAGAAAGGATTAGAGTACAAAAGGAAATTTCTAGAAGTAGCAGGAGAAAGCAACCCAGAAAAATTGTATTCAAGTGAAAGCCATGGAATAGCAATACCTGAGCTACAATTGAGTAAGTTTAATTTTCGAACAAGAACATTAACAGTCAGTAACTGGGTTGGAAAGCTAGAAGAATTAAACTATATTGTAGCGAAAAAGGAAGAGGATTATAGATATTTAGAGGAATTGTTGGAAGCAAAGGGTTACAAAGAAATAAGCTTGATTCTTGGAATGGATAAATTAGTTAGTCCCGCACCAACAAAGCAAAAAATAGGATTACTTAGATTGCTACGAGCGATTATGATCATTAACAAAGAATTCTGTATTGCGATGCTAATAAGTAGAATAACAATAATAGAAAGAATACATGAGTTGTTTGATAGAGAAAGAGAAGTGTTAGTAAAAAAGGCAAAAATGGAAATTAAGCGAGTAATAGAGGAAGTGAAGCAGAAGCCTTGGATAACACCAAAAGAATGGAA